>JBBRPA010000034.1:0-39436 GCA_038228695.1 Chthoniobacterales bacterium
CCGTGCGGATGCTGACGACGTAACTGTGGCTGCTGTAATTGGGCAGACCGAGTTTTTTGCTGTAACTGGCTTCAAGTATGATGGCCATATAACTGATTCCTTTCGTGTGGTTGATGTTTTGGATTTGGGCACAAAAAAACCGACCCTTTGAAGGTCGGTTGCGTGCCGTTTTTACTGATGAATCCCGTCAGAGCTTAACGGGGGATGGATCTTCCGCCAGACGCAGACTTTGGGTCTGTAGCCAGCTTTCTGATCCGCTCAATTGCTGGGTAAGCAGCAGATTGACGAGTTTTGTCATGGGAATCCGGCGACGTTTCGCCTCGTGGTAGAGGACGGAAACCAGAAATCGCGAGATTACCGGTGAGTAATAACTGAATTTTGCCATTGAATTGACGGGTGAGGGGGTTGCAGGAAGAACCTGTTTCCTCAATCTATTATGGCTGAAATATGGGGAGAAAAGTAAGCCCCTGCGTTAATAAGGAACGGATGTTAGCAGTTTATCATTTAGTAACCCGATTTAGTAACCCGCTATCAGATAAATGAGTCCCATTGAGATCAAGTGAGATAGTTTGAAAAAGATATAAACATCTTATTTTCAGGTATTTGCGCACGTAAGATCAAGTCTGCGCAATTAGGATAAAACTGTCAAATCCGCTCCCAAACCAGGCGCTCTACCAAGCTAAGCTACGCCCCGAACTATTTGATTTTTAGCTACTTACGACGATTTTTGAGCGAATAAAATTGCCTTCCGATACCGTTTTGCGATCTGGCATCTGGTTAGTATGAGCTAAGCACACGTATCGGACGCCACTGGACTGGACTGACAAAATTACTCCCTGACCTTTTCGGCGCAAGAGCGAAGGCTACTATGCACTGGTAAAGCAGCAGGGCAAACAAATTCATAGATTCCTTGCGGAGACGGACCTTCCACAGGCACGCAGGGAGTTGGATGACCGCGGACGTTTGCTGGTAGGAAACGTCCTTCGCGACACGATCTCTCTGTAAGGGGTGGCAAAAGCACCTCCAATGAGCTGTGAAAAATTAAAAAAATCTATATTTTTCCATTTGCAAAACCGTCGAAGTCCGACGATAGCCTCTGTCCCGCGAAAGTGGGACCCGCAGGAGAGTCTGTAATATTGACTCGCCCGAACTGCCAAAACCTATGCAAAAAAATCGCTCCAAACGTTACAAAGCCGCCCTCGCCTTGGTGGACAAAGCCAAGGCTTACTCACTTGAGGAGGCCGTGCAGAATCTCAAGAAATTTGAGCCCGTCAAGTTCGACCAGACGGTGACCCTATCCATCCGCCTCGGTGTCGATCCGCGCCAGTCCGACCAAATGGTCCGCGGAACTTGCCCGTTGCCTCACGGTTCCGGCAAATTGGTCCGCGTGCTCGTTTTCGCCGAAGGCTCCTCTGCTGAAGCCGCTCGAGAAGCAGGTGCTGAGTATGTCGGTTTCAAGGACATGATCGAGAAATGCGTCGGTGGTTTCCAAGATTTCGATGTGGCAATCGCCACCCCAGCCGCCATGGCGGAGGTTCGCAAGCTCGGTAAAGTGCTCGGACCACGTGGTTTGATGCCCAATCCGAAGACTGGCACCGTGACGGATGATACCGCGAAAGCAATTCGGGAAGTCAAAGCCGGCCGCGTCGAGTTCAAGCTCGACAAAAACGGTAACGTCGCCGTTCCGGTCGGAAAATTTTCCTTTGCCGCTGACCAATTGGTTGAAAACGGTAAAGCAGTGATCGATGCGATCGTCAAAGCTCGGCCGTCCGCCGCCAAGGGTCGTTTTGTGGACAATATCGCCCTCGCCGCGACCATGACCCCGGGCATCAAAGTGGACGCCTCACCCTTCCTGAAAGCCTAACTTTTCCATTTCATGAGACTCGAAAAAAAATCCATCGTTGCCGACCTTTCCAAGTCGCTCAACGCCTCGCCTTTTCTGCTGGTTACTGATTACACAGGACTGCGCGTTCACCAGTTTTCCGAACTCCGGAACCGGCTCGCCGGCGTCGGGGCTCAGTGCCACGTGGTCAAGAATTCGTTCCTGAAGAAATCCGCCACCGAACTGGGCTATCCCGATTTCAGCGAATCGCTCAGCGGCCAGACCGCGATTGTTACCGGTGAAGTGGACGTTTGCGCGGCGGCCAAGGTCTTGAAGACTTTCACCGCGGAATTCCAAAAGCCGGTGGTGCGGATGGGCGTTCTTGATAACGCGCTGCTCTCCGCTGACGAGGTTAAATCTCTCGCGGACTTGCCGCCGAAGGAAGTTCTCCAAGCTACTTTGTTGGGCGTTCTGCAGGCGCCGGCCAGTCAACTCGTCCGCACGCTCAACGAACCAGGCGCCAGCTTGGCCCGTTTGCTGGCCTCAAAAGCCAAGCAAGACAGCGAAAACAGCCCGGCATCCCCGGAAACATCGGCAACCCCCGAAGCATCGGCGGAACCCGCGCCGGTCGATTCGGCAGAACCTGCCGCTCCAGAGGCAGTTGCTCCAGAACCCGCCGCTCCAGAAGCAGTTGCTGTGGAGCCAATTGCTCCCGCTGGAGACGCTGCCCCGGCCGCTTAATTTAGACAGAAACTTTTGCGCTGCGTCGTTAAAAACGGAGCGCACTTAACAAAACAAAAACAAACATCAAACAAAGGGTTCCTCGGCGGACCAGCGGCTGCTGGTCTTAATCGACTCAAAGCTTTGAGACTCACCGATACCGTTAGAAAAAAAATACCATGGCAGATACCAATGCATTAGTCGAACAACTCAGCGGCCTGACCGTTCTGGAAGTTGCCTCTCTCGTTAAAGAACTCGAAACCAAATGGGGCGTGAGCGCAGCAGCTCCCGTTGCCGCCGCCGCAGCTCCCGCCGCTGGTGGTGCAGCCGCTGCCGCAGTTGAAGAGAAGACCACCTTCGACGTCATCCTCAAAGAAATCGGCGCCAATAAAATCGGCGTCATTAAAGAAGTTCGTGCGGCAGTCGCAGGCCTCGGCCTCGCTGAAGCAAAAGCCCTCGTTGAGTCTGCTCCTAAGGCAGTCAAAGAAGGCGTCACCAAGGAAGAAGCTGAAGAGATCAAGAAAAAGATCGAAGCAGCCGGCGCCAAGGTCGAAATTAAGTAATCCTTTTTCGCAACGCAGCGATGGAGCGTTTGCTCCATCGCTGCCTGCGATTAGACAACAGGAATGTTTCGCGAAAGCGATCTCCCTGTGTCCGTCGCGGTAGGAACTTTTTGTTTGCAGTCGGCAAAAAAGTCTTATCGTAGCGTGTTAGTTGTTCAAGACAGACTGTCCGCGAAAGAAGACAAATTTTAAACCCCGGATTTAGTTCCAGAATTAAAATCAGCCACAGTGAAAACCTCAGTTTGACAGAGGTTTCAGCTGGGGCTATTCTTGTCTCCCGCTTTTTCCCGGAATTCACCATCATTTCGTCAATCCTCAGCCACTCCAACGGTCAGCGAGTGGCTGATTCCTAACTCCAGACCGACCGCCCATCTATGTCAGAAAGAATCTACTTCGGCAAACTCAAAGAAGCGATCGAACCACCGAATTTAATCGAAGTCCAGCTCAACTCCTACATTGAGTTTTTGCAAAAGGACGTTCCGCCTAGTAAGCGGAAAAACACTGGCCTCCAGTCTGTTTTCAAGGAGGTTTTCCCGATCCAAAGCTACGACGACAAGATCGTCCTCGATTTTGCTAGCTACGAAATCGGCGAGCCCAAGCTCACCTCCATGGAGTCTCAGCGCGAAAGCCAGACTTTCAGTGCGCCGCTCCACGTCACTTTCCAACTCCGCGAAGAGAAAGCGGTCAAGGAAGAAAAAGTTTACATGGGCGAAATTCCGCTCATGACCCTGCAAGGAACCTTCGTGATCAACGGCGCCGAACGCGTGGTTGTTTCCCAATTGCATCGCTCGCCTGGCATTGCCTTCGAATCGACGGTCCACCTTAACGGTAAGCTTTTGCACAGCTTCCGGATCATTCCTGACCGCGGTTCCTGGCTGGAAGTCCAATATGACACCAGCGATCTGCTCTACATTTATCTCGATCGCCGCAAACGTCGCCGGAAATTCCTCGCGACTACCTTCCTGCGTGCGCTGGGCTACGGTTCCGACGCCGAGATCATCGGTCTGTTCTACGATGTTGAAACACTCAAACTGACCAGCAAACTGGAGGACGAAGATCTTGCCACGAAAGTCCTCACCGCCGATGTGCGTGACGGGGAAATCACCGTCGCTCGTGCCTTCGAGCCGCTCACCGTGGCTACCATCCGCCAGATCATGGCTCTTGGTCTCACCGAGGTCCAAGTCGTCGATATCACGAAGGACGATTCGATCATCAAGGCGCTGAAAAAAGATCCCGCTCACGACGAGGAAGAGGCGCTTAAGGATATTTATCGCAAGCTCCGCCCTGGTGATCCACCCACAGCGGCAAACGCCCGCGGATTGCTCAAACGTCTGTTCTTCGATCCGAAAAAATACGATCTCGGTCGTGTCGGTCGCTACAAAATCAACCAAAAGCTCGGCATCAATGTCGATCTCAGTGAGCGCTGCATGACGAAGGAAGACTTCGTGGCAGCAATGAAGTATCTCATTTTGCTCCGTAACAACGAGGGCCTGCTCGACGACATCGATCACTTGGGCAGCCGTCGCGTTCGCACCGTTGGGGAATTGCTCGCCAACCAGTGCCGCGTGGGCCTGGCCCGGACTGAACGCCTCGTCAAGGAGCGCATGACATTGTTCGACGTGAACATTGAGGGTATGACCCCGCAAAAGTTGATCAATCCGAAGGCTCTTTCCGCGGTCATTCGCGATTTCTTCGGTCGGAGTCAGCTCTCGCAATTCATGGATCAGACGAACCCGCTCGCCGAGCTGACGCACAAGCGCCGTCTTTCGGCCCTCGGGCCAGGCGGTTTGAGCCGCGATCGTGCCGGTTTCGAGGTGCGCGACGTCCATCCATCGCATTACGGCCGCATCTGCCCGATCGAGACTCCGGAAGGTCCGAACATCGGTCTGATCAGCTCGATGTCCACGTATGCCCGAATCAACGATTTCGGCTTCATTGAAACGCCCTATCGCAAAGTAGCAGACGGTCGCGCAACCGACCAGATTGACTATCTGACCGGCGATCGCGAGGAAAACTACTTGGTCGCGCAGGCGAATTCACCAGTGGACGAAAAAGGGAATTTTACGGCTCCGACGGTGTCGGTCCGTTACCGGGGTGACTTCCTCGAAGTGGAGCCTGCCAAGGTTCACTACATGGACGTCTCGCCGAAGCAGCTGGTTTCCGTGGCTGCCGGATTGATTCCGTTCCTTGAGCACGACGATGCGAACCGCGCATTGATGGGCTCTAACATGCAACGCCAAGGCGTTCCGCTGATCGTTTCCGAGGCCCCGCTCGTGGGCACGGGCATGGAGGGCAAAGTGGCCCGCGATTCCCGCGCTGTTATCGTCGCCGAAGCGAATGGTGTCGCAGCCTCCGTTACCGGCGATCAGATCATCATTACGCCGGACGGGAAAATTCCCGACTCCAAGCGCAAGCTGAAGACCGATCCAGAAAACGGCATTTACGTTTACGAACTCCGCAAATACATGCGGTCCAACGCCGGCACCTGTGTTAACCAGCGGCCGATCATTAAAAAAGGTCAGACCGTCAAAAAGAACATGGTCATTGCCGACGGTCCGAACACCGACAAGGGCGAACTCGCCCTCGGTCGCAACGTGCTTGTCGCGTTCATGCCTTGGAACGGCTACAACTTCGAAGACGCGATCATGATCTCCGAAAAAGTCGTGAAAGAGGACATCTACACCTCGATTCACATCGACGAATTCGATATCGGCGCCCGCGACACCAAGCTCGGACCAGAGGAAATCACGCGAGACATCCCGAACGTCTCCGAGGAAGCTCTCCGCAACCTTGGACCCGACGGCGTTATTCGTATCGGTGCCGAAGTGAAGCCCGGCGACATCCTCGTTGGTAAGATCACTCCGAAATCCGAGACTGAATTGGCTCCTGAAGAGCGCCTCCTGCGTGCCATCTTCGGCGAAAAAGCGGCCGACGTGAAAGACACCTCGCTGACCGTTCCTTCTGGGACTTACGGCATCGTGATGGACGTGAAAATGTCCTCCCGCAAGGAAATCACTCGGAGCAAGGTCACGCCTTCCGAGGCGAAACGCCAAGCCAAAACGATTGACGACGATTATCGCAAGAAAAAGGACGAACTGACCGAAGAACTCACTGAGTCGCTTTCGAACGTCCTCCTCGGCGAAAAAATCCCGCTCGACGTGGTCAACGCTGAAACGGGCGAAATCATTATCCCTGCTAACCGTAAGATCACCAAAACCCTCCTGCGCAAGTTGGCGGGCGTGTATGATCACATCGACATCGACCCAAGCCCGATTCGCAATAAAATCCGCGAGATCATTTCGTCCTTTGAGCCGAAATTCCAAGAACTCGAGCTCGAAAAAGAGCGCTCAATGGATCGCGTTGAAAGCGGCGACGACATCGACCCCGGTATCATCAAGGAAGTCAAAGTCTTCATCGCTAGCAAGCGCAAGCTCTCGGTGGGTGACAAAATGGCCGGTCGCCACGGAAACAAGGGCGTTGTTGCCCGAATCGTTCCTGAGGAAGACATGCCGTTCCTCGCCGACGGAACGCCGGTAGAAATCGTGCTCAACCCGCTGGGCGTGCCTTCGCGCATGAACGTCGGTCAGGTTCTCGAAACCCACTTGGGCGTTGCCGCCAAAGCGTTGGGCTTCAAGGTTGCCACCCCGGTTTTCGACGGTATCGATGAACTCAAAATCCGCGAATACCTCCGTCAGGCCGAGAAAGTCGATGGCTTCACGTGGACCAACGAGAACGGCAAATCCGATCTTTACGACGGGCGCACTGGCGACAAGTTCGACCAGCGTGTGGTCGTTGGTTATATCTACATGTTGAAACTTGGTCACTTGGTCGCGGATAAGATCCACGCCCGCGCCGTCGGACCTTACTCGCTCGTCACGCAGCAACCGTTGGGCGGCAAAGCCCAATACGGCGGCCAGCGTTTCGGGGAAATGGAAGTCTGGGCGCTTCAAGCTTATGGCGCTGCCTACACCTTGCAAGAATTGCTCACCGTCAAGTCGGACGACGTCCAAGGACGCACTCGGATTTACGAATCCATCGTTAAAGGCGACAACTCGCTGGAGGCCGGCACGCCGGAATCCTTCAACGTGCTCGTCAAAGAAATGCAGAGCCTCTGCCTCGATTTCAAAGTCGGCGGCAAAGCGCCCGGCCAAACGGAGTTGCTCGCCTCCTAACCGGGGGGCAGCACTCCCGGTTTTTTCCCACTACAGCCAGTCATCTCATAAAATATGCTCGATACAAATCTACGTGAAGTTTTCGGTGAAGAACGCTCGGTCGGCTTCGACCAAGTAGGGATCAATGTCGCTTCCCCCGACTCCATTCGTTCCTGGAGCCGCGGCGAGGTCAAGAATCCCGAGACGATCAATTATCGCACCTTCAAGCCTGAAAAAGGCGGTCTGTTCTGCGAACGCATTTTCGGCCCAACCCGGGACTGGGAATGCTCCTGCGGAAAATACAAGCGCATCAAACACAAGGGCGTGATCTGCGACCGTTGCGGCGTCGAAGTCACCCTCAGCCGCGTTCGTCGCGAACGGATGGGCCACATCGAATTGGCCGTGCCGGTTTCCCACATCTGGTTCTACAAATGCATGCCTTCCCGCATCGGTTTGATGCTCGACATGAGCGGGCGCCAGCTCGAGCGCGTCATCTATTACGAGGATTACATCGTGATTGATCCGGGCCAGACGCCGCTGACCAAGTGCCAGCTTCTCACCGAGCCTGAGTATCGCGAGGCAGTCGAGCAATACGGCGAAGGCAACTTCACCGCTGGCATGGGAGCCGAGGCGATCAAAACGCTCCTTTCCCTAGCCGATCTCGCCGTTCTTGCAAAGGAACTCGAGGAGGCAATGGGCAACACCAAGTCCAAGCAAATTCGGAAGAAACTGGCCAAGCGCATCAAGCTCGTTCAAGGCTTTGCGTCGTCTCATTCCCGTCCGGAATGGATGATCTTAGCGGTGCTCCCGGTCATTCCTCCGGACCTGCGCCCACTCGTTCCGCTCGAAGGCGGTCGTTTTGCGACGTCCGATCTGAACGATCTCTATCGCCGCGTTATCAACCGCAACAATCGTCTGAAAAATCTTCTCCAGCTGAAAACGCCGGAAGTGATTATTCGCAACGAAAAACGCATGCTCCAGGAAGCAGTGGACGCGCTCTTCGACAACGGCCGCCACGGTCGTGCCGTTACGGGTGCCGGTAATCGTCCGCTCAAATCCCTCAGCGATATGCTCAAGGGCAAAGGTGGTCGTTTCCGCCAGAACTTGCTCGGCAAACGCGTCGATTATTCGGGTCGTTCGGTCATCGTCATCGGGCCGGAACTCAAGCTTCACCAATGCGGTTTGCCGAAGAAAATGGCTCTCGTTTTGTTCGAGCCATTCATCATTCGTCGCCTCAAGGAAATGGGCTACGTTCATACCGTTCGCAGCGCGAAAAAACTCATCGAGAAACAAACTCCCGAAGTCTGGGATATTCTCGACGAAGTAACTAAGGGACATCCGATCCTGCTCAACCGCGCCCCGACCCTGCACCGTCTTTCCATTCAGGCTTTCGAGCCGATGCTGATCGAAGGCGAAGCGATTCGCATTCACCCACTCGTTTGCACAGCTTACAACGCTGACTTCGACGGTGACCAGATGGCCGTTCACGTCCCGCTTTCGGTGGAAGCTCAGATGGAAGCTCGCATGTTGATGCTTGCGACCAACAACATCTTCTCGCCTTCCAGCGGTAAGCCCGTGATGACTCCATCGCAGGACATCGTTCTCGGCTGCTACTACCTCACGCAGGAACCTCGGAAAATCACCGACGGTTCCGCCGAGCCACGCAAACCTTTGTTTGCCGATGCCAGCGAAGTCGAATTTGCGATGACTGAGGGCGGTGTGAAAGTTCACGATCGCGTCCGCTTCAAGAACCCCGATTTCGGCAAGGTCAGTCACTTTGGCGATACCACTTCCCGGATTCTCGAAACGACTGCCGGACGTGTCTTGTTCAACCAAATCTGGCCATCGAACCTCGGTTTCTTCAATAAAACCTGCTCGAAGAAGCAACTGTCCGACGTTATTTTCCGCACTTACCAAGTTGCGGGCCAAAAAGAAACCGTTGTCTCGCTCGATTTGCTCAAGGAACTCGGTTTCCGCTGGGCAACGAAAGCCGGTGTCTCCGTCGGTATCGTGGACATGATTATTCCACCGGAAAAACATCTTTCCATTGATCACGCTCGCAAGGAAGTCGGCACGGTTGAGAAGCAATTCCGCTCCGGTATCATCACTCCCGGCGAACGCTATAATAAAGTCGTCGATATCTGGACCCAGGCTGGCAACGCCATCTCGGACGTTATGTTCAGAACCTTGCAGCACAACGAAGGCCGTAAGGAAATCAACCCGGTCTGGCTCATGGTCGACTCCGGCGCTCGCGGTAACCGCACTCAGGTTAACCAACTCGGCGGCATGCGCGGCCTCATGGCCAAACCTTCCGGCGACATTATCGAACGTCCGATCACCGCGAACTTCCGCGAAGGTCTCTCCGTTCTGGATTACTTCATCTCGACTCACGGCGCTCGTAAAGGTCTCTCCGATACCGCGCTGAAGACTGCCGACTCCGGTTATCTCACTCGGAAACTCGTCGATGCGTCCCAAGACGTGATCATCAACGAGCCTGATTGCGGCACGACCAACGGCATCGTGGTTCGCCCAATCTACGAAGGCGACGAGGAAGTTGTGGACCTGAAAACCCGCATCATCGGCCGTGTTTCCTGCGAGACCATCAAGGACACTGTCAGCGGCAAAACCCTCATCAAAGCGAACCATATGGTCGATGAGAACGCTGCCGACGCGATTGATAAGCTCGGCGTCGAGCAACTCAAAATCCGCTCCGTCCTCACCTGTGAGACCGGTCGCGGCGTTTGTGCCCTTTGCTACGGACGCAACCTGGCCACCGGCGGACTTATCCGTCTCGGCGAGGCAGTCGGCATCATCGCCGCCCAGTCCATCGGCGAACCCGGCACCCAGCTCACCATGCGTACCTTCCACATCGGCGGCGTCGCATCGCAGACCTTCAAGCAGCCGATCATCAAGGCGAAAAACAAAGGCGAGATTCGTTTCATCGACCTGCGCGTTGTCCAATCGCTGGACGGTAACTGGATCGTTCTCAACAAGAACGGCTCGGTCGCCATCTTTGCCGAAGACGGTCGCGAACTCGAGAAACACAACGTTGTCATTGGCGCGGTTATCGCCTTCGCTGACAACAGCAAGGTCAAAGCCGGCGATACGCTCGTGCAATGGGATCCTTACAACGTCCCGATTCTTACCGAGAAACCTGGCATTGTCGAATTCCGCGACATGATCCGCGGCGTCACGGTCAAAACCGATATCGACGAGCAAACTGGGGTCAAAGGCACCGTGGTCATCGAGCACAAAGAGGATCTCCACCCGCAAATCGTCATCATGGGCGAGAACGGCGAGATCATTGCCAGCTACTCGATTCCTGCCGGAGCGCACATCTCCGTCGCCGAGGGCAAAAAAGTCCAAGGCGGCCAACTCCTCGCCAAAACGCCGCGTAAAGTCGCGAAAACCAAGGACATCACCGGTGGTCTGCCCCGTGTCGCCGAGCTTTTCGAAGCGCGCCGTCCGAAAGACGCTTCCGAGATTGCCAAGATCGACGGCATCGTTGAGATCGCTGGCACCGTCCGCGGAAAACGCAAAATCATCGTCAAGGACGCCGAGACTGGCGCGGAAGAGGAACACCTCGTTCCGCTCGCCAAACACATCATCGTCACGAAGGGCGATTTCGTGAAAAAAGGCTCGCAACTCACGGACGGCCCCGTGCCGCCGCATGACATCCTCGATGTTTGTGGACCGCAAGCGCTCCAAGAGCATTTGGTCAACGAAGTGCAAGAGGTTTACCGCCTGCAAGGCGTTGAGATCAACGACAAGCATATCGAAATCATCGTCCGCCAGATGTTGCGGAAAGTGAAAGTCACCGAACCCGGCGACACCTCGCTCCTCTGGGGCGATCAGATCGATCGGCTCGAGTTCGACAAGGAAAACGCTGCCGTCATCGAAAAAGGTGGCAAACCAGCGGAAGCCAGCCCCGTGCTCCTCGGCATCACCAAAGCCTCGCTCGAAACCGATTCGTTCATCTCGGCAGCGTCGTTCCAAGATACCACCCGCGTCCTCACCGAAGCGGCCACCTTGGGCAAGATCGACATCCTGCGCGGCTTCAAGGAAAACGTCATCATGGGCCATCTCATTCCAGCCGGAACCGGTTTCCCCGGTTATCGTCAGACCAAGACGGTGGACATGGTCGAAACCCTCGACGATGTCACCGAGGAATCGACCGACATTGAGGAATTCGCACCAGCTGTCGGCTAGAAAAAGCTGCCACTAAAAAAAGAAGCCGGATCGCAAGATCCGGCTTCTTTTTTTTCGGGACAGTCCACCGTTCGGCTCCTTCCCATGCAACAGGGAGTTCGTGAGTGCCTTGAGCGAAATATTGGAGGGGTTGAAAGCGCCCGAACAGACACCGCCGAGGCTCAAGCCGAATCAACCCAAAGCGATCTCGTCTCGTCGTTTGGTGATGTGGAGGTAGAATTTGAAAAGAATCGTGCTGAAAATGTCCAAGAGGGCGGCCTATGGATCGGTGATGGCGAAGACTTCATTTAGCTCGATGGGGTGGCCGTTTTTAAGGAGACTAATGATAATGGCGGAGGCATGGAGGCCGTGCAGGTCCACGGACACGGTTTGGGCTTCGATGAGGAGGCGTTGTTGGGGGAGGGGGCGGGGTTTATGGTCAGCGGTTTCGATGCGGACGGTGACGGTAGCACCTTCCCAGCCATTTTTGCTCCAGAGGTTGAGGGATCGGATTTTGAGCGATGTCGGCTGGCAACGGAATTGGCTGCTGGCAGGGAGGAGGAGGCCGGTTTCGAAGTCGCGATCGAGGAGATTAGGATCTGCTGGGAGATTGTTGAGAGTGAGGGCGAGCAGGTCGTAGGCGGGCGGGAGGGTAAACCAAATACGGTGAGAAAGGCGGTTACCTCGCAAGACGGGGAACATCAGTGCTCCGGGAGTTTGTTGGGTCATGTCTGCTAGAGAGGCGTCGATGCTTGAACCGACGTCCTCGATCAGGAGGGCTCGTCCGTTGCGAAAGAGGTCATGGGGTAACTTCCCCACGATGACGGGGCAGATTTTTTCGAGATAGACTTTATAGTTGGTCTGGCCGCTGGAGACCCAGACAACACCATTGGTGGGAGCGAGGTTGATCGCCATTTGTCCAACTTCGGCAAGGTTACTACGGGGATCGAATTCATAGTTGCGAATGGTTTTTAATCCGAACCAACTGAGGCTTCCGAAGAGGAGTGCGGCAGCGAGCGGTTGTAGCCAGCGGATGACCGGGTGGCGAAGCGTGGCACCGGCGGTCAAGGCCGAGGTTACCAATAATGGAGCGGCCAGAAAGGCGGTGACGCGAGGCGGAGGCGTTTTAAGGAAGAGGCAAAAAGCGATGAAAATGCCGGTCGCTGTGAGGAGAAGTTGCATGGCCCTCCATTCGTGTCTCAGTGGTGCTTTTAAGAGGAGAGGAGCGAGGGCGAAACCAATGAGAAGGACAAAGAAGCCGAGTTCGCGGGGTTCCCAGAATGGGGGAATGCAGTAGGCCAGAGTGGAGCAGACGTTGCCGAAGTTTTTGTAGGCCTCGCCATAGGAATCATCGTAGCCAGCGGAGACGTGCATGAGCTGCCCGAGGACAGGGAAGTAGAGGAAGAGCGTGACCCCAAAAGTGAGAAATCCGGCACGAAAGACCGTCGCTCTACGGGTAGTGAGGAAGAGGAGGAGCATCAGGGAACCGCCAAAGACGAGATAAGACGGAACGGTGTAAGTGCCGAGGATGGTGGTAAGGCCGAGCAGCCAGAGGTAACGTCCCGTGCGGAGATATTCGCAAAGGGCGAGTGAGCCAATCAAGGCGAAGCAAAAGATGAAACCATAGCCGCGTGCTTGAAAGTTGAGTTGGAGGAGTTGCTGGTTGAGGCCAATCATGCCTGCAATGAGGCCATATTCGAGGAGGCATTTTCGTTTCCAACCCATCCAGGCGAGCGCTGCCCACGTGCAGGTGACTGCAACGAGGGAAAGCATTCGGGCTCGGAACGGGTTGAAAGAGTTGCTGCCGGGGAGGAGAGAGTTGGCGAGGTTGAAGAGAATGTGATTTTTGGCCAGACCGTAGTTCGTGATGACTTTAGAGGCACCTTGGGCGCTATAGAGCTTGATGGTTCCGATTTCGTCGATGCTGAGGAGAGCAGTGGACATCGATCGGGCAACCAAGAATATATGGACACTGGCAACTGCAAAAAGAATGGCGGCGAGTGACCATTCCCAGCGCCAGCGCCATTTTTCAGGCCACTCCAGACGGGTAAATCCTCTACTAAGGGCGGGCCAGCCCTTCACCAAATAGTGAGAGAGAGTGGTGAATCCGACCAGAGTCCAAATCAAAAAAGGTAGGCTGAGCAAGCGCAGCGGCCACCGCAGTCCCCTTGGTAAATAGGGAAACAACAAAGTGAGTGCGGCAACACAGAGAAGCGGAAAGCCCAGAGGCAGCCAGAGTTTGCGGACGATGTCTATGGCCAGTTGGCTTCTGCTCTGTTGAGTCGTAGAGCCCGGGGTTTTAGAAGCCATGCTGAGAAACTAGGTCAGGTCAATCTCGTCTAGTCGTTTGGTGATGTTTTTGAGCACTTTGAGCCGGGCCGTCCACTTGTAATTACCAGGAACGATGAGCCAAGGGGCATGGCGTGTGGAGGTTTTCTCGAAGCATTCTTGGGCGGCTAGGTTGTGCTCGTTCCATTTGTGGCGGTTGCGCCAGTCTTCATCGCTGATTTTCCAGTGTTTATAGGGATCGGCCTCGCGGGCTTTGAAGCGAGTGAGTTGCTCGTCCTTCGTGATATGGATGTAGAATTTGAAAAGAATCGTGCCATCGTCGGCCAACGTTTTTTCGAATTCATTAATCTCCCGGTCGGCGCGCTTCCACTCCTCCTCGCGGGCAAAGCCTTCGACGCGTTCGACAAGTAATCGGCCATACCACGAACGGTCGAAGATGGCGATCTGACCGTATTGGGGGAGTTTGTTCCAGAAACGCCAGAGGTAATGGTGGAGATACTCTTCAGAGGTCGGCTTAACAACGGAGTAAACGCGATACATCCGGGGATCGAGCCGTTCCGTGACGCGCTTGATTGCGCCCCCTTTGCCGGCCGCGTCGGGTCCCTCGAAGACCATGATGACAGAGCGCTTGGTTTTGCTGAGGCGGAGTTGAAGATTGAGCAGTGAGAGCTGGTATTCCTTGAGCTTCTTTTTGTAGGTGTCTGCTTCGACTAGTTCTCCCTGATCAAGATCGTCGAGGATAATTTTTTTGACCGGGCTGCGAGTGGATTCGGGCATGAGCGGAAGGAATTTTGGTGACGAAACTCAGCGAATGACGAGGGCCTCGCCGATGAGCATGACTGGGATTCCATTTTCCACGGGAAATAGCAAGCTCGCATCTTCGCGGATGAGTGCGGCGGTGAGCGGCGCGGTGCACAGGGTTCCGCTGCGGGTGGCAATCTCGCCCGCGGCAATGCGCTGGTTACAGGCTGTGAGTTCGGCGGCGGTGGCCTCGCGCACGGGCTGCATCGTTTCCGGGCAACGCAGGAGTTGGATCAAGCGCACACGGTCCATTCGAGCTGGCTAGTATTTTGGAAATGCCGGGTCCACTTGGTCGGTCCAAGTCACGAGGCCGTCTGTAAGATTGAGCAACTTTCCGAAGCCGGCATCCTGCAGGACGTGGAACGCGGTAACGCTGCGATTGCCAATCTTGCAGTGGACAATAATTTCGTCGGCCGAGTCGAGCTCGCTCATCCGGGAGGGGAGTTGGTTGAGCGGGATAAGGGTCGCGCTAGGAAGATGGCAGATGTCCCACTCGAACCGCTCACGCACGTCTAGCAGAACCACTTTATCGCCGCGATCGAGGCGCTCTTTCAGTTCTTTCGACGTGATCGATGGAACATCGGCGTCCTTGGCGAGTTTTTCCGCTGCTTGGGGCACGCCGCAGAAGATCTCGTAGTCGATGGGCTCGGTAATGGTCGGATGTTCGCTGCAAACAGGGCACTTCGGATCGCGTCGGAGTTTAAACTCGCGAAATTTCATCGTTAGCGCGTCGAAGTTCATCAATCGGCCCATGAGCGTTTCGCCGATGCCGATGATGAGTTTGACCGCTTCGATCGCCTGCATCACGCCAATGATGCCGGGAAGAATCCCGAGAACACCACCCTCCGCGCAGCTCGGGACCATGCCGGGCGGTGGCGGCTCGGGGAACATGCATCGGTAGCAAGGACCGCCGAGGTGAGGGGCGAAGATGGTGCATTGACCATCAAAGCGGAAGATCGAGCCGTAGATGTTAGGTTTTTTCTGGAAAACGCAGACGTCGTTGGACAGGTAACGCGTGGGAAAATTATCCGTGCCATCGATCACGATGTCGTAGGGAGCGACTATCTCCATGGCGTTGTCGGAGCGGAACAAGGTGTCGTGCAGGACGACCTGGACGTTCGGGTTTACGTCGCGAATCCGATCGCGGGCGGAGAGAATTTTCTTCCGTCCAACGTCCTTCGTGCCGTGAAGGATCTGGCGTTGCAGATTGGAGAAATCGACCGTGTCGAAATCGACCAAGCCGATCGTGCCGATGCCTGCCGCCGCTAGATACAGAGCGATCGGCGAACCGAGTCCGCCGGCACCGATGCAAAGAACTTTTGCTGCCTTGAGTTTTTTCTGACCGTCCAACGTCACCTCCGGCATGATCAGATGCCTCGAGTAACGGGCGATCTCGTCGTTGCTAAGCTGGATTTTTTCCAGCCGTTCGGGGCTGATGATACTCATATCGGAAGGTTTTGGGAGGCCCATACTAAGCGACTCCACCGGCTTTGCAAATTTCAGCCGTTCGTTTAACCAGTGATCTCGACTTTGAAGAAGTCTTGGAAGACCTGACGATAAACCGGTTTTTTCATTTCCGGCAGCCAACTGATGCGAAACTCCACGGGCGGAATCCATTGCAGAGTACGAAACTCAGGATTTCGGACCTCGATTTTCGGCGCGCAACCCGGGTTGGCATGGAGCAAAAAATAATGCTGCTCCTGACCGTCGAACGCCCATTTTTTTCGTTTCCGGGTGAACTCATAGCGGTAGGGTCCGTGCATTTCTCCGACAACATAGGCATCAGCCAGAAGTCCAACCTCTTCCCACACCTCACGCTCGAGAGCCTGCCGCAGAGTTTCCCCGGGATCGACCCCGCCCTGCGGAAACTGCCACGCCCCGGCGTAGTCGCGCCGTTCGCCCACCAGGATCAATCCGTCTGCGCGTTGAATAATTGCCGCTACATTTGGGCGGTATTTGATGCTATCCATCTCGTCTTATGTCTCTGCCCGTCATCAAAGTCCACGCCTGGGGCTGGCGGCTGTTCATTTTTGGCGTCGTTCTTCTCGGCATTCATTGTTTTAATCTTTGGCAGCCGCGTCGGCAAATCGAACTTCACCAGAAAAATTTTCTCAGCGCCCTTGAAAATCGGAATTGGCGACGCGTGAAGGGCTTTTTTGTCGAAAACTACACCGATCGGTTTGGCCACACCCGCGACTCCGCGGTCACGGATCTCCGCGAGGTCCTTCGGCAATTTTTCGTAGTCACCATTAAGCCGCAAGGAACGCAAGTCGAGCTCGGCCCTGAAACGGCAACAATCACAACCAACATCACCCTCACGGGGAATGGCCCGGGATTGACCGATTTCATTACTACCGAAGTAAACCGCCTCGTCGATCCTTGGATCTTCACTTGGCGCAAAGCCAGTCTCTTCCCGTGGGATTGGCGACTCGAAAAGGTCGATAATGCTGGGCTTGTTGGGGTAGATCGGCGTAACAACCCCTGAAGTCATGTCAATTCAGGAAATCCTGAGCCTACTCGTGGCCGCTTTTGCCGCTGGAACCATCAACGCCGTCGCTGGGGGCGGCACCATGGTCACATTTCCCGTGCTCCTCCTTCTTGGCACCCCGGCCATTGTTGCGAACGCGACCAGCACCCTCGCCCTCGTCATCGGGACGGCAGGGAGCATTTTTGGATTTCGTGAGCATATCGCGGAAAACAAGCTTTGGCTGAAACGGCTCGTGCCCGTCAGCCTCGTCGGTGGCGGGATTGGGAGTTGGCTGTTGATCAATACCAGTGACAAAGCATTTTCCAAATTGGTCCCGTTTCTCCTCCTTTTCGCCACCGTTCTTTTCCTCGCCCAGGGTGTTTTCAAAAATTTCGCCAAAAACCGGATCGAGGAAGGCCAGCAACACGTTCCCTCGCAAGGCTTTCTTCTGGTCGCCCTGTTCGTTCAATTTGGCGTGGGCATTTACGGGGGATATTTTGGCGCAGGAAACGGCATTCTGATGCTCGCCTCGCTCGGTGTCCTCGGACTCACGAACATTCACCAGATGAACGCGCTGAAGAATGTTCTCGGCTCGCTGATCAATATCGTGGCGGCCGTCATCTTTATCGCCGGAGGGTTGATCGATTGGCCGAAAGCCGGGATCATGACCGTGGGAGCCGTTGCCGGATATTATTTCGGATCAACCTACTCGCAAAAAATCCCGCAAGCCTACGTGCGCCGGATCATCAGTGGAATTGGACTGCTCATCACCGCTGTTTTGTTCTACCGGCAATTCCTTCGCTGACCAACGGCTGATAAAAATTCGCCAGCCGCGGGTCAATGAAAGCTCGTTTCCGATCGAAGTGAGCAATTTTGCACAATTACCAACACCCATCCATACGGTCCCGTCCGTCCGACTTTCGCTCCAGACTTTCCTTTTGTGAAAAATATTTTTTCAAGTCTTGGATTTGCGAATCACTCTCCGAAGACAAAGTGACCGGATTGAGGGCCCCGGAAACAGAGTAATTTTGTCGCACATTCTTGAAATTGCGCAAAATGAGATGACTGATTCTCATTCGTGCGATTTTTCTCTCTCAAATGAGCGAGTTTGCCCAGAGGGAAGAAAATATTTTTCGCAGAAAAAAGAGGGTGTTGTTCGACCGGGAGCGAAGGATTTTTTTGTTCCAAAAATGTTGCTTGCAGAGGGAAAATTTTAGAACCACTATCGCGTCGCTGTCCGAAATCTAGCAGTGTGCCGCTCCCGTTTATAACCGAAAAATTTAGTCGTGAAAAACTTTTTCCGAATTTTAATCGCTTGTGGCACAGAAACTGTTGTCTTGCGGAGCGTTCCTCCAAAGATGCAACCGGGGTCATCCCACAACACCACGAAACTCTATGGAAGCTAATCTCTCTTACCGCAGCCGCGCTGCCCTGCTCGGCGGTCCTCTCACCGAAACCTCCATTTTCCGACGCCCTATGGTCGGAACCGCCCCAAAGCGGAAAAGCCGGCGGGTCGATCCCCGCGTTCAGGAGCACCTCGTTGCCCTCACGCTGATTATTGACTCGATTGTCATTCTGGCTGCGATCGTCGGCGCCTATTTCGTCCGCTTCCATTCCCCCGTGCGCTTCCTCGGTGTGCAGGGAGAAATGGGATTTTCCACATACATTAATTATTTCGCGGTCGGGACGTTCTCCATGCTCCTCGTTCTGGCGCACATGAAATTTTACGAGCGGAATCTGCTTCTGCGTTTCAAGCACCTCGCCACGATCCTCGCTAAAGCGACCTTTTTTTGGACGATCGGATTTCTCAGCGCGACGCTTCTCGTCAACGCCCAACCGCCCATTTCCCGGATGTTCGGTCTAATCGCTGGCTGCATGGTCTTTACCGGGTTGTTTCTCACCCACGCGATTTTCCACCGGATTCTTTTGCGCCAGGGTGTGGTGGAGAATCTCCGCCAACGTATCCTCTTTGTCGGCTGGAACGAGCAGACAGCAAAGATCGTTGATGCCTTCGCAAGCGCCTCGCACTCCGCTTACCACTTCGTTGGCTGCGTCAGCCCAGCGAATGGCTTCCAGGGCGAATCGATGCCCGCCGACGTGCCGAAACTCGGCGAGATTGATGAACTCCACGACCTCATTCACGAGCACATGATCGACATGGTCATTATGTCCGACGTGGATAGTGTGAAGGGCGAGATCGTTCGCATCGCCAATCTCTGCGAGAAGGAAATGGTCCATTTCAAAATTATTCCATCCTACTTTCAGATTCTCGTCTCCGGGTTGCGACTGGAGACGGTCAGCGGCATTCCGGTGCTCGGCGTTTCGCAGTTGGCCCTTGATCGATTTGGCAACGCCATCTTCAAACGCATGGTGGACATTGTCGGAGCGATTGTCGGGTTAATCATCTCCGCACCGCTTGTGGCCATCTTCGGTTTGCTCGTCGTCCGTGAATCGCCCGGCCCGATTTTCTACCGCCAACGGCGCCTCGGCCGCAACGGCGCAACGTTCGACATTCTGAAAATCCGGAGCATGCGCTTGGATGCGGAAGTTGGCCAAAAAGTCGGTTGGAGCACGCTAAACGACCCGCGCCGACTCAAGATCGGCTCCTTTATGCGCCGCTGGAACATCGACGAGGTGCCTCAATTCTGGAATGTGCTCGTCGGCGAAATGAGCCTCGTCGGGCCACGTCCGGAGCGCCCCGAGCTGATCCAAAACTTCAAGGAAGAAATCCCGCATTACAACGCCCGGCACAGCGTCAAGCCGGGCATCACCGGCTGGGCTCAGGTGCTCGGTCTGCGCGGTGACACCGATCTTCGCGAGCGCATCAATTGCGACCTGTTTTATCTGGAAAATTGGAACCCTCTTTTCGATTTTCAGATCATGCTTAAGACGTTCATGGGCAACAAGAACGCCGCGTAAATCTCAGTTGTTAGTTTGTTTGAGGAAAGGCCGGTCTAACGGACCGCCTTTTTCTTTTAGCGATATCCTGGCAAAAATGCTTTTTCCGCCGCGAACATTTCCAGCGTCATTTTTTTAATCTCTGCTGGGCTGCAAATGGCTGCGCTCAGCGGATCGAGTAGCAAAGCGTGAATCGCTGCCTCCTTATTGCGCTCAATCGCAGCAGTGGCACCGAGATCATACGGGCCCATGTTGGAAATGCAGACGCCGGCCATTTGTGCGGGCAAAGTTCCAAAACGTGTGGGCTGAATACCGTTACGATCCACCATACAGGCGACTTCGACGCACCCATTTATGGGAAGGTTGGTAATGAGAGCACCTTCACCATTCAGAGAGTTCATCACGTTCCCGTGAATGCGAAACGGCGAATCTTTTTCACGGGCTTCGATGATCCAGCTCGCATATTCCCAACTGCGCGGCCAGTCCATCGGCGTCTTTCCTTTCATCATGTCGAGACGCGTCTGATCGGCGTTTTTGCGCCATGTAGGCCAATTATTTGCGTAAAAGCTGGATTCGCCGTTGTAACCGGGGCGGCCGTATTTTTCCAAAAGATCCTTCCGTTTGCGGTAGTAGGGCAGGTATTCAGAAAGGTGCCCGCTCGATTCTGTAATGAAAGCGCCGAAGTGCAACATCATGTCTTTGCGAACCAAATCGGCGGCATCCTTTTCATCCCATGGCTTTCCTGAGAGATCCGCCTGAGCCTTTTTCATGAGGAGCGGATAGAGATTTTTCCCACCGTGACGGAGCTTCGTAAACCACGCCAGATGATTAATTCCGGCGCACTCCCACTCCATTTCAGTGATTGGGACCGCTGCCCGGTCGGCCAGTAGTTGGCTGGTGCCTTGCACGGAATGGCAAAGCCCAACGACTTGCATTAAAGAAGTGCGACCAGCGGCGAGACACATCATGCTCATGGGGTTGGTGTAATTGAGCACGATGGCATTGGGACAGAGGCGTTCTGCGTCTTTTAAAACATCCAACCAGACGGGAATGGTGCGAAGGGCCTTGAATAATCCGCCCGGTCCTATCGTGTCGCCGATGCATTGGTCGATGCCGTATTTGGCCGGGATGTCGTTGTCGTGGCGGACACATTCTAGGCCGCTCACTTCGATGCAATTTACGATGTAGTCGCTACCTTTTAGGACTGTTCTGCGATCTTCGGAAGCCACGATTTTCCAGCTTTTTATTCCTAACTGGGTGATGAGCCGTTCGAGTAATCGCTTCATCGTCAGCAGCCGAGAACGATCGATATCAACCAAAGCGATCACCCCGCCCACCGTGCCAGGCGTGCGAAGGACATCATTCATCAAACGCGGGGTAAATCCGCTGCCCGCTCCGAGCATGGTGATCTTGATTGGGCGGGTAAATTTCCCGGCAAGGCCTTGCGTGGAGGCAGATTTAGTGTGCTCGGTGTGACCAAGAGATTTTCGAGGGGCAACTTTTTTCATGGAACTAGAAATGTCTCTTTTTGGCCCATAAGCCAAGCGACAACGTTCGATGTTGAACAACTCGCCAGCCCGCTCCTTGCGTGAGTGCGGGCCAAGGGACGCAGGAACTTCTCGCTTTGTATCCCGGCAATCTTAAGGAAGCGGCTCTACGGAGTGGTTTTCCCTCAGTCAAAGCACTCCGGAGAGCCTTGGCCGATCATCAATAATCGCGCTGGAGGAGATGATCGGCGAGGGCGCGCAGGCGGTCGGCTTTGTTGCCGAAAGAGGCGAGGGCGGCGAGGGACAGATCGGTCAGTCGGTGAGCTTCTTTCCGAGACTTTTCCAAACCGAGAATTGCCGGATAAGTGGCCTTTTGCGCGGCGACATCTTTACCCGCGCTTTTACCGAGTTTGTCGCTGGTCTGGGTCACGTCGAGGATGTCGTCGATCACCTGGAAGGCGTGCCCTAAATTTTCTGCAAATGTCGTTAGGGCAACTAGTTGTGCATCGGTCGAATTCGCACTGATCGCCCCGAGACGGATGCTGCTGGTGAGGAGCGCGGCGGTTTTTGCGCTGTGGATGAAACGCAACTGGGCGAGGTTGATTTTCTTTCCTTCGGCCTCGAGATCGGCGACCTGCCCGGCGATGAGCGCTCGGCTGCCGCTGGCTTGCGCGAGTTCGCGAATTTGTTCGGCAATCGGGTAACGCTTGGTCGGGGCAGCCGAGGCGAGCACCTCGAAGGCAAGGGTGAGGAGGCCATCCCCGGCAAGGATGGCGATGGCGTCACCGAAAACTTTGTGGTTGGTCGGTTTGCCCCGCCGGAAATCATCGTTGTCCATCGCTGGCAGGTCGTCATGGATCAGAGAATAAGTGTGGATCATTTCCACGGCGCAGGCGGCGGGGAGGGCGTTTTCGACGCGTCCGGAGCAAGCCTCGGCGGCGGCGACGCAAAGGATCGGGCGAAGGCGTTTTCCCCCGGCAAATAGGCTGTAACGCATGGCGCGATGGATTGTGCTAGGCTTGGTCGTGGCTGGCGGGAGATAGATCTTGAGGGCGGCATCGACGGCGCGCCGGGTGGATTGCAGATACGTGGACAACATAAAATACGAAATAGGAACGGGGTCCGGGTTATTCCACAAACCGCTGAACGATCGGCATGCGACGGCCCATTCCAAACGCGGTGCTGGTGACCTTAATGCCCGGGGCGGCCTGCTCGCGTTTGTATTCGTTGAGGTCGATCTTGCGGACGATCCAACGGACGGTTTCCTCGTCGAAACCACGAGCAACAATATCGCGAATGCCGAGTTTGCTCTCGACGTAGAGCGAGAGAATGGAATCGAGGATCTCGTAGGGCGGAAGCGAATCTTGGTCGGTCTGGTTCGGACGCAGCTCGGCGCTGGGTGGTTTGGTGATCGTGCTGGCGGGGATGATTTCGTGGGCGCGGTTAATCCAGCGGGCGAGGTCGTAAACTTTCGTCTTGGGCACGTCGCTGATCACCGCGAGGCCGCCGCACATGTCGCCGTAAAGAGTGCAATAACCGACGGCGAGTTCGCTTTTATTGCCGGTGCTGAGAACGAGGTGGCCGAATTTGTTCGAGAGCGCCATGAGGGTGAGGCCGCGCAGGCGGGACTGGAGATTTTCCTCGGTGATATCCTCGGGCCGGCCAGCGAAGGTGTCGGCAAGTTGGGTTTTCAGCGTTTCAAACGCCGGCTGGATGGGGAGGGTGAGGATGGAAATGCCGAGGTTTTTCGCCAGGGCGCGGGCGTCATTCAGACTGCCCTCGGAGGAATACTGGCTGGGCATGGCCACGCCGGTGACGTTGTCGGCACCGAGAGCGGCCACGGCCACGGCAGCAACCACAGCGGAGTCGATCCCGCCACTGAGGCCGAGGAGGGCAGTTTTGAAGCCGGTTTTGCCGAAATAATCCCGCACGCCGAGGGCGAGCGCACCGAAGATTTCCTCGGGTTCCGAGGGATTATGCACAATCGCCGCGGGAGCGTCGGTGGCGACGGCGCCGAGTTGCGGGATGAAAGGAGCGAGTTGGGCAATCGTCTCGCCCCGGGAATTGATTGCGAGGCTGTTTCCGTCGAAAACGAGCTGATCGTTGCCACCGACGGCGTTGCAATAGAAGAAGGGTATCTCATTTTGCCGGGCGAGAGCGGCGATCATCTGGCGGCGGATCGCTGGTTTTCCGATTTGGAAAGGTGAAGCGCTAAGATTGATGATCAGCTTCGCGCCGGAGGCGACGAGTCGTTCGACCGGTTCCTTATCGTAAAGATTGCGGCTGAGATATTCCTCGGTCCAAATATCTTCGCAGATGGTCACACCGATGCGAGTGCCTTTGAGGGAAAAAACATTAATTTTGTCGGCGTCGGACGGCTCGAAATAGCGGCTCTCGTCGAACACGTCGTAGGTCGGCAGGAGCGTTTTGTGGAAACGATCGATGATCTTGCCATTACGCAGGAGCGCGGCGGCATTGCGGAAAGGTTTGCCGGAGAGTTTCTCGTTGAAGTCGAGGTAGCCCACCAGCAGGGGCGTGGGTCCGACGTCTTTCGCAATTTCCAGCAGCGCTTCGAGATTGCCGGGAACGAATTGTGATTTGAAGACCAGGTCCTGGGGCGGATAGCCCGGGATGGCCAGTTCGGGGGTGACGACGAGATCCGCTCCCTCGGCGACGAGAGATGCGTAGGCCTCGCGGATGAGACGGGTGTTGCCCGGGAAATCGCCGACGGTCGGGTTGATCTGGGCCATTCCAATTTTCATGGAACTCGGCATTCAGTATCGACGCGGCGTGGGTTTGGGCGTGCGGGCCTTGATCGTATCGGCATCCATGGATTGCTGGACGCTTGTTCCCATGTGCCGGGCCGCTTGGATAACGCCCGCCACGCAGGCAGCGAAAATGGCGGTCAGCATGATCTTGCGCAGAAAGGTCGATTCCATTTGAAAGATAGACTACCAGAACCCCCACTGCTTTGTGAACATGATATATAGGCCGAGGAAAAGATTCGTCACCGCGTGGACAAACACGCAGGAGCCGAGGCTTTTCGTCAGGCAGGCGACGCCGTTGTAGATTACGCCAGTGATGATCGCTGCGTAAAAATCCTGACCAGGAAGGGCGGAATTTCCATAGTGGGCAGCCGCGAAGGCGAGGACGGTAATAAAGAAAGCTTTCGTCTGATACTTTCCGAACGGCACCTTCTCGAAGGGCTCAGAAATGAGAAAACGCATCAGGAAGCCGCGCCAGAAAATCTCCTCCAAAAGCGGCACCACGATGACTAGCCGCAGGAAGCGCAGGCTCACGGTCGTCCAGTAGGAAAACGGGTCGCCAGCGAAAAGATCGGGATTGAATCCATCGGTCCGTGGCGGAATCCAGTGGAAGAATTGCGGGGCGGTCCAAATTGCAAAAACGAAAAAACCGATGGCAAAAATGACCGACGGATACGCAAATCCGCGAAACTCAATCTTTTTTCGGACCTTCCAGAGCAGAACTGCGCAGACGAGTGTCTGGACAGGGTAAACGAGAAACGCGCCCTTACTCAGCCATGGATTTACCGAGGCGGGCAGCATCTTTTCCACAACGGGCACCAGGGCAAGAAACCCCATGAACACGAGAAAAGGCGCGGTGTAGGCGAAGATTGGAGATTTGGTGGCATCCCGTGTGCTTATATCAGTCATGCGTGGCGCATTCTACAGTTCCGCCGCAGCAAAGCAAAACTACTTTCCGAACATGAATTCCGCTACGGCTTCACTCTTATTTTTGCGAGGGAACCAAGTCGTTCTCTTATCCAGAATTCAGCGTCGCACTTTGAACTAGTATGTCCGGCGTCGAAACCATTTTTGCCAGCAAAGGGAAAAAAGCCCGCCGTCGGGCTCATTCCTCCAGCATGATCCCGAAGGAGCAGGCGCATATCAACACGATCCGGCTCGACCTGAATTTCCGCAGCCACTCGACCACCTCGATGGAGTTGAGCTGGTCGCAGCTTCAACGCCTTGTGGACGATTTCGACCTCGGTCGCATGATCCAGATGGACGTGCCCACCCAGACGCAGTGCAACACGACCGATCCTTTCCGCACCGGGCAGGGAACTTTTCTCCTCCGTGCCCGACACGGTGAAGAATACATCGAACGGGTCGAATATCTCCACAGCATGATCAACGACATGATCGGGCAAGGGTTCCCTGTTCCTGAGGTCATGCGTAAACGCAACGGTAAGACATGGGGCCTCTGGGGCGAGCGTCTGGTCGAGATTCACCGCTTTGTCCCCCACGACGCTGGTAGCCATCGCGACTGGCAACGGATGAATTCCGCCGCTAGCATGCTTGGGGATCTCCACCTTTGTCTCGACCGAGCTGCGCGCCGAATCGTCCCAGTGCCTCCGGAAATGCGGAACGACATTGGGCCAGAGCAATGCATGCTTTTAATCGACGAAGGCTTTTACGTCGTTGCGCAATACATCGAGCGAGATCCCGGTGCGGAGGAAGCGCGGAGTGTTCTTGTCCGGGCTCGCGAAGCCCTCGAGCCCATGGCGGAGAACTACGACCGCGTGGTCGGCAACCTCCCGTGGCTTACCGTGCACGGCGACTATCATTTCTGGAACATTCTCTACAAAGCCGACCAGATTACTGCCGTCGTTGATTACGATTTCATGCAGGAACGAGAGCGCCTTTTCGACATCGCCTACGCCATGCAAAGTGTCATCGCCCATCTCACCCGCGTTCATGGCAGTTCCGTCGATCTCATCCCCAAGCAAGCTTGGCAGAATCTCCGCCTTTGGGTTGATCTCTACGACGAGACCACCCACCTCCCGCTCACCCGCGACGAAAGAGAGCTTCTCCCATCAGAGATTTTACGTATCTTTCTGGTCGGCATCGCTACCAGCTCCGGTCAGGAAAACCCCATCGAACTCCTGATCAAGTGCGGCCAAGAACTCGACCTCTACCTCTGGCTCAATCAGCAAAAAAGCATGTTCATCTAGCGTTTTCTTACCATGGCAAAATCCTACTCCAACAGCATCGGCATCGACATCGGCACTCACTGCATCAAGGGCGTGGCCCTGCAGCGTCGCGGAAGCGACCGCGCCGTCGTTCACAAATTCTCTGTCCGCACCCTCGCCGACAAACTCGAAAATAGCGACGAACTCGTCCACCATCTCAAACTCGTCCTCTCCGAACTCGGCGGCAGCTCGAAGACAATCGGCGTCGCCACTTCTTCGCCCGATGCATTTCTGAAAATCATCGAGCAATATCCCACCCCGCCCGACCTTCTCCGGAAAGGTCTCCTGATTAACGGGCTTGCGATGTTGAACCAAGACATCAGCGAAATGGTCGTCGACTGCGACCTCATCCTCGACGTCGATCTCGCCAAAGCCGACACGAAAAAACATCTGAAATATCTCGTCGCCGGCATTCCCCGCAGTCGGGTGACGATGCTCGATGAGTCCTTCCGGAAAATGCGCCTCAGCGTGACCCATCTCCAGCTTTCCCCGATCGCCTTACTCAACGCCTTTGAGTATTCCAAGCCCGAGGTTCACGAGAACGAGACATTCATGCTCGTTGACATGGGACACAGCCAATCCACGGTGATGGTCGGAAGTTGCAAAGAATTACTTCTTGTCCGCTCGGTCGAATTCGGCGGTAAAATACTCCTCGACGCCCTTACCGGCGGAGGCGGCATTGATCCGGAATCCGCCTTGCTCCTCTTCAACGAAGGCGACGCCGGCATGATCGAGATTGCCCACCAAGAACTCCTCGCCATCGCCCGTGAATTGCGCAGCTCGATCGGATTCGTCGAGGGTCAGCGCGAAGAGGTTATTAATAAAATCTACGTCTCCGGCGGTCTTTCAAAGTCCGAGCAAGTGCTCCAGCTTTTGAGCGACGAAACGAACGTCCCGTTTGAACTCTGGGATCCTTTCGAAAACGTCGAAACCGCGATCAGCAAAAGCCGCATGGAGAGCTTTGACCAGGAAATGGGAAATCTAACTATTGCCTACGGCGCCGCCCTCGAAGCCATGTTTCCAGAGTAAAAATATCATGCCATTTCACATCAATCTCCTGCACGAAGAACAATCGAAAGATGTTCAACGCAACCGCGACCCGCTAAAAATTGGCCTGCTCGGCCTGCTCGTCATCGCCTTCTGCTTCTACGGTTACTATCTGATCCGCTCGATTGGAGCCGGAAAGGTCGCCGCCGAACGCGCTGGGCTCAAAACCGAACTAGCTAAGCTTGCGCCTGAAGCCACCGCGAGCAAGTTGCAGGAGAGCGCCGCCAAGCTCACTCTTTCCAGCACTGCCACCGTCGAGAAAATCATCAACTCCCGCTTCTACTGGGGGCCGCTTCTCAGTGAGATCGTCGCCAGTACGGGACCCGAGATTCAGTTTGTCAGTTTCGATGGTGCCGTCCGGGCTGAGAATGCCATCGACTTCACCGTAGTCGGCGTCGCCGCCGGTCGCGAACCCCGCGCTGTCGCTGAGCGTTTCCGCCAAAGCATGGGCGATCGGCTCGGTAAAAACTACGGTACGGTCGTCGCCCAATTCGTCTCCTTAGAAAACAGCGAAACGCCACTGCTCATTAGCGGAAAAAGTTTTGCCACGGCCAACTTCACCATTTCCTTTCAGATTACCTTAACCGCCAAATAGACCATGCAAAAACTCAACAAAGATCAGACCCAAAAATTGGTCCTGAGCGGCATTTTTTTTGCCGCCCTCATTTACGGCTACTTCCAGTTTATGCTCGGACCGCTTACGACAAAGGAAACTGCCAACAAAGCTGCCATCGTTTCCGCAAAAAAGGAAATCGAGGAGGCACGCCGCCAGATCAAGGTCGGGAAAAACACTAGTGAATCCGCTGTGCCCTCCGCCAACACCCTTACCTCCATCGAAGGAATGATTCCAAAGGAGGCGGTCATTGCTTGGTTCCCGCCTCTCGTCACCCGTTTCTTCTCCAGCCATAGCATCCCGAAGGTCACCCTCGCACTTCGCGGTACCGAAGTCGTTCCCGGTGAGGGACTCGAGCGCTTCAAATATTTCTCTTGGGACGTAACCTTTCCGCCCGGTCCCGCGCTGGAAACCATCGATGCTCTTTCTCAATTTGAAAACGAAATGCCTCTTCTCGCCATCCGCAGCATCAAGATCGACGCTAGCGCCGGTACGCCCGAGGCCCAGCGCATTATTTGCGAATTTAAAACCCTGCTGAAATGAAAACATTTATCACCCGACTAGCTATTGGCAGTCTGCTCGCCGTCACCACCGCTGCAGCTCAGGAAATCGCCGCTCCGAAGCCGGTTGGAACTCCTGCTGCCTCCACCGAGGGCGCCCTACCCGCGCTCTACCGCGCAAAAACCAAATCCAGTTTTACCCGGCCAGAGAAAGGCCGTAACCCTTTCTGGCCGATCGGATTCGTCCCCCGGCCTAAGTCCGCCACAACGGACGCCCAACTTCTCCGGATCCCGGTTGAGCAATACAAGGTGACTTCTATCATTGTCGATAATCCGAGTATTGCCGTGATCAATGGCAAGGATTACACCCGTGGTCAGTTCCTCGAACTCTCCACGCCCACCGGTGTCGCGAAACTCCTCATTACTAACATCGAGGACGGATTCGTCACGGTGCAATACAAAAGCATCGTCGGAAAAATCCCGATCAGCCGTCGCTAATTTTGCTAGGCCACTCCGAGTGGGTGACGACGTGAGGAGACCGACTAACGCTAGGAGCAGGTTGTCCTAAAATTTGGCCCTTAGCGCGATCCGTAGAGTTGGTGGTTCTCAGTTAGGTCTTTGATGACCGTAGTTAGATAGACTGGCTCGGGATTCAGGTCGCGGTATTTGGTAATCTCGGCGCGGTTCAAGACTTTGAATCCGTAGCGCTCAAACATTTTCGTGCCGCGCCGGTTGTGGAACGTGACCATCTGCCCGTAAACTTGCTTTTCTCCACGCTCGGTGAGGTAGCGGAGATAAGCATCCATCAAAGCGCGAGTGCTAGGAACACTGCGGGCCTCGGTGAGAAGGTTGATGTGAAAATGCGGGACGTCGCGAGGTGCGGCGGGAACTTCGCGCCAGCCGTTGCAGAGAATCCAGCGCACGAATTTCTTCGAGGCTGGATTGTAGCGCGCGTAGCGGGCGACGCCGCGCCAGCCGAGTCCAAGGTTTTGCCAGAAGCCGTAAAACTGGTGCAGCATCGGTCGCCGCGAGCCGAGTAGGTAGCCTTTCAGTTCGCCGTCTACGAGGATAACGAAAGCGGCTTCCGGTTCGCGATCGAGATAGTACTGGGTGAGGTAATCCGCGAACAATTCGCGATCCTCGAAAACCGGGTCAATCGGGTTGCCAAGGAAGCCCGTTTCGCAACAAAGTCGGCGAACATCAGCGCGATCAGCGGATTGGTAGGAGCGGATGACGAATTGACGTTCGGACATGACGAGTCTCTCAGGGTAACGGACCGCCTGCGTTACGCAATGCAGGATTGGTAAATGGTTAGTAGCCGGGTGAAGACGGCGTCCCAGTCATAGCGGTTGCGGACCGCGGCGGAGACTTCGAGACCGATGGCGCGGAGATCCTCGCGACAGGTGTTTTCGATTGCCGCAGCAAGGCTGGCGGGAGAGTTTTCCGTGGCCCAATGGTGCTGGTTAGAAAAAATAATGCGGTCCATGTAGCTGCCACGAATGCCAACAACGGGCGTGCCGCAGGCCTGACTCTCAAGCGTGACGAGTCCGAAGGTTTCCTGCACGCCCGGGTGGACGAAAAGATCGGCCTCGCGATAAATGCGGGCGAGATCGGCAGAGTCTTCGCAGTAAGGTAACCAAGTGACCGCACCGGTGGAGTTGGTGAGGCGTTGCAAGCTGTCGCGCGTGGTGCCGTCGCCGATGATGAGAAGATGATAATTGTCTGGTGGGAGAAGCTCAAAGGCGCGGAAGAGAGTCTTGACGTTTTTTTCCGGAGCGAGCCGGCCAACGTAAAGGAGAAGGCGGGAGGAGGCGCGGATGCCGTGTTGTTTGCGAAAGCCGGACTGGCGCGGGCCTGGTTGGAAGATGTGGGTGTTAACTCCGAGTTCGACGAGTTCGGTATTAGTCACTCCCCAATTGGCTAGAACCTGGCGAAGGCCGACGGAGGGAACGAAGGTGCGAGCGAAACGGTTGTAAAGGTGGCGCGTGTAACGTTCGGCTGCCTCCATGAGGGCGTCGCCCGCAGTGCGTCCGAGAAATTTTTCGACGCTCCGTAGGTAGGCCTCGGCAAAGTGGGAATGATAGAAGGCGACCACTGGAATGCGCAGGGCCGCACCAGTGGCGAGGGCTTTCCAAGCGACTTGATACGGGTCACCCGATTCGATGACGTCCGGTCGTTCGCGTTCGATGATGGATTCGATGGCGCCGAGATTGAGCAGGACGCGATAGCGCGACGTCCGAGAAATGAGCGGCGAGCGGATCGTGTAAACGCGACTCTGGAGGGATTCGACACATTCGGTTTTTTCACCGGGAATGATCAGGATGTGCTCACAATCTGGGCGATGCCGGCGCAAGTAATCGACTTTTTCCCGGACATATCGTTTTACCCCGCCGCTCATCGGGGAGTAAAACTGGGTGAGGTCGCAAATTTTCAAACAGCACGTTTATTCCTGATCAGCGAGAAACTTTTCCACCTCGATGGCAGCGGCGCAGCCCTGGCCGGCGGCGGTAATGGCTTGGCGATAGATCGTGTCGGCCACATCGCCCGCAGCGAAGACTCCGGGCAGGCTGGTGGCAGTGCCGCGCGTCTGCAAAAGATAACCGGCGTCGTCGGTGGGCAGTTTGCCGACAAACGGCTGCGTGTTCGGCGTGTGGCCGATCGCAACAAAGACGCACGCGACCTCTAGTTCGCGATCCGTGTTAGTGGCGGTGTCGCGGATTTTCAAAGCCCGCATTTCGCCAGCGGCGTCGGAGAGGTATTCGAGCGGGAGGCTGTTCCAAACCGGCTCGATCTTTTCGTGGGCGAGGGCGCGGTCAGCCATAATTTTCGAGGCACGCAGGGTGTCGCGACGATGGACCAAATACACCTTCGAGGCGAAGCGGGTCAGGAAAAGCGCTTCCTCGCAAGCCGAGTCGCCGCCGCCAACCACGGCCACTGGGACGTTGCGATAGAAAGCTCCGTCGCAAGTTGCACAGGAGGTCAGTCCATGGCCAACGAGCTTGCTTTCGCCGGGCAACCCCAGCCATTTTGCGGAGGCACCGCTCGCGATAATGAGGGTTTTGGTTTCGGCCCAGTCGTCGTCGATTTTGACGCGGTGTGGCTTTCCGTGGCCGTCGCCTGGCTCAAATTCCGTGACCAGCGAATAGGCAAACCGCGCGCCGAACTTCGCCGCCTGGGCCTTCATGTTCATGATCAACTGCGGCCCGTCAATGCCCTCGGGAAACCCGGGGAAATTTTCCACCATGGTGGTGGTGGTGAGTTGCCCGCCGGGTTCCTTGCCCTCGAGCACGAGCGGCGAAAGATTGGCGCGGGCCGTGTAGATGGCGGCAGTGAGCCCAGCGCAACCGGTTCCGACAATAATGACGTTTTCCATAAGAGCGTCGAATAAAGCACTCAATTCGTAGTAAAGCGAATTGCCGCTTGCCCATTTCCGGCTGGGCCGACTACAAAAGAAATCATGATCGTTACCACTGCTCAACTTTTCAAACTTGCCTACGGGAAATACGCCATCGGCGCCTATAACATCAATAACGCCGAGCAGACCATGGGCCTCTTCAAGGGCAGCATCGAATCCCAGGCACCCTTCATCATCCAGCTCTCCAAGGGCGCGCGGAATTACACCGATAAACGGATGATCGAAGCCGTCATTCGCGCCGCCGAGGAAATCTTCCCCGACGCCATTTATGCCGTCCATCTTGACCACGGCGACGAGGCGACTTGCTACGATTGCATCGACTCTGGCTTTTACAGCTCCGTCATGATCGATGCCTCGCACGAGTCGTTTGAGGAAAATATCGCCATCACCAAACGCGTCGTCGATCGCGCCCATGCCAAAGGTCTGAGCGTTGAAGCCGAACTCGGTAAACTCGGCGGCGTCGAGGAAGATATCGTCGTCGATGAAGGCCACGCCTGCCTGACCAACCCCGATGAAGTCGTCGAATTCATCCAACGCTCCGGTTGCGATTCGCTCGCCGCCGCCATCGGCACCAGCCACGGCGCTTACAAATTCAAAGGCCACCAATCGCTCCATTTCGACGTCATCGAAGGCATCCGCGATAAAGTCGCCGCCGCTGGTTTGCCGCCAACGCCCATCGTCATGCACGGCAGCTCTTGCGTGCCCGCCGACGAAGTGGCTCGCATCAATGCGGCTGGCGGCACGATTGATCCTTCCGCTGTCGGCGTGGACGAAAATGAATACCTGCCCGCCGCCAAACTCGGCGTCACCAAAGTGAATATCGACACCGACGGCCGCCTCGTCTGGACCCGCGTCCACCGCGAATTCTTCCGCGACAAACCCGCCGAATTCGATTTCCGTCCGCCCGGCAAAATCTTCATCGAGGAATACGCCAAATTTATCGTCAGCCGGGGCGTCAAGCTCGGTTCCGCCGGTCGCATCCCCGAGATTCGCGCCGCGCTGGGTAAATAAACTGACTCCCCACATTTCAATGAAGGAGCGGCGACATTTCCTGTCGCTGCCAACTAACAAGTGGCAACAGGTTAGCGAGGACTTGATCGTATCGGAAAAGGTGAGTTGTCTCATGTATCCCCACGATTGTAGTCAATCACATCCTGCATATCGCCAGCGACCGGGCCACCGGAATACATCTTGTGGAGGCGTTCCATGTAATCCATCTGTGGTAAGTCTCGCTGCACTTTTGCGGGTGACAACGTCGCAAACGGTCGGCCACGTTTGGGGATGGTCACGGCTTCTCCGCTCTGCAGCCACTTGGATAACGTGGCGAAATTATTTCTTAAATCAGCAACCGTGGCAGTCTTCGTGATGGATCATCTATGATCTCGCGGCCATTGCAGTAAGGGGCATTCGCAACAAAACTGCCAAAACCCCAACCAGTATCAGTATCTCGCAGCAGACGTTCACGTGCGAACGGGCTGTTTTACGGCTCCTATCTTGGCTTATTCCAGCCCCAAGCCGAAGCCTTCGTGGGCGAGGTTGGCGGCTTCGGTGATTTTGGCTTCTTCGATGATGACGGAAATTTTGATCTCGCTGGTGGAGATCATCTGAATATTGACCCCGCCCCGGCTGAGCGTCTCGAAAAGTTTTGCCGCGACGCCGGAATGCGACCGCATACCGATGCCGACGACGCTGAGTTTGGCAATGCCATCCACAGCGGTGAACCCTTTCGCCCCGATCTCGGTAACGAGTGGGCGCAGGGTGGTTTCGATCTTTGGCAATTCGTCCTTATGCACGGTGAAGGAAATGTCCGTCGCGCCGCTGCTGGAGACGTTTTGCACAATCATGTCCACGTTGATGTTGGCGTCGGCGATCGCGGTGAAGAGTCGCGCGGCCACGCCGGGATGATCGGGGACGCCGTTGATGGTGATTTTCGCTTGGTTCCGATCGACGCTGACGCCGCGGATGACGACATTTTCCATGCTCATAGTTTCTTCTTTCACGAGGGTGCCGGGGTTGTTGTTGAAGCTACTGCGGACTTCAAAAAGCACGCCAAATTTTTTCGCAAACTCGACGCTGCGCGACTGCATGACTTTGCTGCCGCTGGAAGCCATCTCCAGCATTTCGTCGTAGCTGATTTCTAGAATCTTGCGGGCCGTAGGCACGATACGCGGATCAGCCGTGTAAACGCCATCCACATCGGTGAAAATCTGGCACAAATCCGCTTTCGTAGCGGCGGCTAGGGCGATGGCAGTAAGATCCGATCCGCCGCGTCCGAGGGTGGTGATGCTGTGGTCGGCGGTCTCACCTTGGAACCCTGCCACGATGCAGATGTGGCCTTCGCTGAGATATTTGTGAAGTTGTTTTGGGGTAATGTTGGCGATTTTCGCCTTCGTGTGAACGCCGTCAGTAGTGATGCCGGCTTGCGCTCCGGTCAGGGAGACGGCCTTGCCGCCGAGGGCGTTGATCGCCATGGCAGTGAGCGCGATGGTGGTTTGCTCGCCCGTGGAGAGGAGCACGTCCATCTCGCGCTCCGTCGGAGCGGAGGAGACGTCGCGGGCGAGTTTGATCAGATTGTCGGTCACCCCGGACATGGCGGAGACGACGACCACGACCTGATGGCCCTCGCCTTGCGTGGCGAGGACGCGCTGGGCGACGTTACGAATGCGTTCGGTGGTGCCAACGGAGGTGCCACCAAATTTTTGAACAATGAGACTCACGGGGAGGCTGAGATTGCACCAAAAACGGATATTTTCCAGCGGGAAGTTCAGATTTGCAGTGGAGAATTTCTTGCGACCGGATAAGGTCTCGGATGCGATAAGAGAAAACTGCAGAAGTTACCGTTTCTCGTAGGGGATGTGCTTATTCAAGTCGGCACGCCTGACCCAGCGGCCCAATGCGGAATTCGTTCACCCTCCTCAATCCCATGCAAACCTCTCCAAAATCTGTCGCCGGATCCTCCCAATCTGCGAAAAAGCCCAGTCGTAGTGTCATCGCTGCCCTGAAAGATGCCTACCGCCGGTATGGCACGGATAAATTCACGCAGGCTGCGACCAAGCACTTTCTGCGCTAACGGTCCGAAACCACTCGCGGGAGTTCCCCGGCCCAGCTAAGAACGCAGGGTGAGCCCTTCCCGCTCCTCCGAACGCGACCCAGCCCTCGATCTCCTGCGGGGTGGGGCGGTGCTTTTTATCGCCGGGTATCATCACGTCCAAGAAATCTGGCTCATCCGGCTGCCGGGACCACTCTCCGGCTGGCTGGCGCGAATGGCCCTCGCGTTGTTTTGCTTCCTCTCGGGCTATCTGCTGGCAAGCCGGACCCCGATAAATGGATGGAAAGCTGTCCGCCGCTTTTACGTCCGGCGGGTGGGAAAAATCTACCCGCTCTATTTTCTCGCGCTGGCGGGGTTTGTCGGATTCGGGTTAGTGGACCGGTCGCTGTTTTTGCCGGCCGCACTCCTCCTGAATGTCTGGCTCGATTGGAATGTGCTCACGCTCTGGTTTGTTTCGATGATTTTCGCGTTTTACTTAGTGACCCCGCTTTATTTGTGGTCGCCATCGGTTCGAAAAACCTGCGGGCTCACCGGAATCTTGGTCGTGCTGCTCGGGTCGGTGCGCGAGGTAACCCACGGAATCGATCCGCGAATTTTTCCCAATCTGATCGCGTTTGCGCTCGGTATTCTAACCACGCAAACCTCTGCTCGTAGGTCGGTTCTGATCAAGCCAACGACCACGGTCCTAACCCTCGCGCTGGCCGGGCTGGGCGCACTGGGCGTTTGCGTGGCGGGAACGGTGCCCAACGATACCGTTCCGACCCACATGACGCTAGTCGTGGCCTGGTTTTCCGTGGGCTGGCCATGGCTCGTTGTCGGGGCGCGTCGGCTGGCGGCGGTTTTGCCCCCGGGAGTGGCGGAATTTCTCGCAACCGCTTCATTTGTTCTCTACCTCGATCATCGCTTAGTCTATCGGCTCGGCGAATTCTTCTGGCAGCCCACTGAACCGGTTCAGCGGCAAATCTATTATACGGGCATCCTGCTCCCAGTCGCGCTGGCGCTTTCGTGGATGATCCAATGGGCTTGGCAACGACTCGACCGCCGGTTTTCTTCATGAATGACGCTTGCCATCTGGCTGCTCCCGGCAAAAGTGAACGTCCCGTGAAATCGCACCGTCCCACTTTCTTCCGCGAAGCCCGTCTCACGCTTCTGCTCGGCATCCCGATGATGGCTGGGCAGTTAAGCCAGATGCTGATGGGTGTGGCCGATACCGTGATGGTGGGGCGGGTGGGCATTTTTCAGCTCGCGGCGGCCTCGTTCGCCAGCGTCGTGCTGATGCTTTTTTACATTGTTGGAATTGGCTTTCAGATTCCAGTTTCCATCCTCACGTCGCATGCCCATGGGCGAACCGATGGCGCGGAGACGGGGCAAATTTTTCGACATGGTCTGTTCATCGCGATCGCCACTGGAATCGTGATCGCGTGTCTCTCGACGGTGACTTCGTTTTTTCTCGGGCACTTCGGGCAGGACCCAAGGGTGATCGCCCTCGCCACGCCCTACTTGCAGATCGTGGCTTGGTCGCTTCTACCCGCGATGTTAGAGCAATGTTTCAAGCAGTTTAGCGAAGCGCTACATCGTCCGTGGAGGCCGATGCTAATCATGCTTTCGGCAGTGGGGCTGAACGTGTTTCTGAATTGGGTGTTGATCTACGGCCATCTCGGTGCACCGGCCCTCGGTCTGGCGGGGGCGGGTTGGGCAACATTAATCTCGCGCTGGGTCTCGGTCGCCGGATTGCTCCTAGTCGTCCTACGCGGTGCGGATTTTCGGAATGTGCTGCCGACCCACTGGGTGGCTCCGCTCGAATGGGGGCGCTTTACGAACATGGCCAAACTCGGCGCCCCACTCGCGGCCTCGCTCCTGCTCGAGGTCGGTTCGTTCAGTGCCGCAGCGATGATGATGGGATGGATCAGCGCGAAGACGCTGGCCGCGCATCAGATTGCGATGAACGTGGCGGCAACAACTTTCATGATTCCGCTCGGACTTTCCTTCGCTGCGCGGATTCGCGTCGGGCACGCCCTCGGCTCGGGACACCACGACCGGTTGCAAACAATCGGTTTTTCCGCGATGGGCCTCGGCACCGCGTTCATGGGGACCTCGGCGATCATCATCTGGCTTTTCGGAGGCCACATCGCAGGGTGGTTTGTTAGGGAAAACGACGTGGTCGCACTTGCTGCGACTCTGTTGTCGGCTGCCGCTGTTTTTCAGATTTTCGATGGGATCCAAGTCATCGCGGGCGGTTCGCTCAACGGCTTGGCCGATGTGCGCATCCCGACTCTAACCGCGTTTGTCGCCTATTGGGTGATCGCGCTTCCGCTCGCTTACTATCTTGGATTTGTGCGGCGCCTTGGCGGTGCGGGAATTTGGTGGGCACTGGCTCTCGGGCTTGCTCTTGCGGCTATTTTTGGAATGAGCCGCTTCTGGTTTCTAACCAAAAAAGCGGCTGCCTAGCGCTCGGTGGAAAGGCCAAGCTCGCGGCGCAACTCGCGGTCGCTGTTGCCGTGCCGTTTCCAATAATCAGTTAGAATCGTTTTGGTTAGCTTTCCTGTTGTCGTCAACTGTTTGCCGCTAAAATCGGTGTATGTCTCCTGCCATGAAATGATCTGGTGCGGAAACGCGGTTTGGAAAGAAATGGTTAGAACCCGGTCGCTGCCGGTGAGATATTTGAGGGAATATTCGGTCAGATCATTCTTTGCTGTCTGCACCGCTTCGGCTTGCTCTACCTTCTGAGGCCGATGAGTTAGTCGGGCCACGAATTGTCCGGGGATAATTCCGATTTTACCGGTCGGGAGCGAGCCGGGATTGAGCCGAATGCGCGACCAAATTTCATCCTCGAGCAGTGTCGCCGGGAGCGTGGATTTCGTGTCGCCCTCGGTTTCGAAGTAGGAAAAATCCTGCATCTCATAGCCATCGCTCCGGAGATTAGCTTGGCTGAAAACATGACCGCACCATTCCTGACCAGTCATGGTTGTCTTCAAGGTCGGCGAAACCCCATCCGCCGGAGTGAACGTGGACAACATCAGCGAATACGGATAAATGCCCGTGAGAAATTTTTTCGTGAAGTTCAGTTTGAGAACATTCACGAGGTCATCCCCGGCTGTTGCGTAGTCATCTAGCTTCACTTGCTTCGAGCGCGAGAAGGGTTCGGAAACAAAAATCAAAACAGCGTCGCCGGCATGAAGTTCTCCGTAGCGATTCTGATTGAGCGCGTAGCTACTGATTTCCGCCTTGCCTTGATTCCAGTAAGCGCGCGCACCTGCTTCAGGCCAGTCTGCGGCCGTTGCGGATAGGATCGTTGTTAGGAAAAGCAGAGTAGACGAAAAGAGTTTCATAATGGTTGCTTAGTTGCCGGCAAAGAGTTCGTCGAGAAACCTGCGCATTTCTTGGAAACTCCGCTTCGCCGCTTTCTCATTGTAGCCGATCTTTCCGGTTAGGCCAGTGGCGGCGGCCATGTTGTCGGCGTTGGGATTGGTAAAGGCATGCAGGGCACCAGCATAGTCGATCGAAATGTAGTCGATCTTCGCGGCTTCGAGCGATTTCCCGAGTTCCGCTTTCGCCTCGGGAGCGACGAGGGGATCTATTGCGCCATTCAGGATCAGGAAGCGGGCTTTCACTTTACCTGCCGCGTCGGCTGGTGCGGAAACGGGTCCGCCATGAAAACTAACAATCCCCAGAACGGGCGCGCCGCTGTAGGCCAGCGCCTGCACTGTGGACCCACCGAAGCAGAATCCGATCGCGGCCAATTTCTGCCCATCGACCGCTGGGATTTTCTTCAACTCCGCCAACCCGGCGGCGGCACGTTCTGCCATTAACGGCTTGCCGTAAAACGGCCCTGCCAGCTCTCCCGCCTTTTTCGGATCCTCCGTCACCACACCCTTGCCATACATGTCGGCTGCGAAGGCGACGTAACCGAGTTCCGCCACATCCCGGGCGCGACTTTTTGCGTAATCGTTTAGCCCCCACCATTCGGGAACGACGAGGACGCCGGGAGTTTTGCCTGGGCTGGTTTTTTCATCGTCGTAGGCAAGGTAGCCTTGGAGTTGAACGCCGTTGTGTTCGTAGGGAATTTCCTTGGTAATGAGCTTGGCCCCCGCCTGTTGAATGGCGAGCGATAAGAGACAGAGAAAGATGGGATTTTTCATAGTTTGCTGAGAATAGTTCGGATGTCACACTGGGAAGGGCGCATCCTTTTCCACACTTTACATTGGATCGCGAAAAATCTACACCTTGGTAATTGGACGCCCGTTCCAATTTTACTGGCAAATTCCAAGAAGAGTCATGCAAACCAGTGTCAATAGTGAGAACCGACCCGAATGGCACTGACTTAAGGGTGATTTAGGATGGATTTGGCTGGGCGGTTTCGGTGTGGCAGGCGACCCATTTGGTGTCGTGGCTTGGTCAGAAGCTGATAGTTTTTGGGCCTTCGTTTTTTAGCG
>JBBRPA010000035.1:0-38637 GCA_038228695.1 Chthoniobacterales bacterium
ATCTTCAATATCACTTCCCGTTTGCTGATCTGGCTCATTTTTAATGACATCTTCCACGGTGTCATTAGTTATGAGGCAACGTATCCTTTTCGCCGCTCTCACAACCTCTGTCCCGGTGTCATTTCATTTGAGTCAATTCGTCCAGCGCTCGAATCGGAAAAAATCGCTTGATTCCTTGTGCGAGACCGCTATAAGTCCACTCCCGCATTTTTTAGCACAAGACCCACACCAATTCATTATGTCCTCTATCGAACTCATGACCGAGCTCCTCGAAGCCGGAGTCCACTTTGGCCACCAAACCAAACGCTGGAACCCAAAGATGCGTCCGTTCATTTACGAAAAACGGAACGCGATCTATGTCATTGATCTCGGCCAGACGGTTCGCCAACTCGATGCTGCGACCCAGTTCTTGCATGATGTCGCCATGCGCGGTGGAAAAATCCTCTTCATCGGCTGCAAAAAGCAGGCTCAGGAAGCCATTAAAGAGGCAGCCCTTGCTTGCGGTCAGTATTATGTGAATCAGCGCTGGCTCGGAGGTACACTGACCAATCTATCCACCATCCGCAAGAGCATTGGCCGCCTGAAATATATCGAGACGATCGAGAAAGACCCGGATTACCACAAAATGGGCAAGCAAGAACTCGCCGCCCTCGCTCGTGAAGGCGTGAAACTCTCTCGCAATCTCGACGGCATCCGCGACATGGACAAATTGCCCGACGCGATTGTGATTATCGACACGACTCGCGAAGGCATCGCGGTTGCGGAAGCTCGTCGCTTGAAAATCCCGACCGTCGCCGTTGTCGATACCAACGCGGACCCAGATTTGATCAATTATCCCATCGCTGGGAACGACGACGCTATCCGCGCCATTCGCACCGTTCTTCAGAAATTGGTGGACTCGATCGTCGCGGGTGCTGGCAGTTCCTCCAAGCGCGAGGAATCCGCGCTCTCCGGCGTCGCCGAATAATTTCCGTTTCCCCGGTTTTTCATAGCTGGGGAAGTCCACGGCGCCCCGGTTTTGCAAAATTCCGGGGCCAAAATTTCAACCCGGAAACGGATTCCACGATCCGCTTCCTCATTTCCAAAAACCACCCATGTCAGCCACCGTCGAAATCAACTCCCAACTCGTTAAACAACTCCGCGACAAAACCAACGCGGGCATGATGGATTGCAAGCGCGCCCTCACCGAGGCCAACGGCGATCTCGAGCAGGCCGAAGTTGTTCTTCGTAAAAAGGGCCTTTCGCAGGCTGGTAAAAAATCCGGTCGCGCCGCCAAGGAGGGCATCGTCGCCTCTTACATTCACATGCAGGGTAAGGTCGGAGTGCTCGTCGAGATCAACTGCGAAACTGATTTTGTCGCCAAAAACGACACTTTTCGTGACTTTGTGAAGGACATCACCCTGCACATCGCCGCCGCCAGCCCGAGCTACGTAACTCGCGATCAGGTTCCCGATGCGCTAATCGCCAAGGAACGCGACATCGCCGCTAGTCAGGTGAAAGGCAAACCCGAAAATATCGTCGACAAGATTGTTGATGGAAAAATCGAAAAATTTTACAGCACCATCTGCCTGATGGACCAGGCGTTCATTAAAAACCCGGACCAAACGATCAGCGATTACGTAAAAACCAAAATCGTCGAGCTCGGCGAGAACATCGTTCTCCGTCGCTTCACTCGCTACACCGTCGGTGAAGACTTGGGCGATGCTCCGGTGGAAGTCGCCGAGTAAGCTGATCTAGCAACTCCGAAATGAAAACGAGCCGCGACCAAGTATCGCGGCTCTTTTTTGTCTGCATCACGCTTATTTCTCTCATGCTTCCTGTTTCTGCCGCCGAACTGCCCAAGGCCGATCGGGTATTGGTCGAGAAAGCCAAGCGCTCGCTCACTCTGTTTCGCGAAGGAAAAGTCCTAAAAATCTTCCAAGTTGCCCTTGGTCCCAACGCTACGGGTCACAAGGAAAAAGAAGGCGACGGCAAGACGCCGGAAGGCATTTACCGGATCGACTGGCGTAATCCGCAGAGCAAATACCATCGCTCGCTCCATATTTCCTATCCAAATGGGGACGACCTCGCGAGGGCCGCAAAACTCGGTCTTTCCCCTGGTGGCGACATCATGATTCACGGCTCGCCGAACGGCAGTGCGGCACCGCCGGCGGGGGATTGGACGATTGGCTGCATTGCTGTGACCGACGCCGAGATCGAAGAAATCTGGAACTCAGTGGACGACGGCACGCAGATTGAAATTCGCCCCTAGTTTTCGAGCGCAGCCGTGCGCTGGCGATTGAGCCAAACTTTGCAGGCACTCTTCATTCGCGTCAGGATATAGTAAACCGTTTGGCTCCGGACCCGAACCAACTCGCCCCCGACCAGTTTCGGCACAAAATCGCTTTCCACTTCGAGGATTTCTCGGACGGGAACTCCTTCCAAGCCCTTGCAGAGAATGGCCGTCATCGCTTTGGTCAGCGTCTGCACCTGCGGCCCGAGGCTGATCCGAAAATGCGCGCCGTCGTGCTGATCCACCCGCAGAAAAACGCCCACCGTGTCGGTGCATTCCTCGTCTTTGCGGACATCTTCGAGATCAAAGGTCTCGCCTTCTCGGGGGCCTTGGCTTTTCGCCTGGTCGGCGTAGGCGATGAGGTTCTCGCGTTTTTCCTCTTCAGGAAGAACCTCGAATAGCTCGATGATCTCGGACAGTTTCGGCGGGTAACTCAAGATGAATTGCGGAGTGGTGAATGCGGATGGCGGAATATTTCTACGCGCCTTTCACGATCGGGGAACCCACGCGGTTGCCCCATTCGGTCCAGGAGCCGTCGTAGTTGCGGACTTTTTCGTAGCCGAGCAGGTAGGTGAGAACAAACCAAGTGTGGCTCGAGCGCTCGCCAATGCGGCAATAGGCAATGATATCGTCGTTGGGCTGGAGGCCGAGGTTTTCGGTGTAAATTTTGCGAAGTTCGTCGGCGGATTTGAAGGTGGCGTCGTCGTTGCAGGCGGTTTTCCAAGGGACGCCATTCGCGCCGGGAATATGGCCTCCTCGGAGCACGCCTTCTTGCGGATACTCTGGCATGTGAGTGATCTCGCCTTTGAATTCGCCGGGCGAGCGCACATCGATGAGCGGAAGGTGGGATTTGGAATGAGCGAGGGCGTCTTCGTAGAAAGCGCGGATTTTTTTATCGAGTCGTTCGGCGGGAACGGGATAGTTCGTCGCGGTATGGCCGGGTTTTTCGCGAGTGATTCCGCGGCCTTCAGCGATCCACTTGTCGCGTCCGCCGTTGAGGATTTTGACGTTTTCATGGCCGAACAACCGGAACGCCCAGAGCGCGTAAGTCGCCCACCAGTTGGATTTATCGCCGTAGAAAACAACCGTCGTCTCTGGGCTGATGCCGTTTTTCGAGACCACAGCCGCAAATTTTTCCGGGGAAATGTAATCGCGAATGGTGTCGTCCTGCAGATCGCTGCGCCAATCGATATGGACCGCGCCGGGAATATGCCCGGTGGAATAAAGGAGCACATCCTCGTTGCTCTCGACGATGCGAATCGACGGATCGTTTAGGTGGTCGGCGAGCCAGTCGGGGCTGACGAGGGCTTCGGGATGGACGTATTCGTTGGGCATGATCGGTTGAATGGTGGGTCAGAACTGGACCGGGAGGTTAGCTGAGGAAGCGGCCGGGCGCAAGCCGTCGCGCACGAATCAGCCGTCCTGGCCCCAAGCGAGTGCGATCGCGCCAGCGACTGCAAGAAGTGCGCCTGCGATGGAGATTTTCCCGGGCTTCTCCTCGCCCAGAAAATATTGAATCAGCATGACGATCACCGGACTCGTGGCCACGATGGCCAGAACGATCGCGCTCGGCGTGGTGGAGAGGGAGAATTGATAAAAACCGACACCGATCGAGGGGCCCACGAGGCCATTCAGAAGAATGAAATGCCATCCCGGCCGCAGTCGGCCTGTTTCCGGGGCCATGATCCCGATCCGGCTTCGATTTCGCCGGGTGAGAATGAAAAGCGCGGTCACGGCAAAGCCTCCGAGCATGCGCTGAAACGCAGCGGTTCCACCGTCCACTGGAGTAACGGCGAGCAAATTGACCAAAGCAGCCTTGCGACTAACGACGGCCCCGATCCCTTGGCCGATCGCGGAGAGGACGCCAAAACCGATTCCTGCCCAAAAATGGGGGCGGACGCGCATTTCCCCTTCTGGACGAATCGCTGCCGCCACCCCGGCGAGGATCACCATGGCAAAGGCTATCTCGGTCGGTGGAATTTTCTGACCCAGCCAGATCCATTCGGCCAGTCCGGCCACTGGGCCAGCGAGACATTGGGTGAGGAGAATTGCGAGGCGAGGCCCGACCCGCGAAAGGGCTCCGAAAAGGGCCATGTCGCCAAAGCCAAAACCGATGCAACCGCTCAACAGAAACCAGGAAAAACCGGCCCCGGCCACGCCTTTGCCGAATGCAAACGCCCAGAAACCGAGTAGAACCAGTGCCACAACAACGCGTCCGAGATTGGCGGTCAGCGCACCGAACACTCGAACCGAGCGCGCGCCAAAAATCGCTGAGAGCGCGAAAAGAAAGGCGGTGAGAACGGCGGAAGACATTGTTTCCGCACTGTGTCCAAGATTCCGCCCCAAAACACTAAATTACTTGCCTAAATCGATTTTACCGCCAGAATAGCTTAACAAACCGCGGGTATAGCTTAGTGGTAAAGTTCCAGTTTTCCAAACTGGCCAGGAGGGTTCGATTCCCTCTACCCGCTCCACTTTTATTCCGCTCACTAAAATCCGCCGCTTTCGAATCCCTTCCGTGCCCCAATTTTTCACCCATCTTATGAAAATGATTCTTCCAAACCTGAGCCGTTTTTTTCGCCGTGCGACTTTTGTGGTTGCCGCCTCCACACTAATTAGCTCCGCAGCATTTCTTTCCGCAGCGACCGGTGACGAATTGCTGATTGGGGCACTTCCTCCTTCGGCCATCAACAAGCCAGTGATTGATGGGGACACCTTGACCAAGGCCGTTTACGAGGCAGTTCTCGCAAATAAATCGCAGGCGCCGGAGATTGTCGCTGCTGCCATTCCAAAAACCCGCAGCCTTGCCACCCAGAAGGCGGTCGTCAAAGCAGCTATCTCTGCTCTCGGTGATTATCAATCGCTGTCCAGTGGCTTGGTCCCACAGATTGTTTACGCCGCGATCAAAGCCGCACCGAACTGCGGATCAAGCGATGGGAAAAGCGATGGGAAAAGCGGTTACGAAAAAGACGGCTACTCCAAAGACAGCAACGGCTGCCACTGCGCCGAGGAATTTACCCGGTCGGCGATTGAGGCTCTTGGGCCCAACCCTTCCGAGCGGGTTGTGACGGACATCGTGAGTTCCGCCATCCAAGCTAGCAATGGTCGGTGCGCCGATCAGATCGCTAATGCGGCCTCCGACGCAGCTCCGCAGTATGCTAGTGCGATTGCTAACGCGGCTAGTGGTAAAGGCCAAACCTCTGAATTTGGTGAGATCGGTTTTGGGCCGACCGACCGTCCAATCCCTGCCCCGTTTGTTGTCCAAACTCCCGGCGGCGGCCTTTCTTCGCCAATGACCCCGGTCCGGTAAGGTCGGGAGATTTTCAAAAAGAGGCGCACGGTCATCCGTGCGCCTTTTTTTATCCAGTCGTCGCGAATAAGCGCGCTTGAGCCTGTAGGGGAACCGCTTCTATGCTCGGCGGGATGACGAGACCCGAGCCCCAAATCGCTGCCGTGGTGGTGACCTATCGCCGTGATCGGGAACTCGGCCGGCTGCTGCAATCGATCGAGGCCTCCACCGTTCCCTTGTCGCTGGTCGTAGTCGTCGATCATGCGGCTGTGCCCGCGACTCGGCAGTTGCTTGGTCGGTTTCATCTGCCGGTTCTTTACATTGCTAATGCCAACAATCCCGGACCGGGGGCAGGCTGGAAAAACGGCATGGAAACGGCCCTTCGCGAATTGCCTGCGACCACGCATTTCCTGATTCTTGACGACGATGTGGTCTTGCCGCCCCAAGCGGTCGCCCGGCTGGTGGGCGCGACGGAATCGGTGGCGGTAGCCTGTCCGATGTTGCTGGATGCATCGGAGAAAATCTGGGCTTTTCCTGAACCGCGGGAATCCGCGTTGCGGCGAAAAATCCGCGAGATCCACACTGCCGAGGAATCGGTGGCTGCGTTCGGCCACGCCCCGCTCGCTTTCGTCTGGGCCACGGGTGCCTGCCTGCTGGTCCGGCGAGAGGCGGTCGATGCAATGGGGTTTTACCGAACGGATTTTTGGATGTTGGGGGAGGACTTGGAATACACCATGCGTCTCGCTGCGGGCGGGGGTGGGGTGTTTTTACCTGATCTTTTCGTTCCGCATCTGCCGCCGCCTGCGGTCCATCCGGAGTCTGCCGCCGCAGCAGAACGCGTAAAATTTCGTTCCCTGCTGCAAAATCTTGCCTACCTGTCCTTTCATCACCCCGCCAGCGGCCATCTTCGCTGGTATCTGGCCGGGAATGTCCGCCGTTATTTCCGCACTTTTGGCTGGAATCCGATCGCGCTCGGCCAGTCGTTCTCCTGCCTTTGGAAAGGGGCCATTCTCCGGAAACCGGCTGGCCGAAAATAGGCTATCCGCTGGCGGGAACCCGGTGTAAGACTTCGTTTTCTGCTCCTCCTGATGTCCACCGCGCCTAAAACCATTCCCGTGCTGGGTGTTCCGGTGGCCTGCGTGAACTACGAAAGCGCGTTGGAGGAAACGGAGCGGCTGATTCGCCTGGAAAAGCCCGTCGCGGTTTCTGCCTGCAACACCCACATTGTATCCGCGACGCGAACGGATCGGTCGTTCGACGAGGTGATGCAAAAATTCGACCTCATCCTGCCCGACGGTATGCCGGTGGTTTGGGTCATGAATCGTCAGGGCGCTGGCCTGCAGGACCGGGTTTATGGGCCGTATTTCATGCGTTACGCGATCGAGAACGCTCCGAGACCGTGGCGGCATTTTTTCTTTGGCTCGTCGGAGTCTTGCCTCGCCGAACTGACCAAATCGGTCAAGATCCTCCAGCCCGAGATCGAGATTGCAGGGGCTTTTTCGCCGCCGTTCCGAGACTGGACCGAGGCGGATCACGCGGAGCATGCTCGGCTCATTTCCGAATCGGGCGCAGATTTCATTTGGGTGGCGCTCGGCGGCAAACGGCAGGAACGCTGGATCGTTGAGCAACAGCACCGGTTCCGGCGCGGGGCATTTTTCGCCGTTGGCGACGCCTTCGAATTGCTCGCTGGTCGTCGTCCTTACGCTCCCGACTGGATGCAGCGGCACGGACTGACTTGGGCCTACCGTCTTTATCAGGATCCGACACGTCTCTGGCCGCGCTATTTCAAGTTCAACACGCTTTTCTTGACCTACCTAATAAAGGATGCGTTTTTCCAAAAGAAGCAGTCCTCGTCGTCGAAAAAAATCGCCTTCATTGGCTCGCGTGGAGTCCCGGCCCGTTACGCCGGATTCGAGACCGTCGTGGATGAATTGGGCAGTCGGTTGGCTGCGCGCGGGCATACTGTCGCGGTTTACAACCGGTCGAACTATTATCCAAAAAAACCTTCCTCCCACCGCGGTATGCGGCTGATTTATCTGTCCACGATTCGCCTGCGCAGCCTCGAGACGATTATCCATACGCTTTTCGCCTCGATTCACGCGATTTTCTGTGATTACGACGTGATCTACCTCTGCGGAGTGGGCAATGCCTGCCTGGCCCGCGTCCTCCGTTTGGGTGGTCGCAAAGTGATTATCAACGTCGATGGGATCGACTTCAAACGCCCCAAGTGGAGTGGCTTCGCGCGCTGGTGGCTCCGGAAAAGTGAGAAATGGGCGGTAGATACGTGCGATCGGGTGATTGCTGACAACCTGACTGTGGTGGCCCATTACGAAAAAGAATACGGATACCGTCCGGACTACCTGGCCTACGGGGCGAACGCGGATGTCGCCCAAGCTCCGCTGACCGAACTGGAAAAATGGGGCCTCCGCCCTCGGGAATATATTCTCTTTGTCTCCCGTCTCTCGCCCGAGAACGACGCCGATCTCCTCCTGCGAGCGTATGCGTTGTCGGGCGTCACCATGCCCTTGGTGGTGGTTGGATCTCACGGCTATGAGTCGGTCTACTTCGACTTGCTGCAAAGCTTACGCACACCGACTACTATTTTTACCGGCGGGGTTTTTGGCGAAGGCTACCGGGCGCTCAGCCAGAATTGCCGGTTTTTCGTCCTACCGGCGGCGATTGAGGCGACGCGACTGGTGCTGCTCGATCAGATGGGTTTTGGAAGCGCGATTCTTTTCCACGAATCCGCCGCCACCCGTGAAGTGATTGCCGATGCCGGTGAAGCGTTTGAGAACGGCTCCGGAAGCGTGGAGTCGCTAGCGGAAAAAATCCGCCTTCTCGCAGACGACCCCGCTCGGTGTGAGACGCTGGGACGGAAGGCCATCGAACGCGTCCGCGAACACTATTTATGGGAACGGGTGAGCGAGCAATATGAAGAATTGTTTGCAGGCGTTTTCGAAACGGAGGCGCAGACGTGAAACCATCGGGCCAGTTCAAAATGGGTTCCGTTCCAAAAATGCGGTCGCACGTGTTCCAATGAAACCGGCTCTGCTTTTCGAGTTGCACCACCTCGGCGACGCGGTTCTTAGCGTGCCCTTTCTCCGTGGACTCCTTAAGAAAAAGAGCGGGGAAGTCCATGTCATTTGCCGCGCGGGCTCGGTCCCAGTTTTTCGCCAATTTCTACCCGCCGGACAAATTCATCGTTGGGAGCCGTGGTGGGAATTGCGCGGGGCGGAAAAAATCGCCAGTTTGCGAGCGTTACTCGGGTTACTCCGGGAGTTGAGGGCTTTGCGGCCGACTTGCGCGTTTTCCGTCTGGGCGGATTCGAGGGTGCACTGGCTGATGCGCCGGACTGGGGCGCCGAACACGGTGGGATTTCCGGTCAATCGCGCCAATTTCTATGCGCACGAGCGTCCCTGGCGGCGGCGAAGGATGTGGTTGGGGCAGGTGCTCGGACGCTTCGCTCCGCTGAGTCATCCGTTGCAGCGGCGCGATTACCAGCAAGCGCACCTCACCGACTGGGAGCAGATCGCCGAAGCGGCAGAACTCCCTTGGGAGGCTGCGTCTCCGTGGTTTACCGTCACTCCGCATCCGGAGGTCGCCACGTTTCTTCGCTCTGAAGAAAAACTCTGGCTGATCCATCCAGGCGGTCGGCTTCCGACCAAACGCTGGCCGATCGATCGTTTCCAGACGCTCCTCGATACCACTTTTCGCGATCGCGCCGTCCTGCTCATCCAGCCGCCGGACAGTCCCGCTCTCGTCTCGACCAATCCGCTTCATCGCTCCTTCGCGCCGCGCGATTTTGAAGAACTTCTCGCACTGGTCCAGGCGGCGGACTTCGTGCTCTGCAACGATTCCCTTGTCTCCCACCTCGCCGCTGCTCAGGGGAAACCGGTCTGGACCATCTTCGGCTCGGGCAACCCGAACTGGTTTGCGCCGGTTCGAAACGAAGAGCGCGTCATCGCCGGTGACATTTGTCGGTTCCGTCCCTGCATCGACCGCTGCGTCCACCGATCGCCGATTTGTTTGGAGGACCTAACGGTCGCCCAAGTTGCCGCGCGTCTCTTTTCGGATGTCTGAGATGTTCGTTGTTTCGTCGTTGCCAAAATTTCTGATTTGGGAAAAATTTAACTAATCAGTTCACAGGCCGCCCATGCTTCATTCCACCGCTCCCACTCTTGTCCTTGGCAGTGGTGGACTGCTCGGACGCCATGTGGTCTGCGAATACGCTAGGTCCGGAGAATCGATCATCGCGCTGACTCACAAGGAACTGGATGTGACTGACGAGGCTTCGATCGTTAGGCTACTCGACCAAGCGCGCCCACCAGTGGTGATCAATTGCGCAGCGTTGTGTCATTTTCAAAAGTGCGAGGATTTTCCAGAGCAATCGGCGGCGGTGAATCTCGACGCGCCGATCACCCTAGCCCGGTTGACCGCCGAGCGCGGTATTAGGTTGGTCCACTTCAGCACCGATTACATTTTCGACGGAAAGTCGGACAGGCCCTATCGCGAGCAGGATGTGCCGCACCCGCTTTCGGTTTACGGCACTCATAAAGCAGCGGTGGAAAAGGCGTTTGCCGCTTATCCGCATCACTTGCTGCTCCGGGTGGCTTGGCTGTTTGGAGCGGGCGGAAAGACTTTTATGAGCCTGCTTCCGGATCTTTTGATGGAGCGCGAAACAATCGAGGTGGCCTCTGGCAAACTGGGCGCCTGCCTGCACGCGGGTTATGCGGCGCAGATGATCCGGCGACTCGTGAACCAAGGGAGCACTGGACTGATCAATCTCGTGCATCGGGGCGAAGTGAGTTGGGAGGGTTTTGCGCATGAATGCCTCCAGCAGTTGCAGGCACGGGGTTATGATCCCGCCTGTCGTTTGATCATCGAGGTGCCGCTTGATCAGATGGCGATACTTGGCGGGTCTCGTCCGCTTTACTCAGTTCTGGATGTTACCTTGCTCTCGAAAACGATGAGAGAAAGCGCGATGGACTGGCGCGATGGACTCAGCCAGTTTTTGGACGAGACGCATCCGGCGGGACGGACGGTTCTTGCGTAAGTGGGAGCGGTGTGGGATACCTTTCCGCCAGTTGTTGCCCATGAGTTCCTCGCCAAACACGAAAATCCCCTCCTGGATCACTCCCGCCGCGGTCGTCGTCGGACTGTTCGCCTTGCTCTTCTTTTATTTTCCGTATGCTGCTGGGTATGGCGATCGGTTAGGCAGTTTGTATGCAATTCTTTACGGTTTGGCGACGGATTACGGGAGTTGGGGACATTGTCTCCTAGTCTTTCCGATTGCGGCGGCCCTGATCTGGTGGAAACGGGACGAACTAGCGAAGATCCCGATCTGTGGGAGCAACTGGGGCTTGGTGCCGGTGGTGCTGGCAATGTTTGTTTACTGGATCGGCTACAAGACCGGGGTGCAGTACTTTGGCTTTGTTAGCGTGCAGATTTTCATCGGTGGATTGATTGTTTTCTTTCTCGGTTGGAAAATGTTTCACGCCGTTTTGTTTCCGTGGGCTTTTCTCGTTTTCGCTTGGCCATTTATTTTCCTCGATGCCGAGATTGCCTTTCCGCTGCGGATTAAAATGTCGATGCTGTGCTATCACTTTCTCAACCTGATCGGTCTGCCCACCTTGCTGAATGGCACGGCCCTTATCTCCGCGCCGGATTATGTCAACCACCTAGCCGCCGGGCAGAGATTTCAGGTGGACATTGCAGATCCATGCTCGGGTATCCGGTCTCTTTTCGCGCTGACGATGATCACGGCGCTCTACGGTTATCTCACCCTGCCGAAGACCTGGCAGAAAGCCGTCCTTCTCCTGCTCGCCTTTCCGCTCGCGGTCGCGGGAAATTTCATTCGTATTCTTATCCTCACTTTCGGTACCCTTCGGTTTGGCGCACCCTTTGCCATTGGGACGATCGACAAGCCAACGTGGTTTCATACTGGCGCGGGCTACTTTGTTTACGTCATCGCGCTTGGTGGCATGGTGATGATTGCGGGATTGCTCATGCGCAATTGGCGTGGAACCGTCCCCGCCAAACTGGAGTCTGCCACGTGAGCAGTTCTAATACCGCCTCGTCCGGGACGTTTGCCACAGGGGTGTCCATTCCCCTCTGGCGCTCGCTCGTCATTCTCGCCATTGGTCTCGGCACGTGGTTCGCCTGTTTTCGAACCCCAAACGTCACGGCCGCCACGGAAGCCGGGGTCAATCTCGACCTGCCGTTCTTTATTGGCCGTTTCATGGGTTTGGACCAAGAGGTCTCGCTGGCGGAAAAAACCATGCTTCCTGGCGACACGAAATTTGCCAAAAAACTCTACTCCACCCTGAGCGGCGAATACATCAGCTGCCAGATCGTTCTCAGTGGCAGCGAGAAGCGGAGCATCCACCGCCCAGAAACGTGCCTCCCTGGCCAAGGCTGGACGATCAGCGACGCGCGCACGGTGCCGGTTAAATTGAGCAACGGCCAGACCCAGCGCATCCAAAAACTCACCCTCACCCGCATCGTCGAGGTTGGCCCCGGCGACCAGCGCAAGATCACCAACGAATTTTTCTACTGGTTTGTCGGCAAGGACAAAACCACCCCCGAACACCGCGACCGCGTCTGGTTGACCAGTTGGGACCGCGTCTTCCACAACGTCAACCACCGTTGGGCTTATATCATTGTCAGCGGCATCGTTCCCGAGCAGGGCCGACCCGGGGCCAAGACCGAGCAGGAAACGATTGAGGACTTGAAGAAATTCATCGGCGATATGGCACCACTCATCCAGCATAAGGACGTGGTTTCGAGTTAGTTTTCTCCGCCGAGAATTTTGCCTCCGCCGTGGAGTTTACCGGGATTGGCTGGGCTCCGGCCGCCGTTCAGAGTTCGTCCTCGAGACGCTCGGCGAGCCATTGCTTGATCATGCTCTGATAATTCAAATAGCGCGCTCGGGCGAGACGCTTGATCCGGGCGAGCATGCGCGGGTCGAACCGTAGCGTGATGGTGGTCGAATCGCGCATCTCAGTCTTGTGAAGGGAAGCATCGAGAAGGTGCTGCTCAAGACGGGTTTGCATCCAGTAGGCCGCCTCGTCCTCCTTGGTATTGAAATTCGGCACCTCCGACCATTTGCTGACGCTTTTCATAAGGCAAACTCGGCGTTTTTGCGGTCGTAGAAGCTCTGCTCCTCGCCACACATCAGACGGGAACAGATCACCCGATAGCGTTTTCCATCCGTCCAAAAGACACTGAAAACATGGCGTCCACTGACTGATTTTCCGAGGCAGAAATATCGGGCCTCCTGAGATTGCCCGACAGATTCCGGCAGAAAACGCAGACTAAATGGGTCCTCAAAAGATTCTTCAATCTCCTTTGGCGTGACTTTCTTCAGGTCGAACGGCGCATCGAGCCAATCAAAATCCATAATAAAGCAATTGGGGGAACCCGAACATTAGGGAGCTTTCTGGATCAGCTCAATTTCGTAACCTTCGGGCGCATCAATGAAAGCGATCTTGCTCCCGCTGGCTTGGACGTGCGGGCCGTCGCTCAACGGGTAACCCTGCGCGGCGGTTTTCTCGGCAAAGGCATCGAGATCGGTCACTTCAAAGGCTAGGTGCGTCAGATCCGGACCGACCACGACCGGACCGCTCCCCTCGAATTGGCATAACTCCAATTCCACATCGCTGCCGGGCATTCTAAAAAAAACCAGTTGCGATCCCCGGCCCGAAGTATGACGCCGGGTCTCCTCTAAACCGAGCACATCTCGGTAAAAATGGACCGTCTTTTCCAAATCCTGAACTCGATAACGGGTGTGAAGTAATCGGGTGATCATTTTTTTCTTCTTCAAAGCAATTTCGTGATGAAATTACGCGAAGGTCTCTTCATACTCCCGAAAACCTTCACGTAAAGACAAAACCCGCCCCGCAGTTTCATTAACCCTTCCCGAGACATGTTTTACCTTGGCATCGACAGCGGCACCCAGAGCACCAAATGCATCGTGCTCGACACGGACAATTGGGAAGTTATCGCCTCCTCGCAATCAGCTTATGAACTCATCCCCGGCCTGCCCTCCGGCCATCTCGAACAGCATCCGCGCGACTGGGTGGACGCCATGGAAAAGACGATTGCCGCTTGCCTCGCTCAGATCGGTGGACGCCGGTCCGCCATTCGCGGCATAGGCGTCAGCGGCCAACAACACGGCCTTGTCGTGCTCGACCGCCAAGGCGAGGTCATTCGCCCGGCAAAACTCTGGTGCGACACTTCGACCGCGGCGCAATGTGAAGAATTTGCGAGCGAATTTGGTGGGCAGAAAGCCATCACCAAGCTCGCTGGTAACGCCATTTCTCCCGGCTTCACCGCTTCCAAGCTGCTTTGGCTGAAGGAAAACGAACCGCGCCATTTCGCGGCGATCGAGACGGTCCTGCTTCCTCACGATTACCTGAATTTCTGGCTGACTGGGGAAAAAACCATGGAGTTTGGCGACGCCAGCGGCACTGGATTATTCGACATCCGCACGCGTGAATGGTGCCGGAAACTGGTGGACTTCATTGACCCCGATCTGATGGGAAAATTTCCTGTCCCGCAATCCTCCGGTGCCGCTGCTGGGTTGCTCCGCGAAGAACTCCGCCAACGCTGGGATCTGCCTGCTAACATCGTCGTTTCTGCCGGCGGCGGCGACAATATGATGGGCGCCATCGGCACCGGAAACATCACACCCGGAGTCGTTACCGCCAGTTTCGGCACCTCCGGCACGCTCTACGCCTGCTCCGACTCGCCGGTGATCGATCCAGAGGGTGACGTGGCCGCTTTCTGCGACAGCGCTGACCACTGGCTGCCGCTGATTTGCACGATGAACGTGACGGTGGCCACCGAACAGGTGCGCGCCCTCTTTGGCTGGGACCACGAGAGTCTGAACGCGGCCGTCGCCGACGCTGCCCCGGGCGCGGGCGGCATTCTTTTTCTTCCTTATCTAAACGGTGAGCGCACGCCCAATCTCCCGCTTGGCACCGGGGTTTTGCACGGTCTGACCACGAAAAACATGGCACCGAAAAACCTTGCCCGCGCCACGATGGAAGGTGTCACTCTCGGGCTCGGTTACGGACTCCGGCGTTTCGCGGACCTCGGTTTGACTCTGAGCGAGATTCGGCTCACGGGCGGTGGCAGTAAGAGCGCGGTTTGGCGGCAGATCGCGGCGGATGTCTTCGGTGTGCCCGTGGTTTGCCTCGCCACGGCGGAGGGAGCTGCCCTCGGCGCCGCCGTTCAGGCCGCATGGGCGGAAAGTCATGTTCGCGGTCAGGGAGTGACCCTCGACAGCCTCTGCCGTGAGGCTGTTGTCCTCGATCCGGAGAGTCGCTGCCAGCCCAACCCCTCCAACCACGCACTTTACACCGCGTTACTCGATCGCCAGACCGCGATTACCCGTCAGCTTCACCAATCTGGCCACCTTTAACCCAGCAGCGCGACAGGTAGTTTGACAACCAGTTTGCGGAGCAGGCAAGGCGCGCCAACCGCAATTTTCGGCCGATGCGCTTCGCCGGGAACGAATATAACGAGATCGCCGAGAACGAGAACGAGCGACGTTACAGGACCTTCATGAGGGGCAAATTTCTCCGTGTCGGAGTCCACCTTGTAAAGGGTCGGTTGCCCGAGGGTGGCGCGATCCGTTAAGTCGATGCCCTCGACGCCTTCGATCAGATATTGCAGATCGATAGTCGCAGGATGGTTTTCCCACGTGCAGAGTTCGCGGGCTTGCGTGGTGTAACCATGGACATTGACAAACCAGCCCAGCTCGCCCAATTCGTGAATTCCTTCCCGGGCCTCGGAGGCCCGCTCTGAGATCCACGCGAGGGATCGCTCGAAAAGCGGCGACCGGAAAAGTGGCTGCCAAGCGGCTTGGCGTCGGAGGGGAGCGAGGAGCATCGGAATTTTATTGGATCACGCCGGGTTCGTTACTCAGCTGCAGCTTGTTTTTGTCGAGCAACTCCTTCGCTTCAACGTTCTCGGGCTCTGCCTTCAAAGCGGCCTGGAGATCGGTTTTCGCATCCGCTGGCGCTTTGGTGGCGAGGCGGGCTTTGGCGCGTCCGATCAGCGAAGCAACCCGAGTGGGCTCGATGATGAGGGCTTTGCTGAACTCAAGGGCGGCGTCGTTTGGTTTGTTATTGGCGAGCAGCGCGAGACCGCGGGCTTCGAGAAGCTCGGGCCAGTCGGATTGCAGGACAATGGCGAGTTCGTAGCTTTCCATCGCGCCGGATGGATTTCCCTCCGCCATCTTGGCCTGGCCTTCTTTTAGGAAATCGATCGCTCCGGAGTTGGGATTCAACGGAGTGGGTCTCGGCGTTGGCGCCGGAGCGGTCATGGTCTGTCGGTAAAGGTCCATGCTGGCTTTCGACGGAGTGAAGGTGTTACTGAGACGGTCGTTTAGGTCGAGGACCTCTTTGGTATCCGCGGCTTCGAGGGCTTTTTCGGCGATTTCAGCCTTGTAGCGCTCGGCTTCGAGGTGCCGTTCGGTGGTCAGATTGTGGAAAAAAATCAAGCCAATGATCAGCGGAGCGGCAATGAGGCTGGCGATCATGGCAAGCCGGTAGAGCGCCCGGCCTTTCGAGTTAACGGTGTCGGGGCTCCGGTTGTCGCGAGGTTTGTTCCGTTTCTGCGCCTTGAGTCGTTCCTGGTTCTGCGCCTCGGCTTGGGCGTGAACGAAGTCGATTTTCCCGGGCTCAAACTCCTCGTAGATATCGAGCTCTTGGAGCAAGGTCGAGAGCATGCGCGGTCGGTCCGTGGGCTCCGTTGCCAAGGTCGTGGGAAGCAATTTACGCCATTCGGGTGGCGCGTCGCCGAGGAGGGCATCAGCGGCTTCCCGGTCCAATTCACCGGCCGCATTGAGAGGAGGATTTCTGCCCGTGAAGAGTTGAAAAGCGACCGCGCCGTAGGCGTAGATGTCGTCCGCATGAGAGGGCGAGCTGCCTCTGAGGCGTTCCGGGCTTAGGCAGGCAATCTTCCAGACCAGATCGGGATTAATTTCCACATCACCTGGCTGCGGCAGCGGGGGATGAAAGCCAAAATCGGTGATCTTCGCGGAACTGCGCCGCGTGGGGACGAGAATGTTGGCGGCGTTCAGGTTGCCGTGGACGATGAGGCATTTGTCGTGAGCTGCGGCGATGGCCGATCCGACAGTCTTCAAAATCGCCAGCGCCTGGGGCAGGGGAAGTTTTTTGCCCTCGAGAACGGAGATGGTCGCCAGGTTGGGCCCGGTTTCGTAGGTGCTGGAAAGTGCCAGCCAAGATCCCTCGTGGAAATACTCCATCGTGATGACGATATCAGGGTGGTTGAGAATGCGCAGACGGCGGAGGAAATCGCGCCAGATGGTGCGTTCCTCAGGCGATTCTTCCTCGGAGGCAGAACGGAAAAGTTTTAGCACCACATCGCGCCGGAAGCGTGGATCCTCGACCAACCAAGAGGAACTGCAGCGCCCGTCGCCAAGTTTGTTGAGAAGAATGAATCGTTTGAAAATCGTCGCACCCGCCTCAATGCGAGGTTCCTTCCGAACCAGTCGGGGACTGATCGGCTTGGGCAAATCGGAAATTTTTGGAACGAAATCCATGGGTCATCATCCTCCTAAAGACTCGGTCGAGCGATGTCAACTGCGACACCTTGCTATTTTTCTCGGAAGGAATAAACTCCAACTATTAGAATTTCTTATGTCAGTCATAATTTCGGCAGAAACCACGATCAGTAAAGTGCTGGCCGGAGAGCGGATCTCCGGGGCGGAGGCGATGGAACTTTACCGATTGCCTCTCGCGGAATTGGGCTGGTTGGCTGACGAGCGGCGGCAGCAGCAGAAGGCGTTGGCTTATGGCGGACGCGGAAACGAGATCGTGACCTACATCATCGATCGCAACATCAACTACACGAACGTTTGCAATGTTTACTGCAAATTCTGCGCCTTTTATCGGACGGAACGGGACGCCGATCACTACGTCCTGACCCATGACGAGATCGATGAAAAAATCGAAGAGCTGAGCGCGATCGGCGGAGTGCAAATCCTGATGCAGGGCGGGCACCATCCCAAGTTAGGGATTGATCATTATCTCGACCTGCTCCGTCATATTCGCGGGAAATTTCCCCATATTAACATCCACGCCTTCAGCCCCCCGGAGTTTAACCATTTTTCCCATGTCTTCGGTATGCCGCTGCGGGAGGTGATCTCGAAATTTAAGGAGGCAGGCCTTGGGTCAATTCCCGGTGGTGGTGGGGAAATCCTCGTTGACCGCGTCCGCAACCGGATAGCGCCGCTCAAGTGTAATTCGGACCAATGGCTCGAAGTGATGGCCATCGCGCATGAACTTGGGCTGAACACCAGCGCGACGATGATGTTTGGTCATGTCGAAACGGTAGAGGAACGGGTCGAACATTTGCAGCGGCTGCGCGATCAGCAGGATGACACCGGCGGGTTTACCGCGTTCATTTGTTGGACTTTTCAGCCAGAGAACACGGCGTTAAAAGCGGAGCCAGTCGGCAGCGCGGAATACCTGCGGATGCAGGCTCTGTCGCGGATTTTCCTCGATAATTTCGAAAACGTGCAAAGTTCTTGGGTGACCCAAGGGCCGAAGATTGGCCAAATCGCCTTAAAATATGGTGCGAACGACTTCGGATCGGTCATGATGGAGGAAAACGTGGTCAGCAAAGCGGGCACCTCCTACCGGCTGGCGGTTGACGATATCCAGCGGCTGGTCACAGAGGCAGGTTACGAGGCGAGGGCCCGGGACAACTGGTATCATCTGCTCGATTAGAAGCCGCTAGGGCAAAGAAAAGACTGGTCACGCATTTTTCTTTGCGAGAATCTCTTGACCGTCCGCGTCGTTTCTATCCAACTATAGCGCGTTTTCTGGTCCACCAGACGCTCAACAAAATCTTATGACACCTATCCTGAAAGCCGTTGCCGCCATTTTCCTCATTCTGCTAACTGCGCTTCCCGCATTTTCGCAAACCGCACCCGTCGGTCCGACCGTCCAATCCATCGAGGTCCAATACGCAGGACCAGTAGCGATCAGCAAGGAGCGTATCCTCGCCAATGTTCGCACCACAGTTGGGAAGCCTTATTCCGAGGTCGTGGTCGAGGAGGACATCAAGAGTCTCTATCGCACCGGAGCTATCTCCAACGTCCGCATGTTCGGCGAGCCGGCTGGAGGCAAAATCAAGGTGTTCATCGTCATCCAAGGCAAGGCAACGGTTAGCGAGGTAGTCATCGACGGTGGGGAAATCATTAAGCCCACGCGGATTCGCAAAGAAATTACGGCTAAGCCCGGAGCCGTTCTCAACGAGGAATCCCTCGAAGCCGATCGTCAAAAGATTATCGAACTCTACCAAAAGAAAGGCTATTCCGACATCGGCATCCAATACAAAACCGATCTGGACAGCAAAACCGGCAAAGCGCGCGTCACTTTCACCATCTCCGAGGGAGCCAAAACAGAAATTGATCAGATCAATTTCGCGGGCAACACCGTTTTCAAAAAGAAACAAATCATTAAGGAGATGAAAACCAAGCCGAAGAACCTCCTCGCGTTCTTCAACAAGTCCGGTCAGATGAGCGCGAGTCAATTCGACGAAGATCTGCAAAAGATCAAGCTTCTCTACCAAAACGCGGGTTATCAAGACGTCAAAATTACCGACTCACAAATTGTCCGGATGAGCACGAATAAGGTTAACCTCAACATCTCGATCTATGAAGGGCCGAAATACACCGTGCGCTCCCTTTCCATCGAGGGAAACACGGTTGCCAATACCGAGCAGGTTCGTAGCATTTTGAAGATGAAGGAAGGTGCCGTTTTCGGTCCCGATCAGAGCCAAAAAGACATCAAGGCGATCGAAGACTCCTATGGCCGTCTTGGATATGCGGACATGAAAGTGGACCTCATCTCCACGCCTGCCGGCCCCGGATTACTCAATCTCCAGTATAAAATCGACGAGGGCGTCCAAAGTTACCTCGAACGCATCAACATTACTGGAAACACCCGCACGAAGGACAAAGTCCTCCGCCGCGAATTGATCCTCGCTCCGGGTGATGTTTACGACACCGTCCGCGTAGACATCAGCAAGAAGCGTCTTGAGGGACTCGATTACTTCGAGAAAGTCGAAACGTATCCCACCGATACGCTCGTCCCCGGACGCAAAGACTTGAACGTCAACGTGGATGAAAAACGCACCGGCTCCCTGAATTTTGGCTTCGGCTTCAGTTCGATTGATTCGCTTCTCGGCTTCGCGGAAATCACCCAGGGCAACTTCGATCTCGCCGGCTACCCGAACTTCACCGGCGCCGGCCAGAAATTTCGTCTCCGCCTGCAATATGGCGCGCGCCGCAAAGACTTTATTTTGGGCCTGACCGAGCCTTACTTCATGGATCGCCAACTGGCCCTCGGCGGCGAAGTTTTCTATCGCGAGGCCGATTACCAAAGCACGGTCTATTCGCAGCGGAACTATGGTTTTTCCACCACGTTGCGTAAGCCGATCAACAATTTTACCCAAGCCAAGTTCGAATACCGCTTAGAAAACATCGGTATTTTTAACCTCGACTCCAACGTCAGCGACGAAATTCGCGCGGAGGAGGGTGACAAACTCAAGAGCCAGATCGCGTTCACGCTGGTCAACGATACTCGTGATAGCCCAAAACTCACCCGCACCGGTCACAAAATCGAAGGTGATGTTCGTTACGCCGGTGGTATTCTCGGCGGCGACGTCGAAACCTACGGTTTCAACATCGAGGGGACACAGTATTTCTCCCTTCCTTGGGACATGATCTTCTTGATCAACGCCGAAATCGGCGTGGTCGATAGCTGGGGCAACGGCGACGTGCCGATCTTCGACCGTCTCTACCTCGGCGGTGCGAACAGTCTGCGCGGATTCGATTACCGCGATGTGGGTCCAAAGGACTCGGTGGGCAATCCGCTTGGCGGACGCACGTTGGGCCATCTCACCTTGGAATACACTTTCCCGGTCGTGGAAAAAGTCCGCGGCGCATTCTTCTACGACACAGGTTTTGTCAGTTCCGATGCTTATGACTTTAACGGCGACGTTAATTCCGACTTCGGCTTCGGTGTTCGTCTCGATCTCCCGATCGGTCCCATCCGGATCGACTACGGTATTCCGATCCAATCCGACACTTTCAATGACTCCGGCGGTAAATTTAACTTCAACGTCGGCTACCAATTTTGAACGTATTGACTTGCAATCAGTCTCAGTTCAAACGAAAAACCATCCCCGTTACTAACTATCAATGAAAAAATACCTCACCCTAACTCTCGCAGCTCTGTCCATGGCTTTTGCCTCGAACGCGTCTGCTGAACTCAAAGTCGGCACTGTCGACATGAACAAAGTCTTCCAAGGTTACTACAAGACTAAGGACGCTGAAACCAAGATCAACGACGCTCGCGCCGCAGCTAAAAAAGAGCTCGACGACCGCATCGAAGGCTACAAAAAGCTCATCGACGAAATCAACAAGCTCAACGATGAGCTCAAGAAAACCGAGCTGAGCAACGACACCAAGGAGCAAAAAGCCAAGACCCGCGACGAAAAAATTAATGACGCCAAGGGCATGGAAAAAGACGTCAACGATTTCCGCGTGACTCGCGAGAAGCAACTCCAAGACCAAGCCGTGCGCATGCGTAATGGCATCGTCGAAGAGATTAACAAACTCATCCAAGATAAGGTTGCTGGGGAAAACTACGACATCGTTTTCGACCGCTCTGGAGCCAGCTTGAACAGCGTTCCATTCTTGCTCTATGCCCGCGACACCTACGACTTCAGCCAGACGATCATCGACACGCTGAACAAAGGTCAAGCCGCTGCTGCTCCTGCTGCTCCTGCTGCCTCACCGGCCGCGGAGAAAAAACCCGCCAAGAAATAATCGCACTTTCAACTTTTAACCGGATCGGGCAGCCTCTCTAGGCTGCCCTTTCTGTTTATTCCATGAACCTAAGCGTAAACGAAATCACTTCCCTCATTGGCGGTTCTTTGCTCGCCGGCAACGGCGAACACCGCATCTCTGGCGTCGCTTCCCTTGTCGAGGCGCAACCGTCCGACCTCGCGTTTTTCGCCAACCCCAAGTATCTCCCCGACCTCAAGGCCACCCTCGCTGGCGCGGTGCTCGTCCGCCCGGACGTGGAGATCACCATTCCCGGCGCGCTCCTCGCCGTTGAAAATCCCTCCCTCGCCTTTACCACCATCATGGCGAAATTTCGCCCCGAGCCCCCCTCGTGGCCTCGTGGGATTCATCCTCGCGCCGTTATCGGGGAAAATTGCCAGATCGACCCCACCGCTTCCATCCAGCCGAACGCCGTTCTCGAACCCGGTGTCATCATCGGCGCAGGCACGGTCATCGGGGCCAACGTTTACATCGGGCATGGCAGCGCGTTGGGCGCGAATTGCCTGATCTATCCGAACGTGACCATCCGCGAGCGCAGCCAAATCGGGCATCGCGTCATTATCCACAGCGGCGCAGTGATCGGTTCCGACGGTTACGGTTTTGAAATGAACGATGGCCGGCACCAAAAAATCCCTCAAATTGGCATCGTCCAACTCGACGACGATGTCGAAATCGGTGCTAATACCACCATCGATCGCGCCCGTTTCGGTCGCACTTGGATTGGCGAAGGCACTAAAATCGATAATCTCGTCCAGATCGCCCACAACGTCGTCATCGGCAAACACTGCCTAATCATCGCTCAAGTTGGCATCTCGGGAAGCACCCAACTGGGCAACTACGTCATCGTCGCCGGGGGCGCGGGCATCGTCGGCCACGTCAAAATTGGCGACCAAGCCATCATCGCGGCTAAAGCCGGCATTAGCAAAAGCGTGCCCGCCGGCGCGAAATGGATGGGCTACTACGCCGAGCCAGCGAAGGACATGGTCGAAAAATTGGCCTGCCTCAGTCGGCTTCCCAAGCTCTTCGACCGCGTTAAAATCCTCGAAAAATCGCAGTCCGGCGACCTGCCGAAAGCCTGATTGCATTTCCCGCCGACCTTCTCCATCGTTTTCGCTCAATGAAAATCCAGCGCGCCCTGCTTTCTGTATCCGACAAAACCGGCCTTGTGCCCTTTGCCAAAAAACTGGCAGAACTCGGCATCGAACTCGTCTCCACCGGCGGCACCGCCACCCTTTTGCGCGCCGAAGGTATCCCCTGCAAGGATGTCTCCGACCTGACCAAATTTCCCGAGATGATGCACGGTCGGGTAAAAACCCTTCACCCGAAGATCCACGGCGGCCTGCTTTTTGTGCGCGACAACGAGCAGCACGTCAAAGAAGCCGCCTCTGCTGGCATCGAGCCGATCGACCTCGTCGTGGTCAACCTTTACCCGTTCGAGGAAACCGTCGCTAAACCCGACGTCACGCTCGAACAAGCCATCGAGCAAATCGATATTGGCGGACCTTCCATGCTCCGGAGTGCAGCAAAAAACTACCGCTTTGTTACCGTTGTCACCGATGTGGCGGATTACGAAACGGTTCTTGCCGAACTCGCTGAAAACGACGGCGACACCACCCTCAGCCTCCGCGAGAAACTAGCCATCAAAGTTTTTCAACTCACCGCCCGCTACGACCAGATGATCTCCACCTTCCTGAATCGCGAACAGGAATGCGGCACGAATTTTTCCCTCTCGCTTCCACTCACCCAGCGGCTGCGCTACGGCGAAAACCCGCACCAAGAGGCTGCGCTTTACGGTCATTTCAACGACCATTTTTCCCAACTTCACGGGAAGGAACTCTCCTACAACAACATCCTCGACATCAGCGCTGCCGGACGTCTCATCCTCGAGTTTAACGAGCCCACCGTCGCCATCCTCAAGCACACGAACCCCTGCGGCGTTGGCACCGATCCCGACCTGCGCGAGGCCTGGCTAAAGGCGTTCGCCACCGATAAGCAGGCTCCGTTTGGCGGTGTCATCATCACCAACCGCCCGCTCACCGAGGCGCTCGCCCGGGCCATTAGCGAAATTTTCAGCGAAGTCATTATTGCTCCCGATTTCGAGCCCGAAGCCCGTGCGCTGCTCCAAAAAAAGAAAAATCTCCGCCTCATGCGCATGGCCGACGTGCCTCACGGGGGGGCGCATGAACTCGATTACCGTGCCGTCATGGGCGGCGTCCTCGTGCAGGACGTGGACCGCGGCAGTTTCTCTGGCATGGAGGAAAAAGTCGTCACCGGCCGTCCTCCGACGATGGACGAAATGAAAGCGATGGCTTTCGGTTGGAAAATCGTCAAACACGTCAAATCCAACGCCATCGTTTATGCCGCGAAAGACCGCACCCTCGGGATCGGTGCCGGGCAAATGTCCCGCGTGGATAGCAGTCGCATCGCGGTCTGGAAAGCGGGTGAGGCGGGGCTATCGCTCAAAGGCAGCGCCGTCTGCAGTGACGCTTTTTTTCCATTTTCCGACGGCCTCCTTGCCGCCGCCGAAGCCGGTGCCACGTGCGCCATCCAACCAGGTGGTTCCGTTCGCGATGCCGAAGTCATCGCCGCGGCCGATGAGAAAAAAATGGCGATGGTCTTCACCGGCATCCGCCATTTCCGGCACTAGTTTCTAGCTAGTTCGTAAGTTCGGTCAGACTGCCTCGTCGAGGTAATGGAAGGTAATCGGTTTTTCCACCGATTCCGCCAAGCTGTGGTGGACCGGACAGCCCAGGGCGATTTTTTCGAGAGAGCGCTCCGGATCTTGGCCGAGCGTGAAAGGCAGCCAGATTTCCGTTTCCAAACGGGCAATGCGTCGCGGGGCAGAGGTGGTCATTTCCTTTTTTACGGTGATACGCATTCCGGTCAGGTCGATATTTTTTCGGCCAGCGGCGAGGTCCATCGTGGTCGCGATGCACGTGCCGAGCGCGGTGGCGACGAGGTCGGTCGGGGAGAAGCTTTCGCCACGGCCGTGATTATCCACTGGAGCGTCGGTGGTGAGCGTGGTGTTGGAGGGAGCGTGAATGGCGGAGCAATGGAGCCCGCCCTCGTAGGAGATGTTGATCTGGACCATCGACTAACTTCCCACAATCCGGCTCACGTGCCATTCGGAAAAATGCTAAGTGCGCGAAGTGGAAACGAGCGATTGCGTTCCCGTGGGACTGGGTAAGTTAAGGGAACTTTGAAAGCGCTGATTTTTGATTACGACGGACTGATTGTGGATTCTGAAACGCCGGAATATCTCACGTGGAGAGAGGTGTATCATCTCGCCGGTTTGGATTTGACGGAGGAAGTCTGGAAGGCGGCGGTGGGATCGGTGGATGCGTTCGATCCGCGCGGCTATTTGGAGAACGTGACCGGTCGGACATTTGATTGGGAGGTGATCGAACGGGCGCGGCGCCAGAAACTTTCGGAACGGCAAATGATTCAACCCGTGCTGCCCGGGGTGGTGGGGATGATGTTCCGCGGAGTCGAGGCCGGTTACCGAATCGGAGTTGCGAGCAACTCCACGGCGGTCTGGGTGGAGATGGGTCTGGAGCGGCTGGGTTTGCGGCACCTGATCGAGGCGGTGCGGACGGTGGAATCGGTGAAATGGCCAAAGCCCCATCCCGAATTGTATTTGAGAGTGATCGAGGATTTGAATGCGGACGTCTCGGAGACGATCGCGTTTGAGGATTCGCAACCGGGAGTGCGCGCAGCGAAGGCGGCCGGACTGACCGTGGTGGCGGTGCCCAACGTGCTAACGAAGCACCACGATTTGACCATGGCGGATTATGTGGTGACCAATTTGGATCATTTTGAGTTGCCGGGGCAGGGTTAAACAACTGTTCGCGCCCGGGTTTCAGCATTATGGAGTGCGGCGGCATGAGGGGTGCTTGGGATTTAGGGGTTCATGATTCGATTTTTATTTTGTCTGCTATTGCTGGCGGGTTTGGGGGCGCAAGAAGCTTTCGCTGGGGTTGCGGTCTTGCGGCCGCGTCGTTCGCCAGATGCGTTGATCTCGGCGGGCGGGCTCGATTGCGATCTCCTTTCGAAACTGGTTTTGGAGGAGACCAACCGGTATCGGGCTTCCCGTGGCCGCGAGCCGTTGCTGGCGTTCCGTCCCTTGATGACGGCAGCGCAAGATCACGCCTTAGCGATGGCCGACGGCCAGTTTCTTTCCCATCAAAACCCTAAGGATCGCTCCCAGCGCACGCTGACGGATCGCATCAAAAGGGTGGGATTGCAGCCGTCAGCTTACGCGGAAAACATCGCGATGAATTTCTCGGTCGATTTCCGCCCGGTGATCGCTCGGTCTAGAAAAGGCCGGAAAACGAAAGCACCCGATGCTCCCGAGCAGAGTTACCGTTCTTTGGCCCAATGCGTTTCCCAACAGTGGATCAATTCCCGTGGTCATCGTGAAAATATCCTCGGCAGGAGCTACGACCGCATCGGCCTCGGCTTTGCCACAGCGGAAGATTCGACCGGTTGCCTGCGGGTCTATTGCGTGCAAACCTTCGCTGCGGCGGCGCCCGATCCGCGACTGGCCGTGGCATCAAAATCTTTCCATCGGTCTGTATCCCGCTAACGTATCGCCTCCGAGGGTGGCCGTAGACGGCGGCCCAGAACGATGAGCGATATTTTCTACAAAAACCTCCGGAAATTCGGGCGGCCCCTCGTCTTCGGGGCGACGCGAACGTTAATCCTTCACCCCGAGAGAGTACCCCGCGCGGGAGGCTGTTTACTGGCGGCGAACCACCACAGTTACTTCGACTCCATGGTCCTGATCGGGGCGACGGAGCGGATGATCGACTGGCTGAGCATTGTCGAATTATTTCAAAACCCGGTGCAACGCTGGTGGATGCGAGGGATGAATTGTCTCGCGCTGGATCGCAGCGGACCCGACCTCGCAACGACACGCGAATTGGTTCATCGCTTACGAAACGGCCGGATGGTCGGGGTGTTTCCCGAGGCCGAATTGCGCCCGATCGATCGGTCGGTTTTGGCCGGGGGACCGATCCATCCCGGCACAGCGCGGCTGGCCATGGCGAGCGATGTGCCGATCCTGCCAGTCGTCGTGCTCGGGGCGGGGCAGTTTGACCGGCCGTCTGCCTGGATTCCGGGGGCGGGGACGTTTTTGGCGATCAATTTTGGCGAGCCGCTCGTCGCCTCCGGCTCTGGGTCCGAGAAGGAGACCCGCGAGCATCTGGAAAATGCTCTGGCCCGAAGTTTCGCCGGGCTTTTCGACGAAATCAAAAGCCACCCCGGCTGGGCTCAGGGGGCGACTGGTTCGTGGTGGAAAAATAATATTCCCAATAAATAAAGTGGGTAGACCGAGATTGGCCTGCCTTTTGCTTATTTGAAGGGCATGTCTCACTTCTCTGTTCCAACCACGCAGCGGATCACGGTCCGGATCGTTCATCAGCCCAAGGTCCAAGTTCCCGTCTCCGGGAGGCCAACGATCTTGGTCATCGAGGACGAGCCCGTTCTCCTTTCGCTGGCGAGAATGGTTCTGGAGAACTCCGGTTACCAAGTGCTCGAGGCAGCCTCTGGTGATGAGGCAATGACCCTCTGGCAGGAGAAGAAAGATACAGTGGATTTGGTTCTCACCGATATGATCATGCCCGGAAGCCTCTCCGGTCCGCAGGTGGCGCAGATGATGCGCGAGGATAATCCAAAACTCCAAGTGATCTACAGCAGCGGCTACAGTATGGATGCGATGGTGGACAGCACCGGCGAATCCGATCCGCGCTCCTACCTGCCGAAGCCCTATGTCCCCTCGACCCTGGTCAATGCAATCAAGACCCGGCTCGAATCAGCGTCCAGGCCCTGATTTTTAACCAAAGGCGTGATAGACTGGGCGCGTGCCCTCTGTGGAGATTCCCAGTCCTGCCTTCGATCTCGCAAAAACGATAGAATCGGGCCAAGTTTTCCACTGGTTTCGCAACGCTGATAATTGGTCCGGATTGATCGGCCGAGAAATTGCTGAGCTCCAACCGCTCGAAGGACGCTTAAGAATTCTCCGAGGTAACCCAGATCGCGTGGCGCACTATTTTGCTCTGGATCATCCTCTTGCGGGAATCGCAGCCACGTTTCCAAAAGATCCCGCCCTCGCCGCTGCCGTGGAATTCTGCCACGGCCTGCGCATCATGCGTCAACCTCCGTGGGAGTGCCTCGCCACCTTCATTACCTCGGCGCTGAAACAAGTGCCCCACATTCGCCAGATCTCGCTCGATCTCAGGCAGCGGTATGGCGAGCGGATCGAGGCGGAGTTTTATGCGTATCCGTCGCCGGCGGCTCTGGCTGCGGCAGGTGAATCCGCGTTGCGTGAATCGCGGCTGGGATTTCGGGCGAAAAATCTCGCGGGTGCCGCCCGAATCATCGCCGACGGGGAGATCGATTTGGAAGCACTCCAAGCGCTTCCCTCCGCTGAACTGCGAACGGAGCTTTGCCGTTTGCCCGGCGTGGGTCAGAAAGTGGCAAATTGCGTGCTGCTCTTTGCTTACGGCCGTCTGGAGGCGTTCCCGATCGATGTCTGGATTGAGCGCGTGTTGCGGGAACTTTACTTCGCCCGGAAACGCCAGGTCACCTCGCAGCGTTTGCGCGATTTTTCCGCGACTTATTTCGGTCCTTACGCCGGTTACGCGCAGCAATATCTTTTCCATCATGCGCGACTCACCATGCGCCGCCGAGCGACTGCATGAAAATATCTACCGTTCTCACCCCAAGCGAAATCACCGCCCTGCCCAGCAAGGACCTCGGCGGGACCACAGCAGTTGTCTTCGACGTTTTGCGTGCGACCTCGACTATGACCACTGCATTCGCCCACGGCGTGGCGGCGATTTATCCGGCCCAAGACATCAGCGAGGCTTGGGATTTACGGAAGAAAATGCCCAACGCGCTCCTCGGTGGAGAGCGTCACGGAGAAAAAATCGAGGGCTTTGATCTTGGTAATTCGCCACTCGAATATCGTGATCGTCCCGGGCGAGAAATCATCAGCACCACGACCAACGGCACGATCGCTCTGCGCGCGGTTGCCCACGCGCAGCAGGTGATCGCGGGAGCTTTACTCAACCGTGCGGCCATCGCTGAATTTCTTCGTAACCATCCGCCTAGCCGACTGCTTCTCGTCTGCGCCGGCACGGGCGATGAATTTGCGATCGAGGACGGTCTGGCGGCAGGAGCGTTGATCGCGGCGCTCGCGGCGGATGATCTGGATGACGCGGGGCGCACGCTGTTGGCGTTGTGGCATTGCCATGCGACGGATTCGCTGGCGGTTCTGGCGCAGTCAAAAAATGGCCGTCGCCTGACCGAGCGCGGACGCGAAGCGGAGGTGGAATGGTGCGCCCAGGTCGATGTTTGCCCCTCGTTCGGATTGCTCGACGGAGGCGCTTTGCGGCCCTTCCTCGCTTCGTGACAAACGCTTTCCATTCGTTATCGTGTCGTTCCCATGGACACGCCTAAGGAATCGAAGAAAAAAGTGACACTCGCCGTTGTCGCCTCGATCCTTTTTCATCTCCTCTTTCTCTTCACGTTTGCGTTCTGGATGGAACTGAAAGCGAGCCAGCCCCCGGTGAAATCCCCGCTCGACGATAAACCGGTTGAAATCACCCTGATCGACGAGCCAACGCCACCCCCGCGAATCGGCGTGGCGCCCACGCCGCCGCCGGAACGCGATGTGATCAGGTCGGACCGGTTTCAGGATGCCGCCACCCCGCCGCCCAATGCGCGATTCGATTCCGATCGCGACACCGCCGCCGGAGGCGGCCAGCCGGGTTCGGGGCCGAAAGATTTGCCGAACGTCAACGGCCGGGCCAGCGGCGAGGTGACCCTGCAAGATCAGGACGTCATCCTCAACGGCAAGCTTACCTCCTCCAGCGCGCCCAATTCCGCCACGCCCACTGCCACCCCAACGCCCGAGCCAACGCCTCAGCCTACCCCAGCCGCCAAAAGCGAGGCTACCCCGCAGCCCACTCCCACGCCGGAACTGTTGCCCGACGACACGATCGCCCTGGGACGGGCCACGCCCACTCCGGCGCCCAAGGCCCTCTCCACTCCGCAACCACCCATCGGCGGCGGGCAGTATCAGCCCCAGACTCGCGCCACTCGCATCGAGGGCAGCCTCTCCAATCGCGGCCGCCCGTCGATCGCCACTCGGGGCACGCCGCTGGGGCGCTATTTGCGCCAAGTCGAAAACGCAATCGGATCGCGCTGGTATTTCTACATCAAGCGGGATGCCGCCTTCGTCGCGCCGGGCGCGGTGCGGATTATGTTTAAGATTGATCGCGCCGGGAAGGTCAACAATCTCCAAGTCTTTGCCAACACTTCCAACGCGGCCTTCGCTTCCACCTGCACCCAATCGATCATGGACGCCGAATTGCCGCCCATCCCCGATGAGGTCGCCAGCACGCTTTTCACCCAGCGGCTGGAGCTTCCGTTCACGTTCACCTATTTCCAGCAATGAAGGAAAAAACGACACGCCCCTTTTTTCGCGTGCCACGGGGAACGGCTTGAGCTTCCCTTTCCCTTTCCGATTCACTAAACACTTCACGCCATGACGCATCTGCTCGCTTTTTCCGCCGAATCCGCCTTTCACCTCATCAAACAGGGCGGGTTCTTCATGATTCTTTTGCTGATTTGCTCGGTCGCCTCCTTTGCGGTGATTGGATTGCGCACGTTTGCCTTGCGACGCGGTGCAGTGCTTCCGGTGATCATCGAAAATGAAATCCAGCGGCTGCAACCTGGCGACAACCCCCAGCGCATCTCACGTCTCGTGAAAGGCGACCCGTCCGCGCTCGCCCGGGTGGCCGTGGTCGCACTTGACCATTTGAAATGGCCTAAGTCCGAAAATGTCGAGGCTGTCCAGACTCGCGCCCGGCATGAAATCGTCCGGCTCGAAGCGGGACTGGTCGTGCTTGAGATCGTGGTTGGCATTTCGCCCCTCCTGGGCTTGCTCGGTGCGGTCGCGGGATTGGTCACTGTCTTTGCCAGCATTGGTAGCGGCACCACCTCAACGGGCGATCTTTCCGGCATTGCCTCGGGCATCTCCGAGGCGCTGAGCACGACGATTGTCGGCCTTGGCATCGCGGTTCCGAGTCTCGTGGCGTTTTCCTATTTTTCCCGCAAGATCGAAAATATGTCGGTCGAAATGGAGTCGATCATCGCCGAATTGCTCGGGAAATGTTATTCCCAAAAACCACGCCTCGGGTTGACTGAACCACGCAAAACCGCCGGGCCGACCCCCGGTCTGGAAGATTCGGACGATTTGCTATGAGATTTTACGCCCGCAAAAAGCGGATGCCTACCATCATCATCGTTTCGTTGATCGATATTTTTGCGATCCTTCTGATGTTTTTCATCGTCACCACGACGTTTAAATCCAAGCAATCGGAGCTGAAAATCAACCTTCCAGAGTCGAAACAAGCGCGGGAGGCAGCCAATCCAGCCGACCCGATCCTTCTCGCGATCACCGCCGACGAAAAAATCCACCTCGACGAGCGGTCCATCGCCACGCTGGACGAACTCGTCACTGCCGTGCGCGATCGCAACGCCCAGCGCCCGCTCGCCCTGCGCGCCGACCGGGAAGTCTCTTTCGGATTTATCCTCAAAGTGCTGGACGCGCTCAAGGAGGCAGGCATAAAAAATCTTCCCGCCTTCACTCAAACTCCGGAAAAATAGCAAAATGGTTCTGCCCATCGTCAAATACGGTCACCCCGTTCTCCGCGCTAAAGGCCGGGAGATTCGCGAGGTGACCCCCGAGATCAAACAACTCGCCGCCGACATGCTGGATACCATGGTCGCTGCCGAAGGCGTGGGATTGGCCGCCCAGCAGATCGGGCAGGCGATCCAACTCACCGTGATCGATGTGCGCGACTCCGAAGAGCGCCCCAGCACGATGCAGATCGACGGCAAACCAGTAAAGTTGGATGACCACATGCCGCTTGTCCTGCTCAATCCCAAGCTGAAACTCAGCAAAGAAACCGAGCCGGGCCAGGAGGGGTGCCTGAGCTTTCCAGAAATGAATGGAAACATCACCCGTCCGGCAAGCGTGAGTGTCGTCGCGACCGGTTTGGCGGGAGAGGAAATCCGTTTTTCTGCAACGGGCCTGCTTTCCCGAGCGGTGCAGCACGAGACGGATCATTTGCACGGCATCCTCTTCATCGACCGCATGTCGTCCGCCGGCCGGGCCAGCCTCGCTGGGAAGCTCAAACGGCTCCAACGTGAGTAGTTCAACGGGCGTATCCGCTCATCCAGCCCTCAATTCTGCGACAACCTGTCACGAAATGCGACATTTCGCGGGGGCTTTCAGGTAAAAAAAGCGTCTTTTGCCCCGGGAGAAACATTTTTGAACGCCGTGGCATCTGCCTTGCTCTAATAAAGCGTAACAGAAGATAACAACCTGTTACACGTATATGAAAAACTCCCGCACCACCAAAAAAAGCTACTCACTCGGCGATCTAATCGTGGCCGTGTCTTCCTGCTCGAAAAACAGCCGCGAAGCCGCTCTGGCGATTTCCGACCTGCTCGAAAGCGGCCGGGTTCGGATCAAGACCACGGGTCGCCGGTCCAGCTCGAAAGTCTGCTAATTCGGAAAAATCCGGAAAAGTTCGCCTAAAGCGCTTTGACCGGATTTTTTCTTTCCAAGCCTGCGCAGAAACGGGATTCTGCTCGGCTGTGATTGACCGTTATTCTACTTCCCGTATGCGCGACCTCTGGGCTGAGGAGCGCAAATTTTCTTTTTGGCTCGAGATTGAGACCCTAGCCTGCGAAGGCATGGCCGAAATCGGTCAAATTCCCGTGGAGGATGCCCGGGAAATCCGTGATAAAGGTCGATTCGATCTCACCGAAATTCTTGAAATCGAAAAACGCACCAACCACGACGTCATCGCTTTTCTGGAAAACGTCGCGTCTTACGTGGGGCCGGCCGCTCGCTGGATTCATCAGGGGCTGACCTCGTCGGACATCCTCGACACCACTCTCGCCGCGCAGATGACGCAATCGTGCGATTTTCTGCTCGAGGCCATCGCTCGTTTGCGCGAAGTCATTGCCCGCCGGGCCGTGGAATTCAAAGACACCCCGATGATCGGCCGGAGCCATGGAATTCACGCCGAACCGATCACCTTCGGACTCAAACTGGCCTTGATGCATGACGAGTTTGGCCGCGCAGTCGAACGTCTCGAACAGACTCGCGCCCGCGTCAGCGTCGGCAAACTCAGCGGAGCCGTCGGCACGCATGCGCATCTCGATCCCCGGGTCGAAACCTACGTCTGTGAAAAAATGGGCCTGAAAGCGGCCAAACTTTCCACCCAAGTCGTGCAGCGCGACCGGCACGCTGAATTCATGACCACTCTTGCGCTCATCGCCTCGAGTGTGGATCGCTGGGCTACCGAATTTCGCCATCTCCAACGCACCGAGGTCCTCGAAGCCGAGGAATACTTTAGCCCCGGCCAGAAAGGCAGTTCCGCGATGCCGCACAAGCGCAACCCGATCACTGGTGAACGCCTCTCCGGTCTCGCTCGAGTCATTCGCGGGAACGCCGTCGCCGCCCTCGAAAACGTCGCCCTCTGGCACGAGCGCGACATCAGCCATAGCAGCGTCGAGCGCATCATTCTCCCCGACTCATGTAACCTGCTCGACTACATGCTTGGCAAGCTCACCTCCTTGGTGGACCGCCTGCTCGTCTATCCAGAGAACATGGAACGCAATCTTCGCATCACCAAAGGCCTCTATTTTTCGCAAAGTGTCCTTTTGGAATTAACCAAAAAAGGCCTCGAACGAAAGGCTGCCTATGAGGCCGTGCAACGTGCTGCGATGAAAACGTGGCAGGGCGACGTCAGCCTCCAGGAAAATCTCGCCGCCGAGCCCGATGTTAGCAACGTGCTCACCCGCGCCGAGATCGACGCGGTTTGCTCGCTCGACCGCCACTACGCACACAACGACGCCACTTTCCAATCGCTCGGCTTGCTATGAAACGAATCGTCCTAGTGCTCCTTCTAGCTATCGCCGGTTGTGGAAAAAAACCAGCCGCACCGCCACCGCCCGCACCCACCCCGGAAGTAGCCCCGACTCCTTCGCCAACTGCGACGGCCGCTGCAACCCCCATGCCCGTCCCGAAACCTGTCGTTCAGGCCAATAAGGACGCTCGCGTCATCGTCCTTTGCTACCACCGCTTTGAGGATCGCCCGAAGGATTCGCTAGCGATCAAGCCCTCCGAATTTGAGCAGCAACTAGCCATGCTCAAAGCTAACAACATCGCGGTCATCGGCATGCAGGATTTCCTCGCCTGGCGCCGAAACGAAAAAACCATTCCCCCGCGCGCGGCGGTGATCACGATCGATGATGGTTACCTCTCCGGTTACAAAGTCGCTTGGCCGATTCTGCAAAAATTCGGCTACCCATTCACGATGTTCGTTTATACGAACTACATCAAGGGCGGCCCGAATGCTGGCGGCCAATCCATGTCGTGGGAGCAGCTCGCCGAGATGCGCGACGCCGGCGTGGACATCCAGAGCCACACCGTTTCCCACTCCGATTTGCGGATGAAAAAAGCCCATCCAACCGACTACGAAAAATGGCTCGACTCGGAACTGGGCGACTCTAAGCGGATCATCGAAAACCAACTCGGCATCCAGGTCGCTGCCCTCGCTTATCCCTACGGATTGCATAACGAAGAGGTGCGCGGCGCCGGACTGCGGGCCGGTTATGAGGCGCTCTTCACGGTTTACGGACAGACGCTTGCATGGGATGTCCCGCAAGAAACGATCGGCCGCTACGCGATTGAGTCCACCCATCCGCAGATCTTCGCCTCTGCGATCAAATTCCAGGGAGCGCCCCTTGCTGTGGCTTCTGGCGATGCCCCGGTCGCAGCGCAACTAGCCTCTGCGTCAATGATCACCGAGCCGCAAAGTGGCGCCACCATCACCGACCCGCACCCGCTGGTCCGCGCCAACCTCGCCACCATGGGCGAACTAGAACCTGCCTCGGTGGAAATGTGGATCAGCAGTTTCGGACTCGTTCCCGCCCAATACGATCCCGCCACAAAGTTGATTAGCTATCAAATTTCCCGAAACCTGCATCCGGACCTCTACAAGGTGATCGTCTCTGGCCGCGTCAAAGGCAAAAAAGTCGAGACGCAATGGAACTTCAGCTACGCGCGGTAAGAGCGCTGCGTTGTTCGCGAACCGCTCGAGCGGTTCCAAATAATCAGAATGGTGGAGGCGAGGGGTAGCTAAATTCCAGAGGTGCAAACCGGAGCGACCGTAATTCCGAAGAATCAATTTTGCTCTTTTCTGACTCGCCGCCAGACTGCTTTTCAATCAGTCTCTAAATCTGATGATGTTGGACACCTCTGGAATTTCGAACACGAAATGTTTCTCCGCAAACGAACGTCGCGTCTTCGGCCCCGAGGAAGTCGACACCTCCCGCCGCGTCCTCTCCCGCTTCCCTATCCTTTCCCGCTTGCTAAAAGCCGCCTGATTCCATGAACGAACCCGCCAAATTCAACAACGTCGTCAGCTTCCTCTGGGCGATTGCCGATCTGCTCAACGGTGCTTTCAAGAAAAGTGAGTTCCAGAAGATCATCCTCCCGTTCACCGTCCTGCGCCGCCTCGACTACGCGCTGGAAGCGACCAAGGCCAAGGTGCTGGAGACGGAGCACACGCTGAAGGAAAAGGGGCTGGAGAACCGCCACGGGCAGTTGTGCCGGGCTGCGGGCTACGCCTTCTACAACACCTCCAAGTTCAACTACGAGAGCCTCCTGCACGATGACGCCAATCTGGCCCTGAACCTCCGGCAGTATGTCATGGGCTTCTCCCCGAATGTCCGCGAAATCTTCGCCGCTTTCAATTTCGACGACACCATCCGCGACCTCGGCCGGGTGAACCTGCTCTACCTGCTCATGGAGCGCTTCAACGAGAAGAGCAAGGTGGACCTGCGCCCCGCCTCCATGTCCAACCACGAGATGGGCTACGTCTTCGAGCATCTGCTCCGCAAGTTCAACGAAGCCCTCAACGAAAACCCCGGCGAGCACTTTACGCCCCGTGACGGCATCCGCCTCATGGTGGATCTCGTGCTAATGCTCGATGCGGCTCTTGGGGGCAATGAGGCGGTGACCCGCACGGTCTATGACTGCGGTTGCGGAACGGGCGGCATCCTCTCCATCACCAAGGACCACATTCTACAAATCAACCCCTTGGCCAAGGTTTTCCTCTACGGGCAGGAGCTGAATCCTTTCACTTGGGCCATCGCCCGCGCCGATATGCTCATCCTGGAGCCGGAGGGAAAGGACGCTGAGAACATCAAGCTCGGCAGCACCCTCTCCAACGACCAGTTGCCGGAGATGCGGTTTGACCTCCAGTTCGTCAATCCGCCCTACGGCTACGAATGGAGCAAAGACTTCGACGCCGTCACCGCAGAAGCAGCACGGGGCTTTGATGGTCGCTTCGGGGCCGGGCTGCCGCGCAAGTCGGATGGCCAGATGCTTTTCTTGCAGCACCTCATCGCGCGGATGAACGACCCGGCGGAATCCCAGAGCTACATCGGCATCATCCTCAACGGCTCACCGCTCTTCACCGGCGGCGCGAGCTCGGGCGAGTCGGAAATCCGCCGCTGGATCATGGAGAACGATTGGTTGGAGGCCATCGTCGCCCTGCCGACGCAGCTCTTCTACAACACCGGCATCAGCACCTACATCTGGCTGCTCAGTAACCGCAAGCCCGCCGCCCACAAGGGCAAGGTCATGCTGGTGGACGCGTCCGGGCAGAAGTTCTGGTCGAAGATGTCGAAAAACCTCGGCAGCAAGAGCCGCGAAATCACCGAGACCCACAAGCAAGAGATCCTCAAGCTGGTCAAGGCCCGCAAGGAAGGCCCGCATGTGAAGATTTTCGACGCCACCGATTTCGGCTACCGCGAGATCAAGGTGCTGCGTCCGCTCAAGCTGCGCTTCGAGGTCAATGCGGAGTCGCCCGCCCGCCTCGACGCCCAAGCCGCCTTCAAGAATCTGGCGGTGAGCAAGAAGAAAGATCCTGCCGAGCAGCAGCGCGATGAAAAGGAGGGCCTCGCCCTGCAAGCCGAGATTCGCGCCGCTCTGCAAACCCTCGCAGGAAAGACCTACATGCAGCGGGACAAGTTCACTGCCGCCTTGGAGGCCGCACTCAAGAAAGCGGGACTCAAGCTCAAAGCCCCCGCGCTCAAAGCCATCTTGGCCGGCATCGGCGAGCGGGATGACGCCGCCGAAATCTGCCGCGACAGCGACGGCAATCCCGAGCCCGACACCGACCTGAACGACACCGAGAACGTGCCGCTCAAGGAAAAGATCGAAACCTACTTCGCCCGCGAGGTGACACCGCATGTGCCCGATGCTTGGATTGATCCCGCCTACTGCGATGCCAAGGACGGAAAGGTGGGGCGCGTGGGCTACGAAATCCCCTTCAACCGGCACTTCTATGTGTTCCAACCGCCCCGCACCCTGAGCGCGATTGATGCCGACCTGAAAGCCTCCACCGACCGCATCCTCACGATGATTGGGGGGCTGACCCAATGAGCTTCCCGCGTTATCCGAAATACAAGGCCAGTGGCGTGCAGTGGCTGGGGGAGGTGCCGGAGGGGTGGCCACTTAACCGCATCAATCACCACTTCAGTGAACGCCGTGAAAAAGTAAGTGACCTCGATTTTGCGGCTTTATCTGTGACCAAAAGTGGCATTGTTCCGCAACTCGATTCGGCAGCGAAGACTGACAACGGAGACAATCGAAAGAAAGTCTGCGCTGGCGATTTCGTTATTAATAGCAGATCCGACCGAAAGGGATCCGCTGGGGTATCGTCATTGGAGGGTTCAGTTTCGGTCATTTCTACGGTTCTTTCTCCACGGCCTTCCGTGCATGGTCCCTTCATTCATCACTTGCTGCGGTCGATGCCATTTCAAGAAGAGTTCTATCGCTTCGGCAAAGGCATCGTAGCCGACCTCTGGAGCACGCATTACTCGGAGATGCGTAACATTCGACTCGCCATCCCCTCCCTCCCCGAGCAAACGGCCATTGCGGAGTTTCTGGACCGGGAGACGGGGAAGATTGATGAGCTGGTGGCGGAGCAGCGGCGGCTGATGGAACTGCTGAAAGAAAAACGCCAGGCCGTCATCTCCCACGCCGTCACCAAAGGCCTCAACCCCCACGCCCCCATGAAGCCTTCCGGCATCGAATGGCTCGGCGATGTGCCGGTGCATTGGCGGTTGCTTAAACTTGGGCTTATCGCCCGCTCAAAGGGAGGTGCTGGATTCCCCGACGAACATCAGGGTCAAACGGAAAATGAAATCCCGTTTTTCAAAGTTGGCGACATGGTTAATGCCGATGGCTCGCGAGTGATGAGGCAGGCTAATCACACTGTCTCAGAAGCCACGGCCAAAGCACTTCGGGCTTTCGTGTTTCCCGCTCAAACAATTGTCTTCGCCAAGGTCGGAGCCGCGCTGCTGCTGAAACGGTATCGATTACTTGGTCAGCCATCATGCATCGACAATAACATGATGGGGATGAGCGTGGGTAGCGATGTCGAGGTTGATTTTCTACTCTACGTCCTACCCCTTCTGGATCTCACTCTGATCGTAAACCCAGGCGCGGTTCCCTCAATAAATGAAGGCCAGATTTCCAGCCAAAGAATTATTCTTCCACCGCCAGATGAGCAAGCGGTCATTGTTCGCCACCTCGACATCGAACTCGCCAAATTCGACACCCTCACCGCCGAAGCGCAACGCGCCATCGACCTCCTGCACGAACGCCGCACCGCGCTGATCTCCGCCGCCGTCACAGGGCAGATTGATGTGCGCAACCACTCACCGAAGCACTGACCATGGCCAAAATCACCTCTGAGTTCGCCTTTGAAGAGCATATCGAAGATGTGCTGCTGAATCAGCATGGGTTCTTCCTCGCCAAGCAGGAGGACTACGACAAGACCCTGTGCCTGCGGCCCGAGACGGTCATCTCCTTCATCCGCGCCACGCAAACGAAGAAGTGGGCGGACTACTGCGAGCTGATCGGCGACAAAGCACAGGCCGCCCGCAACCTGCTCAAGCGCATCAAGGAAGTGGTGGACAAGGAAGGCACGCTGCACGCCCTGCGCAAAGGCTACGACATCCACGGCGGCGGGCATTTCGACTTGTGCTACTTCGAGCCGACCAACCCGGTGGCCGAGGAGAGCCGTC
>JBBRPA010000036.1:0-36680 GCA_038228695.1 Chthoniobacterales bacterium
CTACGGAGGGGCCGCCCGGTTTAGGAGCGTTGCGGTTGATTCCGCTTCGCTCCATCAACCGCAACGCTCCTAAACCGGAGTCACTGGTGTCATTCCCTTTTACAGACAAGATGTTGCACTACCTCCGTGGCTGCTTTGTGGCACGAAACTTGTTCCTTTCGTGTTACCAACCAATGAACAACCTTACTCTCACCATACTGATTCCGTGCTTGAACGAAGAATTAGGCATACGATCCGTGATTTCAGAATATCGGGAAATATTTCCCTTCGCCCAAATTCTTGTCGTCGATAACGGTTCTGACGATCGGACTGCCGAAGAAGCCCGCAATGCTGGAGCAGATGTCATCACCGAACGCCGCCGGGGCAAGGCCACCGCAGTGGCTACCGCCTTGGGAATGGTCAATACCGACCTCGTGCTGATGGTCGATGGCGATGGCAGCTACCCAGCGGATGGAGCGCGCATTTTGTTTGAGGAGTATTGCCAAAACCCAGTCGATATGATTACAGGTATCCGCAGTGCGCAGATCGGTGGCGAGGTCTTCCGCCCGATGCACCAGTTTGGTATGTCTCTCTTCGCGGGGGTCCTAAAAACCGTTTTCGGCTACAAACCGTATGATTTATTCTCAGGTTTGAGATTGTTTTCTCGTCGATTTTATCAACACGTCCCAGTTTTATCCCGTGGATTCGAATTGGAAATCGAATTGACCATTCAAGCCATCGACAAGGGATTCTCCATGACGGAAGTGTCCGTCCCTTTCCGCAGTCGGGCCGAAGGGTCTGCTTCCAAGTTGAAAACGGTTAGCGATGGCCTGCGAATTCTGCGGGTCTTGCTCGTGCTTTTCCGTGACTATCGCCCTCTCGGATTTTTCGGTGCCTTAGCTTGCCTCGGCTTGTTTCTTGGCCTGACGGCCGGATCGCTTCCGATTCACGAGTTTTTCACCACCGGATTGGTCGGTCGCCTTCCTTTAGCGATTCTGGCCGCCAGCATCGTCAGCCTTTCAACCGTTGTTTTTCTCGCCGGGTTGTTATTGGAATCCAACTTGCGTTATCACCGCGAGGCCTACCACATTCAACTCCGTAAATTTGGCGCTCCAACCGTGCAACAAGCTGGCACAATTCGGCGGATGCGTTTTGAATAGGCAGTAATGCCCTTGGTCCACATCCTCAATCAATACATCTGGCCCGACGCGGCGCCAACGGGGGTTTACGCGGAACAATTAGCCGTGGCTTTGAAGGAGGGCGGACATGATGTGCGCCTCGTCGGAGGCTCCGGTTTTTATCGAAAATCGACCCGGCCCGAACCCTCTGTGGCGCGTGTTCTTATCTCCCATTTCGAGGGGCACCGGGGGCGACACCTCTCTACGATCAAAGAATATTTGTCGGTCCACGATGCTTTCTCCAGCTATATCAAAAAGGAAGTCAGAAAAGGTGATGTCGTAATCGTCAGCAGCGCCCCGCCGACCACCGTCTCGCTCGCCAAAGACATTCAGCGAGCGGGAGCCATTTCGATCTACTGGCTGCAGGATTATTACCCGGAACTAATTCGAGGCGTTTGGAATTACCCCCGTTTTTTGCGACCTGCGTTGCGCTCTTATTGGAGTCGGCAACTCAAAAAATGGGACCGCGTCGTCAAAGTGGCAGGAAATATATTCGGCGATGGGAACGACGTTCGCATCATCCGCAATTGGCCAACCATCCGGTTCCCCGAAAAACCTCTAAAACCCGAACCAAAGACGGCAATTTACACAGGCAACCTAGGCTATGGTCATCACCTGCCTTCATTTATTGAAACATGTCGCGAATTAACTGCCGCTGGTTACGAACTTCGCATTCATGCCGACGGCCCCGGTGTGGCTCAACTCCCGGACTGGCTTCCTTCGCGTGGGCCTTTTTCCAGCGAGGAGAAATTATCCATTGCCTTGCAAGCTGCGGAGATCCATCTCGTCGCCGGTCATCCCGACATTCAGCACGCTGTCTTTCCGTCGAAAATATGGAATAGCCTTGCATTGGGGAGAAACATAGTTGCCACTGGCTTTGCACAGCCAATGAAGGACGAGTTGAATAAACTTCATGATTGTTCCCGCGAAGGTTCCCTTCGTGATTGGTGCGAATTAGTCGCGCAAACTGTCGCAGAGTAGCGATGACTTTTTCCTCAATCATTCGCTCGAACAGCACGGCAGCAATCCTGAACCAAGGAGTCAGGACAGCAGTGCTTGGCTTGTGGTTTCTAGCTCTTGCTAGATTCTTCCCTCCCGCTCAATTTGGTGTGTATGTCACCATTTTCGCGCTGGCAAAAATCATCGGGACGGTTGCCGGTCTGGGATTGGATCGAATTATCGTAAAGCACTTGGCGGAAGACTTGGCCGCCACTCGGCCGGTTCTCGCGCAAGCGTGGAAAATCAAGGGTGCGACCTCTTTATTTTCCTACGGGTTTATGTTAGCGGCAACAGCTTGGATGTTTCCAGCCAATGCAACAAACCTAACATTAGCGGCTCTGATCGGTGCACCACTTTTAGGGCAACCTTTAGACATATTAGATTTCTATTTTCAAGCAAAGGGGCGAATCTGGCTGAGCTTCTGGGGGAGGGGTGTTCCGCTTCTGGTGGTCTTTGGGATCAAAATAATTTGTCTGTTGCAAAATTGCTCGCTTACTTTCATCGCCGGATTAGAGGTGGTCGAATTGGCAATGGTTGCCCTAGGAATGGGGTTCGCATACCTCACAATTCCTGCTTTACTGGGCAGTCGTCAGGTGTCCGTTCCCACAAGTTCCAGTCTTCTGAGTGAGGGGCTTCCGCTGCTCGCAGGATCCATTGCCGTGGTGATCTATATGAAAGCCGACATCCTTATGTTAGGAAAAATGGTTGGTCCGTATCAGACTGGTCTTTTCAGTGCCGCAGCCCAGTTGTCGGAGCTGTGGGCCTTCATTCCTATGGCCATCGCAACAGTGCTTTTTCCGAAAATTATCGAATGGGGAAAACGAGACCCGGCTTTATTGCGAAAAAATTACGAACTCGCGCTGCAGGCGTCATTTCTCATGGCGCTGATCGTGGCAGTGGTGTTGACACTCCTCGCCCGACCACTAGTCATCACGCTTTACGGGCCATCCTATGAAAATGCAGCTGCTATTTTGCAAATTCACGCTTGGTCTGGTCTATTCGTCTTTTTCGGAATTGCCCAGAGCGGCTTTGATATATTCCAACGACTGACCTGGCTGGCTACTTGGCGGATGGCGTTTGCCGCGCTGTTAAACATCCTCTTGAATTATTTCTGGATACCATTCTACGGTGGGAAAGGTGCCGCTTGGGCCACCCTCATTGCATATGCTTGCTCTGCTTTTTTGTTCAATTTTATTCATCCTTCTACCCGTTCTGTTTTCTGGATGCAAATTCGTTCGATTCTGTTTTTGAATGTGCTTGATTTGAAAAAAGCTTTGTTAGGAAGTAAACAATGAGCGAGCAACCACTCACGGAGGCTGTTGTTTTAATAGTCTTCAATCGACCAGAACCGACCGCCCGAGTTTTCGAGGCAATCCGCTCCGCCCGACCATGCCAACTGTTTGTCATTGCTGACGGGCCACGACTCGGGAGACCCGCAGACGCGGACTTATGCCGTAAGGTTAGAGAAATTGTTACAAAGGTTGATTGGGAATGTGAATTGGTCCTGCGTTTTTCGGATGTGAATCTCGGATGCCGTAAGAGTGTGACCGAGGGACTTAATTGGGTTTTTACTCAGGTCGAGCGCGCCATCATTCTGGAAGACGATTGTCTTCCGATTGCGAGTTTTTTCCTCTTTTGCAGCGAACTACTCGAGCGATATGCCGAAGAGCTGATGATCGGAATGATTAGTGGCGATAACTTCATTGAAAATAAGTGGTTGGTTTCTGAAAGTTATTATTTTTCTCGGTTTTGCCATATTTGGGGCTGGGCGACGTGGCGTCGTGCTTGGGAAAAGCTAGACCCTACTCTTGGCGACTGGCCAGATCGGCGGAAAACACCTTGGCTAAAGAGCATTTCCGGGCAGGGGCCTCAGCTACACTACTGGCAGTGCATACTAGATGATAGCCACGCGGGTAATCGCGGGCTGAACACGTGGGACGTCGCGTGGCAGTATGCAAACTGGAAGAATGGCATGCTCTGCATTCTGCCATCGACCAATCTGGTTAAGAATGTCGGCTTTAGTGAAGACAGCACCCACACCGGTCCGAATGACCACCGTGCTTCAATGCAAGCCGCAGAACTAACATTTCCGCTAAACCATCCGAATGAAATAGCTTGCTACAAGGCAGCGGATGATTGGTCGGAGCGGAGGCTCTATTATGGGGCGACTCCCGGGCAGCTAATTTTCTGGAGTCTCCGGCTCCCGATTCCGATCCATCGTGTCTTGCAAATTAGGCGTATGTTTTCACGCTATTTCTAAGCTTCCCAAAACCACATCGATGAGCCGTAAAGATCGCGGGAAACCAGATGCCATCGTCCGTGCGTGACAAGAGACCCTGGCCCCGTTTCGCTGTTTTTTCCAGACACTGGGTGCCATTCCAAGAACATGTATTTCACCAAACTTGGCAATCCCTCTGCCAGCACTGCGTGCTCACCTCCTTCGATATCCATCTTAAGCAGAGTGATTTGGTCACACAAATCTGCCAGCCCAAACATTGCCACCCGGTTCCCTCCGTTTTGATTTGCGAAATCCGCCTGATGTGTGACGGAGTTAAAGCCCCGCTGCATCGAGACACTTCCATTTTCTGTCCCCAAAGCACCTTCTAACACCTCTAACTTCGATGCGAACGGTTGGGTTCGTAACATGGCGGCATTCTCCGGCATGGGTTCGATTGCAATTACTTTTAGGGATCTTCCCGATTCTGCGAGCAGATGCGTTGCTAACAGCGAAAACGCACCGACATTGGCACCTGCATCTATGACCAAATCTACCGTTAGCAGAGCCTTCCGGATAGTGTCTGCGGGATAATCCTCAAACAGGTTGGCAAAGGTGTAGGCATCACCTTCCCGAGTTCGTATCCGACAAAGTCCCAAGCTCCATTCCTGCGCACTCAGGATGCGACGGAGCAGGGGTGAGAAGAGGTAGAACACCCAGAGTTTAAGCCATCTTCCGCCAAACACAGGGAACCCAGCGAGCGCCCGAACGCTTCGAATGGTGTGGTCGCTTAATTCAGTGAGAATATTCATGATTAGCTAAGCAAAGTTCGCATGTGTTCTATCACTTCGGTTGGAGCGATGCGCTTCATGCACCAGTCTTGCTGTTGATCACATCTCCGTACCCTGCATGGGTAATACGGACAGGATCGATCGTGAAAGAGGCGCAACATCGAATTGCCATGCCAAGTCTCGGATATAGTGGGGCCAAAAATTACTGCGCCGGGTTTCTTAAAGGCGTTGGCGAGATGCGCCCCGCCACTGTCGTTGCCGACAAAAATTCCCGCACTAGCGATGCATTTGGCAAATTGCAGGAGGTCCAGCGAGTCCAACAGATTCCGCGTATTGGGCAGATCGCGTAATACTACCCAATCCGCCAACTCATGCGCGGGAATCTCTTTAGTCGCACCGACTAAGATAAATTGGCGGGAGGGGAATGCCCGCACCACCTCCGCAAAGTAGGACAGTGGCCAGCTTTTCCATTGGTTGTAGGTCGTTATGGAGAGAACGATATCGTCGGAGCTGGTGACGTCGGCCAATTTTTGATAGATGGAGAAATCTAACTCGCAATTGAAGTGGGTCGCTAGTTTATCGCGAAAACCATACTCATTTTCATAAGGACGATGTGGGATCTCTCCGTGGACTAGACTTTTACCACCACGGGAAACAGCTGAAAACAAACTATGCACACCGCCCATTCGGATGGCAGAGGCGTTGAAGGCGTTGCCTGTCAGATCGATCCATGTATCGACCTTACGCTGCCTTAAAGCGATGAGTGCTCGAGCGCTTTTTTTTAGAACAGCAAGAGAAAGCCCTTGTCCAAAAAAGTCGACGAGAGGGTTTTCAAACTCCATCACCTTCCATCCGCAAACTTCGCCAAGATTTAAGTGGGCTGGTCTAAGGGCCACGGTTGGTTCGGTGCCAAATTCGCGTGTTTTGTTAACCAATCCGGCGATAAGCGGTAGTTGGATGATGAGATCACCGAGTCCGGCGATGGAAGAAACGACGGTGGTGCCCTCAAATCGAGGCAACTGCGTAGTTTTTTTAACAGAAGGCAGACTATCAATCGCTCGCATGAATAAGGCGCTGCGCGTCGAAGTCGTGGCGTAGCCCCAGATCATTGATTTGTTCCTGCGTTCCTTACCCCGATTCATTTTCGAGTGGTTGGCGTTTGACTCTTAGCGAGGACAGAATGAATTCCGAAAGCTGCGAGGGTCTTGTCATTGACGATTTCGTATTTTCCCTTCTTCTCTAGAAACATCAGGCTGGCAGCGTCGAGTCTTCTCAGAAAAACAATCCGCGGAAGTTTCTCCAGCCCCGGCTCGTTTCTAACCAAGTCCTGCCCATACCATATGCAATTCGTATCCAGAATTACAGTCTCCACGGGGCGCGTATGCAGATACTCGGATGCTAAGGCAAAAGGTTCGACGACATCTCGGCAAGACCAAGCGCGTAACGGCAGTTGAAGACAAAATACTATGAGCGAGATGGCAATCGCCATGTCCAGTTGGGCGCGTGAGAAATTTTTCCGAAAATGGCAAAAACCGGCCATTCCTAAGAGCACAAAGTTAGGCATGTAGGAATAGAAATAACGATTGCCCCATCCATGTCCTTGGTTTTCCGGGAACAGCAAAAAACAATCTAGCGCTAGAATCAGTCCGGTCAGCAAATCGGCAATGACTGGAGGAGATTTTTTCCACGCAAAAAGCCCCAAAGCCGAAAAGAAGACCAAAGCCCATGAATTCCACGACAAAATCTCCGTCAAGCCGATCAGATGATCGAGCAAATGCTGGAGGTTGGGCATACGAAACAGATGCAGCAAACCGACGAGGACGTTCTCCGGTGCTGCTTTTGGAAGATTCTCCGCCACGGCGGGCAGAATGGCAGTCTTCCATTTCATGAATTGCAACCAGAAGGCTGACCCCGCTGCATAAACTGCCAGATAATAACCCGCCTTGGACCAGTCGCGTTTCCAAAGCAACCGAAGGATGAAAGGCGCCACAAAAAGGACGTGGATGTTAGGTTGATGCAGGCCCATGGCACAGATTCCTAGCCAGGGAGGCAGCCAGAAACCGATCCGCCCATTTTTCAAAAAAAGAAGTAGCCAAAGCAGATTTAGGCATACATGGGCGGGCATCGCGTAAGCCGTCATCGAAGTCATCAAAAATTGCGGCGAACTGGCAAGTAGCAAAGCGCCGATAAGCGGCAATTCCCGACTATCGGGCCAGATTTTTCCAACGACCGCAGCTAATAGCCAGACACTCGCACCCGCGAGCAACGGGTTCAGCAGCCAACTGAACCCAACGAGCAGAAACGGCAGCCGCAACAATGCATAGACCGGAAGATAATTTGAGGTCCAAGCGGTGGGTAGAGGCTGGAAATTCATCATCGGCGGAGTCGCTGCCCGAGCGATTGGTGTAAGATTTTCCGAAATGGATCCCCAAAGTTGTCCGTGGGCAAATAGCTTCGACTGAAAGTCAGGGTAAAACTCGTCCATCGCAAAAGGATAATTCAGAAAAATCAAATGCACGCCTGCCGCCGTGACGGCAATGACCGCAAAGGATAGCAGGGAGATAGAAATGCGTGGCCAGATGATTGTTTTTTCGGTCTGCCTTCCGAAAAAAAGAAACCCGACGAATGCCAGCGTGGCCACAATGAAGATTGCTAAATGCCACCGATCATACGTTGCAAATAGGTGGTAAAACATATTGTCGCTTCTTAGCCAGTCACTGCCTGCCATGCCATTTTCCAGAAGAATTTCCGCAATGTTAAATCCTATCCCCGCAACCACCGAGAGAGTTAGTAACACGATCGTAAAAAGTTTCCGCTTCCCGATGGTATCAGCTCGATCAAAGTCAGCGGATTGCGTTGGCGAGGAAGTCGGGTGCATGTTTTTTCGTGTAGGTAGCTGGAAACGAGCCAACGCGGGCAGCGTAGGGAGTTCCCTGAAAAATAACCACCCGATTTCAGCTTGTTGCCTCGCGGCGGTCCTTTTATAGTCGCTCCCCAATGGATCCAACCATCTATCGCTGGGGCATCGCCGTTATGAACGGACTTGGTTCAGTCCCATTTATCGCTCGGCCATTGGATGCGTGGGCCCGGATCTGGGGGCGGCACTCCCGGTTGCGGACCTTTTTGCGATGGGGCCAGTTCGACGGCGTAATTGATGGTGGAGCCAACGTCGGCGAGTTTTCCTGCATCGTGCGTTCTGCACTGCCGCAGGCCGATCTGATCTGCGTCGAACCGCATCGGGGTTGCGCGGAGATTTTGCGTGCGCAGGGGTTCCAAGTAGTGGAAGCCGCACTTTGGCATGAGAAGGGACGTCTTTCACTCAGTCAGGTCAATGAGGAGACTACCTCCTGCACGGTTCTGACGGGTAATAACGACACCTCTTGTCCCGTCTGGGAAGTTGTGGCCGAGAGAATCGATGCGATCCCGGTCAAAGGCTCCAAGCTGCTGGTGAAGCTCGACCTTCAAGGCGCCGAAATCTCTGCGCTTGCTGGCATGAGTGCCCTCTGGGATCGTACCTCCGCCATACTTCTGGAAGTTTCCTTTGGAAAGGACGGCACCTATTTTCCTCTGCGCGATATCCTCTTGGAAAAAGGCTTCCAGGAATACTCGACAACTAACGAGCTCGAGGTCGGTGGTCGCGTCGTCGAGGCAGATAAAATCTGGCTTCGCGCCGACTAACCGTCAATCGGAAATGGTATTGAGGGATTTTCGAGTATCGCTTGCGGAAGCCGTTTTCCTGCTTGCATCCATTGGCGAAGGTTCGAGCCTTTGCCGCTGATGCTTTCATCATGAAAAAAGCACTTATTACGGGCATCACCGGACAGGATGGCTCCTATCTAACTGAACTTTTACTAGCCAAAGGATATGAGGTGCACGGAGTGGTCAGGAGGACGAGCAGTCTGACCCGGTCGCGATTGGTTCACCTTTATCTAGATCCATTGATTTACGGAAAGCGCCTATTTCTTCATTACGCGGATCTCGATGATACAACCACCTTGCGCCGGGTTCTGGTTAAGGGCAACCCTTCCGAGGTCTATCATCTGGCTGGGCAAAGTCATGTCGGTCTGAGTTTTGAAATTCCCGAGTCCACCTGCGAAATGACGGCGATGGGCACTCTGCGGTTGTTGGAGATGGTCCGTGACCTGCCGAATCCGCCTCGCCTTTTCCACGCATCGTCCAGCGAGATCTTCGGCCAGCCCACGGAAGTCCCCCAAACCGAAGAAACTGCTATGCGCCCGGTTAGCCCCTACGGATGTGCCAAGGCTTTCGCCACGCGAATGGTGTCGATCTATCGCGAGACATTTCAACTCTTTGCCTGCAATGGCATTATGTATAACCATGAATCTCCGCGCCGTGGCGAAAACTTCGTTACCCGAAAAATATGCCGTGCCGCCGCCGCGATCAAACATGGGCAACAGCGGAATCTACAACTCGGCGACACCTCGGCCCTGCGAGATTGGGGGTTCGCACCCGATTACGTGCTCGGCATGTGGCAGGCTTTGCAGCACGACGTTTCGGGCGATTACGTTTTCTCCACGGGTAAGTTGCATAGCGTCCAGGATGTGGTGGAAGCCGCCTTTGCCGTCGTCGGGTTGGATTGGCGACAACACGTTCGTCGAGACCCCTTAATGACGCGTCCGGCCGAGCCGCTGCGATTGGTCGGTAACGCCGCCAAGGCCTCTGATTACCTTGGCTGGAAACCAACCGTTTCGTTCCACGAAATGATTGAGCTGATGACCCAGTCGGAGCTAGCCAGTATTTCCGCCGCTTGATTCGATCTGCGTCGGAGACATGGATTTGTGGGATGAATCCAATCTGGGCCGTTGCGAGGAGGGCAACCACACCGATTGCTCACCGCGCCAACGGCAAAGGCTCGCATCCCGCCAGAGTTTTCCGTGTCATTTCCCGCGCCGCATGGCAAGTTTGCGCTAAATATGGGAAACGACACACTCGCCGACCGCATCCTCACTCTGATGGGGTCGGTCAAATATCAACCGCTCGACAAGGTCGATCTTTCCCATGCGCTCGATCTCCCTCCTGCCGAGCGCAACCAGCTTCGCGCGACGCTCCGCAGCCTCCTTGACGACGGCAAAATCATTCTCCTGAAAAAGAACCGCTACGGCATTCCGAAGAGTGAGGCCCTCTTTGTTGGACGTTTCGACATGAACGCTCGCGGATTCGGCTTCGTCATTAACGACGACCCCGGAAAAGGCGACCTCTTTGTCGCCGCGGAGCACACCGGCGTCGCCATGCACGGCGACATTGTCGAAGCCCGCATTCGACGCAGCCGCGGTCCCCTTCGTGAGTCTGGGCGGACCACCGTCGAGGGTGAAATTCTCCGAGTCGTCACCCGCGCCAACACCACCCTCGTTGGCACCTACGGACGCGGGAAAAACGCCGCCAACGTCCTAGCCGACGACCCTCGCATTCTGCTGCCGATCCTGCTCCCTGGCAAACCCGACCCTAAGCTCAATCCACAGCCCGGCGACAAAGTCGTCGTCGAACTCAACGAATGGACCCGGCGCTACGACCCGCCCACTGGCCGTATTATTGAAGTCCTGGGTCCGGCCGACGCTCCCGGTGTGGATATGCTCTCTGTCATTCGGAAATACCGCCTACCGATCCAGTTTCCCGAGCGCATCACCGCCGCTGCCGAACGTTTCCCCGAGACGGTCCAACCCTCCGACACCACCGGACGCGAAGATCTTCGCGATCTCGCTATCTTTACCATCGACCCCGACGACGCGCGCGATTTCGACGATGCCATCTGTGTCGAGCGCGACGATCGTGGTTGGCTCCTCGGCGTGCATATCGCCGACGTATCCCACTACGTCACTCCCGGGAGCGAACTCGATCGCGAGGCTTGGGAGCGCGGCAACAGCACCTACCTGCCCGACCGCGTTCTTTCCATGCTTCCCGAGCGCCTCAGCAACGGCCTGTGCAGTCTGCGCCCGGATGAAGATCGCCTCGCTTTTACGGTTTGGATGCGGTTCGACGCCCACGGCAAAGCGACCACTTCTTCCTTCAGCCGCAGCGTTATCCGCAGTAAGAAACGGCTAACCTATCAGGAGGCCTTTGCCGTCCTCGAAGGCCGCGCGCATTCCCCGGTCGAGGAGGAACTCGTCCGCGCCTGGGAACTCGCCTCGCTCCTACGCCGCAACCGTTTCGCCGCTGGTTCTCTCGACCTCGATTTCCCCGAGATTAAAGTCCGGGTGGATAACGACGGTCGCGCCATCGCGCTTGAGAAGGTCGAACACGACGCCTCGCATCAGTTAATCGAGGAATTCATGCTCGCCGCCAACGAGACGGTCGCTCGCGAGATCAAAAACCGCACCCTCCCCAGCATCTACCGTATCCATGAAAAACCGGACCCGGAGAAACTCGCCGAATACCGCCAGACCCTCGCCATCGCTGGTTATCTGGTCGGCGACCTCACTACCAAAGGCGAAGTCCAGAAACTGCTCAAAACCCTCTCCGGTAAACCCGACGAAGCCGTCTTGAAAATTGGCCTGCTCCGTTCCCTGAAGCGCGCCACCTACGACACCCGCGCCGTGGGCCACTACGGCCTCGCCAAGGTGAACTACACCCACTTCACCAGCCCCATTCGCCGCTACGCCGACCTCGTTGTTCACCGCGTTTTGGGAGCGATGATCGACACCCGCATCGGCAAAATTCAGCCCTCCGCCAAAGATCTTGCCGTCACCGCCGAGCACATCTCCACCACGGAACGCGTCTCCGCCGACGCCGAACGCGAATCGGTCAAACTCAAGAAGCTGGAATATTTTTCGCTTCAATTGGAGAAGAAAAATCCCGACCACTTCACTGGCCTGATCTCCGATGTAAAAAGCTACGGCCTAGTTGTCGAATTGCTCGAATACAGTCTCACCGGGCTCGTTCACGTTAGCGACCTCGGCGACGATTATTTTCACTTCGATCCGGTGCGGCGACGGATGAGCGGAAAACGCACCGAAGTTCAATACGAAGTCGGCCAATCCATTCAACTCATCGTCAGCCGCGTGGAGAAACTCAAAGGTCAGATCGACTTCCGCATCGTCGGGGGCGCAGCGAAACCTCCAGCTTCCAAAGCACCGAGAGAAAACGGTCAAGCACCGGGAAAAATGAATCGCGAAAACAGGAAAGTAGATCGCGGCAGTGGACGCCGTCGGCGGTAAGGGAAAAGCGGGCAGGGGAGTGAGCACTCCGGCGAAGAAAACCTCCAACGCTGGGCGGTCTCGATTCCAGCGATCGACGTTAAAGGGAGCGACGAAATCTGGGGAAGAATAGACTAGATTCTGGCTCAAAAAATGCTACTTAAAACATCTATGCGGCTGCCTGCCCTTTCCCTCCGGGTTGTTGTTTTCTCACTCCTTATTGGGTGCGCCGCCTCGGCGCGCGCGGTGATCGTGGACGAAAATGGAAACGGGATGAGCGATGTCTGGGAAATGGTTTACAACGTCCAAGGTCTGAATCCGGTCTCGGACGATGATTCCGATGGTTCGACAAATTTTAACGAGTCGATCGCGGGGACAGATCCGCGCAGCGCGAATTCGCGTCCGCCGATCCCCGGGCTAACTCTCGCAAACGGCCTCACGACACTGACGTGGAAGACGGCGGCAGGTAAAGCGTATCGGGTGCAGACCTCGGATTCGCTGGCGGCAGGTGCGGTGTGGACGACCTTGAGTGGAGTGTTGTTGGGAGACGGCTCGGATTTGCCAGCGACGTTTGGCACGGGCTCGAGCGTGAAGCAGTTTTTCCGGTTGCAGGTGAGTGATTACGATTCAGACAGTGACGGAGTGGACGATTGGGAGGAACGGCAACTGAAGCTGGACCCGCTGAAACCGGATACGAATAACACGGGCTTGGGCGACAAGCAGGTGGTGGTCAATGCGCTGGCGTTGCCGAACACGATCGAGGTGAGCGCGCCGGATGGAGTGGCAACGAAGACGTTTGGCGACACGGCCACGCTGAGGTTTACGCGCTCCGGGAACATCAATCCATGCGCGGTGTCTTACACTGTCAGCGGGACGGCGGTGGCCGGGACGGATTATTTAGCGCTGCCAGCGACGGTGAATTTTCCAATGGGAGTGAATGGAGTGGATGTGCCCGTGAGTATTCTTTCCTCGGCAGTAGTGACGACAAGCAAAACGGTCAGCGCAGCGCTAACGGCGAATGCGGCCTACGGGATCGGAACTGCGGGTGCGGCTACGGTCTATCTCACCCCGGTGGCGGTGGATGGGCAGGTGGTGGAGGAGATCTGGTCGGTTAACAGTGGCTATAATGGTTTGGCCGACGTACCGTTTTCTTCGCCTTCGAATAGCACACGAACACTGACAATGCTGGATACTGGCACGAGCGTGGGGGATTACTACGGGGCGCGGATGCGCGGCTACATCACGGCGCCTGCGACGGGAAATTATACCTTTTGGGTTGCAGGGGACGATGTGGCGGATTTCTGGCTCTCGACCAATGATCAGCCAGCGAATCTGGTGCGGCGGTGCTACACGGATAACTACACGAATTACAAAGAGTGGACCAAGTATGCGACGCAGAAGTCGGGACTGATCGCGCTGACATCAGGACAGCGTTATTACTTTGAAGCCCGCTTGCGGGAATATGGCGGGGGCGATCATCTAACGGTCGGCTGGTTGAAGCCGACGGACACTGTGGGCATGGTGCCGAAAGAAGTGGTGCCAACTTCAGTGCTCAAGCCGTATCTGGCTCCCTTTAATCCACCGGGATTGACGAGTTTGTTCCTAGCACCGCTCACGCGTGAAACAGGAGTGTCGGGGTCGGGCTCGGGGTTTGTCTCGCTGCGTCTGACGACCGATGAGACGGTGGCGATTGCCTCGGTGAGCACGAGCGGGTTAAGCGGTGCGGTGACGGCGCTGAATGTGCGCGGTCCAGCGGCTCCAGGTCAAACAGGACCGGTGCTAGCGAATCTGCTAACCACGACGCTCCAAGCGGACGGGTCATATCTGTGGTCGATTCCAACAACGGCCGTATCGGCGCTGAAATCGGGCCTAGCCTATCTGAGCGTGGTGACAGCGGCCAACCCGGGTGGCGAGTTGCGGGGGCAGTTTGGTCGGACGGTGGCGACGGGAAGTTTCACGCCGCCTGCGGATCCACCGACGTTGCCAACCGCCCTTCCAACGGCAGATGAGGCGGCGCGTTTTCTCATCCAGGCGAGCTTCGGGCCAACAACGGCTGATCTTGCGGTGGTGCAGCGCGATGGCTATGAGGCATGGATCAATGCACAGTTTGCCACACCGACGGTCTTCCATTTACCGATTGTGGACGGGGTGGTTTCAAGCGGACAAACAATCAGCGCGAACACGACGCAGGAAGCATTTTGGAAAACGGCGGTAACGGCACCGGATCAATTGAGGCAGCGTGTGGCGATGGCGCTGAGTGAGTTAATGGTTATCTCCGCAGCGGATGGCGGCCTCTCGAACGAGCCGTATGCGTTGAGCGGGTATGCAGACACGCTCCTGAAGAATGCCTTTGGGAATTTCCGGCAATTGCTTGAGGCGGTGACACTTTCACCATCAATGGGTCTCTATCTTGATATGTTGCAAAACGACAAGGCCAACCCTGTGACGGGAACGGTGCCCAATGAAAACTACGGCCGGGAAGTAATGCAACTCTTCACGATTGGCCTGACGAAGTTGAACCCCGATGGGACGGTCCTGCTCGACGGAACGGGTAATCCGGTCCCGACGTATGGGCAGCCGGAGGTCATCGGGTTTTCGACTGTGTTTACGGGATGGAACTTTGCCCAAGACGGCACCGATTGGGATTACGTGCAGGACAACTGGCGGCAACCCATGAAACTCGTCCCCGGTCATCATGACCCTGCGGCGAAACGGTTGCTCGACGGGTTGGTGTTACCAATCGGGCAAAGCGGTGATCAGGATTTGAAGGATGCACTGGATGCGCTTTTTAATCACCCGAACTGCGGGCCGTTCATCGCTCGCTCGCTCATCCAGCGTCTGGTTACGAGTAATCCGAGCCCGGCTTACATCTATCGAGTTGCGAAAAAATTTGCTGACAACGGGAGCGGAGTTCGCGGCGACATGAAAGCGGTGATCAAGGCCATCCTGCTCGATTACGAAGCGCGGAGCACCACCTCGCTGAGCAATGTGAATTTCGGCAAACAACGCGAGCCGCTCATCCGCCTCGCCAATATCTACCGCGCCTTTAATGGACGCGCGTATAACAACCGCTTCCTCATTCGCAATTACGAGATCGATTCGGATTTCGGCCAAGTCTTTCTCGAGGCACCTAGTGTATTTAATTTCTTCTCGCCCTTCTACAGCAAGCCCGGCGAACTGGCCACCGCGGGCCTCCTCAGCCCAGAATTCCAGATCACCACCGACACGACAGCTATCTCGTCCTCGAACAACATCCGCGACCGGGTGACCTACGTAAAATCTGCTTCCTCGCCCACCACGGTCGGACTCGATCTTAGCGCGCAGACCGCTCTCGCCGCAAACCCGACGGCGTTGGTGGACAGCCTGAACACCCGACTGCTCGCTGGGCGGATGTCCTCCGGTTTGCGCACGCAGGTGATCAACGCCGTGACCGCGCAAACCGCTAGCAACACTCTCCTGCGTGCGCAGACGGCCGTGCAACTCATCGTTACCTCGCCCGAATTCTGCGTGCAGAAATAGAAGCCCCTCCATGAACCCAAGCAACCTCAACCGCCGCACTTTCATCCGTCGCGCTGCCTGCGCCGCAGTGGGCACGAGCGGCATTGTTAACACCATCTGGAATCTCCGCGCCATGGGGGCCGCCGCCTCCTTGCAGACCCAAGCGATTACTCCGGGCGATTTCAAGGCGCTGGTCTGCGTCTTCCTTTATGGAGGAAATGATTCCGCTAATCTTCTCGTGCCGCGCGACACAGCCAATTACAACGCCTATGCCAATCTGCGCGGCATCCTAGCTCTTCCTCAGGGCAGCCTGCTTCCGATCAATGACCTCGTGAATGACGGTCGCGACTATGCCTTGCATCCCTCGGTTCCAGAGTTACGGAACATCTATAACCAAGGAAAGCTAGCACTCGTGGCCAATGTCGGATCGCTCATGGCACCGGTGACCCGAACAACCTATCTCAATGGCTCGGTGCAATTGCCGCCCCAGTTATTTTCCCATGAAGACCAGCAGACGCAGTGGCAAACTTCCTGGCCGGGGAATCCGTCGCGGAGCGGTTGGGGCGGACGCATGGCGGATCTACTGCAAACGCTAAATAACACCAACGCCATTTCCATGAGCATCGCCGTCGGTGGCAACAACGTTTTCGAAGTCGGGAACCAAGTCTCCCAATACGCCGTCTCCACCTCCGGGAGCATCGGGCTCGACGGATTCAATGGCACGACCGATCCGCGTTATCTCGCTTACAATAACATCGTTAATCTCCCCTACACGAATCTCTTTGAGCGGGCTTTTGGCGCGGTGACACGCCGGGCCATCGATAACAACGATCTCGTCACCAGCGCACTTGCAGCCGCACCAGCGCTGACTACGGCTTTTCCGACGAACTCCTATCTTGGCGACCAGTTGAAAATCGTTGCGCGAATGATTTCCGCCCGCGCCGCGCTCGGTATGCGGAGACAGATTTTCTTCGTCTCCACCGGTGGATTCGACACCCATGACCATGAGCTAAACGATCACCCCGCGCTGCTGGCCGATGTTAGTGCGGCGATGAATGCCTTCTACAACGCCACCGTCGAACTTGGCGTGCAAAACTCGGTGACGTCCTTCACCGCCTCCGATTTCGGAAGGACCTTCACGACAAACGGAGCAGGGTCCGACCACGGTTGGGGAGGGCATCACATCGTCATGGGCGGCGATGTGAAGGGCGGCAATGTCTATGGCACTTTTCCGACCTTGAGCATTGATGGTCCGGATGACACAGGCTACGGACGTTGGATTCCAAGCACGAGTGTGGATGAATACAGCGCCACCCTCGCGAAATGGTTTGGGGTAAACCCGAGCCTAACCCCGGGCGGAGAATTACTTACGGTGTTTCCAAATCTGGGACGTTTCTCACGGCCTGATCTCGGATTCATGAACTAACGTCGCGACGCATGCGCGGAAAATGGATTCGTCTCGCCGGACTAGCTGCGCTTCTGTTGTTAGCCGCTTTTCTAGTCTGGGCTCCTTGGGAAAAGCCGATTGCGAGCCCGGCTGCGAATTCTGTCAACGGATATGCTCCCAAGCAGCCGACGGTTAGTATTCCACTTCCGCAGACTGCGCCGGACACGTCGAAACCTCGTCCTGCAACGGCGGCCCCGAGGTTTAATACGATTGCGGAGTATCGTGCTGAAATGGCTGCGCGTCCCGCCCCGGCGCAGCCGCTTGATTTGCAGCCAGCCGTTAAAACGCCCGAGGCCGAGGTGCGGCGCTGGCAGCTAACCATGCGCAAATACCGGGCGGCACTTGGGCAAAATCCGGTGGGAAGCAACCCGGAGATCACTCGCGCACTCCTCGGCGGAAATGCTACGGGTGCGCGCTTTCTCGATCGTGCTGGGGTGCAACTTAATGAACGCGGCGAGTCGGTCGATGAATGGGGAACGCCTTATTTCTTTCATGCGGTTTCTGGATCAATCATGGAAGTCCGCTCTGCCGGTCCGGACCGCAAACTTTTCACGGAAGACGACATTGTCCGCTAGTTGTAAACCGCTCTAAAGTTTCGAGACGATGTCCGGAATGATCGTCGGGCCGCCGTAAATGTAGCCCGTATAAAGTTGGATCAGCGCAGCCCCCGCGTCGAGTTTGCGGCGGGCGGTGTCGGCGTCGGTGATACCGCCCACGCCGATGACGGGGAGCTTTGTTTTTCCGCAGATGAACCGGACGATCTCGGTGGCGCGGGCTTCGAGCGGGGTACCACTTAGGCCGCCGGTTTCGTCACCCGATTGCGCGACCGCACGGTGGTCAAGCGTCGTGTTAGTTGCGATGATTCCCGCGAGCTGATGCTTTTCGGCGAGACCGATGATTTCTTCGATTTGCTCCCAGCCCATGTCGGGCGCGATTTTAACCAGAACCGGCCTAGGATGGGGACGGAGGCGGTTGATTTCTTGGATGCCAGCCAGAAGGGTTTCGAGAGCATCGCGTTCCTGAAGTTCGCGCAACCCGGGGGTGTTAGGCGAACTAACATTCAGGGCGATGTAATCGGCGAACGGGGCGAGTTTTTGAAAGGAGAATTGGTAATCGGCGAGAGCATGATCGAGCGGGGTGGCTTTGGATTTGCCGATGTTAATTCCGACGGGAAATGTGGGCCAGAGGGGCGATCGTTTGAGTCGGGCGAGACGCTCGGCGACGGCTTGGGCGCCGTCGTTGTTAAAACCGAGGCGGTTGATCAGGGCGGACTGCGCGGGATAGCGGAAGATGCGAGGGGCGGGGTTACCGGGTTGGCCTTGGGCGGTGACAGTTCCGATCTCCGCGAAACCAAAACCGAGAGCGGCCCAGGCGGGAAGAGCGACGGCGTTTTTATCGAAGCCAGCGGCGAGGCCAACGGGATTCGGAAAGTGCAAACCGAAGAGATCGACAGGCTTCTTTTCACCAAGAAAGAAGTGAATCCATTTTAAGAGATCGGGGTGTCGGGAGAGGCGTTCGAGGGAATCGATGGCGAGATGATGCGCTTCCTCGGGATCGCGTGAGAAGAAAGCGGGCCGAACAAGGTGGCGGTAGGCCAAGCGAAGAAGGCGTCTCATTTTCCGATGCAGAAGGTGCTGAAAATTTCCCCAAGGATATCGTCGCTGCTGAGTTTACCCATGACTTCGCCGACGGCGTCGAGAGCGGTGTGGAGTTCGATGGCGATGAGTTCGATGGCCATGCCTAGGCGGAGGCCGTCGGTGGCGGCAAGGCAAGCGGCGCGGGCGCGTTGCAGGCAGTGTTGATGGCGGGCGTTGATCGCGACGGAGGCGTTCTCCAAGGTGGCGCTGCCGCCGAAAAGTTTTGCTAGGATAGCGGATTCAAGGGCATCGAAACCGGTTTTTTGCAGGCAACTGAGAAGGACCCCGCCGTCTGCCCAAGCGGGGTGGGAGCCAAGGTCGGATTTGTTAGCGACGCGGACGGTGTTCTTTTCCGGCGGAGCGTCGGGCGGAGGGAGTTGCGCGTCGCAGACTTCGATGATGAGATCGGCCGAATCGTGGGCGCGATGGCTGCGAGCGACGCCCTGGCGTTCGATCTCGTCGCTGGTTTCGCGAATGCCCGCGGTATCCATCAAACGGAGTTGAATGCCGCCGAGGTTGACCGACTCCTCGATGACATCGCGGGTGGTCCCGGGAGTGGGGCTGACAATGGCGCGGTCGAATCCGGAGAGTGCATTGAGAAGGCTGCTTTTGCCGACATTCGGCGCGCCGTAGATGACGGTGCGGACGCCTTCGCGCAGGATGCGTCCGCGATCGGCGGTGGCGAGGAGGCGGTCGATACTAACAATCACTGCGTCGATCCGATGAAGGAATTCACGGCCGGTTTCTGGTTCGATGTCTTCGTCTGGAAAATCGATGTGGGCTTCGAGATGCGCGAGGACTTGGAGGAGGGACTGTCGCAGTTGGCCAGTGGCCTCACCGAGTGCGCCGGAGAGTTGCTCCTGCGAAGCGCGAAGGGCGAGATCGGTCTGGGCATGGATCACGTCCATGACCGCCTCGGCTTGGGTGAGGTCCATTTTTCCGTTGGCGAAGGCGCGGAAGGAAAATTCCCCGGGTTCGGCGAGGCGCGCGCCCTCGGCGAGGAGGGCATCGAGGATGCGCCGGGTGACTAACAATCCACCGTGGCAGTAGATCTCTGCCATGTCTTCACCGGTGTAACTGGCGGGTGCGGTAAAAGTGGCGGCAAGGACGTCATCGAGCACGCGATTTCCGCGAACCAACTGGCCATGGCTGAGCCGGTTTGGACCGCGGGATTTGCCAGTAAAAAGTGTCCCGAGAATGGCGTGGCTGCGCGGTCCGCTGAGCCGGATGACGCCAATGGCGCCCTCGCCGAATGGTGAGGAGATGGCGGTGATGGTATCGGTCACAGGAAAAAGCGTCTAACCATTCGTGGTTAAACCATCATGCCGCTAGGAAGGTCTTCAATTCCTCAATGAAACGGCGGTTTTGCTCCATCGTGCCGACGGAGACGCGGATCCATTCGGGCAGTTTGTATTCGCCCATTGCGCGGATGATCACGCCTTTGGCGAGGAGACTGGCGAAGGCTTTCGCGCCGTCACCGACTTTGACGAGAACGAAATTGGCCTCACTCGGGACATATTCGAGGCCGAGGATGGCGAACTGTGATTCAAGGTAATCACGTCCTTCGAAGGTGAGCTCCCGGGTTTTTTCCTGGTGTTCGTCGTCGAGCAATCCGGCGAGCGCGCCCGCCTGGGCCACGGCGTTAGCGTTGAACGGCTGGCGGGTTTTTTGCAAGATTTCGATCAGCGTCTCGCTGGCCAGACCGTAGCCGATGCGCAAACTGGCGAGGCCTTGGATCTTGGAAAACGTCCGTGTTACAATGACGTTGTCGTGGGTTTGCAAAAACTTCAGCGTGTCGATCGGCGTGCGCAGAAACTCATAGTAGGCCTCGTCGAAGATAACGATGACGTTCTCCGGCACCTGACGGACAAAGGCATCGATTTGCGCTTGGCTGACGAGAGTGCCGGTGGGGTTGTTGGGGTTCGCGACAAACACGAGTTTGGTGCGAGGGGTGATGGCCGCAAGCATGGCCGGAAGATCGTGGATGAAGCCAGGGTCGGGCACCTCAATGGTGGAAGCGCCGGCAAGTTTTGCCATGATTTTATAAACCACAAAGGCGTGCTCAGCGACAACGATCTCGTCGCCCGGTTGGAGGAAGGCGTGACCAAGAAACTCGATGATCTCGTTCGAACCGTTGCCGAGAATGACGTTGCCGAGTTTGAGCTGAAATTTTTTCGCGATAGCGTCGCGCAGATAGTAACCGCCGCCGTCCGGATAAAAATGAGCGCGATCGAGGGCTTCGATCATAGCCTTTTTTGCCACCGGCGAGGGTCCGAGAGGGTTTTCGTTGGAGGCGAGCTTGATGATTTGCGCGGGTTCGAGGCCGAGTTCGCGGGCGACATCCTCGATTGGTTTGCCGGGAACATAGGCAACAAGGTCGCGGAGTTGAGGATTGGCGTAGTCCCAAATGGTCATGCGAGACCATTGCGTAAGGGAGGGGAAAACGCCAACTCCGATTTTAGTTGATCGAGCGGAGGAAATTCAGGGTTTGACGCTCCGATTTGTCTCTGTATTATTTGGGTTCAGAACTGACAGGGAGAGTTGGCTGAGTGGTCGAAAGCAGCGCTTTGCTAAAGCGCCATACCTCAAAAGGGTATCGAGGGTTCAAATCCCTCACTCTCCGCCAGTCGTTCTATTCACCGCTCCCGAAAATTATTATGGCAAATTCCGCACTTGAAATAGGACAGGCTTTTCTCGCTGAAAACGGCAAAAAAGAAGGCATCACCACCACCAGCACCGGGCTGCAATACAAGGTTCACACGGAGGGGACGGGTAAAAAACCGAAGGCGACCGACACGGTGAAAGTTCATTATCGCGGAACGCTGCTGGACGGCACGGAATTCGATAGTTCTTACGCCCGGCGTGAGCCGATCGAGTTCGGCTTGAACCAAGTGATCAGCGGATGGACTGAGGGTGTGCAGTTGATGAGCGAAGGCTCCAAATACGAGTTTTTCATTCCCTCGAATCTAGCCTACGGCCCGCGGGGTGCGGGACGCGACATCGGGCCAGATGAGACATTGATCTTTGAAGTCGAACTGCTCGCAGTTCGCTAGCAGGTGGTGGAGCTGCCGGTTGGACCAGAGGAGTAAGCGGGTCGTAGTGTCTCCTGCAGCAGCGTTGCGCATTCAATTATGAGCGCGTGAGTGATGCCGCTCACAACAAACGCGCTCCAATCAATCCCACTGGCTGCGGCGGCAACCGAGCCAAGCCGCCAGGCTAGCGACAAGAATCTGGCTACCCAGAAACCAGAGGCACGCTGGGATTTCGGCTAACGAAGTCTGAATGACGCGTTGCAGGATCGTGTAATAATTTGTTTCTCGGAAAGTCTGCAGATAACCCGACCATCCCCAGTAGGCTGCGATGAATGGTTTGACCGTTCCTGCGAGCCAGCTCGGCAGGGCAAGAAAAGCGCCGGAAAGGGGGAGTTGGAACCCGACGAAATAGATCGATGCAAGAGACGCCTGGCTGGCGTTGGCGAGGCAGGCAGAAAGGGCAAGAGAGATGACGGTAACTGCGGCGTTGACGAGAATTAGGATGCCGGCCTGTGTGGCGAGCGAGCCCGGAAGGCGGCAGACGAGGCTGACAAACGCGGCCATCCACAGGCTTTGCACCAGGACCCAGAAACCGAGGTAGGCAAGCTTGCTGGCGAGGTAAGAAGCGGAGATGAGTCCGGCGAGTTTTTCCTTCTCAAAAATCTGCCGCTCGGCGGCGATTTCGCGCGCACCGTTGTTCGCTCCCATTAGAGTTAGAAGAATGACCTGAAACATAGCGATGCCGGAGAGCAGGCTGCCGTCGCGGGTGCTGCTCTGGATGTAGGCGTTGGCCTCGGCGAGTTGGCGGACGATGTTAGACTCGAGTCGCAGATTGAGGTTTTGGATTTCCGGTAATCCGTTGATGGCGAAGACGACCACGAGAAGTGGAAAACCGAGCAGCATCCCCACTTGCAAACGGCGTCCGCCGGAATCGCGTTGCCAAAGGAGCCAGCGCCGACTGAGCAGGGTAATGAACTGGGAAATAAACCCTGGAGTCGAGGCAGGCAGAGGGTTCGATCGCTCGGAATCGGGTGTGATTTTTATTTCATAGGAAAGCCTGTGCTTGATCCACGAGGTGGCCCATTTTTCGGGAGGGCGGAGCGCCAGCCGGTCAAAAATCTCGTCGTGGTCTGGGACATCAAAATAATGGGCGAGATGCTCGGTGGGACCGTGGTAGGCGAGGCGGCCGCCGGTGAGCACGGTGACGCTGTCGTAGAGTTCGAGGTGGGAAAGACTGTGGGTGACGTTGAGTATAAGGCGGTCGTCCTCCTGCGAAAGCTGGTGCAGTAGATCGACGATTTCGCGCTCTGACTTGGGATCAAGGCCGCTCAAGACCTCGTCGCAGAGCAGCAGACGGGGGAGAGTAAGCATTTCGATCGCGAGGGAGAGCCGGCGTTTTTGTCCGCCCGACAGGACACCGACCCGCCGCCCTTCGACTTCTTCTAACCCGCAGTCCCGAATGATCTTGATCATCCGGTCTCTCCGTTCGGCATCCGTGAGGCCCGCGATCCGAAGGCGCAGCGCTGCCGCGAGGGATTCGCTCACCGTGAGTCCGTCGTGGGCGGTGCTGAACTGGGGAACGTAGCCAATTTCAGTGGGATGAAGATCGTCCTCGGCAAGCAGGTCGCGGTTGCGCCAAAGCACCGTGCCTTGATCCGGAGTGACGAGACCGGCGATCAGCCTAAGCAAAGTGGTTTTGCCGCAACCAGACGGACCGAGAATCGCTCCGAAGTGGCTGCCATCCCAGCGCAAACGGATTTCTTCCAAGAGGGAAATGTCCCCCGCATGGAGGGAGATGTCGCGGAGTTCGAGCACGATGGGAGGGTAATGGCCGCGACAGATCCAGCCTAGCGAAAAATATCTCTGCGGCCGACGATTTCCGGAAGAACTATTTAGCGTCCCAGCCGCGTTGGGTGATGGAACCTGGGTTAGAGTATTCGCCAACGATTTTGCCCGATTGGGACACGCGCACCCAGATGCCCTTAACGGTGTCTTCAACTTTGATGCGGCCGCCGTTCGCGAAATAGTAGTTGCCGACGAGATTGGATTTGGAGAGAGGGACGTCGCGAGTGGTCAGCGTTACGGGCGCCGCGCGGGTGAGGAGCGGCACGTGATCGGAGCCAGTCACGCGAGTTACTGCGTCGGCGTCTCGTTTCGTTCCGAGTTTTTGCTTCTCTACGAATACAAGGTAATCAACCTTTAGGTCTTTAAGGTCAGCAAAGGAAGCATTGGCCAGTTTGATGGTATATCGCGCCTGACTGATCAGACGAGCCTCGGAGCCCTCGCCTTCCGGTTTTGGCTTTTCGCCTTTCTCAATTTTCCGATCGACTGAAATCTGGACCATGCCGGGCAAATCCGCGAGGACGGCGTGGGCGAAAAGTACGATGGCGATCAGGGTGGAAAGAATCCGGAAACACATAATTCCTGCTGATAACCTCGTCGCGCTAGCAAGTTCAAGACAAAAGCATTCGTGAATTGAACTTGCGGAGTCTGCATTCTCCTCGGAAATAGGTGGATGTCATCCCCGAAGCGTCGTTATTTGCCCTGGGTCGTTATCGGGGGTCCGGTGGTCGTCTTGGTGATCATCCTCATCGTGCTCATGCAGGCGAAAGTTTTTTTGCGGAGCGATCGGTTCCGGACCTTTCTGGGTGGGAAAGTCTCCAAAGCAATCCGGGCGGAGGGAGTCTTTCGACCGCTGGAATGGAGTGGCACGTCGTTCTACACCGAGGGGTTCACGGCTCAAGGACGTGAAGGCGGGACTTTGGAGGCAGTCCATGCCGAGCAGTTGCGCGCCGAGGTGAATCTGCGCGGCCTCTGGGATAGGAAATGGCAGGTGCAAAATGTCGAGATCGAGCGTTTAATTATTACCCCTGCCGGAAAACAGAAAAAGTCGGAGTCAGCGCAGCCGCCAGGCCCCGCGCCGGAGATTCGGCCTGAAACTCGACCTGATCCCGACACAGCAGAGTCGAAGAATCGCGAGCAGACGAAGACCGCACCCACGGACAAAAACACGGCAAAGAAAACTCCCGGGTTTGTTTCATCGTTGCTTCCCAATCAAGTGGATGTTCGCCATGTCACGGTGGCCCATTTTGATCTGGACGGGACGCAATTGCGCACACCCTTTTCCCTCGAAGGATTGCGGATCGACGCTCGGCCTGACGGAAAGGCGTGGATGTTAGAAGCGAACGACGGCTCGTTAGTCTTTCCGAAGCGTCCGAAAATTTCAATCGGCGAACTATCGGTCCGCTATATCGATCAGACGATCTTCGTCAATCACGGAAACCTAACCATTGCTGGCGGAGGAAGCACCACACTTAGCGGCCGGATCAGTGAGCGGGTGGAGAAGAATTCTGATCTGAGTGTGAAGATTGAGCGGATGCCGGTGGGAACTGTTTTGCCGGAGGATTGGCGAGCGCGATTGCATGGGGAGGTGACAGCAGATTTGCGGGTGACCGGCGACGGAACTGATTGGTCAATCGCGGGTCCAGTAACGCTGGAAAATGGTCGTTTGGAGGCGCTGCCGATATTGGATCAGATTGCGCTTTTCACCCGCACGCAGCGATTCCGGCAACTGGCTTTGGAGAAAATCACAGCGGATCTCGTTGTGAAGGACGGGGTTGTGACGATTTCAAACCTGAGTGCGGATTCGCCTGGGCTGCTTCGCATTACTGGAAGTAGTGTCATCGCGAACGGTCGTCTGGACGGGGATTTTCTCGTTGGGGTCACGCCAGGAAGTCTGCGCTGGATTCCCGGTTCGCAGACCCGGGTTTTTACAATCGAGAAAGATGGTTATTTGTGGACAACGATGAAGGTAACGGGCGAACTGAATCATCTTCGGGAAGATTTGTCAGGGCGGCTCGCGACCGCTGCGGGACAGGAAATTATCGATACGATCGAAAAAGATCCTAACAAGCTGAAGGACACGTTGAAGGAAGCGGCCAAGTCGTTGCTGGATCTCTTCGGTCGTTGATCAGCACGCTTTCTTTCGTCCGAAGAAAAAGAGCAGCGCACTAATAACGATAAACGGGGCGAGGGAAAGTGCGTCGGAGCCGGGCCCGGCGAAAAACGGATTGTGAGCGGACGACCAGCGCCCGATTGCGGCGTCGGTTTGCTCGAGAACACCGGAGAGAAAAGCGATGACGATTCCTGCGATGGCACCGCCAGCGATGTAACCGGAGGCGAGGAGAACGCCGGGTGATTTGTCTGTTTCTGCAATCTGTTCGATGGCGCTAAGAGATTCGTCTTTGTGGGAAAAATGATCGGCCATCCAGCGGATGGCACCACCTACAAAAAGAGGCATTGACGAAGAAAGGGGAAGATAAACCCCAACGGCAAAGGCCAGCGAGGGGATGCCGCACAACTCCAGAACGATGGCGATAATTACGCCGAATAGAACCAGCGACCAGGGAAGTTTGTGATCGAGAATGCCCTTGATGATATAGGAGATGAGCACGGCCTTGGGTGCGTCGAATTTTCTAACTTCGGATCCGTCGGCTCGTTTGGTAACGGTGCCGTTGATTCCTGGATCGACCAACCAGATCGCGCGACCGGTGTCATCCACGAGATATTTCGAGGGCGCGGTATCCGGGGTCGCGGAGTGCCGCCAGACGCGATAGGAAACATGATCACCCGCAGCCTCGGTGGATGCGTTGGTTAGTTCCGCCGCTGGAGCGGTGAGGGATTCCGCCGGGTGGACAAAGACGGTGGCGGTGCGGTTGAGTCCGAGCAGGATGGGACCGAGGCAAAGCGCCGAAGCAAGCGCGCCCACCAGAATGGAGATTTGCTGGAAGCGCGGGGTCGCGCCGAGGAGGAATCCCGTTTTCAAATCCTGCGAGGTCGTTCCTCCGTTGGCTGCCGCCACGCAAACGATCGCTCCGACGGAGAGGGCGGTGACGTAGTAGCGCGGACCCGTCCAGCCGACGATCAGGAAAATAAGGCACGTAAAGAGCAGGGTGGCGATCGTCATTCCGGAAATTGGATTTGAGGAGGAACCAATTTCTCCGGTTAGACGGGAGGAGACGGTGACAAAGATGAAACCGAAGACCACTATAAGAACCGCGCCAAGAGGGTTCATGTGCAGAGGGGTGGCGAATGAAATAACGGCCAGCAAAGCAAGGCATCCGGTGAGAACCCATTTGAGAGGGAGGTCATTCTCTGTTCTCGACTGTTTCGTGCTGGAGCGACCGCTGGAAAAGTCTGCTAATCCGTGTCGGAGCCCACGCCAGATAGTTGGAAATGCGCGCAGCAGGCTGACCATCCCGCCAGTCGCCACCGCTCCGGCGCCGATGTAGAGGATGTAAGCACTCCGAATGTTGTTCGGAGACATATCTGAGATCAGTTTGGTCCCTGGGGCGAGAACGGTGGTTAGATTTTCCCCGAAGAATTGGATCAACGGAATCAGGAGTAGATAGGAAAGCACGCCGCCCGCTGCCATCGTCGCGGAAATGCGTGGACCGATGATGTAACCGACCCCCAAAAGCTCGGGCGATATTTCGCAGGAAACCGATCCTGCCTTGAGCGGGGCGCCGAAGACTTTTTCAGGCACGTCCTTCCAGAGTTTCAGCGCGACATTGGCCACCTTGTAGATTAGTCCCACGCCGAATCCGTAAAAAATTGCACGACCGTGAACGGCGTCATCGCCCGTTAGTTGCCCAGCTTGCAAAACCCGGGCGCAAGCCGTTCCCTCCGGGTATTTGAGCGTCTCATGTTGATCGACGATCAATGCTCGTCGGAGCGGAATCATCATGAGGATTCCGAGCAAGCCTCCAAGGACTGCGACCAGCGCGACCCGCATAATCTCGAGGTCGAAACCGAGGATCAGAATTGCGGGCATACAGACTCCGATTCCGAAGGCGATGGATTCTCCGGCTGAACCGGCGGTTTGCACAATGTTATGTTCCAGAATGGTGGCGTCTTTTCCGCCGGCGGATTTCCAAATTTTGAAGAGGGCCATGGAGATTACCGCGACCGGAATTGACGCGCTAACGGTCAGGCCCACCTTCAAAGTGAGATACAACGACGACGCACCGAAAATGATACCTAGGAGGGTGCCCAAAAACAGCGCTCTCGGGGTGAGTTCTGGCATTTGCGCATCCGATGGGACGAGGGGACGAAACTCCGGAAGCTTTGGTAACATAGGAAGATGGTAATCCGTGCGAGTTGGTTCAGTCGAGTGCCGGTTTGTCCTCAATTAATATTTACATTCAAAACGGAGAGCGCCAGCGATTCATTTAAGTCAGGCAAATTATAACTCACTAAATCAATATGAAAAAACTCCGGTTTAACACACTCCTTCTGGCCTTCAGCGGCGCCATTCTAATTTCGTCTTCTGCCTTTGCGCAGGATACGACGGTAACCACAAGCACGGTTACCTCGGACGGCATCGTTCAACAATTTGTGCCTACCTCATCTGAAATCGTGGTGACGTCGTCCACTACTTCTGCGCCGACTCATTACACTTACGACAAAACCACCACCTTTTTGGACGCGGCCGGGAACGTGGTGAGCCAAGAATCCATCAAGCAGAACACGCCTGCCCGTATTTACTACACAAAGGTCGGAGACCGGTTGGTGGTGACTAAGTTTATCGTCAATCCAACGGTAGAGACTCAGGTCGTAACTCCTGTCGTACCAGCCGTCGAAGAAACCACTACCACCACCACCACCACAGAAAAATAACTACTATGAAAATCCAACTCATTAAATCGCTCCTCGCCCTCTCACTTGGCATCACGCTCGGGTTCACGGGCTGCGCCAGCGACCCTGTTGTCACTAGCCAGACTACAACCACCCGCCGCGTTTCTACGACGCCGGTTTCCCAGACCACGGTCACCGCGCCAGGAGTGGTCCATACGAGCTCGACTACGACGCAATACTAGCAAATCTCAAAGCAATTGCCGCTTAGTGTTAGACCACTAAGCGGCAAATTGCTTGGGCTGCGCGGCTAGCGGCACCCTTGTCCCCGAGTTTTGCAATTACTTCTTGCAAAGCTTTTTGCATTTCAGCGCGCTTTTCGGATTGGTCGATAAGCAGGGTAAGCGTGTCGGCAATTTGCGTGGGGTCGAGTTTGTTTTGCACGAATTCAGGGATGATCTCACGGTCAGCTAGAACATTGGCGATTCCCAGATAGGGAATGCGAATGAGTCGCCGTCCGACCTCATAGGTCAGTGGACTGACTTTGTAGAGCAGCACGTAGGGCAAACCAAAAAAAGCTGCTTCCAGAGTGGCAGTTCCGCTGGCGATCATGGCGGCAGAGCAGGTTTGCATCAGTGGATAAGCACCACGAAGCGAGATAGTGCAACCGGGAAACCCGGCGGCGATTCGCTCAACCAGTGCTAACAGTTTTTCGCTAGCGGCAGGGATGGCAAATTGAAGGAGAGGATTCCGTTCTCGAAGAACTTTTGCCGTGGCGAGCATCACAGGGAGGAGTTTTTTTACCTCGCGCTCCCGACTGCCGGGAAAAAGTCCGACGAGGAGAGGATCGCGACTGGCATCGGGTAGGCGTTTTTTTTCCAATTCATCGATAATGGGATGTCCTGCGAATTCGGTCCGGAGCCCGCTTTTTTCGTAGAGCTCTTTTTCAAATGGAAAAATGCAGATCATGAGATCGAGCCAGCGCGCCATCTGCGGGATGCGGCCCCGGTTCCAAGCCCAGACTTGCGGACTGATGTAGTAGATGATCTTTAAGTTTGGGAGCTTCTTTCGGAGGGCAGCGGCAAGTCGTAAATTAAATCCGGGATAATCGATTAAAATGACGGCGTCCGGTTTCATCTGGGTGATTTCTTTGATCACGCGCTGAAACTGACGCCGAAAGTAGGGGTAATTTTTGATCACTTCCCAGAGTCCGACGACGGCGTGTCCGGTCCACTCTAGAAACGGCGGACGAGCGAGTGCCTGCATTTCGGGACCACCGGCACCGGAGAAAATAACGCTGCCCAGTTGACTCTGGAGTGCGCGCATGAGCGCCGCCCCATGGTTGTCGCCGCTGAGCTCACCAGCTACGAGGTAGAAATGCATGACGGCGCGGGTGCTAACATAGGAATTATTCGGGCAATTGATCTCCGAAAGGCGAGGACTCGATCGTGTGAGTGATCCGAATGGCTAGCTCTAAAGCGGCAGCGGCCTGGTTGCCGGAAACCTTTGGTTGCAAGCCGCCGCGTGAACATTCGAGGAAGCTTTGCAACTGACGCGTTAAGGCATCATCACGTTCGATGGGGACCGTCTCGCGAACAATTTGCGCGCCACTTTTCCGATAGATTTCTCCGGATTGCTCGCCGTAGTCGAGCGAGAGATAGGCATCCTCTTGAAAGACGCGGAGCTTGCGCATTTTTTCCGGACTAATGCGGCTGGCGGTGACGTTGGCGACGGATCCATTTTCAAAACGGATGCGGGCGTTGGCAATGTCTTCGCGTTTGCTAAGCACCGGTATGCCCACGGCATCAACGGATTTTATCGGTGATTTGATGAGGTGGAGGATCACCTCAAGGTCATGGATCATGAGGTCGAGCACGACGCCGATTTCGACGCTGCGATTTGGGTAGGGACTTAGACGGTGGGCCTCGATGAAGCGGGGATGGTTGAGATGTTTTTCGAGAACAGCCATTACCGGATTAAATCGCTCGACGTGACCTACCTGCAAGATAACGCCTTTTTCTTTCGCCAACGCGACGAGACATTGCGCTTGTTCGGTTGTTTCGGTGATGGGCTTTTCGATAAGTAAATGGATGCCGCGCTCAAGAAGAACGCCAGCCGTGTCGAAATGAAACGGGGTCGGCGTTGCCACTGATGCGCAGTCCACGAGGTTAGCAAATTCTTCGAGACTTTCCGCGGCGGTTGCTCCGTATTGGCTCGCGACGGTGCGGGCGTTTTCAATGTTAGTATCGTAAACGGCGGTGAATTCGGTTTCCTCACTAGCGGCAAGTTCGGAGTAGATGCGGGCGTGAAACTTACCAATGTGGCCGACGCCAACGATGCCGGAGCGAATTTTTGTCATAGAAGGGTGGAGTCGGAAATACCGTGAAGTGTGATCTTGAGCGATTCGGCCTCGGCAAGCAATGCTTCGCGTTCGAGGAGGAGTGTCTTCCCGCTTTCGATTCCGAGGGCGCGGATGCCGGCTTCTTGCGCGACGGCGAGGGTTTGCAATCCGATCACCGGCACATCAAAACGAAAATCTTGGTTTGGTTTTGAGACTTTGACCATTACCGCACCACCTTTGCCAAGGCTCCCGCCACGGCGGATGGCCTCGTTGGTTCCCTCGAAGGCTTCGACGGCCAGCACCGTGCCGTTTCTAACCACCACGGTTTGGCCAATGTCGAGCTGGCTAATCTGCTTCGCAATCTGGAACCCAAATTGAAGGTCGTCGATCGTCCGTTTCTTCAGTTTTGGACCAGCAATGTGACCGAAGGGCGCAAGTGCATCTTCTAAAAAAGTGGTCGCAGGCAGGAGCGTCACACCGGCTTTCAACAACTCGTCAGCGATACCGCCGAAGAGGCTTTCGGCATTGCGTTCCTTGATTCGTGCGAGGAGGAGCAACGCCTTAAAGTCGGGCCGCAGATCGAAAAGGTTTTTCGGCGCGATCTGGCCGGCCATAATCGCTTCCCGGATGCCGGCTTTTTCGAAAAAAGACACCAATTTTCCGAGCTGGCCAACCCGCATCCAAAGAATCTCATCCACGATCTTTTCCAGTTCGGGGTGGGTTTCATTCTCAAACGCGGCCACGACGATTCTCCGGACTCCCGCGAGTCGGGCGCGCCGAGCGATTTCGAAGGGATATGCGCCGTTGCCAGCGATGATGCCGAGGGAATCCATGAAGCCTCGTTTTTATGAGGAGAAGAGGAACTTGTCGAGTCCCGCCATCCACGGCAAAATGGCAGGCGTATCCTCCTATCATGAAAATCCACTGGTTTCGGCGCGATCTACGTCTTAGCGACAACTCCGCTTTGGCGGCAGTGGCCCATGGAGGCGGCGAGGTAGTGCCGGTTTATATTTTGAGCGAGTGGAAGGATGGCCACAGATGGACTGGGCTGGCGCGGCAACAGTTTCTATGTGGCTGTCTGGAATCGCTTGCGAAAAATCTCGAAGCTATTGGTGGTCGATTGATTGTTCGACGGGGCGATGCGGTGGAAGAACTACGGAAGCTGATTCAGGAAACCAAGGCGAGCCAGATTTATACTAACCGCGATCCCGATCCTTTTGGGCGTAAGACTGAGGATGCGGTGAAAAAAATGGCGGCGGAATTGGGCTGCGAATTAGTGCTTTGCCAAGATGCAGCGATCCACGAACGTGACGAGGTGCGCACTGGGGCGGGGGGAGTGTTTCGAGTTTTCACTCCGTATTCGCGGGCCTGGCGCAAGCTGGAAAAGCCACGCTTATCACCTCGGCCCAAGGTCCTGAGCACGCCGCCAGGAATTGTTTCACGGCCATTGCCAACGCCAGCCGACTGGGGATTACAGGGAACGGTGGACATCGTCGAGTCCGGCGAACGTGCTGCGAGGGAGAGACTCAAGCAGTTCCTGAGTCGGAAAATTTTCCAATACGCCGATGTCCGCAATCTTCCAGCGGTCGATGGCGGTTCGCGCCTGTCGCAGGATTTGCGCTGGGGATTACTCTCGCCGCGCGAAGTTTATCTGAAATGCGCGGAGCGGGCAGGGCAGGGGACTGCATCGGAACGGCGCAGTGCCGAGACTTTCATCAACGAACTAATCTGGCGGGAGTTTTATTTCCAGATTCTCTGGCATTTTCCAGAGGTGTTAGAAGCGGATTTCAGTCCAAAATTCCGCAACGTTAAGTGGCATAAAAATCCGGAGGCGTTCGGACGGTGGTGCCGGGGCGAAACGGGTTTTCCGATTATCGATGCAGCGATGCGGCAATTGAACACGACTGGTTACATGCATAATCGACTGCGCATGATCACGGCGATGTTTCTTACCAAGGACCTTCATATCCATTGGCGGGAGGGCGAAAGTTATTTCATGCAAATGCTAGTCGATGGCGAGGTCGCTTCTAACAATGGAGGCTGGCAATGGAGCGCCGGAACGGGTGCAGACGCCGCTCCGTATTTCCGGATCCAGAACCCGTGGACCCAGACGGAGCGCTTCGACAAGGAGGGGAAATTCATCAAGCAATGGATTCCAGAACTCGCCGCCGTGGATGCAGCAAAACTGTCGCAACCGCCTGCGAACGGTCTGCCTTTGGCCCGGGGTTATCCGTTGCCGATGGTTGATCATTCCACCGAGCGGAACATCACTTTGGACCTTTTCAAAAGCGGCCTCTCCGCCTGATCTTCCGTGAATTTGAGGGAGTCAGGGTTCCTCGTAGCTGACTCCGGCTTGGCGATACCAACGTTCGAGCGCGTGCATGTTTCCCAAAGAATCGGCGTGACACATGATCGGCGATTCAATTTTTCCAGCCCTCCAGCAATCGGCAAATTCTTCGATCATGAATGAGTAGAGATCGCGCGGTTCGGTTGTTTCTAGAATCGTTTCTGCGCCTTTTGTTAAAATGCGAATGGTCGCGCCCCGGGCCCCGGCCATCCATGGTTCTTTCACTTCGAGGGCGCCTTCGGTTCCTTCGATCAGCACCCGCGCTCCGAGGTGAAAACGGGTTGCGCAGCGGACGGTCGCGCGAATGTCTCCGGGAAAGGCAAGCATCGCGCCGGCGAGCCAGTCGGTCCCTTCATCCGCATCGAGGCAACCGGTAGCGAGCACTTCACTTGGATTCAGGAAAAGTTGACCATGGGCCGCTCCGGCGATCATGCGGGCGAGCGAAACCGGGTAGCAGCCCACGTCGAGAATGCTTCCGCCGCCGAGGGACTTCGAGAACAGTCGATGGTCGGAAGCTTGGCCGGATGCAAAACCAAAATCGGCGCTAATCCAACGAACTTTTCCAATCGTGCCTTCCGCAACTAACTGGCGCAGTTTGCGGGTCTGGGGATGGAAGCGATACATGAATGCCTCCATAAAAAGGAGATGCTTCTCGCGAGCGGCGGCAAGGATTTGCGCGGCGGTCTCGGCGGTCATGGTCATCGGTTTTTCGCAGAGCACATGTTTCCCGGCGGCAATGGCGCTCAGACACCACTCGAGATGTTGCGGGTGCGGGGTGGCGACATAAACGGCGTCCACGTCGGGGCGAGCAAGCAGAGTCTGATAACCGATCACCGGATCGACCCCGAATTCGTCCGCAAAAGCCTGCGCTTTTTCGGATGAACGACTGGCGACTGCCACAGGAATGCAGCCTGGGGTGTTGCGCATCGCTGTGACAACGCGAGCGGCGATGGTCCCGGTCGCGATTAATCCAAAGCGGAGTGGTTTCATCAGGTTGGAACGGGTCTTGCGGGAGCCGACGACGGGATTCGAACCTGCGACCTGCTGTTTACGAAACAGCTGCTCTACCACTGAGCTACGTCGGCAAAATGCCTTGCAAGACCTGCGGAAAACAGTGGAGCATCCTCCCGCGGCGCTGTCAATGGATCGTTCGGCCGGAGCGGACGTTCACGGATTGAGATGAGGGGCGACGGAATGGCCTGGGACGATTTCGAGTGGCCAGAAAACAGGCAGGAGCAGAATGATGAGAACGCCGAGGATGAGGGTGAGAATGAGGCCGTTTTTCAGGAAGTCGGAAAATCTATATTTTCCAGGTCCGTAAACGAGGATGCAGGATGGCTCAAACGGGGTGATGAGCGAAACTGACGCTGCCAGCATGATCGCGATGGCGAAAGTGCGCTCGTTGACGCCCATTTTTGCGGCGGCCTCGAGGGCAACCGGAAGGACGACGAGAGCGGCGGCGGCGTTCGACATCGGCTGGGTGAGGGCGATGGTTAGAAGAATGAAGCCGGCCAAGACGGCTTGGACGCCAAAAGGGGAGAGTGCGTGAACGACAAAATCCGCAAGAAATTCTGCGGCGCCGGTGGTCTTCATGGCGGTTCCGAAGGCGGTCATCCCGCCAATGAGAATGAGTAATTTCAGGTCGAGGTATTGATAGACCCGGCCGATGGCAACGCATTTGGTGAGGACGATGAGCAGCGCGGCGCTTAGGAAAGCGATCGAGAGCGGCATCCAGTTAAAGGTTCCGGCGATGATCGAGCAGACAAAAATGCCGAGGCACAAATAACCCTTCGTTGCGTTAACCCGAGGGATTTCCTTTTCGTCGAGGACGGCAAAGCTGGGATTTCCCCTTAATTGCGAGATCCGATTGGCGTCGCCTTGAACCAGGAGGGTGTCGCCGACCTCGAGCGGGATTGAGCCGATGTTTTGCTGAACCGATCGGCCCATGCGGGAGAGCGCAAGCACAGTGAGTTCGTAACGTTCCCGGAAGCGGGCCTCGAGAATCGTTTTTCCCCGGAGATCAGACAGCGGAGTCAGGATGACCTCGGCCATGTGGAAATCTTCCGTCTCCATATCGCGATCGCCGAAACTGAGATCGCTGCGGATTTCGATACCCTCGATTTGTTTGACCTTCAGGAGATTGTTAACAATGCCCTCGACGAGCACGATGTCGCCCGCTTGAAATCGGAATCCACGATCCGGGGGATACGATTCCTGTCCACGGACAATTTTCAAAACCGTGAACCGAAGGACGCCGAGGTCGGAATCAAGAATTGATTGCCCAATCAACGGCGAGTTCGGCATGACCACGATCTCGGTCAAATATTCGCGGATGGCATAGTCGTCGGTGAGGCTGTCTCCCTGGCGGGTGGGAAGAAAATGGCGGCCAATTAACATCATGTAAACGATGCCGGTGAAAACGATGGCGAGTCCGATCGGGGTGATCTCGAAGAGCCCGAGCGGTTCCATGCCCAAGCGCTTGAGATAACCGCTTACGGCGATGTTGGTAGAGGTGCCGATGAGAGTGCAGGTGCCGCCGAGCAGGGACGCAAAAGCGAGGGGGAGGAGGAGACGGGAGGCTGGCACCCCGGTGCGACGGGAAACAACGATCGTGGGGTTGAGGAACATCGCCGTAACCGTGGTGTTGTTCATAAAGGCGGAGAGCACGCTGACGACGGACATGAGGAGAAGAAGGAGGCGGTTTTCACTGCCGCTGGCCAACTTCGCTAGCCGGCTACCGATCTCATCGAGCACGCCAGTTTCCTGCAAAGCGCCACCAATGATGAACACCGAAGCGAGAATGATGATGATGTCATCGCTAAAACCGGCAAAAGCCTGCGCTGGATTCAGAACCCCGGTCGTCACGAGAATCACCAGCAACCCAAGGGTCACGACATCGACGGAGATTTTCTCGAGGGCGAACAGGGTTACGGCCGCGAGAAGCAACGCCAGGACTAAACCCATCTGGAACGTAAATGGAATCGCCGCCAGCAACATGAATGCAAGTGAAGTATGGAAACCGATTTTTGGGAACGGAAATCGAGATTGCTCACAAAACAACCAATTTTCGGAGCCGACATGGTTCGGATCGAGATCGCCGTTGGATCGAATTTGAATTCGGCGGACTCTTCAAACTGTGAGGGTGTGCTCATCCTGGGGAATTTTTCGCCGAGGCAAAAAGTGGTGGGCAGGACAGGATTGATGTCGGCTGTCGCCTCCACCCTTCGGGCAGGACGTTGTCCAGTCTGTCTCGCTGCGCTCGGCTCGAACGGCGTTCTCACCCTGTAAACGTTTTTGCCAAAGGCAAAAAATGGTGGGCAGGACAGGATTGATGTCGGCTGTCGCCTCCACCCTTCGGGCAGGACGTTGTCCAGTCTGTCTCGCTGCGCTCGGCTCGAACGGCGTTCTCATCCTGTAAACGTTTGTGCCAAA
>JBBRPA010000037.1:0-35316 GCA_038228695.1 Chthoniobacterales bacterium
CACCTTCTACAACCCTTCCAGACTTCATTCCTCCCTCGACTATCAATCGCCTCTGGACTTTGAACACAACCTCAACCAGTCTCTAACCATCAACCAAATCTAACACCTTATCCGTGTCCGTGTTTTCGAGGCCAGATCAGGCCAGGTAACGTTCTGCGAGTTTAAGAAGGGTGAGCTTTCTCTGAGACGGATTGATTTTACCGAGATCCCGCTGAGCGTCGGCCAGTAGTCGTTTGGCGGTTGCCTTATCGGTGGTTTTTAGGGAAATGCGTTTCTGTTTGCCCTCATGCTTTATCAAGGCATAATAGGTTCCGTTTGATAAATACCTATAGAGACATGCCACCTCAGTTTTTTGAAATCCTGATTTCTTGGTCTGCGCTTCATTTATGCTCACAAACAAACCCTACGGGTTACAAAAACGGGTTACAAGACGATCTTTCGCGTGACTTAATTTCGTCACAAGCCGTTCACAATCAATAACTTAGCGCGATTAGCTCAGTGGTAGAGCGCTTGCTTCACACGCAAGATGTCGCAGGTTCAAACCCTGCATCGCGCACCACTTTTCCGTATGTCTTCCGCCACTCCACCTGACCACGCCGCGCACGATGCCTCTGGCCGTCGGGTGGATTATCTCCGCATTTCAGTCACCGATCGCTGCAATGAGCGCTGTCTTTATTGTCTGCCAAGCGATTTTCACGATTGGGTGCCACGTGAAAAAGTGCTGACCGTCGCCGAAATTCTCGCGGTGGCCCGGGTGGCCGCGTCCCACGGGGTGAGTCGTTTCCGTGTGACCGGCGGGGAACCCACCGCGCGGCGGGAGATCGTGGAAATTGTTCGCGGATTGGCAAGCTTGCCGGGAGTGAATCATGTCAGTATGACGACCAATGCGACGCGATTGGCTGATCTGGCCCAACCGTTGCGCAACGTCGGTCTGTCCTCGGTTAACATTAGTCTCGATGCGCTCGATCCTCAGCGGTATCGCGAGATCACGGGCGGAGATCTGGCCAGTGTCCTTAAAGGCATCGACGCTGCGCTGGGAGCCGGAATTCCGATGAAACTTAACACCGTGCTAATCCGCGGTCGCAACGAGGGGGAAATTCCCCGGTTGATCGATTTTGCGGAGGAACGAAACGTCATCATCCGTTTCATCGAACTCATGCCAGTGAGCCTGACCGAGATGCTTGACGAGACAAATTTCCTGCCCGTGGCGGAGGTTTGCCGGTTGTTAGGCGAGTTGATTCCAGTCGAGCGCAGTTATGGGGCAGGGCCAGCGAAATATTTCCGGCTGGCGGGCCGCCGCGCGATCGTGGGGTTTATTGGAGCGCTGACCGATCTGCATTTCTGCGAGCGCTGCAATAAGATGCGGTTGACCTGCGAGGGGCAGCTGCGTCCTTGCCTCGGAAATCATCAGGAGACGGATTTGCTGCCCGCATTGCGCCCGGTGATCGATGAGCAAAGACTGGCCGCGCTCTATCAGGCGACGCTCGCCTCGAAACCGGTGGAGCATTTGTTTCGCGACAACTATCAACCAGGCCGCGTGATGACCGCGATCGGCGGCTAAGGTCGGGACAGGCTTTCAATGAAAAACGTTGCCTTGCCCGGGGACCATTCCGCATAGTCGGAGGACTGTGAGTTATTCGCTTGAGGAGATCAACCAGCTCAGCCCCGAGGATTTTGTTAGAACCGTCGGGCCGATCTTCGAGCATTCGCCTTGGATTGCCGGGCGAGGGGAGGGAATGAGGCCGCTTGCCAGTCGGGAAAAATTGCATGAAGCGCTGTGCGACATCGTCCGCAACGCGACGGCGGAGGAGCAGCTTAAATTGATTCGGGCGCATCCGGATCTGGTCGGCCGAGTTGTTTTGACAGCGGAATCGAAAGGCGAGCAATCCGCTGCTGGGCTGACGAATCTCACTGCCGACGAGGTGGCCGCCTTCGATCGTTACAACCGGGAATATCAGGAGAAATTTGGTTTCCCTTTTGTCATTTGCGCCCGCCAAAACAAAAAAGATGCCATCCTCGCAGCGTTTCCGGTGCGCCTAGCAAATGACGGCGCGACGGAGCAACGAACCGCTCTCGGTGAAATTTTTCAGATCGCCCTGCTCCGCATTCAAGACCTGATTAACCCATGAGCGCCAAACTTAGCACCCACGTTCTCGACACAGTCATCGGCCGCCCCGCGCGCGGCATGAGGATCGAACTTCGCTCGCTCGACTCCGGGAAAATCCTCGCATCGGCCGTGACCAATTCCGATGGGCGCACAGATAGTCCGATGTTAGGAGAGGCGGAAATGAAGACCGGTAACTACGAGCTAACCTTTCACGTGGGCGAATACTTTGGCCAGAAGGAATTTCTCGACACGGTTCCGATTCGGTTCCGAATTGAGGATGCCTCCGCCAGTTACCACGTTCCGCTTCTCTGTTCTCCGTGGGCCTACAGCACCTATCGCGGAAGTTAGCACGAACCGAAATGCATTCGCTGGAATCCGCAAAGAAAGTCATGGCTTGGTGCGACGAACTGGCCTCCATCACCGAGGAGCCGGGAAGGATCACGCGCACGTTTCACTCGCCGGCCATGCAGCTCGCGAATGGCCTTGTGGGCGGTTGGATGCGGGCCTCGGGTCTGCAGGTCACGGAGGATGCTGCGTTTAACCTGATTGGTCGTTGGCCCTGCGCTCGGGCGAAGGCAAAGACCCTTTTGTTAGGTTCCCATCTGGACACGGTGCGCGATGCCGGCAAATACGACGGACCCCTCGGGGTGCTAGTGGCGTTAGCTGCTCTTGAAAATATCAAGAACGACGGGCACGCGCTTCCTTTCCATGTCGAGGTGATCGGTTTTTCCGACGAAGAGGGAGTGCGTTATCAGACTACCTATCTCGGGAGCCGTGCGCTGGCCGGCCGGCTCACTAAGGCGGATCTGGACCTCATCGAGGAGAAGGGGATCGAGAAGGCGCGGCGCAAGCCCGGGGAATTTCTCGCCTACGCCGAGGTGCATATTGAGCAGGGACCAATGCTAGAAGCACGCGACCTAGCAGTGGGAGTGGTGAGCGCGATAGCCAGCCAAGCGCGCATCCGGTTGAGTTTTGCCGGAATGGCCGGGCACGCGGGGACGACGCCGATGCACCTCCGGCGCGATGCGCTCTGTGGAGCGGCAGAGTTTGTTAGCATCGTGGAAAAATGCGGAATTCTCGCCACGGTCGGCATGTTATCGGTGTCCCCTGGCGCGAGCAATGTGATCCCCGGCCGGGTCGATTTAAGTCTGGATGTGCGCGATCAGGACGACAAAAAGCGCAGCCGAGTTTGCGCGCGTTTGCAGCGCGAGGCTCAAAAAATCGCCAAAGAGCGTCGCCTCGATCTCGAGTGGCACATCGTTCAGGAAACGCCTGCGGTGCCCTGCGATCCAACGTTGACTCGTTTGATGCGGAAGGCGGTCGCGTTGCACGAGGATGAGGTCATTGCCCTGCCTAGTGGGGCCGGTCATGATGCGGCGGAAATGGCTCAACTTTGCCCGGTGAGCATGCTTTTTGTGCGTTGCAAAGACGGCATCAGCCACAATCCGGCGGAGTCGGTTCGGTTGATCGATGTATCCAAGTCGATCGCGGTGTTGCAGGATTTTATTTTGCATTTAGCGAAGCAGAATTAAGGTGGACGATGGTTAAAGCGCTCGCCCACATCTGCCTACTCTCCTCCGACTTGCAGCGGACGTTGGAATTTTATACCGAAACACTGGGGATGAAGAAGAAATTTGATTTCCTTCGGGACGGACAATGGATTGGATTTTATATCGAGATTGGCGACCGGCAATACATCGAGGTTTTTGAAAACCACGACGATTTGCAGGCATCAGGAGTGAGAAAAGGAATCCCGCATTTTTGCCTTGAGGTAGAGGATATCCAGACCATGCATGATGTTCTTGTCGCACGTGATGTGGCGGTGACTGCGCCCAAGTTCGGCGCCGATCAAAGCTGGCAAATCTGGTGCAAAGATCCGGACGGCATCGACATCGAATTTCACCAGTACACCGATGCAAGCTCCCAGCTGACGGGTAAAAACTGTTTGGTGAATTGGTGATTCGGGTATTTACTCGGCCGTGTTAGGAGATCCCTGACACAGCTGGTTCATTCATGAAAATCCTCCTAGTCGAAGACGAGAAAAAAATAGCCAGCTTTGTCATCGAGGGGCTGAGTTCCGAGGGTAACGTCGTGGAATGGGAGCCGAACGGTGACTGTGCTGGCGCGCGTCTCGCGGCGGAGAAATTTGACGTCATGGTGCTGGATATCCTGTTGCCTGGGAAAGACGGGCTGGCGGTTCTGGGGGAACTTCGGAAGGCGGGTCATCGCCTGCCAGTATTGATGCTGACGGCATTGGCGAGTCCTCCGGAGCGGGTGGCTGGATTGGACGCTGGGGCCGACGACTACCTAGGCAAACCATTTTTGATGGAGGAACTCGTGGCCAGAGTCCGCGCGCTAGGTCGCAGGTCTGTACCGCCGGAAACAGTCCTCACGCTAGCTGATCTTTCATTGAATCTACTTACTCGCGAGGTCATTCGTGGTGGCCGCAGAATTGAGGTGACCACCCGCGAGTTTACCCTCCTTGAGTTTCTCATTCGCTGCGAGGGACGCACGGTCAGTCGCAGCGCGATTCTCCGCGAGGCTTGGAAATATAATTTCGAGCCAACAACCAATGTTGTGGACGTGTTTATTAAGCGTCTTCGCTCAAAAATTGATGACGACGCATCGGTCAAGCTTCTCCACACGGTCCGCCACCTAGGCTATGCCTTGCGGCTGGAAAAATGAGGTTCCTGTTCCACACCTCGCTCCGCTCGGCTCTCACCGTGCAGGCAGGGTTTGTTATCTTCCTTGCGGTTTTTATTTGCGCTGCCAGTCTGCTCATTTTCTCCGCCGAGGAAGATCGTGAGGACTTGGATGCGTCGCTCCTCCACGATACCCAAACGATTGGCCGTTTTCTAGAAGGTCAACGGCCGGAAGAGGAAACCAGCAATCTGCTGCGTATGCTCCTCGCTGCGGAACCTGGCCGTCGAATGGCAGAGGTGCGCTTGAGTAGCGGCCAGATCGTTGACATTCCCGCCCGCGCTGACGGCCCGATCCTCATCGATGAGTTCACGCCTGCGCCGACGGCACCGCAGTTTCAGTCCTCGGAACTCAATGGAAACACCGTCCGCATCGTCCACGCCAGTGTTGGAGGCCAACTTGTCGCGGTCGCTTCCCGGCCGCCGTCTCTCGCCGAAGTTTTGGCCAATGTTTTGGTCCTTTACGGAGTGCTGACCGTGGTGCTGATTCTGATCGTGTTCACTGGCGGACGATGGCTAGCCAACCGCGCCCTCGCGCCCGTTCTTGAAATCGCGGACTCGGCAGAAAGAATCACTTCCTTCGATATTACTCACCGCCTTCCGGTCAACCAACCCGACCGCGAGCTGCACCGACTCACCTCTATCTTGAATGACATGCTCGACCGCCTCCAGGCTAGCTTCGACCTAGTCCGCCGGTTCACGGCCGATGCCGCTCACGAGATCAAAACGCCGCTCGCCATCATCCACGGTCATCTGGAGGCCACTCTCCGCAACCAGGAACTGGCCGAACGTGAGGAGAACACCCTGCTGCTAACATTACGGGAGGTGGAGCGAATGAACCGGTTGGTGGACGGCTTGCTCCTCCTTTCGCGGTCGGATGCCGGCCGGCTCGATCTCGAGTTCAAAACGCTCGACTGGAGCGCGCTCGCCGCGGAGTTGTTGCATGACGCGGAAATTCTCTGTGCCCCGTTGGGTCTCGTGCTGCACACCTCGATCGCGCCCGGGGTGATCGTGTTTGCTGATCGCGAATACCTGCGACAGGTGTTGCTGAATCTCCTCGACAACGCCTGCAAATACAACCGCATCGGCGGCCGGGTTCAAATCACTCTCACCGACAACCCTCCCCGCTTCGAGATTGGCAACACAGGCGAGCCCATTCCATCGGATGTAATTCCATTTGTTTTCGAGCGTTTCCAACGCGCGGATCAAAGCCGAACGCGGGGCGTAAATGAATCTCGGACCGGCCTAGGACTGGGTTTGTCGATTTGCAACGAGATCATACACGCGCATGGAGGGCAGATTAATATCGTCCAATCGCAAGAGGACTGGACAGTGTTCGCTGTTACATTGTTCACGCAAAAAGCATGACGAGACCGTCACGCGACTTCGCTGGCTCATTTAGCGAAGTCTAGGAGTTTTGGGGCGCAACTCCCGCGAATCTAGTGCAGCAAACAAACGAACCCATTTTCGAACCCGCGTCCGGTAATCTGGATGCCTGGGGCAGCATTGATTTCGTCGTGCCGGCTCGATTACGGTATTTCATCTTTGGGTTGGCAGTGATTTTTCTAACTTGGGTTTTGCTCCTAGCCTTCCGACATCCGTTCAAGACGGGTCACAACACTTTTTCCGCATTCTACTACGCCGCATGTGCGATTCGTGATGGCGCCGGGGCGGATGGCTTGCCCCCCGATTACATTTATCCGCCGTTCTTTGCCTGGGTTATTCAACCTCTCACGCGGCTTCCCGTTGCCACAGCGTTCCGCGTCTGGCTGGGATTTAGTTTTCTTCTAACCACCAGCTCGATGTTAGTCGGATGGAGCGTGATATCGCGGTATTTCGGGTTACGCCTAAAATTTAGAAATGCCATGGCAATTGTGTTGTTGGCCTTTTTGCTCAGCGCAGGCGAAGCCAAGACGGAGTGGTCGGTCGCGCAGTGCGATGGGTTGGTGCTCGATTCTTTCTCTTTTTCTCTCGCGTTGCTTGCTTCCTCTCCGATTTTCGCTGGGCTGGTCATCGCCCTAGGTGCCAACATCAAATATCAGACGCTCGTTCTCGTGCCGTATCTTTTCTGGCGAGGCCATTATCGAGCGGGCTGGGCAGCCTTGGCAGGTTTTCCGCTAATCGGTGCGCTTTCGGCACTTTCGATGGGTTGGACAGAGAATCTGCGCGTGTGGATATCTGCTCTTGGCGGACTCGGAAAATTCATCGGTATGGCTTCCGAGAAAACGGCTCGCATTCATGACCTAGCCTGGTCCTCTAGCATTTCCGTCCCGAGCGCGTTTGCCCGCATCTTACCCGAGATGGGATTATCTTCGGGCCTAGCCTATCCGATTTCGTTGGCGGTGGTCAGCAGTATTCTGGTTGCTTTTGCTTTCTTCTATCGATCCCAGGGCGTCCCGATCATCGGCCCGTTGAAGGCTCCCGGAGAGGCGAGGATGGTGGTGTTCGAATGGAGCGCGGTTATGCTCTTGCTCCTTGCGTTTGGTCCCCAGACGACCCGTCGCCACCTCTTTATCTTGATGCTACCCCATCTGCTGGTGGCGGTTCTTCTTCTTTCTAACGCGCTTTCGAACAGCCAGAAGCGGGTGCTTTTTTGGACGTTGGTCTTCTATCAGTGTGGCCTTCGCCTACCGCCGTCGGATGGTTGGCTTAACGGATGGGCGGAAGCTTGGAAATTCGTTGGGGGACCGTCGTGGTTCATCCTCCCGCTCCTCGTGGTTTTAGTTAAAATCGGGTTGGAAATGACGGAGTCAAGGGCAAAGCAAACCGAGGCGGAGAGCGAGTTCTTGAGGAACCAACCCGCCGTTTTGGAAGCTGCGCCGTTCACCGGAAAATCGTTACAAGACTGTCACTCGACTTCGGTGGAATCCGTCAATCACCCCCCATACGTTTCACACATGAATACGGGGAATCTCATTCAACTTCGCTCCTTCTATGCCGGTCTTGCCAAGGCGGAGTTGCAGTTCCCATTTCTTCTAGCGGGGTGGATGGTCGTAACGTCTATCTGTGGAGCCTTGATCATGGGCTTGGTGATGGATGGAATTCTGCGCAATCTGCTGGAGAACAAGGAGCGTGAATTGCTCTCGGTCCGTCACCTCGCCGTGTCCACTGCCTACCGAGAGGCAGGCCAACCCGGGGTGGAGCGCTTGCTGCGAATGAAGGATTTCAGGGGTGACTTCATTCGGTTTTCAACGGGTGAGGGGACAGTGATTTTCGAACAAAATCCCGACAGGATTCGCTTCGATCATCCCGCTGTTCCCATGCAGGTAATTGGTGGAGGATCCTACGTTCCCGGTTGGTCGGAGACGGTAAGTAGCAAGGGAGACGACTACGATATCTACGAGGGAAAACTCCCAGGTAAGGTTCGGTTGGAGATGGGGTTCAACGAAAAGCGCCAAGAAAACTTCTTCCAGCGCGCAGACTGGATCGCCGCCGAGGTGGGACTCAGCTTTATCGTCATCAATCTCCTAGGTGCCGTCGTTCTTTTGCTCCGCTCTCGCGCTCAAGTCCCGGAGTGATTAGTCCGCGTGCTGTTTTAGTGGGCCGCAAGCACATGGGCCTAGTGTTTTCGCGGGACGGGATCGTGTTAATATACTGTCACGTAACTTCCATTGCGGCACGGCCGTTCGGAGACAAAGATAGATAGTGAATATTAAATCATCCTTACGTTCGTTGTTAATTGTTTCTGGCTCGCTCGTTGCGCTGAATGCGGCACACGCTGGCAAAGATTGGAAGGCTAAAGAAGCTGCCGAGGAGGCGGCCCTTACTAAGAAGGCTACGATTTCCGAAGCTACGGCGCGCGCGACCGCCTTGGAAAAAGTTTCCGGGGGAACTGTAAAATCCTCAGAAATCGAGGAAGAAAAGGGACTTATCGTTTGGTCCTATGATATCACGACCAAGGGCAGTAAAAATATTACCGAAGTGCTGGTGAATGCAATGACCGGAAAAATCGTCGAGGTTCAGGTCGAGACTCCTGCGGACATTGCCAAAGAGGAAAAAATGGACGCAGCCGCCGCTGCCAAGCATCACACCCCCTAGCCCACGATAAATGACAAAACTATCATTCGATACCAGTGGCCTGAAGATTGGCAAAATGGAATAACCCTCGCATCAGACATTTCAACATTCCTAATTCACATGCTTATCTCCACTAAAATCCACCGTTTGGTTCTCACCGCGATCCTGCTTTCCGGCTTCGCTACCGCCGTCCGCGCCGATCTTGTCCTCGAAACAGAGACCGCCGAACTCGGCAATAAAGGCGACTGGCTTTTTAGTCAGGCCGTCCAGTTCGAGCGGGATAGAGATGGAGGTCACACCCAATTTACTCTGAACCAATACGAGTATGCTGTCTCGGATCGGGGGGAAATATTGGTGGAGCCGTTTTTCTATGAGTGGGACCAACCCAAAGGCGAAAAACATTTCTCCGGTGTCGGCGATCTGGAGATCACACCCTCCTACATGGTGGTGCTGGAAAAAGAGTATGTCCCCGCAGTCGTGCTCGCTTTCAAACTCAAGGTACCCACGGCCACGAACCGCGACATCGGGACGGGGAAATTCGATTACCAGCCTTACATTATTCTCGGGAAAAAAATTGGTCCTTGGATTTTCAATATGAATCTCGATTACAATTTCGTGACTTCCCCCAAGGATGAGCCATTGAAGAATCAGTTTATTTATGATTTCTCGGTTGAACGTCAAATGACGAAAAAATGGAGCGTGTTTGCCGAGATTTTTGGAAACACCTCCCCTGCGGAAGGGGAAAAAAGCACGTTCGCGGGTGCCATCGCCACAGAGTATCATTTTACCCCACATTTTAACGCTTTCGTGAGTGTCGGCTACGATTCGGACAAGCTTTTTAACATTCGTCCGGGCTTTAATATCGAATACTAGCCTCCCAATAAGGCTGGAATGGTAAAGACTGAAAGCATCCGCTATTTTGGCAGCGGATTCATTTTGAAACACGTTCTTCTCACCTTTGGTATTTTCTTTGCCCTCCACCTGCCTCTGTTTGGCTTAGAGGCGCGGCATCTCACGCCTGCTCAAGCAGCCGCTCTGGCCGTTGTGGCGAACCCGGTGTTGAAAGCCGCCCGCGATGCCAAAACAGCGGCAGCTGCGGAACGCCTCCAAGCCGGACTGCTCCCCAACCCTAACATCACAGGCAGTCGGGACCGGGTCACGGGTTCGGTCCACGATGTCCGCTCCGAAACTTACAGCGTGGGCGTCGATTGGGAGATAACCAAACTACTCACGCTGGGATCTAGTCTGCGGACGGCGGATGCGCGTTATGCGGCGGCCGGACTAGATTTAACGTGGGAGGAATTTCAAACCGCGAACACCGCGCGACTGGAGGTGCTGAAGTATGCTTTGGCCGAAAAAGGATTGCTGGTCGCAAGAAAAGCTGAACAGGATCTTGCGGTAAACGCTTCCCAGATTCGCGCTGCTGGCGTGAACGAAACTGAGCTTACTTTGGCCGCTGCCGAAGCTGCCGCCGCACAGGCCAAAGTCGCGCGGCTGGCCGAGGAACAAGCCGTGGAAGATGAGCGCCTGGCCCTGAATGCCGCCCTCGGTCTGCCGCCAGAGGAAAAAATCGTCGTCCTTGCCGAGACTGCACTGAAGGCATTGCGTTCTCAAGATTTGCCAGATGCCGCCGTGCTCAATCTGGCTCTCGAAAAAACCCGGCCCGATTTGCTCGCCTTGGCCATGGGTCAGCAAAGTCAGGATGCGAAACTGCGGGCGGCGATTTTAGGGCAGTTTCCCACCGTCAGTCTTGGCGTGCAGCAAGCTCGCGACACGGGCGACATCACCACTCGCGGCGTCACGCTCACGGTTGCTATTCCCATTTTCGACCGCAACCAAGGTGCCGTCGCTGCCGAGAAAGCGAGCCGCCAACTTCTCGCCGATGAGTTTATTGCCCGCGTTGCCACGGCCCACTCCGATGTGGCCAAAGCGCTGGCCGATTTTCGTCTCATTCGCCGCCAACTGGATGCCACAGAAACCGCCCTCGCCGCTCGCCGTCGTCTCGCCGTTGCTTTGGAAAAAGCGTTTCGCGAAAACGGAGTCGAAGCCGCGCTGGTCTATACGGCGCGTGCGGATGTGACATCGAGCGAGGGCGATCTTTTGAAATTGGAAACCACTCTGGCCGAGACGGCCGCCGCCCTCGCCCTCGCTACGGGCAACGAACTTTTTGCGCAACCTTAATTGACCCATGAAATTTCTCCTGCCCTGTCTTTTGCTACTCCCGCTGGTTTTGCGAGCCGAAGATGAACCCGAAAAAGTCGAAGCCGCTCCAGCAGTCGAAACCGTGGTGGTGCATCAGCGTGAGTTTCACCCGGAGACCGTCTTTTTTGGGACCGCCGCCTCGCCGCCTAACGCCTCCCTCACGGTCACCATCCCGGTGGAGGCGAAAGTGCAGTCGCTGCTCGTCCATCTGGGCCAGTCCGTAAAATCCGGCGACCCTCTGGTGGAAATCGAGCCGCCGCTGGATTTCCAAATCGCGCAAAGAGCCGCCGAAATGACAGCGCAAAGTCTCGACTCCGCCCAGAAACGCTTCGACCTTAAACTGCTCCCGCTTACCGATCTGCTCACCGCCAAGCAGGCCGCCGCCGAAGCTCGCTTGCGATTGGCGCATTTCCTTGCCTCGGGACTTTCGGGAGACGGACACCGCATTCTGGCCACCGCGGGCGGAATAGTCGCAGCGCTGCCGGCAACTCCCGGCGATACCATTGCCGCCGCCGAACCATTGGCTCAGATGATCGTCGCCGATGACTTGGAAGTGCGCGGAGGATTGCCGACGGAAACCTCGGTCGAGACGGGACAAGCTGCCAAAGTAACCACGATTAACCGAGCTGAGCCTTTGCTTTTGAAAGGGGAGGTTCAGTCCGTTAGCCGCGCCCTCAACGCCGAGACGCATCTGCTCGATGTGAGTATTACCCTTCTAAATTCTGTAGGGTTGCACCCCGGCGAATCGCTCCGCGTGGCCATCCCCGGCCCAGCGCGGACGGCGTTGCTCGTTCCGAAAACTGCTTTGCGCTCGGAAGAGGGCGAGACGCTCGTTTTCACGATCAAAGACGGCAAAGCGGTGCGCCATGAAGTCGAACTCGGCAGTTCCGAAGGCGACGATATAGAGGTCACGTCGGGAGGTCTTGCGGACGGGGATTCTGTCGTCACCACGGGCAACAGCCAGCTCAGCGACGGCATGGGCATTGAGACATCTGCCCCCGAAAAGAAGACCAAGGAAGAATGAACTTCGCCCTCTGGCTAAAAGGTCACCGCCGCTCGGTCCTCTTTTTGTTTGCCCTGCTCACGCTCGGCGGCATCTTCGGCGGTCTCCAACTCCCCGTCGCGCTTTTCCCGCAAGCCGATTTTCCCCGTGTCGTCGTCGATATTGACGCCGGCGAACGCCCCGCCGCGCAGATGGCCCTGCAAGTCACTGCGCCAGTCGAGGAAATGCTGCACACCGTCCCCGGTCTGCGAACCGTGCGCTCGGCCAGCAGCCGGGGCAATGCCCGCATCTCGCTCAATTTCGATTGGGGTCACGACATGACTGCCGCCACTTTGCAGATCGAGACGGCCATGGCGCAAGTCCTCCCGTCGCTCCCAGACGGGACGGTTTACAGCGTGGAGCGGATGAACCCCAGCGTCTTCCCGAGCATGGCTTACAGCCTTACCTCCGATACGGTCTCCCCCGTCGCCTTGCGCGATCTCGCGTTGCGGCAAATCCGCCCCGTCTTTTCTTCGGTCATTGGTGTGGCAAAATTTGAGGTCCAAGGAGGTGATGAGGAGGAAATCCACGTCGCGCCCGATCCGACGCGACTGGCAGCGGCGGGTCTCACGCTCGACGATCTTTCCGCTGCTTTGTCCGGGGCCAACGTCATCTCGGCAGCGGGCCGCGTGGAAGATCAGGGAAAGCTTTTTCTCGTGCTTACCGATGCGCGGCTGGCTGATCTGGCGTCCATTCGCAACGTCGCCGTGCACAGTGGGCCGACGGGGATTCTTCGTCTCGGCGACGTGGCGGAAGTCACCCGCTCCGCCGTTCCGCAACAGACCCGCGTGACCGCCGACGGCCATGTCGCCGTGCTCATCCAAGTCTATCAGCAACCCGATGCTAACACGGTGCAGATTGCTCGCGATTTGCGGGCGGCCCTCGTTACCCTGCAACCGTCACTGCCTGCGGGAGTTCACATTGCCAACTGGTATGACCAAAGCCAGCTTATCCTCGCCTCTGCCGACAGCGTGCGCGATGCCGTTATCATCGGTGTCATGCTCGCGGGAGGTGTTCTGCTCCTTTTTCTGCGAAACGTCCGGGTCACTTTAGTCGCGATCCTCTGTGTCCCGGCTACGCTCGCCTCCACCTTGCTCTTGCTCAAAGTGCTTCACATGAGTCTGAACATTATGACTCTTGGCGGCATGGCCGCGGCAGTCGGCCTCATCATCGACGACGCCATCGTTATGGTCGAACACATCGTCCGCCGCCTGCGCGATCCACTCTCGCATGGCACCTCCAGTGCGGGCAGCATCCTCGGCGCGGCGGCGGAATTTACCCGACCGCTGGCTGGTTCTTCGGCTTGCACGCTTATCGTTTTTGCCCCACTGACTTTTCTTTCCGGCGTCACAGGTGCCTTCTTCAAGGCTCTCTCGCTCACGATGGCTTCCAGTCTGCTCATTTCTTTTCTGGTTGCTTGGCTCGTCGTTCCCTTACTTTCCGAATGGCTCCTCGCCGGACGTGATAACCACTCACCCGACGGCTCTTGGACGCTCAAGGCGCAATCCATTTATCGTTCCTGGCTCGGTGCTCTCCTTCGCCGCCCGTGGCTCGCGCTTCTCTTCGTTCTGCCGTTTCTCATTGTCGGCTACGTCAGTTATACCCGCGTCGGCTCCGGCTTTATGCCCACGATGGACGAAGGCGGTTTCGTGCTCGACTACGTGGCCACCCCCGGCACCGCTCTTTCGGAGACCAACCGCATTCTGCGTGGCGTCGAGGACATTCTAAAAGCCACCCCGGAAGTCGAAACCTACTCGCGCCGCACGGGTCTGGGCCTCGGCGGAGGACTCGTCGAAGCCAACGAAGGCGATTTCTTTGTCCGGCTGCACGGAGGAAAACGTCGCCCCGCTGAGGAAATCATGGACGACATCCGCTCGCAAATCGCCAAAACCGCCCCCGCCTTGGAGACCGAGATGTTTCAGCTTATGGAAGACGTCATCGGCGACCTCACCGCCGTGCCCGAACCTATCGAGATCAAACTCTATTGCGATAACGATCGCCAACTCACCCAACTCGCACCGCGCATCGCCACTGCCATCGGGCAAATCCTCGGCGTCGTCGATACCAAAGACGGTCTCACATTGGCGGGCGACGCGCTTTCTCTTCAAGTCGATCGCGAAAAAGCCGCCCTCGAAGGCCTCGACGTCGAGACTATCGGCAAACAACTCAACCTCGCCATGGAAGGCACCGTTGCCACTGAAGTCCAGCGCGGGCCGAAGATGGTCGGCATCCGCGTCTGGCTACCTGAAAGCGCCCGCTCCAGCCTCGCCACTCTTTCCGAGTTACCCCTGCGAGCTTCCGATGGTCACCTAGTCCCCATCAGCCGCGTCGCCACGTTATCCATTGAGAGCGGACAACCACAAATCACCCGCGATAATTTGAAACTCATGGTCCCCGTCACAGGCCGCATCTCCGGACGCGATCTCGGCTCCACGATTCGCGATTTGCGGGCACTCCTAGACAAACCCGGCACGCTCCCCTCCGGTGTCACCTACGAATTGGGCGGCACCTACGCCGAGCAGCAAAAAGCCTTCGCCGGACTCCTCACCGTCTTCGCAGCCGCCACCGCGCTTGTCTTTTTACTCCTGCTCTTCCTCCAGGAAAGCTACCGGGCCGCCGCTGCCATGCTCCTTTCCACGCTGCTAACACTCCCGGCGGTTTTTATCGGCCTCTGGATCACGAATACCGAGCTAAATATCTCGTCCATGATGGGCCTAACCATGATCATCGGCATCTCCGGCGAGGTGGCCATTTTCCTCGTTTCCGAACTCGACGAAATGCCCTTCGACATGCCGCTCCATGAAGCCTTTATCCAAGCTGGGTTGAACCGAATGCGCCCCATCGCCATGACCACCCTCGCCGCGATCTTGGCCCTCTCTCCGCTGGCCCTCGGCCTCGGTCAAGGTTCCGCGATGCAACAACCTCTCGCCATCGCCATCATCGCCGGCTTACTCGCTCAATTCCCCATGGTCCTCCTCATCCTGCCCGTCCTCCTCCGCGTCTTCGCAGGGCGGAAACGGGAAACCTGAATAAATGACCTGTCTCTCCACGCCCTCTCTCGTCGGTTCCTTCGAGCGTATTGATGTCTATGTGAAAGGCGCAGCCCAGTCAGCCCATCAGGAAAAGAGCTTGTCGAATTCGTTGTGGGAACCAATCCAAGATCAGATCACGGTATCTCCCTGTCGCTGGCACACTGCCCGGTATTGCTCATTGATCCGCACCGACCACACGTCCTCGTAGCCGCCGAGTTTCTTGAAGCGCAGAGAGGGATGCTCCGGGCTTTCTTCAAACAATTGCCAAGCACGTTTGGCGGCTTCATGGACTCGAGGATCGAGTGTCTCATACCCCCGCCAAAAACTGGGCCTCACGTGGGATTTCACAAGCGACTGATATCCAGAGGTTCATCACCTTCCGCGCTGGCTTCCCGCAAAAAAGCCTCCAGCCGTGGACGTGGACGCGTTTCTCCCAACAGACGCTCCCACTTCGCATCCTGTTCACGAGCGAGCAGAAAACGGGCAAAATCAGCCACCTCCGATTGTTTCTCTGGCGAGAGGGCTTCACAGACTTCGACGATTTCCAACGTGGCAATACTCATCGGACTACTCCTAATCCAGAGGGCCCAGACACTCAAGATTTGGTTGCGATCGTTTTACATGATCAGATCGGTTGTGCCATCACCACCCACCAAGCCCGCGTCTCAGACCAACACTTCGGCTTACCTACTAGAACGTTTGTGGAAGTTGCCACTGGCAACTGGCAAACGGTCGTTCCGATGTATCTCAAAATTGCGCGCGGGACTCTGCACGAGCAACCCGGTGACGATAAGACTGGCACCCACTCCGATTTTCCAGGTGAAGGCTTCTCCTAACACTAACGTCGCGCAAAGCAGAACAGAAACACTCCTAACCTTATTTCTAGACCAAGAAATTGAATGAAACTTGAACTTATAAAGTGACCGTCACAGTGGAATTCTTGTAGCTAACTTCTTTTGACTTGGGTTCAGGCTCGATGCTGGTGCCGTGGCCGGGGGAAACTAACACGACGTGGAAGGTGCGCTCTTTTAACATACCAGGGAATTCACCTTGGCGTGCACCGATGGTTAACGTCCGCGCTTTGTCGTTCCAAACAATCGGAATGTTCGCGTAAGCACCCTTCTCATAGCGGTAGCTGTCGCCCTCGTCTTCATAGAGCGTGAAGGCACCGTCCGCGCCAGGATAGACGCGCAGTTCGATGGGATCGGCTGTTTTTTCCGTGGCGTATTGCAGATCAGGGCCAAGTGGAATGATGGCTCCGGCGCGCACGAAAAGTGGCATAGTTTCGATAGGCGCAGCGACAGTAATTTTCTGCCCACCAGGCTGTGTTTCTCCGGTCCAAAAATTTACCCAGTTTGTGCCCGCAGGCAAATAGACAGAGCGACTGGCCGATTGGGCTTGCGTAACAGGCGCGACGAGGAAAGCCGGGCCGAACATATATTGGTCCGCAATGTTCCATGCTTTCGCATCATCGGGAAAATCCATCCCGAGTGCACGCATGATCGTGTCGGCTTGGAAGGTCACACGCGCGCCGACGCTGTAGTTGTAAGGCAACATCCGGTAGCGCAGTCGATCATAAGCGAGCAGGTTCTTTTGTGTGTCGGGCAGCCATTTCCACATTTCCGTTTCGGTCTGGTAACCGTGAATGCGCAGGATCGGGCAAAACGTACTCCACTGGAACCAGCGCGTGAGCAGTTCGTTGTAGTCGGCAGATGTGTATTGATCTTTCGGATGAAAAAAACCGCCGCCATCGGTCGTCCAATACGGCAGGCCGGTGAGGCAAAAGTTCAAGCCAGCCGGAATCTGGCGCTGGAAGGTTTCCCAGTTACCATTGACGTCGCCCGACCACGCGGCAGCGGCGTAGCGTTGCTGACCGGGAAACGCGGAGCGAGAAAGAATGACGACACGTTTGTTCGGATCCGTTGCGCGCTGACCTTCGTAAAGCGAGCGACTTGCAAATAGCGGGTAGGCGCTGGTAACGCGGTCGCCGGGGCCGGTGGAAAGTTTTTTGCCCAGCAAAGCCGTGCCGGGATCACCCGGTTCCGTCGCATCGCCCCACCACGCATCGGTGCCGATGGAGAAGAAAGCATTGTTGATGTGCTTCCAGCGAATCTCACGGCCTTTAGGGTCGAAAATATCAATCCACTCACCAATTTTCATGTTGTTAACTTTCAAATCCTCCCCCGTTTGACCGTTTGGATTACACCAGACGGAGATCATGAATTTCACGTTCTGTTCGTGCAGACCTTTCAGAAGATCCGCAGGCTGCGGATATTGTGACTTGTCCCACTCGTAGCTGCCCCAGCCGTGCTTACCCCAGTATTGCCAATCCTGCACGATGAGATCGATCGGGATCTGGCGTTTGCGAAATTCCGCTACCGTATCGAGGATTTGCTGCTGGCTGGAATAACGCTCGCGGCATTGCCAGAAACCATACGCCCACTTCGGCCACAATGGCGCCGGGCCAGTCGCTGCGCGGTAGCTTGCAACCACGTCATCCAGCTTCGGCCCGTAAAAAACGGTGTAGTCAATCGCCTCGCCGCAATCGGAACGGAAAGTCGTCGTATCGCCCAGCGGACGGGCGAAAAGTTTCACGTCACTGCCGCCGCCGCGCACGGTCACAGTGACGGTCTTGTTCGCAGGCAGGGAAATTTTCCCTACAACGGCGCGCGGCGTCCAAAGATTGGTGACGCCAGCGATCTGTTTATCATCCACTAGAATCGCGATGTCATTCTGGCGATCGCCATCGCGCGTGCAGAAAACGTATTCGCCCGCTGCCCCGGTAGTGAAAGTTCCATGGAGCAGCGGGGCTATCTGGTTCGCCTTTGCACCTGCGGTCAATTGTTCGGTCGCCGTCGGGCCTTGCGCGCTGGTCTCGGTGCTTTTTTCTTCAGCGATCATGGCAATCGGCGCACCAGGCGGATTGAATTCGGTGCGCGAAGCATTGTCCCAAAGCAGCCCGTAGCCTTTGTTGGAAATGAGCATGGGAATTGCGATCTGCGTGTTGAGCTGGCGTAACTCTAACGAAATCCCGCGCCAGTCCCAAAGACCATCCTGATACTGCCCCATCCCAAAAAGCTTCTCATCGCTGGGCGATTCAAAAGTCTGCCCGACTATAAAAGTCGCCTGCCCTTGCACGGTGGTCGAGATGAGCGAGCGCGGGCCCTTTTTTTCCGTCAAGAACACTTTCCCCGCTGCATTTTGAAAACTGACCACGCCAGTCGTGCGATCCACCATCGCCCGCATCTTGGCCACCGCGACAGTAATCGTCTTGTCATCTTCGCGGACCTCAAACTTCGGCGTGGGGAGTTTCTCCGGCAACACCAAACTGGGAATCTCAGCGGTCTTTCCGTCGAAATAACGCAGGCGAATCGCGCGGTCATTGATCGGACGCAACTCCATCTGCCCGCCATCAAATATCAGCGTAATCTGGGAGGGCTGTTGGGTCACGGATTTAACGGCGTTCTCAGCGGCGTTCAAGATCGTAAACCCGGTAAGAGCGAGAAAAAAAAGGGCGGATGTAGTGGTTTTCATATCTGGGAGGGTCTTTCTACAGTAACGAGATGGAGAGCCAGAGTGCAAGGCAGCGGATTTGCTTGGCAGCCAGAAACGAGGCCGCATATTCCACCAAGTGTCGCGCTTTTGATAGCCTTATCGTAATTGCACTAGAGGAGGCAGAATGAAGGTTCGCAAAGTGTCGGGACGAACACGCAACTCGATTTTCATCGCCTTCCCTCTCTGTTGACTTTGGGAATTATTTCCAGACCAACACCGTGAGGCCGGCGACTACTAGCGTGGCACCCATTCCAATTTTCCACGTAAAAGTTTCTCCTAACACTAACACTGAGAGGAGCAAGGTAATGACGATGCTGCCTTTATCGACGAGCGAAACGAAGGTGACGGTGCCTGTGGCCATGGCGCGGTAGTAGCAGACCCAGGAGAGGGTGGTGGTGAGTCCGCTCAGGGCAAGAAGCAGCAGGGAGCGTTTACCGGCATGGCCGACGGCGGTGATGGTGTCGCTCCAGCCGTGCCAGAGGAGGGCGTTGGCTAGGATGAAAACAAAGACGACGCTTGTGCGAACGGCGAGGCCGAGATCGGAGGGCAGGGTCTTCAATCCGCTCTTGGCGAGGACGGAGGTAAGACCGGCAAAGAGGGCGGCGGCAAAGGCGTAGAGTTTCCAAGTTTCCATGGTGAAAGATTTTAGACTCCGGTGAACAAGCAAACAAGGTTTGCGTGAGGTCAGTTTTCCGATTAAAACTTCGATATGACGATCAAGGTCATCATACATGTCGCAGACGAAGGTGGGTATTGGGCAGAGGTTCCTGCTCTGCCAGGTTGTGTGACGCAAGGCGAGACCCGCGAAGAGTTGCAGGCTAATCTGCATGAAGCGGTGGAGCTTTGGTTTGAAGCTGGCGAAACAGACATTGCCGCCAGTTCGGAGGGGCAAATTCTGGAGATGGCCCTTTGAAACAAGTCACTGGAAAGGAATTGGCGAAGGCGGTACAAAGCAAGGGCTGGGTGCTCTGTCGTATCAAAGGAAGTCATCACATTTATACCAAACCGGGTCAGCGGGAACGTTTAGTCATTCCCATTCACGGCAATCAGCCGCTCAAAATGGGCCTGTTGCGGGCACTTATGAAACTAACTCCGCTCTTGGAGAATGAACTCTAAAACTACCCACCGTGCCCGACTACGATCTGATTGTTAGAGGTGCCAAAGGGTTTCCGTTTATTGGGGTTGCCGGCGGGAAGTTTGCTGCGCTGGAGGGTGAGGGGACGGCGACCGTCGAGGTGGACGCGGAGGGATTGACGATTTTCCCAGGAATAATCGATGCGCATGTGCATTTCAATGAGCCCGGGCGGTCGGATTGGGAGGGATTGGAAACCGGTTCGCGCGCGGCGGCGGCGGGAGGGGTGACGACGTTTTTCGACATGCCGCTCAATTCCAATCCGCCGACGGTGACGGCGGCGGCTTTTCGAGAAAAGGCGGCACTGGCAGCGGAGAAGTCGGTGGTCGATTTTGGGCTCTGGGGTGGTTTGGTGCCGGGTCATCTCGACGACATGGAGGCATTGCGCGAATGTGGAGTGATTGGATTGAAGGCGTTTATGTCGGGCAGCGGGATTGCGGAGTTTCCCAGTGCCGATCTAACCACGTTGCGGACCGGGATGAAAAAAGCAGCGAAGTTAGGAGTATTAGTTGCGGTTCATGCGGAGTTCGATCATTTGAATACTAACAACGGCAGGACGATTCGCGAATACCTCGCCTCGCGGCCAGCGGCGTCGGAAGTGGCGGCGATTGCGGCGGCTTGCGAGATCGCGGGCGAGACGGGTTGCGCCTTGCATATCGTGCATGTGAGCAGTGCGGAGGGGGTAGCGACGGTGGCGGAAGCGGCGTCGATGGGAGTGGATGTGACCTGCGAGACGTGTCCGCATTATTTGTTTTTCACCGATGACGATGTGGAAAGGTTAGGAGCGGTGGCCAAGTGTGCGCCGCCGATTCGTAGTGCGTCGGAGCGGGATGCGTTGCTGGATTGTGTGATGAATGGCGAGATCCAGACGATCGGGTCAGATCATTCTCCGGCTCCGCCCGATATGAAACAGGATGCGGATTTTTTCAAAGTCTGGGGTGGTATTTCCGGCGTGCAACATTTGCTTCCGGTCTTGCTAGAACTGGGTGTTCCGCATTCGGTGATTGCGCGATTGACGGCGGGGAATGTCGCTAAACGCTTCGGCTTCGCCACTCGCAAGGGCCGCCTGCAAATTGGGCTCGACGCTGATTTCGCGCTGGTCGATTTGGGGAAACCGGAGGCCGTTACGAAGGAGTCGCTCGCCTATCGTCACCGCCAAAGTCCTTATGTCGGACGGACCTTCGGCGCGAGCGTGGTTAGAACGGTGCTTCGAGGTCGGACGGTCTGGGAGCGGGAGAAGGGTTACTCTGATGTGCGAGGGGAATTGCTGAGGCCCTGAGTGGACATCGGGCGTCCGCTGTGAATTTTTTACTTTCCGGTTTCCGGTTTCCGGTTTCCACTTTCCCGACATGTCTCAAACCGCCATCACTCCCACCCGCGCCGCTGATTTTCCCGAATGGTATCAACAGGTCGTCCGCGCTGCCCAGCTTGCCGAAAATTCCGACGTCCGAGGGGCCATGGTCATCAAACCGTGGGGCTACGGACTTTGGGAGCAAATGCAGCGGGCGCTCGACAAAATGTTCAAGGACACCGGGCATCAGAACGCCTATTTTCCGCTCTTTATCCCGCTGAGTTATCTCGAAAAAGAGGCCGCCCACGTCGATGGTTTCGCGAAGGAATGTGCGGTGGTCACGCATCATCGCCTCGAAGTCGACGGCAACGGCAAACTCCGTCCGGCTCCCTCTGCCGAACTCACCGAACCCCTCGTGGTGCGTCCGACTTCCGAGACGATCATTGGCGCGACTTACGCGAAATGGGTCCAGTCGTATCGTGATCTTCCGATTCTGATAAACCAATGGGCGAACGTCGTCCGCTGGGAAATGCGCCCGCGCCTTTTCCTTCGCACCACCGAGTTTCTTTGGCAGGAAGGACACACCGCCCACGAGACGGAAGCCGAGGCGATCGAGGAGACGGACAAAATGCTCGGGGTTTACGAAACTTTCGCCCGCGACTGGCTCGCGTTGCCCGTCTGTCCCGGCGAGAAATCGGCCAACGAGCGTTTCCCTGGTGCGGTGCGCACCTACACGATTGAGGCCATGGTGCAGGATCGTAAGGCGATCCAGGCAGGCACTTCGCATTTCCTTGGACAAAATTTTGCCAAGGCGAGCGGTATTCAGTTTCTCAGCCGCGAAAATAAACAAGAATACGCCTGGACCACGAGCTGGGGCGTGAGCACCCGGATGATTGGCACCCTGCTGATGGCGCACGGCGACGATGACGGAGCGGTTCTTCCACCCCGGATCGCCCCGAGCCAGATCGTCATTCTACCTATCTCTCCAAAAGAAGAAACCCGCGCCGCTGTGCTGGAGGCCTGCGAAAAACTCGCTGCCGAACTTCGCGCGCAATCTTACGCTGGAGAATCCATCCGCGTTGAACTCGACAAGCGCGATCTCCCCGGCGGCACGAAAAGCTGGGAGTGGATCAAAAAAGGAATCCCGGTCCGCATCGAGATCGGTCCACGCGACCTCGCGCAAGGCACCGCTGCCGTTAGTCGCCGCGATCAGGGCGTCAAAGAAAAATCCTTCACTCCACTGGCCGATCTGGTTGCTAACATCAGTGCGACGCTCACCAGCATTCAGTCGAACCTCTTCGCGAAAGCGGAGGCCTTCCGCAACGCCAACCTGCAAGTCATCGAAACCAAGGAAGCCTTCTACGATTACTTCAAGGGCGACGACGGCGGCGGGTTCGCGCTGGCCCATTGGAACGGCAGCGCGACGGTCGAAGAGCAAATCAAAACCGACCTCAAAGTCACCATCCGCTGCATTCCTTTCGCTCGCGATTACTTCACGCCTGAGCCCGGCATCTGCCTCTTCACCGGAGAACCCAGCGCGCAGCGAGTGATTTTTGCACGATCCTATTAGTTCGGGATTGGTATCAAGATTTCCGTGACCGTTCTCGAAAAGGATTGCAGGAACTGGCTATTTTTATTTTGATCTGGGTCAGTAAAAATTTCACTTAGAAGGGACGAAGCGCTTGCCGTTACCCGGAGTTGCGGCGTCCTTACAGAAACAATCATGTCTTCATCGCATAACGTGTCGCCGTCATTTTTTTCTCCATCTGGATGGACGCTGGCGGCGCTTTGGAAACGCCCGCACCGTCCGCGCGTCATGCTCCTCTCCGTCCTACTAGCCATTGCGGTGGTAATTTTGCTAACCGCGATTCTTTCCGGCCGCGCCGCCGTGTTGTTGTTGGATCATCCATCGATTCATTTTCCCTATCCGTTTACGATCCAGAACTTTATGCATATTATTTTTTTCGTCGGGCTCGGCGAAATCTATGTGCGCTGGAGAAGCGGTTCGCGGGAGGAAAAGTTTCTGGTCGCCCATTTCCTGCCGGAGGATGAGCACACGATTTTGGAAAGACCTGATCTAGGCCCAATCCGACTCCGGGTGAACGGTGAATTTGACCATGACAGTGGATTTTTGCCCTCGATGATCGATCTGGCGATTCTGCAATTTCAGTCCAGCCAATCGGTTGAACAAGCGGCAGGTGTCTTGAATACACATCTTGAACTCGTCAGCCATCGCGTGGATCTGCGCTACGGCCTCATCCGTTTCATTGCTTGGATTGTGCCCACGTTAGGTTTTATCGGCACCGTCTATGGGCTGGGCGCGTCACTGGCCTCCGCAGGTGATCCCTCCAAGGCGCTCAATCTCAATGAAGTCGCCCGCACACTCGGGGTCGGCTTTGATTGCACGATGGTCGCCTTAATGGAGAGCGCGTTGCTCGTTTTTCTGCTGCATCTCGTCCAGGAAAAAGAGGAGACCTCGCTCAACAGCGCCGCCGACTACACCTTGCGAAACCTCATTAACCGCCTCTACACCAGCGGCAAACCTTAGGTCGGACAGGCCATGCGTCGTCGCAATCGCGAGATTAACATTTTTAACATGTCCCTCCTGGACATCCTCTGCGGCGCGTTGGGAGCCTTTTGCTTCATGATGATCGCCCTCCTACCCTACTACAAACCACCGGGCACCGAGGAAGATGCGCGTGAAAATCAGAAAAAGGTCGCCGAGACGATGCAGCAGATCGACGAGATGAAGAAAAATATCAGCGACCCCGCCGTGGCGGAGGATCTGCGGAAACTCGTTGAAGAACTCCGTAGGCAAATTCAGGAAATGCAGGGTCAGCTTAACTTGGCCTTGGACGCCATCTCGAGTCTATCAAAAGAGAATGACGCCCTGAAGATAAGCAATGCCGCGCTCACCGCCGAGAACGAGCAACTCAAAGAAATGCTTCGCAAAATGACCTCCGCCGAGGCACTCGCCGAAATGCAAAAGCGCATCGACCAACTGGAGCAACAATTGCAACAGGCGGCGGCGGAAACCAGCCAACTCCGCGAGCAAAACGGGGAGTTGACCAACGCCAATAGAGGCCTGCGTGATACAATTGAGAGTCTTGCCGCCATCTGCATCTACGTTAACAGCGATAACCCTAGGCAGACCTTAGATATTTTTCTGGAGGATTATCGAGGCCCAAACATTCCGTCGCCCGGCCGTCCCTTTGATCCCATCAAAAGCGTGCCCGGCCCGCGTGTTCCTGGGGACCTCGTCGCCGCAGGCAGTGGACGTTCGATTTACATCATTCAGCAAACTCCCAAGGGCCGGGATTACCGGCTTTTCGTTAAATTGACCGCGACCTCGCAGAAGCAAGGCGAGACCAACGTCTTCGCCAAAATTGCCGTAGCCAATCAGAAAGAAATCCAACTGCCGCGCGTGACTCTCCACCCCTCCCGCCCTTGGCTCTACTACGGAATACTTCGACGGGAGAAAAACGGCGAGGTCATTTTTAAGGTTGCCACCGACGCCGAAAGGGATGCCCTCTGGGAGTCGTTGCCTCGCGACCCAGATCTACCCGCTCCCGCTTCCGCTTCCGAGCAACGACCCGAACTGCCTGAGCAAAAACCCATTTTCGACCAGGAAACGCCCCCTCGACCGTCACCTAGCGCTGCTTCTACGTCCGGCCCAATCTCAACCCCGCCGCCCCCGCCGATTCGGGACCGCGAAATTCAACCTTCCGCCGCGCCCAAGAAACCATAAACTTTAAACTTCACCCGCAATTGCTCTAACATGGCTACCAAACGAATTCGCTGCATCTGCGGGACGATCTATGCCCCCGCCGTTTCCCCTGTCTGCCCGTCATGCCAGGCGCCCCCGCCAACAGCGCAAATTCCTGCCGCAGCGCCCCCGTTGGAGCCGGTGCCGAATCCTATCATGCTGGACTCGGATCGGAAAAAGCGCCCGCACCTTTATGTCCTCCCCTCGCCGAAGAAAACTGTCTTGGCCTGCTCCCTCCTCGTCTTGCTCATAGGTGGTTGGTTCATTATTCGTCCGCATTCCAAGCCCGTCCCCGTTCCCCACGACGACACGGTAAAAACAAAAACCAATTCCGCCGAAAAGAAACCACTTGCGGCGCCTTCGCCGGAAATGGCTACGTCGTTGCAAGACCTCGCCGCCAGCATCGCCAAAGCCAAGCCTGGTGCCACCATCAAGCTGCCCGCCGGCACCTACCCGGGCAGCTTCACTATCGACCGGGCAATTCATCTCATCGGCGACTCCACCAATGGCGAGGTCATCATTGAAAATGGAAACACCGCGGGCATCGTCATCGCAGCTAGCGACGTTATCCTCGAAAACCTCCAGTTTACAGGCAGCCAAGCGGGAAACTTTCCCGCTCTCAAAATCCGCTCTAAAGCCGTCGTCGAACTGCGAAATTGCCTGATCGACACACCCACTTCTACGGGTGTATTGGTCGTGGAAGGTGGAAAAATTACCGCCAACAAAACCACTTTCAGCACCCGAGGGCAGGGGTCGGGGTGCCAGTTGGAGGAGGCTTCCCTAGGCGAACTAACCGATTGCATTTTTCAAAAAAATCGATGGGGTTACACCGCGTTAACCGCCGCAGAAGGCTACGCTACCAAATGCCGTTTTGAGCAGAACGGCATGGACTCTGGCCAAGGTGCAGCCGCCGTCGCAGAGGGCGAAAAGTCCAATCTGGCCCTCGAGGACTGCACCCTCACAGATAATCTTGCCGGTGTTTATACGAACAAAAAAGGCGGCATCATCCTCACCGGTTGCACGCTGCAAAACAATCAATTCAACACGAAAGCCGCCACCGCTGGCCTCATCGCGGGTCGATCAGGAGGCCGGTTCCTCATTAAAAATTGCACTTTCGAATCGAATAACCAAGGCATCATCCTCCTCTCCGGCAGCACCGCCCAGATCGACGATTGCAAACTTAGCAAAATCGGTTTCTCCACTGAGGACGAAAAACTGCTTTTTTACAGCGACGCCATTTCTCTGGGCGGCCAAGGTACCCAACTGATCATGCGAAAAACCTCCATCGACCAATCTCCGGAGAGTGGCATCAATGTCGTTGAAGCCGCTCATTTGGAAATGGAGGACATCCAAATCACCCAAGGCGAAGCCACAGGCATCACCGCTGGCGCCAATGAAAAAGATCGCACCGAAGTGGTTGCTGTGCGCTGTCAGATCACGGGCAACAAGGTGGACGGCATCGGTATTTACGGCGATACCATCGTCAAAATCTCCTCCTCCAGCATCTCCCGCAACAACGGCTCCGGCATCTATATTTCGGGGGAAAAAGCCACCGTCCTCGCAGAAAACAGCGACATCCTGGAGAACCGTAGTGTCGGGGTCTTCTCCGCTCTTGGCGGCACCGCTTTCGTCATCAATTGCAGCCTCCTCGGCAACAAATACGGCGCTCAGTCTGGCGTTCCCGATGAGAAAAAACAATGCCTCGTCACCTTGGATTATTCCACCGTTTCGCGAAGCACCAAATACGGGGTCATTGCCAACAACGTGAGCAAACTGATCCTCAGCAATTCCATCGTCAGCGACAACAAGCAGAATCGCCTTCAGGCCCGCGGAGGCACCCTTTTCGAACAAAGCGAACCCTCCAAAACGCAGGGCAGACAGCCAAAAGCCGACTCCTCCAACCCCGCCGCCACCCCGCAGACTGGCGGCATGACAGGTATGGTCGATACCACGCCCTATCCCACAGCCACTCCGCCAGACAACTCCGATGATTCCTCGACAAGTGGCAACCCCAAGCCGCAGAAACGACGAACTCCCACCCCGCGAAAACCGACTTCCACAGGCAACGAAAAAGCCAATGAAGTCATTCGCAACGTCCTCCGCTATCTACCGCATCGCTAACCACTCGCGTCGTTGTCCAGCGTGGCTTAAAAATCAAACCAATCCACCTAACATGAGACATTTTTCTAACATCTGCAGTTTGGCCTTATTCACCCTTCTAACTTGCACGGGACAGGCGGAGGATGCGCCGAAAGTGGAGGAACTTTACAAGACCAATTGCGCCTCCTGCCATGGGGAGGCGTTGCAGGGAGGTTCCGGCACCAGTCTCATTGGAGAGGTTTGGAAACATGGCGATTCCGACGCCGAGATTACCCAATCCATCGCCAAAGGGTATCCGCAGATGGGCATGATTGCTTGGGAAGGGGCACTCAAATCCGACCAAATTCGTTCGCTTGTCATTTACATTCGGGAAAAACGCCAGCAGGCCCGTCTGCAAAAAACACCTCCTCCCAAGCCATTGCCGGACCAACCCGTCAAAACCCAAAAAGAGACTTACCGTTTGCAAAAAGTCACCGACGGTTTGCACGACCCGTGGGCGATCGCTTTTTTGCCCGATGGCCGGATGCTAGTCACCGAAAAAGCCGGTCCACTGCGGATCGTCGCGGCGGACGGCACGGTCCAGCCGGAACCCGTACACGGCACACCGCCCGTTACGGCTATCGGTCAGGGCGGAATGCTCGCCGTCGCTTTACATCCTGATTATGCGAAAAACGGCTGGATTTACCTCTCGTTTTCCGACGGATTCAAAGATGAGAACGGCAAGGACAAAGCGCTCACCGCCATCGTTCGTGGGCGCATTAAGGATGGTGCCTGGGTCGATCAGGAGTGGATTTGGCGCGGTGATCGGAAGTTTTACAGCGGCGCAGGCGTTCACTTCGGATCCCGCTTCGTGTTTGATCAGGGCTACGTCTATTTCGTCATCGGCGAACGCGGCGGAGGCATGGAGGCGCAGGATGTGAAGCGTCCGAATGGAAAAATCTTCCGTCTTTTTGACGATGGCCGCATTCCCAAGGATAATCCGTTTGTCGGACAAGAGGGATCCGAACCGGGCATCTGGTCCTACGGTCATCGCAATCCGCAGGGTATGACGAAAGATCCCCGCGACGGCTCGATTTGGGAAACGGAGCACGGGCCGCGCGGCGGCGACGAATTCAATCAGATTCTCAAAGGCCGGAACTACGGCTGGCCGGTGATTTGTCACGGCATGAATTACGACGGGCGCCCGATGCGCGACACGGTCGGCACCGCCAAAGAGGGAATGGAGCAACCCGTTGCATTCTGGGTGCCGTCGATTGCGCCGTGTGGACTAACCATTTACATCGGCGATCAATTTCCGCAGTGGAAATACGATTTCTTTGCCGGTTCGCTGAAGGCTCAGGAACTCCATCGCCTCCACGTCGCCGACGGAAAAGTTACCGAGGAAGAAATCATCCTGAAAGGAATCGGTCGTATCCGCGATGTCGTTTCTGGACCGGATGGCGCGATCTATCTGGTGCTGAACCAGCCCGACATGATCGTGCGCTTGGTGAAAGTGGACGCGATGGCGGCTCGATAAAGGGACAGCGCCGAAAGGCATAATTTCAAACTGGAAGTGCGGTTATCGCCGGATAGTACCAATTGCACATCGAAAATGGTAGAACCAGCTTCCAGCTGGTTTCCCTTGTAAATAAACAAGCTGGAAGCTTGTTCTACCTTGCAAACCGTTGGCTTATTACCGATTCAATTGTGCAAATGGTATAAGGAGAGGCTTTCCGGCAGGATGCCGAAAAGGGCGGGCTGGAAGCCTCGCGCTCCCCGGAAAAACAAACGAGCCGCAAACTTTCGTCTGCGGCTGGTTTTGTGAGCGGATCTTCTCGTCGTGATTAACGCTTGGAGAACTGGAAGCGCTTGCGGGCGCCGGGCTGGCCGGACTTTTTGCGCTCTCTCATCCGCGAGTCGCGGGTCAGGAGGCCGTCTTCTTTAAGAGTGCCGCGCAGAGCGGGGTCAAATTGGATCAATGCCCGGGAGATAGCGAGTTTGGCTGCGCCGGCTTGGCCGTTGACGCCGCCACCGGAGGTGTTCACGCGGACATCAAATTGATTGATCGTCTTAGCCGTGTGGAAAGGTTGCAGGAGAACGTTTTGCAGGTTGAGGGTCGGGAAATAATCCTCGAACGACTTGCCGTTGACTTCGATTTTGCCGGTTCCAGCGATGAGGCGGATGCGGGCGACGGCCGTTTTGCGGCGTCCAGTGGCGATGTATTCTTGTGTGGCGGGCATGTGGATAATTTAAAGGTTAGGCAAGAGCGACGCTCGCGGGATTTTGAGCAACGTGTGGATGCTCTGCGCCGGCATAGACTTTCAATTTGGTATAAGTGGAACGACCGAGGCGGTTGTGAGGGATCATGCCGCGGACGGCGCGCTCGATGAGAAGCTCAGGATGACGTTCGCGACGGGCTTTGAAAGTCTCGGATTTATGGCCGCCGACGAAGCCGGAGAAGCTCATGTATTCCTTGGCCACTTCTTTTTTGCCGAGGACTTTGACTTGCTTGGCGTTGATCACGACAACGAAATCGCCGGTGTCAACGTGCGGGGTGAAGATAGCCTTGTGCTTGCCACGCAGGAGGGTGGCGGCGCGCTCGGCGACCCGGCCGAGGACTTGGTCCTTGGCGTCAATAATCCACCAGTTGCGGACGACTTCGTTGGTTTTGGCTGAAAATGTGCTCATAATGCGGTCCCGAGACTGTTGCAAGGGGCAGGGAAATTAGGGAATAGACGGGGAGTTGTCAACCGGAATTGCGCGGTTATTTTTCCGCTTTTTCCTCCGCCACCTCCGGGACTTTGGCATCGCGCCGGATGAACTCGCCGGCCAGTGCGGTGTAGGCGAAGGCGGCGAGGCTGGACGGATCGTATTCGAGAATCGGTTTTCCGAAGCTGGGAGCCTCGCCCAGTCGGATCGAACGCGGGATGACGGTTTTGTAAATTAACTGTGGGAAATGGGTTTTGACCTCGGCGACAACCTGTTGGCTGAGATTCGTGCGGTTGTCCACCATGGTCATGACGATCCCCTCGACGGTGAGTTTCGGGTTCACCGAGCGGAGTTGGTCGGCGACGTCCATGATGCGGGTTAATCCTTCGAGGGCGAAATATTCCGCCTGGAGCGGGACGAGCACGATATCGGCGGCGGCGAGGGCGTTGGTCATGAGAATGCCGAGCGAGGGTGGGCAGTCGAGGATGACGTAATCGAAGGGGGCCTTTTTTCGGATTGGAGCCATCGTGTCGCGCAAACGGACGAGATGATCGTCGAGCCGGGCCACTTCGATTTCCACTCCGGCGAGATCGAGATCGGCAGGCACGATGGAGAGATTGTCGAAGCGGGTCTGGATGATGTTATCGGCAAATTTCGAGGCGCCGAGGAGTGGGCCGTAACAGCTTTTTTCCTCGGTCTCGGTGACGCCGAGGGCGCTGGTCGCATTGCCCTGCGGATCGAGGTCCACCAGTAAGATCTTCCGCCCCATGGCCGCGAGGCAGGCCGCGAGATTGACGGAGGTGGTGGTTTTTCCAACCCCGCCTTTTTGGTTGGCGACAGCGACGATTTTCATGTGGGAAGGGGAGTAAACCGCAGTTCCGCCGTGGCGACAAATTTATTTGAGGGGAATCCAGAGCCAGTCGGGCCGGTTGTTCAACTCGTAGCGGATTTCGTAGATTTTCTTCTGCCAAAGAAAGGTCTCGAGCAGCATTTTGGCCGTTTCTGCGTCGGGTAAAACCGGCGAACCGAGGGCACTGCCCCAATAGGCTTCGAGAAACGCCGCTCCCGCTGGCGCGTCCCATGACTCCACTCCGGCCATGCAGCCGGCGTAATGGAACGATCGGAGCATTCCGGCCACGTCGATCAATGGCGAACGGTGTTTGCGCCGCTCGGCCAGCGGTCGTGCGGGCTCTCCTTCGAAATCGATGATGACAAAATCGTCCCCGGCGGCAAGGACCTGCCCCAGATGATAGTCGCCATGGATGCGGGTGAGGGGAAAAGAGGGATGGGCGTAGGCGATTTTTTCCAATTCAGCGGGTGCGTTCGCGACAAATTCCCGGGCGAGCCGGGCCGATTCCCCAGTGAGCGAGGAGCCTCGGGCCTCCAACACGTCGAGCAAATCCAGCGTGTCGCGCCAGATTTCTGCGACCGTTTGTTGCCAGTAAGCTTCGCTGGAAATTTGCACGCCGAAGGCCGGATCGTCCGGGCTATTCCCGAGGGCAAGGTGCAATTCCGCCGTGCGTTTTCCGAGGAGCGCGGCCTGGCCAAGGAAATTTTGTCCGTCTCGTGCGGCAGCCAGCGCCATTTCCCAAGCGTTGCCTTGGTTGGTCACCATTTCCAGGAGGACGCCCAGCGCGTAGGTTTCCCCGCCGAGTTCGAGTTCGAGCGTCGCATAAATCTCCGGCACTCGGACACAGCCACTCTGGCGCGAGAGCCGGGCGAGGATTTCGATATCGGGGTTGATCCCGTTTTCCAATTTACGAAAAACTTTCAGAAACAAATGAGCGCCGTAAGCGACCGAACTATTACTTTGCTCGATCGCGAGCAGCCGCGAAGTCGTTGCGGCAGGCGCATCTGAAAACCGCCGAACCCGCACCACGCCCAGCCCGGCGTTGATTGTCTGATCCTCACTAAGCAAACGGAGGACGGCCAACCGGAAATCCCCGTCGGTGAAGGCGTCCGCATCGCCCTTCGCGGGCACTTGGTAAAGCTCGCGGGTTCCGTCCGTGTAATCCACCGCGAGGATACGCCACGCAGCGTTTTCGATCAGAGATAATTCTGCTAGGCAGTCGATGGCCCGGATGGTTTTTCCCTTGCCGCCAAACCAGCGCTGCTCAACGAGCGGGGACGCCAAATCCGGGGTGGGGAACATCGCGGCACCGTATTTGAAAACGTGCGGAGCGGCCAATCATTTTCGTATCTCCCGATGCGCGTTCGCGTTATAGGTTCGCAGGAATGAAAACCGCTACCCTCCGTCGCTGGTTGTGGCTAGCCTTTCTCGCTTGGACCGCTTTTGCCCTCGTGGTGCTGCCCTTCGACGTCGGACCGGCCGAGATTAGCCATTGGATCGCCGTTCCCGCCCTGCGCGCCGCTCTTGTCGCGCTGTTGCAAGTGACAGAGGCCGTCTGGCTAGTACTCGCGGCAGCAAATCTCTATTTCTATATCGTTGACCGGGAGGACCTCGCCGTCGCCCGCCGCGCCGCCATCGTCCTGCTGGCGGGAACGGGACTCGCTCTGGGCGTGGGCGTGGCCACGGGATTGCCGTTCGGGCCTTTTATCTTCACCGGACGCCTTGGGGCGAAACTATTCGGTGTGCCATTTTCGGCGCCGCTCCTCTGGTTTGTCATCATCGCAGCGGCGCGTTACACCGTGCTTCACTTTTGGGAACACGCCCAGCGCTGGCAAATCGCGCTGGCGTCCGGAATGTTAGTCGTAGGCACCGACCTGAGCTTGGAATGGGTCGCTTGGCGGATTCGCGGGCTCTGGCTCTGGTGGTTTCCCCTCGCAAACACTCCAAACTGGCCGCCCCCGCAAAATTTCCTCACTTGGTTCCTGCTCGCACCGCTCCTCGTCTGGCTGGCCTTTCCGCCCACTCGGGCAGCCGGACGGCATCCGCGTCCGGCCCTGATCCTCCTCGCCCTTAACGTCTTGCTCTGGCTAACCTTGGTCGCGCGTCATTTCCGCTAACCTTTCCGCTGCTAGAAAAATCCCCGCCGCCTTGTCTAACGTCTCCTGATATTCCCGCGCTGGGTCCGAGTCCGCCACGATCCCGGCTCCGACCGCAAAACTCACTTCGCCATCCTGCGCGCATAGCGTCCGGATCGCGATGCTAAATTGGCTTTCCCCGTTGTAGCCGAAATACCCGATCGCCCCTGTGTAAACACCCCGCTTCCGACCCTCTAACTCCCAGATGATTTCCCGCGCCCGTTTCTTTGGCGCCCCAGTGATCGAGCCTCCTGGGAAACACGCCGCCAGCGCCGCGACATGACTCACCTCCGACCGCAATTGGCCTTCGACCGTTGAGACGAGATGAAAGACCTGCTCGTAACGTTCTAGCTTAAGCAGTTCCGTCACTCGCACGCTGCCGTATTCGCAAATCTGCCCTAGGTCATTGCGCTCCAGATCCGTGATCATGACCAACTCCGCCACTTCCTTCGGGGAAGTTAGCAATTCATACGCCGCCAACTCGTCTCGCTCCTGATCTCCAGCCCGCGGCCGGGTTCCCTTGATCGGCCGGGTCACGACCTGCCGTCCGCTCATTTTCAAAAACAACTCGGGCGACGAAGAAATAATCTCCCTTCCTCCCAGATCGAGGTAGGCCGAAAACGGCGCGGGCGAGTAATGCCGCAACGCCTCAAACAACGCAAACCCGTCCCCGGCCCACTTGGCCGTGAATTCGTGCGTAATGTTCACCTGATAGATATCGCCCTGCGCGATCCACTCTTTCGCCTCGGCCACCTGCCGACAATATTCCGCGCCCGACGTTGCGCTCGTAAAGCGCAGCGGCTCTGACGGCACCGCCACCGCCGGGCTTGCCCATTTTTCCAGCAACCCCGCATCGCCAAACCACTGCTGCCGTCCATGATCGAAAACCAGCAACCGGTCATAAAATCCTAAGCAATAACGCCCCTCATAGGTCACGTTGCCGATGGCCGCTCCCTCCGGCCGGCCGTGATCGGAGGTCACCCGCGCCCGCTGGCCCAGTTCCCGTTCTAGTATGTCCCAATCCTCGCCCTCGAGCACCTGCTCCGGCTCGATCCCGACGATCGAGATCTGACCGGGTCCTGAGGTCACGGAATCTAAAAAAACCAGCCCGCGGCAGTGCCTCAATCCGGCCGTCACCTCGATCGGCGCTAGGTCCAGCGCGAGCGGCATCGTTGTGGACAGGTTCACCATGGAACCAGTTTTCGCTCCCGCAGCCCGTCGCGCAAATGCATTCTTTCCAAAAGCCTTGGATTTGATATCGTGCAAGCTGTGAAGTCCCGAATCCTGCCTGTCCTTCTCATCCTCAGCTGCGGTGCTGCCTCCGTCCTCCTGGCCATCAGCCCGAAACTGCCAAACGATCCCGAGACCGACAACAGCCTCCTCCCATCCTCCCAAGAAGCCACCGAGCAAGCTGTTCTCCCCGACGAACCCATCCTCAGCACTCCCACGCCCGAGCCGTTGCCGGAAGTGAGCGGCCTCCCGGTCCAAGCGCTCCCTTCCGAGGGCGTCACCCAACCTTCCGGCCCCACCTCTGACGAGAAACGCCGCGAAACCGAGGCCTTCCGCGCCGCTAAAACCGCCGCTGAAGAGCGGCCCGAACTCGACGCTCTCCGCAAACTCGCCTTCGAATCCCGGACCGAACGCGAAAAACGCGCTCTCCTTCGCCAATACTATCAGACTATCTCCGCGAGCATCGTTCAAGCTTCCCCGAACCTGAAAGATAGCGCTGAAGCGTGGGCCTTCGCTAAGCAGAACCGCCTCGCCCGCCGCCGCACCGAACCCGATTACCAGCCCGTTACCGTTCCGGACGCGATGATCACGGAAACTCCCGACGCCGCCACTCCCGCCGAGACCCCGGCGGAAACGCCCGAGCCTCTCCCCGGCACCGATAACTAACATCGTCGGCCCGGTTCGCCACCCGGCTTTTCGGTTGACGCCTCCCAGACGCTCCTTAGACTTCTCTCGAACTACAACCACTAACCACCAGCAACATTTGACTATGGCACTCCAAATCGGCGACAAAGCCCCTGACCTTACCCTTCCTACCAAAACCGCCGACGGCTTCAAGCTCGTTACGCTCAGCGAGTCATTTGGCAAAAAACACACCGTCATTCTCTTTTTCCCGATGGCTTTCACCGGCGTCTGCACGACGGAATTTTGCAGCGTCAGCCAAGGCCTCGAAGCCTACGAAGCGGTCAACGCCCAAGTCCTCGGCATCAGCGGCGACAGTCCATTTTCCCAAGACGTCTGGGCGCAGAAGGAAGGCATTAAAATTACCTTGTTGAGCGACTACGAACACGACGTGGCGAAGGCTTACGGAGTGGCCTACACCTCCTTTCTACCCCAGATCGGATTGCCCATGGGCGGCGTTCCGAAACGCTCGGCCTTCGTCGTCGATCAAGCGGGCGTCATCCAATACGCCGAAATCCTCGAAGACGCCCACGACCTGCCGAATTTCGAAGCGATCAGCGCCAAGTTGGCTGAGTTGAAGTAAAAACTTCTAATCATTCATCCGCGCTGGCAGTTTATGGAGTATGCGCTCGTCTTGTTTGCGTTCTCTCCTCCTGATTCTTGGTATCGCCAGTTCCCTGAATGCGGCCCCAGTCCCAGAAATTCCCCCAGCTCTTAAACCTTGGGAAAGCTGGGCGACTTGGGCCGATCGCGACCGGGATTGCCCAACGACTTATCAAAGCGCGGAAA
>JBBRPA010000038.1:0-34741 GCA_038228695.1 Chthoniobacterales bacterium
CAACTCCTCGCCCACCTCGGCCTCCAGATCCCCCGTCACTCCAAAATCATCGAAAATGTAGTGCCGAAAATCCACTGAAAAACCCCGCAAACCCGCATGGTTGCGAGATCGACCCTCTCAAACTGCGGAACTTGGGCTAACAACGCCCGGATGATCGTCGTCGCAGTCGTGCCAGAGAAAGACACCTTTACTGCCGCAAAGTTCGAGGCATTTTTCGGAATCATTCTTGCAGTATTCGTAGGTATGCGATCCGTCGATGAAGAAAAAAGTGGAATGGCCTGCCTCGCGAAAATCCCATTGAGCAGTGTCGGCAAAATGCTGCGTAATTTGTTTCTCGCATGGTTGACCCTTGAAATCACGACCAACAATTCGGCGGTTGATGAGATGGAAATCATCTTTCGGTAATAACTCCTCAAGTTGTGCGGTTGGCTCCAACGGAAGATCCACGGTGTGAATCATACTTGCGGGGAGACATTCCGCCATGAGCCGGGTTGTATGTCCCATAAACGTTCCAATCTCGAGAATCTCCTGCGGCTTCTCCGCGGTCAAAATGGCCAGTAAGCAAATAGCCTGATCCAGCGGCAATGTTCCGTCATCGAGCGGCTCCATCTTCAGCGTGATCGCAGGGGTTCGGTCGCCTAAGATCTGGCGGAGGCTCGCCACCGGGATTTTCCGAAGATCCTCCGTCTCGATTCGGGAGGCAACATGATAGGCGGACAACGAAGCCCGAGCAAAACCACGGGGACCAAAGGTTAGGAGTTTTCCAAGCGAGGCCAGATTCACGCCCAGCAGCCCTTTGACGACTTTTCGAATTGGATCACTCATTCTGCGGTAGTTCTGTTTTCTCGCGCCCAGCGAACTCGCCAATGATATCTGCGAGATGATCCACGTCCCGAAAAACGAGCGCATCGGGTAGGCTTTCTCGCAGGCTGGGCAAATCACTGGTCACTAGTTTTTTTTCGTAAACTCGGGCACGCGCCCCCACGCCAGATGAAGAGATGAACCGGTATGGCAAAATGACGACATCAGCGGCCTGAATCCAGCAATCGAAGCGCGTGTCATCTACAAATTGATTCGCGATATGGATGTTGCGATTGGTTGAGGCCATGTCGAGGAGAGATCTGAGGTAGTCTTGGTTATCGTGCTTATCGCCTGCCGAACCGACAAGGAATAATTCCGCATCAACGGGACCTGCCTTGGAAAACGCCGCAAGAGCCAGATCGAATCCCTTGGTGTAGGCGATAAACCCGAGACAGAGGAAAATTGCTTTATTGGGAGAAAGGTTGAGTAGCTTCCGGGCGTCCGCTTTTGAGCCTGTGAATAGACGCCGCATATGAAGACTGTGCTCAACGATGACATACGGAACCACCCCTAGCCCGGGGTAGGTGGCAATCACTTTTTCGCGAAAGGCATTGCTATAAAAGTTCAGTACCCGAAAGGCGCCCAGTGAATGATTGATCATCGCACGCCTCCGCCACCCCATTCCTTCACCCACTTCAATCTCGTGAAAAAAAAGAGAGGAGTCGGAACTTCTCTTCGCAACCACTGCCAACGCCAGAGCATGTAGCAGTTTCGACACAGGCTTGTCGTGTACTGGAAAAACGATCGCGTTATAGTAGTGCAGCACGACTAAAGCCCGTTTCCGTCGAAGGGCGAAGAACAGCCAGCGCAGGGACCCACGGAGAGTCCGTAAATCAAACGAGAGTTCGCAATCGGACGATTCGGTCAGACTAACGCGGACCACTTTGCGACCCTCGCTAATATACGACTGCACCTGCTCCTCAACAAAGCGCAGGATACCGTTGGAAACCTCATACGATGAGATAACGAAGACCGGCAATTCCCGGTTGCTCGTTTGGTCGCTCATTTGGCATCCTCCTGAACTGGCGAAATGATCTCCCGGTAGCGGCGCAGGTATGTTGCACACATCCCCTCAGCGGTCATTTTCCGGTCGAGAATCGACTGGCGTCCGGCCTTGCCGAATTTCTCCCGCAAAATCGAGTCGGCCAGTAGCCTCGCGAGAGCCTCACCTAACAACTTAGGGTTGCGCGGCGGCACCAGCAGGCCGGTCACGTGATCTTCGATCAATTCAGGGATGCCACCCACGCGAGTCCCGACGCAAGCCGCTTGCTGGAGTTGGGCTTCTTGGAGCGAGAGCCCTAGACCCTCTGCAGTCGATGGCATGGCGAAAACTGCCGATGTTGCCAACAGCGTGGCCGCCTCCGCATCGCTTACATCCGGCAGGATTTTGATCCGTGAACTCAGCGCCTGATTTTCTCGGAGCAGAAATTCGAGCCGAGCCACGGTGGGCTCGTGTCCGTGCCGCCCGGCAAGGACGAGGGTCCATTCGGGAAAACGTTCTGCAATCCGCAAGAACGCCTCCACCAGATCTGGTTGCCCTTTCCGTTCTCCGATTGTGCCGAGGCAGAGAATTCGCGGTTGTTTTTCCAATTCACGCAAAGGTTCCGCGCTGCTCAGTTTCGAGTGATAAAGCTGGAAGAATTTAGCTTTGAAGGGGAAAAACCAGCGTTGCACCGAGGCTAGGTCGTTGAGTGAAACCGTCGCCTCCCACCGAACATGAAAAAGTTGGTGCATTTTCCCCAGCCAGAACGGCGGCAGAGAAGCCACCTTCCACCAGAGGGGTCGGTAAGGTGCGACACAGTCAAAAATCGTGAAGGCCCCATGGTTGGTCGCGACACACGGTATGCCACTCTTGCTTACATGCGGGATCGGGCAACCGGTCCAAGACCGTGCATTCCAGCCGTAGGTTCCAAAATGAAAATGAGCCAGGTCCACCTGACGCTCCTTCAACCACGCGACCAGACGCTGGCTCTCTGACTTTTGGTTAGCCGTTAAGGACCACAAAAAACTGTCTTTAATCGACGGAAATTGCGGTAAGAATTCCTCTGGCATCGTCCCTGTGGATACCAAGAACGTGTCTGCCGTTGACTTGGTCCCGTGAATGATCTCCCGAACGAGAACTTCGATCCCACCGTGCGCCATCAAGCCGGGTTCGAGGCATTGGGCGATATGAGATTTGCGGGTCATTCCGAAGATATTAAGCTGGCAGGGGGAGACAAAAAGTAAATGATCACCTTCTGTCTTTAACTTTGCCAACCCCAAAACTTCCGCCCGACCCATGAATTCCGTCCTTGGCAACTGGAAAAAGTCTCTGCGCCAGATGCTTTATCCAGACTCGATCCGCATCCCTCTTGATCGCCTGATCCGGCGCACGCCCGAGTCGGAGGAGTCTTCGTTTTCCGTGATCATGCCTACGCTCTGGCGGGTTCCGAAAATCACCCTTCGCTCCATGGAGTTGCTCTGCCGCAACGAGCACATCGGGGAAATCGTCGTGATCAGCAATGGCCCAACCAACCTCACTTTTTCCTCTCCCAAAGTGCGCATCCTCCAGCAGGAGGAAAATATCTACGTCAACCCCGCATGGAACCTAGGCGCCCGCGAGGCGCGTTTTCCGAATCTCATGATTTTGAATGACGATGGCCTGCTGGCAGACGAGGCGGTTACTTTCATGGCTGGGATTGCCATGGAACACTATGGCGTGATAGGTCTATCGGAGCAGAGCATTCTGGATTGGGAGGAGAACAAGCCGATGCATCCGCAAAGAACAGGCATCGCCATTTCCAAACGGATGAATTTCGGATTTGGAGGCTGCTTGTTTCTCCACAAATCGCGCTACATTGAAATCCCAAACGATCTGAAAATTTACTACGGCGACAGTTTTCTCTACGACAAAAACCGCCAACTCGGCAATGTGAACCTTGTGCTCAACACCCAGTTGCAAACCATCAACCATTCCACCTCCGGCGAACCCCAATTCAGCCCAATCAAAGAAGCAGACCGTAAACTCTTTCTCGACTTGATGGGGTATGGAAAATGAGGACAATCCCAGAAGTCACCACAACGTCCCAGAACCTACGAAACATCCCCCTCTCCCGTCATGAATTGGAATCCCGCCAATGCCCTCAAAAGGCTAATCACCTTGCCCGCCCGCAACGCCGCTCAAGCGAAAGCTGATCAAGGCGAAGCTCTCCTTGCGGCCGGTAAACCAGCGGAGGCTCGCGGGGCTGCCCTTGAGGGCTTACGCATCTTCCGCGACTCGTCCCCATGCCACCTTTTACTCGCCCGGGTCGCCATGCCGGGGATGGGTTACATCGGCTTTTTGCAGGAAATACACCGGCAGATGGCACCAAAATCTTACTTCGAGGTTGGTGTCTTCACCGGACAATCGCTCAAGCTAGTCGCACCATCCACTCTCGCCGTCGGGGTCGATCCCGAGCCACACGTCTCTTGGGAACTTTCCTCAAACATGACCGTTCATGCGATGACGAGTGACGCATTTTTTGAGCAGAAAGATTTAACGGACAAACTCAAGGATCGTGGAATTGACTTGGTCTTCCTCGATGGCCTGCACACCTTCGAACAAACCCTGCGCGATTTTATTAACACGGAGCGTCTTTGTCGTCCGGGAACACTTCTTTTCCTGCACGACTGCCTCCCGCCCACCCGTCTTTCGGCTCAACTCGACCGCCAATCCAACTTCTGGTGTGGCGACGTCTGGAAGATGGTCCCATGCCTCCGGAAATACCGGCCCGATCTGCTTGTCCAAACGATCGCAGCCCATCCTTCCGGACTGACCGCAGTGGCCAACTTAGATCCCGACTCTGAGGTTCTGAGCCATTCATTTGCAAAGATTATGGAAGAATTCGCCGGCGTCGAAATTGACTATACGGCCATTGCTCCAGAGACGTCCGCACTGACCGCGGCCTGGCCTTCGGACGGAGCCACCGCCGCAAAGTTGATCTCCCTTGCCGCATCCTCCGGTGCTCACTCGTAATCCCACCGGTTTTCGCCGATGAAATTAATTAGCGCGATTCCAATTCCCTACTCGACGACTGGCTCGTTCTGGTCGCGGGACCTTGGACTGGTCACGCTCGCGTTGCGGGATCTCGGGATTGACGCATGGTTCGTCGCACTCGAGGGCGACCCACCGGAAGTCGGTCGACCGTTACTAACCATCTCGCGCACGGAAATGGCTAACCCCACTTGGTGGAAACAACAGAATCCGGATGCGATCATTCTCAACACGTGGTCCGCTCCGCGACACCACGACATCCGCCTCGCCGCACTGAGCCTCAACAAACCGCTAATCGAAAAACTCGACACCGACGGGGTAAAGTCTCCGCGCATTTACCCCGTGCATAATTTCCGCCGGGGTTGGGTGGATTACGACCTGACCGATTCAATTGTGAAAACTTTTCCACGTCGGTTGCAGGCGTTTTGCAAAAGCCTCGCGTTTCTGTGTCTCCCGGCGCTGATGGACGAGCGCATGGTGCATTGCATGTCGAACGTTGGCGTGTATGCCGCCGAGACACCGCTCGCCGCTGCACGCGTGCGGAGATTTCTCCGAATGTATGCGGCGAATCCCATGCCGGAAGTGGTAACTATTTCCCATCCGGTGGACACATCGCAGATGGGTTTTGAGGGTCAGGATGAAAAGCAAAATCAAATCATTTCCGTGGGTCGGTGGGATGACGCGGTAAAAGGCTGGCCGTTGCTGCGCGACGTCGCAATCCGGTTTCTCAAAGCCCGGCCCGATTGGAAAATGGTGGTCGCTGGCGGCGGCGCGGAAAAGGAAGGTCGGGAACTCGAGCACATGTTTCCCGCGCAATTTAGCAAACCCGGGCGACTGGATCACGATGCGCTTAATCATCACTTGCGCGTATCCAAAATCTATCTCCTCCCGTCCCATTCGGAGACGTTTAACATCGCTGGAGCGGAGGCATTATGTAGCGGCTGCTCGGTGGTGGGGCCGTCCCAGATTCCGAGCAGCTCCTACTTCGCTAGCAAAATGTCGGGAACCACCTCCCATCTGCGGACACCCGACCATGTCTGCGATGCGCTGCTTGCCGAGGTGGACGAATGGGAGTGCGGACGACGCGATCCAGCGATTATCGCATCGTCTTGGCAGGCGGAACTGTCCGCGCCGGTTGTTGCGAAAAAATATCTCGAAGTCTTCTCCCGCATGGGCTGCGCAAAGTTATGAATTCTTTCCCCCACCCCGCGATAGCTTTGAGGGCCGTGTATTACGGATTGCGACATCGCTTGAGAAACCTTCTTATCCGGCGTGCAAAAACCGCTAGTCCGGTCCTCGACTCCGGCAGCGATCAGTCTTTCGCGCGGCATCTCCGGGTCTGTCAGTTGCTTAATGAAAGCCTAGTCGCGGCCATTCCCACAGAACGCATCGTTGCGTGCGAAATCGGATGCGGCGATTGCCTCGCCACCGCTGGACTTTTTCTCGGAGCGGGTTTCGAGCGGGTCTATCTGGTCGAAAAACAGACCATCCTCGCCGACGAACGGCAGCGAACCATTCTCGAGCGTCTGACCACCCAACCCAACCTAACGATTTCCCTCGCCGCCCTTCAGGCGCAACCCTCGCATGCGATCAACTCGGAGCGGGTGCGCGTGGTTCCAGAGTATTTTGAGAATGCCACGCTGCCCGAGAAGGTGAATTTCCTCTTCTCCCACGATGTGCTCGAACACGTCGAGGATCTGGACGGATTCCACCAGACCTGCGCGCGGATTCTCGCGCCGGGGGCGATCATGGTGCACAAGTTCGATTTGTCGGGTCACGAGTTTTTTGAGGACCCGATGCCGCCGCTCGATTTTCAGATTTATCCCGACTGGCTCTATGCCCTGATGTTTCCGAAGTATCGGCGGGCGACGCGCTACTTTTTGGATCAACACCTTTCCGCCATCGAAGCCGCCGGATTCGAGAAACCAACCATCCGTCTGCTTCGCTCTGCGGAAACCGGATATGTCCGCGAGATTTACCCAAGTCTCCGAACAGCAGCGCGCCTACGGAGCGTGGAGCAACTGACGCCGCTGGACCTTGTGCTGCAAACGCGGCTTAAGTTGTCGGTAGCGTGAGCTGGTCATCAAGACATCTCACGGACGCTTGCGCGACGTTTTCTTGAAACTGAACTCTGGGTAACTCACAATCCTCCTAGTTGAAACTCTCCCCATGCGCCTCCGCTCCGCCATCCGCTTTATTTCCAGAATTCCCTATCGCATTCAAGCGATCTGGAGCAAACGCCAGATTCTGCGTTCCTCGAAGGATCAGGAATGGGATCTCTCACGAGAAAACTGGGGGGTTAGCCTTTCGGATCCAACGGGTTTTTATATTGCCTGTCTGCTCCATTTCCACCGGACGCTTCCACAAAGTCTGCGAGAGCATCGGAATTACTTCACGCAGGAGCATCGTAGTTTTGGAGAAGATGCTTTTCACGTCATGTGGTGGTTGCTTTTCCGGGAATTTAAGCCGACCAAATTTCTCGAGATCGGCGTCTATCGTGGGCAGACTCTCAGTGCAGCCGCCCTGCTCCAACGCATGCTAGCTATCAAGGGAAGTGTGACCGGCATCTCTCCCTTCTCATCCAGCGGAGACCAGGTCAGCCGTTATCGAAAAAACGTAGATTACAAAGAAGATACGCTGAGTAATTTCTCTCATTTCTCCCTGCCTCCGCCTATTTTACATCAGGGATATTCCACGGACCTAGCAGCCGTGGAATTGATCCGACGTGGAGGTTGGGATTGCATCTACATCGATGGTAATCACGACTACGAAGTAGCGCATGCTGACTGGGAAGTATGTGCCAGCGCCGTCAAAACCGGCGGACTGATCATTCTGGATGACTCTGCGTTAGGAACCAAATACCAACCACCCATTTTTGCCACGGGCGGGCATCCCGGTCCATCGCGGGTTGCCCGGGAGATCGATCCGAAGGCGTTTCGAGAAATTTTACAAGTTGGCCATAACCGCGTTTTTGAAAAACTTTGAAAATTGCGATTTTAACGACCGATCATCGCGAGCACTATCGCAAATATGCAGGCGAGACACCGGAATTTGGAACCGCCCCAGAGGCTTTGTTGCAAGGCTTCGCCCTGTTGCCGGATGTCGAGGCACATGTGATCTCCTGCCTCCAGCAAGCAGTCTCGTCCCCAACCAAACTAGCTCCTAACATTTGGTATCACAGTGTGATCGCTCCAAAAGTGGGCTGGTTGCGCACGGGATATCAGGGGTGCATCCGAGCGGTGCGAAAAAAGTTACAAGAAATTCAGCCAGACATTGTCCACGGCCAAGGCACCGAGCGTGATTGCGCAATGGAGGCTGCGTTTGCCGGCTTTCCGAATGTGCTAACCATTCACGGAAATATGCGCGTGATGGCGCAGATGCTAGATGCGCGGCCTTTTTCCTTTTACTGGCTGGCCGAAAAACTCGAGCGCCTTTGTCTCTCTCGAACCAATGGCGTTGTCTGCATCACCGATTACACACGCCATTTGGTCGGCGGGCAAACAACTCGAACATGGGTAGTTCCAAATGCGGTCGATGCGTCTTTCTTTGAAATCGAACCAGTGGCTGTCACACCCTCACAGATTTTGTATGTAGGAAACATCACTCCTCGAAAAAATCAGAATGCGTTTATTCGAGCTATGGATGCCGTGCCTGCGATCCGGGAGCGGCAAATCATTTTTCTAGGCTCCAAGGGTGGCGGAGATCCCTACGCTAGGGAATTTGACGAACTGCTCACCTCGAGACCTTGGTGTCGGTTTGACGGATTGGCCGATCGGGAAAAATTGCGAACGTATTTCAGCCAAGCTCGTTTGCTTGTGCTGGCCTCTCTTGAAGACAACTGCCCGATGGTGGTGCTCGAAGCCATGGCTGCAGGTGTGCCGGTCATCGCTGGCGCGGTGGGCGGCGTACCGGAGTTGATCGACGATGGGGTAACTGGCGTGCTCTGCGATCCAACTAGCAAGGAGTCAATGCAGTCGGCGGTGACCAATTTTTTCGCGTCAGAAAACTCGGCGACCGCGATGGCCAAGCGTGCAAAGGAAACCGCTTTGGTCCGTTTCCACCCACGCGTTATCGCTGAACGGCACCTCGCAATTTATCGCGAAGTGTTGAGCAACCGTTCGTAAATCGCACGTAATTGCTGAGCGACCTCAACCCATTTCAGCGGTGGCTGCGAACGAGGTAACTGCTCCGCCCGTTGATAAAATTGTTTTAAGGCAGCGGCCGTTTCCGAAGTGGACGCAATGGGACAAAAAGATGTCGGTTCGGAAAAGACGCTACGTGCCCACGGCAGGTCGCTGAGGAGGAGAGGGCACCCGCAAGCCGCTGCCTCCAAAGCAGATAAGCTCAGGCTTTCCATCGCACTGAGAAGGACGAACCCACGGGCTTCCCGATAAATGCGAGCTAGTTCCGCGCGATCTTGTATCGGACCACGAAAGCGAATGAGGTCTGGGTGCTTCTCGGCAAGAAGGAGAAAGCGTCGATAGTAGGAATCGTCCTCCGTGTAAGGTTTGCCCGCGATGAGGATCGGCGTTTTTGCCAAAACCGCCGCCTCTGCCAATTCCAACACGCGCTTCCGTTCGGTGATCGTAGCGGTGCAGATAAGATAATCTTTTCGAGCTGTCGCCATCCCCGAGCTGTTGAAGAAAACCTCCTCCACACCATTGGGAACGACGTGGATTTTTTCGTTTGGCGCATTAAACATTTCTCTCATCAGCGTGGCCTCCCACGGAGTCAGGGCAACGAACGCATCTGCCTTCTGATAAGCATCCCAAGCGAGTTTTGCGAGGAAGGATGAAGGCAATACTGCTTTGCAAAATCGCATGAGAAGTTTTTGCACACGGCGGGCAGAAGTAGCGCGGGAGCCCAGCCCGGTATGAAGCTCGGCAACAACTACTTTCAATCCTTTCTGGTGGGCAAAATGAATGTAACCACCGGATGGACGGCCAAAATAATGAATGATGTCCCCGGTTTGGCCATCGTCCCACCAGCGGACGCATTCGACTTCGATACCAATTTGCTCCAGGGCCCGCTTCGTCTGCTCGATCTGGGTTTGGAAACCTCCATGCGCGAGAAAAAAGGGCGAGGGATGGTCGAAAAGTATTTTCATTCGATCCGTGATTGTTCGCCCTTTTTTTCCTCGCTAAGCATGGTCAGGATCCAGTTCGTGGCGTCGGAATGCCCGAACCGCGCGGAAACCAGTGATCCCGGCACCAACCGGTTCTGCACCGATAGCCAGACTTCCGTGTAAAGTGTTCCTCCCTGTGGATTCTGAATCGCCTCCATGTATCGCCGAATCGAGTCCCCTTTGGTTTTCCCGATTCCGAAATACTTAAAGTAAGAGTCTCCCGTCATCTCCGCAATGGACGCGTTGCAGATGCGTGCCGCTTCATCATTGACGCTGATAATGTTCCCAGAATCGTCCGAGACAACGAAAGGAATCGGTATTTTCTCCATGATCGATCGCAATTGAAGATAGCTGTTTTCCAACTGGGTTCGGTAAAAGCAGAGCCCGAGCGCGACCCCGCTGCCAGCGACAACCCAAACAAGACGGATTACAAAACGGACGTCCCTCGCTTCGACGGCCCAATTCACGCGGTCGAGATAGATCATGTAGATTGCCGCTGCGCTGTAGCCGATGGCCCAAAAGAACAAAGCCCTCGGCCGCATTTTAAGGGCGAGGTATCCCGCCACCACCAATACCAGTGGCGGGGTAATGGTCACGCCCTTCACACATTGATCGGCAGCGAGAATGGCGAGGAGGCCGAGAAGCGCGAACCCGTGGTAGAAACCTGAAGGTTTCACGGAAACTGGATTGGGATGAAAAGCCATTTTGGAAAGTTTGGTCAGGACGGGATTAACTGAGCATAGGTTTGCCTCAGCCGGTCAAGCCAGATTTGTTGGTTGTAATCCCGGAGCACTTTTTCAAATCCAGCTCGGCCGTTTTCGACGAGAAGTCCGGGGTCCGAAAAATAGCCCTCCAAAGCAGCTGCGAGACTCTCGGAATTAGGTTCGCAAATCCAGCCGTCTGCGTGATGAGAGATGATCTCTGGAAGTGCCCCGAGGCGATGCGCGATGACGGGGCGCTGCCTGGCCCAGGATTCGAGAACGACCATGCCGAAAGGCTCTTCCCAGATTGACGGGACGATGGAAAATGCCGCGCCTTTCCAAATCTCCTGCATCGCGAATCCCTTCAAGAAGCCGGTAAAGACAACGTTTGCCAGTCCGTGTTCCTGGCAGAACCGCTCCAGCGGCTCCCGCTCCGGTCCTTCTCCGACGATGTAAAGCTGGCGATCATTACGGCGCAACAACTGCCATGCCCGCAGGAGTGGCATCACTCCTTTCTCGACCGAAAGCCGTCCCACAAATAAAGCATGACCCTGCGGACAAGGAGGAGGCGGGGCGGAGTCCGGCTGATAAAAGTGGGGAATCACATCAATCCGGTCACGGTCAATGCCCATCGCGACGTGGAGTTCTTTTTGCCGGTGACTGATGGCAATGAAGCGGGCGATTTTCCCAAAGACATGTTGCCAACGAACGGAAAGTAAAACCGCACCCATGGTACCGCTGACAATTTTGCTATTGTGCCAGCAACCGGTCTCAAGTGCGGGTAGAAAGTTTCCGTGAATACAGCGCTGGCACGGCTGCCCGTGGTTGAGAAAAAATCCGTTGGCACACGAGAGTCGGTAATTATGGAGGTATTGCACCACCGGAACACCCAATTTTTCCGCCACATGATAGACGCCAGGCGACATCCCGGGGAAAACGTTGTGGACCTGCCAGAGATCGAAGCGGCCCATTTTCTGATAGCGCCGCAATTGTTCGGTTATTTCGCGGTTGTAAAAAAGGCGCCCAGGAAGCTTGAGCTTGTTGCGCAAACCGGCTCGGAAAAGATCGGCAGAGGAGGCGAAAAAATACTCCACGTCGTAGCTTCCCTGCATCACATCCCCGATGCGCGTGACGCTGCCTTCCTCGCCGCCAAACTGTCCGTAGCGGCTGAAAATCTGGAGGATGCGCCTCATTGCCATGCGAATGATTATGATCTGGCACACCCAAAAGGAAACAGCGAAACACCGGCAACCCAGGCGGTTTTTACCTGCCCTATTCGGCTGATCCTGCTATCTGTCGAGCATGACCCGCTTTTCCATCATCACGCCTGCCTACCGGGGCGCGGCGTGGTTGCCGCTCTGCCTTGCTTCGGTGGCCGACCAAGCGGGTGTCGAGGTCGAGCACATCGTGCAGGATGCGTGTTCCGACGACGGAACGGCGGAAATCCTCGCGCGCCATCCGCATGTCCGCGCCTACGTCGAAAAAGACGACGGCATGTATGATGCGATCAACCGCGGTCTGCGCCGGGCGACGGGTGACGTTCTCGCGTGGCTGAACTGCGACGAACAATATCTGCCGGGTGCTCTGTCTGCCGTGGCGAAATATTTCGACGCCCATCCCGAGGCGGATTTTGCCATCGGCAACATGGTCATCGTGAACGGCGAGGGCGATTACATTTGCAGTCGAAAAATGCTGCCACCGCTCGCCATTCACACCCGCGTTTGCCATTTAAGTTCGTTTTCCTGCGGTCTTTTTTTCCGGCGCAAAGTGATCGACGAAGCCGGTTTGTTTTTTGACACGAGCTGGAAAGCCGTCGGCGACGCAGTGTGGGTATTGCGCGCGCTCGAGCGCGGTCTAGTTATGCAAGCCATCGGCCAGCTAACCTCTACATTTACAGATCACGGCGAGAACCTCGGCGGCAGCGAACAATCGGAAATCGAACGTATTCGTCTCCGCGACAGCGCGCCTGTTTGGCAACGTCAATGCATCCCACTAATCGCTGCCCACCACCGGGTGCGGCGCTGGCTAGGCGGAGTCTATCATCAGGAGCCTTTCCGCTATAAAATCTACACGCGCTTGCATCCCGACCTGCGGCAGACCTTCGACGTGGCGCGACCCACCACCATTTGGAAACAACGCCTCACGCTGCTTCGCTAGAACTCGACCCATGGATATCAACCTAAACACTCCCTCGCTCCTTTTCCCGGCGATCACCTTGCTGATGCTCGCTTACACGAACCGCTATCTCGGCCTCGCCACCACCATCCGCAACCTGCACAAAGACTACCTCGTCGATCGCAGCGAACTTCATCTCGCGCAAATCCATAACATGCGCGTTCGCATCCGGCTCATTCGCAACATGCAAATCTGCGGAGTTCTGAGTCTGCTTCTCTGCATGGTCTGCATGTTTTTCCTCTTTGCCGGCTGGATCTTTGCGGGCAAGGTCGTTTTCGTGATCAGCCTGCTCCTAATGATCATCTCGCTTGGGATTTCTCTGGTCGAGATCCAGAAATCAATAGGCGCACTCGACATCCTGCTGGGCGACATCCGGTGCTCGGACGACAGCAGCGAAAATTAGGCCACTGGTTGCAGTGCTCGCAGTTTTCGGATGGTTGTGATCACAATCTCCAACGCTCGGTCAACTTCCGCCCGCGTGTTGGTGCGACTGAAGGAAAAACGCACGCTGCTGCGGGCGCGCTCCGTTGAGAAACCCATCGCCATTAAAACATGCGACGGAGAGAGCGATCCGGTCGTGCAGGCCGATCCGCCGGAACAGCAGATGCCTTTTTGATCGAGTAAGATGAGCAACGCTTCGGATTCCACACCGCTGATCGCGAGGTTGCTCGTGTTAGGCAGGCGATGTTCGCGGTCGCCGTTGACCTCGATACCGTCGAGCGAGGCGAGGAGCGTTTTTTCAAAATGATCGCGCAGTTCTTTGACCGCGGAATTCTCGAAGTCCATCGCCGCTTGCGCGATTTCCGCCGCTTTACCGAGTGCAACGATATAGGGCACATTCTCCGTGCCGGCGCGCTTGCCATTTTCCTGTCCACCGCCGAGTAGATAGGAATTAAAACGCGCTTTGCGGTTCGCGTAGAGAACGCCGATACCCTTCGGGCAATGCAACTTGTGACCCGAAACGGAGAGGAAATTAATTTTCGAATCCGCCAGATTAATTGGGATTTTTCCGACCGCTTGCACCGCGTCAGTGTGAAAAAGCGCGCCTTTGGCCCGAGCGATTTCAGCAGCTTTCTCGATTGGAAAAAGGACGCCGGTTTCGTTGTTCGCCCACATTAGGGAGACGATCGCCGTATCGTCACGGACTGCGGCTTCCAGATCGGCTAGGTCGATATTACCCAGCGCATCGACGGGCAGCCAAGTGACTTCGACACCGCGCCGCGCGAGCGCCTCGCCATGTTTCATGATCGCGCTGTGCTCGACCGCGCTGGTCACGACATGCTGCCGATCGGGGTCGATCAACAGAGCGGAGGCGATGGCAGCGTTGTTCGACTCCGTACCGCAACTGGTGAAAATGATCTCGCTGGTGCTGCAACCGAGCAGCGCGGCAACGCGTTCGCGGGCGGTCTCGATCGCCTCCTTGACCTGCGTGCCGAAGCCGTAGGCGCTGCTCGGGTTGCCGTAGAAATCGGTCAAGTAAGGCATCATTTCCAACACCACGGCAGGATCGACGGCAGTCGTTCCGTTATTGTCGAGATAGATGATTTCGCTTGGCTGGATGCTCACAGGACCGCCAATTAACGATTATCCGCGCCATGGTGCAACCGGAAAGGCACACTCCGTCGCCCTATTGGGTTAACGGCTCAAAGCATTTTCAGTCGACATCGAGCCGTTACGGCCTCCTCTTTACTGCCCGCGCGCATTTCGTCAGCAGCCCATCTTATGAACACCACTTTCTTTCAATGCATCGACCGCGTCACCGGCTTTCAAACCACCGGCCGCGGAATCGAAGTCGAACTGGGCACGCACGAGCACGAAATGCTCCGGGTGGACGTCCTTTGCGACGATGTCATCCGCCTGAAAATTTCGCGCAATCGCGTTTTTGACGAAACACCGACCCACGCGGTCTGCGCCGACCTCGTCAACGTGCAGGCTGGTTTCTCAGTGGAAAATAACGACAAGGAAATCACAGTGAGAACCTCTGCCATGAGCCTAACCGTTTACCGGGAACCCTTCGTGATCGAGGCCCGCCGGGCGGATGGAAGTTTCCTGCTTCAAACCCACGTGGACAACGAGGGCCGCGGCTGGGCTTACGCGACGTTAAACGACGAATTCGTTGTCCGCCGCCGCTGCAAACGCGAGGATGCGTTTTACGGTCTCGGGGAAAAAACCGGACGCTTCAACCGGCGCGGGCGCAACTTTGCCCTCTGGAATTCCGACGTTCTCTCCCCCAGCCTGGCCGGCGGCATCACCGATACTTCCGACGGAAGTCTTCCTACCGACCCGACCAGCACGGAATTCGACCCTTACTATATTTCGATTCCGTTCTTCTATCATATGCCGATCCAGAATGCGGCCATGAGCGGCTTCTTTATCGACAACAGTTACCGCGGCCGCTTCGAATGGGTTAACCCCGAGGAGTATCTCTTCCACTTCGAGGGCGGCCAATACACGGAGTATCTTTTCGCAGGTCCCTCAATGCGGGACATTCTCGCCTCTTATACTTGGCTGACTGGAAGAATTTCACCGCCGCCGCTCTGGTCACTCGGTTACCACCAGTGCCGCTGGTTTGCCTACACCCAGGAAAAAGTCGAAGCACTGGCCGAAAAAATGCGCTCCTCGGAAATCCCCTGCGACGTCATCTGGCTCGACATCGATCACATGGACGGATACCGCGTCTTCACCTGGGACCGGAAACGTTTTCCCACTCCGGAGGAGATGATCGCGAGATTGCGGGGAGACGGATTCCGCGTTGTTACCATCATCGACCCAGGGGTGAAGTATGAACATGGCTATGCCGTTTTTGACGAAGCGGTGCAGCGGGATGTGCTTTGTAAAACAGAGGGCGGCGCGATTTATCTGGGACAAGTTTGGCCGGGGCGCACCGCCTTTCCCGATTTCGTCAAACCTGAGGCGAGAAAATGGTGGGGTGAACTGAATGCTAAACACGTCCGCTCAGGCCTTTCTGGTATCTGGAACGACATGAACGAACCAGCGACTGGCGACATTCCGGACGGCGCGATGCGCTTCGATGGGGGTCGCGCTCCCCATGCCCGCTATCATAATCAATACGCCTTGCTTATGGCCATGGGCACCGTCGAGGGATTGCTCGCGGCCATGCCTGACAAACGCACTTTTGTGCTTTCGCGGGCGGGCTCCGCTGGCATCCAACGCTATGCCGCGAACTGGCTCGGCGACAACATGTCGCGCTGGGAACATCTCTGGATGGGTATCCCGATGGCGCTCGGCCTCGGCATTTCTGGCCAACCGTTTGTCGGCGCAGACATCGGTGGCTTCATGGAAAACTCTAACCCAGAATTGTTAGTCCGCTGGTATCAATACGGAGCGCTCACGCCGTTCTGCTGGAACCATAACAGCGCTAACCAAGCCGACCAATATCCGTGGGTCTTTGGAGAGATCGTCGAGAAGCTTTGTAAAGCTGCGATTGATCTGCGTTATCGGTTGATGCCTTACATTTACGCCAGTTTTTGTCAGGCCGCCGAAACAGGTTCGCCAGTGCAGCGCCCGTTGCTATTCGATTTTCAGAGTGACCTAACCACCCGCGAGATCGATGATGAATACCTCTTCGGCGACGCGTTGCTCGTGGCCCCGATCTACACCGAGGGTTGCACCGAGCGTCAGGTCTATCTGCCCGCCGGAACTTGGCATCACTGGCAGACCGGCGAAGTTTTTTCCGGAAAACAATTTGTCGTGGCCGCAGCACCGATGGATTACATCCCGGTCTATGCCCGGGGCGGCACGATTATCCCGATGTGGCCATCGGCTCCTAAGTCCACCATGGATTATCATCCCACGACGATAGAACTGCACGTCTTCCTACCCCGCGAGGACAGCGTCACGCGGTCGTTTTTGCAGGAAGATGACGGACAGAGTTTTGCGATTCGCGAAGGAGGCTTTTGGCGAACGGAATTTGTTCTCCGAAAAGACGGTGCCCGCGTGCGAATCGAGGCAACGGTTTCCGGGAAAGGCTATCCTGAGTTTCGACGGGAACGTTTCGCGATCGTCATCCACGGAGGCAAAGTGACGAACCTCACCGGGGTGGATAACCTTCACAGGTTGACTGCGGATTCATTCGAACTGATTCCGGGCACTGCGGATTTTTCGATTGAGATGGATCTAACCTGACCGATTCCACCTCCGCCGAACACCTTAGGCACCGGGGCCTTGGAAGATGAAGTGGGCTAGGAACAAAGCAGCCAAGATCCACGCCAGCGGGGTCACTTCCCGGGCCCGGCCGAGGCACAACTTCAAGCCGGCATAAACCAAGAATCCTAAGGCGATACCCTCGCTAATGCTGAAGGTGAGCGGCATGGCAATCATGGTGACAATGGCGGGGACGGCCTTGCTGAAGTCGCGCAGGTCGATGTCCAATATGCCCTGCATCATGAAAATTCCGACAATGATCAGAGCCGGAGCCGTGGCCACTGCGGGAATGATGGCGATGAGCGGATTCAGGAATAATGCTAGGAGGAAGCAAAGGGCAACCATGACGCTGGAGAGGCCGGTTCGCGCTCCCTCCTCGACTCCAGCGGCGGATTCGATATAGCTCGTGACCGTGGACGTACCCAGGCAGGAGCCGATCATCGCTGCGCTGGCGTCGGCAGTGAAGGCTTGGCCGATTTTTGGCAAGCTGCCGTTTTTATCGAGTAATCCGGCGCGATTACAGACGCCAATGAGGGTGCCCATGTTATCAAAAAGATCGACGAAGAGGAACCCGAGAATAATCGGGATGGCGACATGCGGATGCGTCCAGAGAAAGGAGAGGTCAAGCTTCAAAAAGGTGGGAGCGAGCGAGGAGGGCCAGGCAAAAAGGGCTTCGGGTTTGGTGGTGATCATTCCAGCACCAGCGGGTATGAAGAGGCCTGCGAGAGTAACGGCGAGAATGCCTAGAACGACGGCTCCGCGCACCTTACGGGCGACGAGCGTAGCGATGAGGACGAGGCCTCCGATCACCAGCCAAGGGCCGGGCGCGTGGAAATTGCCGAGCCCGACGAATGTGGCCGGGTTTCCCACGACGATGCCGCCGTTTTTCAATCCGATGAAGGCGATGAAAAGGCCGATGCCGCAAGTGATGGCGAGTTTGAGTTCCATCGGGATCGCATCGACCAGTTTTTTGCGAATACCAGAAACGGAGAGAAGCATAAAAATCGCTCCGCCCCAGAAGACCATACCGAGCGCGGCCTGCCACGGAATCTTCATCGCTCCGCAGACGGTGAAGGCGAAGAAGGCGTTCAACCCCATGCCCGGAGCGAGCGCAAGCGGGTAGTTCGTCATGAAAGCCATCGCCAAAGTCATCAGAGCCGAGGCGAGCGCGGTCGCTGTGATGAGGGCGCCCTTGTCCATGCCAGCGGCCGAGAGGATGCCGGGGTTGACGGCCAAAATGTAGGCCATCGCGGCAAAAGTGGTGAGGCCGGCAGTGAGTTCGCGGCGAACGGTGGTGCCGTTTTCTTTAAGTTGGAAGAAGGATTCGAGCATGGATTAGGTTTAAGATTATCCGCAGATTTCGCAGATTAACGCAGATTTTTTGGCACTGAATGAGTTGTCTTTAATCTGCGGAAATCTGCGTAATCTGCGGACGATTATTTATTTAGGAGGGTTGGTTTCGTATTTTTCCCAGTTTTTGAGGAGTTCTTCGACGACTTGGCTGCCCGCGAGGTAGGTAGATTCGAGGGCGGGTAACATGCCGGCGTATTCCTCGGTCATGCTCTCGGCGGAGGTTTGGCCGGGGTGCGGCATACAAAAATTGCTCCCGGTGCGGAGGAAGAGAACACGTTGGAAATCGACTTTGCCGATCTTGGAGAGACGCTCCAAGGCGGCGGCAATGCCTTGATCTTCCATGTTCGACATCGCGAAATCGCCGTCGCCGCCCGTGTAAAGTTTGGTCCAGTCGTTCGCCCATTTCGTCATCGTCGTGCCGTGCCAATAACGGCAGGAGCCGAAACTGTCGCCGAGGACGACTTGCGGCGGCTTCTGCGCGGCGGGCCAGGCGGTGAATTTGGCGCGATGCGTTTTGGCCGTGTCAGTGTCGGGAATGACCGTGTCTTTGGTGAGTTGGTAAGCCCACTGGACAAGGGCGGGGTTGAGTTTCCAGGCCATTGATTTCGGAGCCCACGGAGCGTCATCGGGAATGGTGTTGGGCTTTTTCCCGCCAATGGGGACGATGCCGTATGGCCAATCGGAGTTCGCCTCTCGGGAGTCGATCTCGTAGGCGATGTCGCCGTCGATGACCCAGCGGGCCCAAGCCGCAGTGCCAGTGGTGCCGTTCTCGGGATCGACCCCGGCGATGCCGTTAATGAGAAAATAGCTGTGGGAAAAATCGAAGCGCGGGTCGTTCAAGAGGGAGATGATCTGCATGGCCGAACGGACGGTGGTGCCGCTAACGACGCCGTAAACGCCGGCTTCGTTCGATAGCACCGGATGATCGACGCCGGGAACGGTGATCGGGTTGGCGAGTTTTTCGCGCTCGACCCAGAGCTGAAATTCTCCGGGCATGTCGCCCGTGTCTTTGCCAATTTCAAAGGTGGCGATGACGACGATTTTCGGACGAATGAGTTCAGCGGCTTGGAGCGGTGAGGCTAAGCCAATCGCTAGGAGCCATATCTGAAAAATGGAGTATTTTTTGTGTGTCATATTACATTTTTAATGCAAATGGCTCCGCTACTTTTTCAGCGGCGGAGCCATTGCAAGCTACACGATCAATTGGGGAACCCGGTTTCCCTACCCAACCAATCGCTGGTGATTCTTTTGATTAGAACTTGATGGTGATCGTTCCCTCGAAGCGGCGGGGAAGGTCAGGTGTGATCGAGTCGAGCGCGTAAACGGCGTTCGCAGGAGACCAGTTTTCCTCGTCGGTTGCATTCAAGCAGGCAATCTTGGCCTCGAAGTATTTGTTCTTGTAGAACGCCGTTGCGTCGATGCTGTATTGCCAAGGGATGACGACTTTACCGAGGTAGTCGTAGTTGTATTGGCCGGTAACGACGCCACCTAGGATGATGCCGAACTTACCAATGCTGGTGTCGAAGCTGTAGCTGACCAAACCATTGAAGAGATGGTCAGGAAGGCCGGGCTGTTCGTAGTCGCCCTTTCCATAGGCTGGACCGACGCCGCCGAAGGTATCGGTAACGACACTACCAGGGAAGAAGGACGCCGCATTGGGATCATCAATGGTGTATTGCTGAACCGAGAAGGGCACTTGATCTTTCAACTGCGCATCCAAGTAGGTGTAACCGACGGTTGCGTAGAAGTTTTTATTGGGTTGATAGTTGGCTTCAATTTCAAAACCATCCACGTCGAGAGCATTGGAGCCCGAACCCAAGGTCTGCACGACGCGGGTTTGATGGAAGAGAGCTGAACCAATGAAGAGCGTGTCGTTTAAGAGACTCGCCTTTACGCCGAACTCAAACAACTCACTCTCGCGACGGAGTTGACCTTGGACGTCGATGTTGCTGCCAACAGCCGGGAAACCACCACCATTCGCCGAAGCGGTGGACTGGCTGTAGTTGTAGGTGAAGTAGGTGGTCAACCATGGGAACGGTTTGTAGGACGGGCTGATGTTAAAGTTAGGGATACCAACCACCGTGCTGTCTTCGCCGTCGAAGCCGCGTTGTTCATTCGTCAAACCTTGAAAACGCTCGACGTAGTTTTTCTTAAAGAGCGGGTCAATCGTTTCCACATAGAGGACATCCAAACGCGCACCCAAGAGCAAGGAAAGCTGATCGGTGAACTTGAAGTCGGTCTGCAAGAAAGGTGACACTAACAACTGACGGGAGCGATTGGTATCGCCGCCGTTCGTGGAATCGATACCGGGAGTTGCATACCGACCGGAATAACCGGGAACTGGAACGGAACCGCCCTGACTGTAGTTCACGTAGTTAACTTCCGAGCGAGGACGGCTCAGATCCCAAGCGTTGGCGGGTTCGTTATTGAAGTCGTTAAAGGCGGTGACTTCTTGGTAACGAATATCCAAACCGAAGTTGATTTGGGTTTTCAACGAAGGAATCTTCTCTTCTACGACAGCCACTGTTTTGGCGTCTTTCGACATGCCGCTGTCTTTGCCCATCGGGGCGGGAGCTGGCTTGGCAGAACCGTATGGGGTGTCGAAGTCGAGACGGAATTCCGTGCGGTTTTCGATGGACTGCGCCGGGTCGATGATTTCCGAGTAGTAATAGGACGACTTGGTCTGACGCTTGACCCACTGGTAGAGGGTGTTGTTCACGATCGTGAAGTTATCCGCGATATTGAAGGTTTGGATGGCTTGCAGGTTGAAGCTGCGGCCGTAGGAACCGTCGCCAGGAGCAAGAAGACGCGTGCTCCGGTCAATCGTGATGGTTTTCCCGAGAATGACGGAGTTAAAGCCGCCATTGACGTCGCGATTATCGATTTTACCGTCGCCGTTTTGGTCGCCAACGAATCCTGTGATGTATTTATTGTTATCGACCAAATCCTGCGTGACGCGGTTGATGCCGAAGTTTTCCACGTAATCCGCGAAGAACATTTCGGCGTTCAAATCGAGGGTGTAGTTGGAAGATGGAGTCCAAGTAATAGCGCCGTAGATGGCTTGGGTGTGTTTGTCGCCGTTTTCGTAATAGCTGCCGGATTCCTCGCCGGAGTAGGAAACGCGATAAGCGAGCTTGTCGGCAATGATCGGACCGCCGATATCGAGGTTCCAACGGTTCTGATCGTATTCGCCCAATGTAAAGCTGGCGGAGCCTTGGAATTTACCGAAATAGGGTTTCTTGGTGACGAAATTAATGAAGCCACCGGTGTAGCCATTCGACACGCCGTAAATGACGGTCGGCGGGCCTTTGAAAATGTCCACGGATTCGACGGAATTGAAATTGACCGGCATACCGTTGCCGTTGTTGGTCAGCGATTTCTTCATCCCGTTGACGAAGACGTCGGCGTATTGACCACGCAAGCTAGGATTGGCCGGAGCACCAAAGTTGCTCGTCGTGTAGCTGGAAGAGGTCAGCTTGGAGAAATCGCGAACGTCTTGGATACTAATGGCGTCGAGCTGCTCGCGAGAAATGATCGTCACGTTGCGGGGCACGTCTTGGATATTTTGATCCACGCCAAAGGCCGCGCTGTACGGACGCACAGTCGGCATGATGGAATCGGAGATCGGCACCTCGGCGCCGGTCACGAGCATGGTGTCGATGGTGGGATCACCGGTGGGTTTGGCAGCATCCTGCGCAACGGCAGGAAAGGCGGAGAGCGCAGCGAGGACGGCTAACGCAGTTTGATAACGCAGGGTTTTTCGGTTGGTAGGCATAATAGGTTTTGGATTGGCACGGTTATGTCAGCAAATGGTGTGCCAGTAGCTACTCGACCGCCCAATGCGGGGCAACATAGAAAGAGCGCGACTTCTTGCGATGAAAAATATTGGTTAAATTTGTCCAGAATGCGACTTTTTCTGCTCATGCTTTACAAGGCATCGACGACCCGACGGAGCACGGTGGCGGCATTGTCCGAGGAGATGGTTTCGAAGTGATCGATCTGGTTCAGGCCCTTTTGTCCGCCAGCGAGATCGCTCAGAGCCCGAACAATGAGGCAGGGTTTGCGGTTGATCCAACAGACTTGGGCAAGGGCCGTGGACTCCATGTCGAGGCAATCAGCCCGCCAGGTTTTCCAGACCCATTCGCGATACTTTGCGTTGTCCATGAAGACGGTGCCAGCGACGCCGTTGCCGCCGATTTTCAGCGTCGCTTTTCGGTTGCCGACGAGAAGGGGTGCGGTTGTTTTGAGCGCCTTGCGAGCCGTTGCAAGCAGCTTCGAATCAGCCTCGAAGAACGCTTTTTGCATCGGCTTGTCCATGCCAGAACGGATGACGAACACATCGTCGGGAAATTGATAGCCAAAATTCGGATACCGCTTCTTGAAGTAAGGCGCGATCTCGTAGCCGCCCTCCGGTTTCGGGTTAAAATAGGCCGCTTCTCCGTGGTAATACCAACGGGCCGGAATGGTCACGTCCCCAGGGAGCAAGCCGGGATTGATGCCGCCCGCGATACCTGCAAAAAGAAAGGCGGAAACCGGAAATGAGTCGAACGCCAATTGCGTAGTCATGGCCGCGTTGGTCAAACTCATTCCGGTCGGGAAAAAGAGCAGCTTCTTTCCCCGGTAATCGAGAATTTCGAATTTAACCCCGTGGATCGTGCGCTCCGAGGTCTTGGTTTGAGCGGAGACGAAGGCTTTTTTGAAGGCAAGCACTTCGGGTTCGTAGGCGGCTGCCACCGCGATGTAGGTTTCGGCTGCGGATGCGGAGAGTGCGCCCGCAGCGAGGAAGACGAGGAGGAGGAAAAAGTGGCGGATTTTAGACAAAGCGATCATACCGCGCCGGAGAAGCTAAACTCGCGCCACCGAACGCGTTAAAGTCTGATTTCTTTACGGCCCACCCCACAAAATGAAAAACCGGTCTCCCGATAAAATACAAAACCGCGCCCCATATAACTTGGAGCGCGGTTTTGCTGCGGGAGGGAATTTTTTGTTCTTTAGTTGGAGGAAACAGTATCGACGTTTACGCGCCGACCTGCGCGGTCGAAGCGAACCACCCCATCCGTCAACGCGAAGATCGTGTAATCACGTCCCAAGCCGACATTTTTGCCAGGGTGAAACTTGGTTCCACGCTGGCGCAGGATGATATTGCCCGCCACAACGGATTCACTGCCGAATTTTTTGACGCCAAGACGTTTGCTGACGCTGTCCCGCCCGTTTTTAACGCTGCCTTGTCCTTTTTTATGTGCCATGACCTTGCTGGATGAAAGATTTGAAAGTTAGAGAGAGATGGACTCGATTTTGACCCGAGTCAGCTTACGGCGATGACCCACGGTGCGGTGATAACCTTTACGGCGTTTGTATTTGTAGGCAATGACTTTTTTGTCCTTATGCTGGTCGAGCACCTCGGCGACGACAGAAGCGCCGGCGATGTGAGGAGCGCCATAGGTGAGTTTCTTGCCGTCAGAATGGAAAAGCACCTCGGAAAAAGTCGCTTTTTCGCCGACTGGGATGTCCAGTTTCTCGACGTCGAAATATTGACCTGTAGTCACGCGGTATTGTTTTCCGCCAGTTTTGATGATTGCGTAGGACATGGAATGAACCCGTATTTTCAAACGGGTCAGCAGTCTTCCACAGATGAAGAAGGCCCGCAAGCGAGATTTTCCAGAAAATCGCCCATGCGTTCGGCGGGGGTCGAACCCACAACCTCCGCCTTCGGAGGGCGGCGCTCTATCCAGTTGAGCTACGAACGCTTGTTTGCGAGAATTTTATTTAGCAGATTAGGGGAATTCAGCAATCAGAACCTTTCTCTCACGCGATGGAACGAAAATCCGCCTTATGAAAATTGCCATTGGATCCGATCACGCCGGGTTTACCTACAAAACCGCCATTATTGAATTCCTAACCCGCGAAGGCCACGAGGTGCGGGATTTCGGGACGCACTCGGTCGAACCAGTGGATTATCCGAAATTTATCCGCCCGGTGGCCGAGGCGGTCGCAGCGGGTGAATTCGAACGAGGAATCGTCCTCGGCGGCTCCGGAAACGGCGAGGCGATTACGGCCAATCGCACCCCCGGCGTGCGTTGTGGCCTGTGTTGGAACACGGAGAGTGTCATCCTCACCCGCCGGCACAACGACGCCAATGTCCTATCGCTCGGCGAGCGGATGATGCCCCTCGAGACGGCACTGGAAATCGTCCGCCTTTTTCTCTCCACGCCGTTCGAGGGCGGAAGGCACATCGATCGCATCCGCCAGATCGACGAGCTTCCGTGAGGAGCTTCCTGCGGTTCTCAGAGCTCGAAAAATGTCCGCAGACGCCCGAGGAAAGTCGCCTTCAAGCTGCGGGTAAGAGCGAGGCGCTGGCCGCGTTCCATGGTCTCCGCTAGATGCCCCTCGGTGGCCAGTTTCCGCTCCGCGAGCAGTTGGCTCAATTTTTCCAGCATCCGCTCGTTTTCCTTCAGCAGGCGGCTCATGTTTTCCTTCGGCAATTCCCCGACCAGAGTGTCCTCCGCAGCCACGATCGTCGCGCTGCGATTTTCCCCAGTCATGAGCGACATCTCGCCGAAACAATCACCCGCCTTTAAATGCGCCACCTCGGTGCTGGTTCCGCTCGCGTCCACCAGCACGCGAACACTTCCGGAAATGATGACAAACATCGATTCCCCGGGGTCGCCCTGCTGAATGATCCGCTCGCCCCGTCCGAAAACGACTCCGTGGCAGTTCTCGGTTAAGTGGTTCAACTGCTCGCGGGTGAGAAATGAAAAAGTGTCTTTCTTCTTCAGAACATCCCGGATTTTTGGTGGAAAATCGTTCGCCACTTTGGGTTTCGCCCGATGGAGTTCGACCACTCTCTGCGGGAATGGAATATCCAGATTCCGACGTTTCAGTTCATACCAGATGTTAGTCCGGATCTCGTCCGTGATTTTCGGATATCTGGCATGATTGGAAATAAAAACCTTCACCTCGTAATCGACGGTCGATTCGCCGAAGTTCGTCAGGTAGATATACGGCTCAGGCTTGCGCAACACGTCGTCACATCCGAGTGCGGCGCGCATCAGGCATTCCTTCGCCAGATTGGGTGGCGTTGCATAGTCGAGACCGACTTGGACTCGAATGGCGTGCACCCTTTCGGGATAATATAGATTCATCACCGTCTGCTTCACGATGAGCGTATTTGGCACGTCGAGGTAGGTATCGTCATTGGTCCGGCAGCGGGTCGAGCGCCAGTTGATTTCCATCACCTCCACATGCTTGTCATCGAGAATCAGCCAATCACCAAGCTTGAACGGCTGGCCGAAATGAATCGTGAATCCGGCGATCATGTTTCCAAGCAAATCCTGCAGGGCCAGACCGATCGTTAGCGCCAGCACTCCGCCCGTCGTTAGCACGGTGCTGATCACGCCGGATTGGTGATAGTTCACCGTAATAATAAGCAAAAACGCCGCGAGCACCACGATCAGCGACGAGACTTGGCTGAAGAATTTTGGCGCCGCCGGTTTCCCGCTGCGGATGAAATACAACTCCCAGAAATAGCGGTTGAGCATCGCGGCGAGGACAAACGCCCCAGTCAGTTGCGCGAGCGAGAGCAGATGTCTCGTGAGGATGAGCGGCGCTCCAAAAAGATAGATGCTGGCCAACGCACCCATGGCCGCGGCGAAAATCTGGTAGATAAATCCGATCCGCACTCCGGTCCGCTTTTTCAGCAGGCGCCCTAACAGATGCCCAATCAAGAAAACGACCAGACCGGCCAGAACCGACAGAAACGCGTTGCCACGCAAAACCGTGATCACAGAAAGAAATTCGGTCGCCAACATCATTCCTCCCTCAACTCCGTCACGGCTTGGGATCGGTCCGTCGCACCAAAGACCGAACTGCCCGCAACCAGCACGTTCGCCCCCGCATCGCGGCAGAGCAGCCCCGTTTTTGGATAAATTCCGCCATCCACTTCAATATGAAAATCCAGCCCCAACTCCTCGCGCCACAAAGTTGCTTGCTCGATTTTTTCCAGCATTTCCGACATGAACGGTTGCCCTCCGTAACCCGGATTCACCGTCATAATGAGCAAAAGATCAATCTCCCGGAGAAACGGCCGCACCGCCTCAAGATGAGTCGGGGGACTGATCGCCAGACCTGCCGTGCAACCCGCCTCGCGAATCGCGGCGAGCGTTTTGCTCACATCGTGCTCCGCCTCGACGTGCACGGTGATGTTCCTTGCAATCGCCGTGAAGCGCGGAAAAAAATGTTGCGGTCGCGTAATCATTAAATGCACATCCAACGGCACCGTCGCCGCCGCGCTCACTGCCTGCACAAAGGCCGGACCAAACGAAATATTATCGACAAAATGCCCATCCATCACATCCAGATGCAGCCAATCCGCCTCGGCCGCCTCCGCACTCCGCACCTCCTCCGCCAGTCGGCCAAAATCCGAAGCCAGCAGACTCGGGGCAATTAGAAGCGGTTTCATCGAGCCGCATTCAACCCCAGACGGTATGGAGTCGCAATCTGAAAAATCCGCCTCTACATTCTCGGCTGTGACCGAGCCCGAAAACATCCCGGATTCCCCCGCCCCACTGATCGATCTCGCCAGCGACCTCTATTTCATGGGCGAAGCCTTGCGCCAGGCCCGCCGCGCCTACGAAGCCGACGAGGTGCCGGTCGGAGCTGTCGTGGTCCGAGAGGGCCGCGTCATTGCCCGTGCGTCGAATCAGGTCGAGACGCTCAAAGACGCCACCGCCCACGCCGAAATGCTCGCCATCACTCAAGCAGAAAGTGTCCTGGAAGACTGGCGGCTCGCCGACTGCGATCTTTACGTAACAAAAGAACCTTGCCCGATGTGTGCCGGAGCGCTCGTCCACGCCCGATTGCGGCGGGTCATCTTCGGTTGCGGCGACGCCAAAGGTGGCGCAGCCGGTGGACTCCTCAACATCCTGCAAATGCCCCAGCTCAACCACCGTTGCGAGATCACCAGCGGCGTTCGCGAGGACGAATGCCGCGCCATGCTCCAAGATTTCTTCCTCGAAAAACGCACCGCTTCCAAAAAGTTGAGAGACGAGGGTTGAGAGTTGAGAGTCCCACCCAATACTGCGTAGCCGCTTCCTACTTTCAACAACAGACACTCAACTCTCAACTCTTCCCATCCATGCCCGAACTCGCTGAAGTGGAATGGTATCGCAAACGCTGGTCGCCCGGACTCAGCGAACGCATTCTCCGCGTCCATCTCCACGGCGCAAAACGTGTTTTCCGCGGCAGCACCCCGGAGGAAATTACTTCCACTCTTACCGGCGCGAAATTCCTCAACTCCGATCGCAAGGCTAAGCAAATGCTCTTCCGCTTTTCCACTGCCACCCTCGGCATTCATCTCGGTATGACCGGGGAAATGTTTGCCGCCCCTTCGGATTTTGCACCGGAAAAACACGATCACCTCGTGCTCTATACTAACAAACGCGCCCTCGTTTTCCGCGACCCGCGCCTCTTCGGCCGCGTCCGCTTTTCTGCTGGACCCACCGATCCCGTTTGGTGGGACGCCTTGCCCGCCGAACTGACCGACCGCAGTTTCACCGCGAAGAAACTCGCCGCCATTCTCGAACGGAGAGGCCGCGCACCGCTCAAGGCCGTTCTCCTTATGCAGGAATTTTTCCCGGGCATCGGCAACTGGATGGCCGACGAAATTCTCTGGCGCGCCGCCCTCACCCCCGATCGCCGCTCCGGCGGACTCCCCAACGACGTCATCACGCAGCTCCATCGCGAGATCAAACAAGTCGTGAAAATCTCCCTCGCCACCATCGGCAACTCTGCGGGAGACCACCACGGCGACCCTCCGCGCGGCTGGCTTTTCCACGAACGTTGGACTGCGAAAGGCCGCTGCCCGCGCCACAAAACTCCCCTCCGCACCGCCACCGTCGGCGGCCGCACGACTCGCTGGTGCCCCACCTGCCAGCCCGCCTGATTTCCTAGCTTGCGCCCGCTACGAATTTGTTAGCACGCTGGCGTTTTGTTTGCGCAGGCGTGCCGCGAGGGAGCGCGCGATGTTCGCCACGAGCTTCGAATAAATTGTCGGTGAATTCCGCTCGAGCAGATGGAAATTTTCGTCTGAAAGCGACAACGCCAGAATCTCCGTGTCCGCCAACACCGTCGCCGAGCGCCGAGCCCCGTCGAGCAGCGCCATCTCGCCAAACGTCATCCCCGGCGTGCAAGTCGTAACCCGATAATTCAACCCCGAATCCAGTCGTAAACAGATACTGGCCTTCCCTTGAAGAATGATTAGCAAATTTCCCGCCGCCGCTCCCGCTTCAAAAACGACGCTCTCCGGAGGAAAACGCACCGGCTCGAGTAGTTCCCGCAAATCCTCTAGCTCTCCGTGACTGAATCCCTGGACTAGCTCGCATTCCTCCAATTCCACTGGCTGATCCGACGAGCGCCGTTCGCCCAGTTCCTCTAGCAACCGGTTCTCGCAAAACTCCAGCGCCGTGTCCGCATCCTGCTCCCAGCGCAACTTCGCCGGAGCGTTCTCTCCGTAGCGTTTCCGCGCCGCGCGTCCTAACAATGGCAGATGATAGCTGTGCGTGATGTGAAGCCAGACCCCGCGCGCGACTAACACATCAAACGTCTCGAGAAACAACCGATTCGAAACCAGATCGAGATTCGGCACCCGGCTGAAATCGAGAATGATCGCAAACACATTTTCCGCGCTCGCCATCAATTCCCGGATGACCCGTTCCGTCGGTCCGAAAGTGAGATTGCCTTGGATCTCAAACAACTGAATACGCTCTCCGTTTTTTGTTAGGAGCGCCGTTTCGTCCGCCGGTCGCGACCGATTCGACGAGATCCGCGCCACGTTCGTTCGGCTGCGAATCGCTGCCATGCTAGGCTTTGAGCCATTAAAAAGATGCAGCTTAAATCGCGATGATAAATCTCGGCAGACTGCGATCCCGCGCGCGCTGTTGCCATGCGCATCGAGCCGCGGAGAAAACACCGCCACGGCTAGTTCCCCGGGCAGCACCGCGAGCACTCCGCCACCCACGCCGCTCTTCGCTGGCATGCCGACATTGTAGAGCCATTCGCCCGCCGCATCATACATCCCACAGGTCGCCATCACGCTCAGGATATTCTCCACGTAATCGCCCACCACTGCGCGCTGACCCGTTCGCGGATGCACCCCGTTGTTAGCTAGAGTCGCGCCCATAAAGGCGAGGTCGAGGCAGTTGATCAGGATCGAGCACTGCTGGAAATAAGCCTCCAAACTGGGCAGTGGATCTTCGGTGAAAATATCGAAATTCCGGAGCATGTAAGCAATCGCCCGATTTCGATGCCCGGTCTCGCTCTCCGATCGCGCCACCGACTCATCGACCGTTAGCGGCCGGCCCGCGTAACGCGAAAATGTGTCCAAAATCCGGTTCACTTTTTGCCTCGTTGTCTGCCCCTCCACCAGCCCGGTTGTCGCGATCGCGCCGGCGTTAATCATCGGATTCACCGGACGCCCTTTTGGATCGAGGCTGATGGAGTTAAAGGCATCGCCGCTCGGCTCAATCCAAATCTTGGAGAGGATCGTTTCCTTCCCGCTATCTTGGAGCGCGATCCCGTAAGTTAGCGGCTTCGAAATCGACTGGATGGTGAAGCTCTGCTCCGTATCGCCGACTTGATAAACCTTGCCATCGCACGTGACCACGCAGATGCCAAACCAATCCGGATTGGCCTTGCCCAATTCGGGAATGTAGGTGGCCACCTCGCCCTCGTTCAAGGTCTGGTATTTTGCGTGCAACTCCTCGAGGCACGTTTGGATGGGCGATGGAAGAGTGGCGACGATGGACATTAAAAAACGATCTCAGAGTGAAACGTGGCAGGGTCCGCCCCTGACCTCCAGCGCATTTTTTTCGGGTCGCAGAAAAACCCGGCCAACCGGCAGAGCGGCTCCGGGGAATGCTAGGCTTGGAGCAGTTTCTTCCAGCGGGCCAGTTCGGTCGCAATGTTAGCCGGGGACGGAGCGCCGATTGCACCGCGCGCGGCAAGCGAGGCTTGCGGGTTGAGGATCGCGTAGATGTCGTCGGCAAATTCGGGGGAAGCGCTTTGGTAATCGCCCAAGCTGAGATCGGCCAGGCCGCAGGCGCGTTCGTTGCAGAGGGCGACGAGGCCCCCGATAAGTTCGTGACTGTGCCGAAACGGAACCCCACGTTTTACAAGGTAGTCGGCGAGGTCGGTGGCAATGAGGTTCCAGTCCGCAGCGGCGGCGGCCATTTTGCTAACATTGACGCGGGCTTGACTGATCATGCCCGTAAAAACGTCGAGGACGTTTTTCACCGTGTCGATTGAGTCGAAGAGGGGTTCTTTGTCTTCCTGCATATCGCGGTTGTAGGTCATGGGCAGACCTTTCAAAGTGGTTAGGAGCGACAGGAGGTTGCCGTAGAGGCGGCCGGTTTTTCCACGAGTTAGCTCGGCGACATCGGGGTTCTTTTTTTGCGGCATGAGGCTGCTGCCGGTAGTGTAGGCATCGCTCAAGGTGAGATAACCAAACTCCGCACTGGCCCAGAGGATGACGTCCTCGCTGAGGCGCGAGAGGTGCATGCCCACGAGGGCGAGGGCGGCGAGAAGCTCGACCGCGAAATCACGGTCGCTGACCGCGTCCATACTGTTATGGGTAACACCGTCGAACCCAAGTAGACTGGCGACGAATTCGCGGTCGAGCACGATGGTCGATCCCGCGATCGCACCGGAACCGAGGGGGAGAAAATTCATCCGCCGGGCGGTGTCAACGAGTCGCGCGTCGTCGCGAGAAAGCATCTCGACGTAAGCGAGTAAATGATGCGCAAAAAAGACCGGCTGAGCACGTTGCAAATGGGTGTAGCCGGGCATGATGGCGTCGCGGTTGGCGTCGGCCAAATTGACCAGACTAACCTGGAGCGAACGGAGCCCAGTTTGTAGCGCTGTAATCTCGTCGCGGAGATAGAGGCGAAGGTCGGTCGCTACCTGGTCGTTGCGGGAGCGGGCGGTGTGAAGTTTCGCGCCAGCGGCTCCAATGCGACGGGTCAACTCGGCCTCGATGTTCATGTGGACGTCTTCGAGGGCGTCGTCCCAAACGAATTTACCCGCGTCGATGTCGGCTTCGATGGCTTGGAGGCCGTGCTTGATCTGCCCGAGTTCGGCGGAAGTTAGCAGTCCGGCCTTTTCCAAAGCCGAGGCGTGCGCGATGGATCCGCGGATGTCGTGCCGGTAAAGCCGCCAGTCGAAGGAGACCGATTCCGAGAAAGTGCGGAGAGAATCCGCTGTTGATTGTTTGAAACGTCCGCGCCACATGAGGAAAAAACTATGCCGACTATTGAAAAGAGACTAGCTCGAAGCAACCGAATACTCGAAAATCGGCTTCATTATTGGAGATGAGTTTGCGAATTCCTGCGGCCTGATACGTCGTCGCCAACAATGTATCGAGCAAGCGTTTTCGGCCTAACTCATATTTGTTCAGCCAATTGAGAAAATCCGTGACACAGCTCCCATCGGGAAAAACCCGACGCACTTCGGCCGCCTCCCACCAAAATTCCGCTCTGGAAATCGCTTCATTCATCTTCAGCGGATGGGGCATTCTGCGAGGATCGGTGGCTACGTGGATAAATTCTGCCAAAAGTTGAGGAGCCACCGCGAGATCATGCCCCGCCTTCAACAGACTTCGCAAAAGCGCATGGGCCGGTGCATGAAAAGGATGGTCTCTGATTTCCAAAGCCACGAGAAAATCCGTGTCAATCCCGTGCGTCATCGAGCATTTCCCCTAAGATATCATCGGCGCTTGAAATCGGCTTAATCGGGCCGCCGACACTCGTCGGGCGAATATCCCGAAGCGTGGTGCGCCTTTGCATGTGCCTTTGCCGATACATTTCCATCGCTTCCCGGATTAGTTCCGAGGTTTTGCGATCCGTCTTTTCGGCGAAATCCTGAAATTGCTGATAAACCGGCTCAGATACATTAACCGTGATCGTTTTCATACATTGAAGTAAATGTATGCTGATCGAAAGGTCAATGGAAGGCTTACGCCGAAGCCGCCAACCGGTTGCGGCAACTGCCGACGCGTTGCAGTTCGTCGCAATGGGCCTCGATCCGGATCATTTTCGACTCCGGGGAAAAACCGAGGCGCTTGGAAATACAGTCTTCCATGGTGTTGATCCCGATGTCCTCGAACTCGACGATGCGATCGCAATCGACGCAGATGAGATGGTTGTGATGGGGGTGATCGATGTAGTTCGGATCGTAGTATTTAAAGTCGCGGCCGAAGTCCATTTCGCGAAGCATTCCACTCTGCACGAGGATCGGCAGGGTCCGGTAAACTGTGGCGCGGGAGACCGATTGGTCGAGTTTGCGGGCCATCAGGAGCAGGTCCTCGGCGGTGTAATGTTCCTTGGTGGAAAAGGCCGCCTCGACGATGGCATCGCGCTGCGTAGTGCGCCGGAAGCCTTTTTCCTTGAGGAATACCTCCATGCGCTCGCGAGTCTGCGGATCCATTGTTGCGACTATAGAGACCGGGCCGGGGGAGTCAATCGCCGTCAATTCCCAGCAGTTGTTTAGTCTAGTTGCTGCGGCAGTTCGGTGAGGCCTGCGTTGCCTTTCGCGGACCCAGCAACGAGAAGGGCATTGCAAAACGGATGCATCCAGCTATTTTTGAGAGAGAAAACCCACTTATGTTCACCCCAAAACGCGCTCTCCCGACCAACGGTTTTACCTTGGTCGAACTCCTCACCGTCATCGCCATCATCGCCGTGCTGATGGGCATCTTGTTTCCGACAATCAATTCTGCGATCGAGTCCGCCAAAAAAACCCAGGCCAAAAACGACGAACTGCAAATCGTCAACGCGATCAAAGGATACTACACGGAATATGGGAAGTATCCATCTACTGGGGCAAATACTGGTAGTGATTCGACAGATTATTTTGCTGGCGATGATGCCACAGGCTCTGAGCTGATGGATGCACTTCGAGTTCCTGTTCCAACTTCCACCTATGCTCTTAATCCTAGGAAAATTGTATTTTTAGAAGTCCCTGCATCTAAAAACTCCACAAAACCCAAAGCAGGAATTGGCGGGAACGGGAGATTTTATGACCCGTGGGGATATGTGTATCGTGTGAAAATAGACAATAATTACAACGGAACATTGGATAATCCTTACAATCAAAATGCAGGTCCTACTTCACTTAATACTGGAGTTATAGTTTGGTCTATAGGTCGAGATGGTGGACCGGGTTCTGGCGATAAAAACAGTAGCGCCGCTAAAGACGACGTCATCTCCTGGCAGTAACGTTAGCAAACGCGGGTGTAGTTCAATGGTAGAACGGCAGCTTCCCAAGCTGCATACGAGGGTTCGATTCCCTTCACCCGCTCTCTCCTTGATAATCAGTTAGTTGCAGCTTATTTCGCCATTGGAAAAGGCGTAATGGGAAAGAAAGTGGGAAAATATTCACCCGTATTTCTTGATATTTCCAGATGTAGAAATCATCGACTAGACCCTGCCTGGTGACCTGCGAGCAAGTTGAATGCATCTTCCGAGAAACTTGCGATCTCGTTTGAAGATCGATGCCGGTAAAATCCATGAAATCTCGGGACTTCGCAGCGAATCCGAAAATGCGACGAAAGTGACCTCCCTGAACTTCTGCGAACACTGACTTCCCACGATCGTAGCGCTCCCCCCCCCGAAAATGCGATTTTTCGAGGGCATTCCTGAAAAAAAGGGGGCGTAAAATCCCCGTAGCGGGCTCGAAATTGTCTCCGAGGCATTCCAGGCCACGGCGTTTTTCTTGGGCGTTTGTCGCCCTCGCTGTGATTTTTTCAACATTTCCCGGAAGCTTGTCACCCAGGTCGCGGACCGGAAGGCGTTCCATCAAGCTTACGGAGTAACATCGTTCCAAGTTGCCACGGGTCAGTCATTCCTCCCCTCTTTTCTTCCACAATACTTTGATGGGACCCGGATCGTATCCGGAGTCCTCTCAAAACAAAAAAATGGGAAGATATTCGTATTACCAGCCCGCCATCCGCAGGGAGTTGATCCGTGTTCTCTACCATGAGCGTGTCCGTCGGGAAATCCCAATGACTCGCTTGTTGGAGGGCATCATTACCGATGCCCTACGAAACACGGAATCCTGGCGGATGATGGAGGATTCACCCGCATACAAAACAACCGCCGTTCAAGAGCAATCCTGACCGGACCAACCAAACCAGCACGAACATGCCCAGCAATTCCGCTGGGTTTTTTTGTGCCCAAATCCAAAACATCAACCACACGAAAGGAATCAGTTATATGGCCATCATACTTGAAGCCAGTTACAGCAAAAAACTCGGTCTGCCCAATTACAGCAGCCACAGTTACGTCGTCAGCATCCGCACGG
>JBBRPA010000039.1:0-34451 GCA_038228695.1 Chthoniobacterales bacterium
GATGACCAGCAAGCTGGTGAAGGCCGCCGCCGCGAGGGCCAGGGCTGATGGTATTGGTTTGTTTTTCATAGTTGGATTTTTGCGCGTCGAGAATGCTTAGCTGTTGAGGTGAGGAATGTCGCGTTTATTCGTCAGTCGGTAGTGGTGAGGCAACTCCGCGGACCTCGTCCACCGCCCCGCCCCAGATTTGCCAGACGGCAAGAAAGACCGCCGCGATAATCGGACCCATGAGGATGCCGCTGAAGCCAAACGCGGCAAGGCCGCCGAGCGTGGCTAGCAACACCATCAGGTCAGGCATGTCGGTGTCCTTGCCGATGAGCATCGGAGTCAGGACATTGTCGATGGTGCCGACGACTAGCCCGCACCACAGGCCGACCCCGATGGCGGCACCGGTCTTCCCAGTGACGGCGAGGAAGATCACCGCTGGAACCCAAACGATCGCGGTGCCGACGGAAGGGATGACCGAAAGTAGAGACATCAACACCGCCCAGAACAGCACTCCTTGGATTCCCGCCACCCAGAACGAGAGCCCGGCCAGTGTGCCCTGGACAATCCCGATAATCAGCTTGCCTTTGAGCGTCGCGCGCGAAACCGAAAGAACGGTGTGCCGAAGTCGCAGACGGTCATTGTCCGAAAGCGGTGTATAGCGCAACGCCGAGTCAAGAATGGCCCGGCCATCGGTCAAGAAATAGAACGTCGCGTAGAGCATGACGAAGAGCAGGAGGAGAAATGTTCCCGTGCCCTGAGCTCCCGATGCCAGCGCCTCGGCCATCCAAGCACCCGCCTTGGCAGCCAGTTCATGACCTTTCTCGATGATCTTATCTTGGTAGGGCAGCAAAAACTTGAGGTGCTGATTCGTCGCGAGTTTCCCTTGGAAGGCATCCGGCGACACTTTCTGCGAGGCGAGCCATTGCTTGGCTGAACCACTCACCTCGGCGGCCTGACTCACTACGATGCCGAAGAATAACAACGCCGGAATGACCACGACCAGAAGGCTCAGCACGACCGTGACCGCCGAGGAGAGCGATTGCTTTCCCCCAGTCCATTGCAAGAACCGGCGATAAACCGGGTGAAGCAGCCCGGCGAAAATCGCCGCGAAGAAAAGAGTGATGACAAAGTCCTTGATGACCCAGAAAAAGAGGATCGAAGTGACTAACGCCAACACGAGAAGGAAGACACCTCGGCGTTTTGAAGGGGCGACGTTTTCGGTGGTCATGGATTTGCGGCCTGTTCGGTTGGATTCAACCGGACTTACTTGCCAAGACCACTACTGTCTGCAGGCGCGGGGGGTCTCGAGGTGGGAAAGAGAAAGGTGACGGCGAAGCGCAGGCCCCATTCGGGTCCGCCGCTCGGGCCATCGGCATAGTAGCGGCCGCCGAGTTGGAAGCTCACGGGCAGTTTGCCGATGCGCACGAGCTGGCTCACACTGGCGTTCAACGGCACGGTCCACTGGCTGTTATTCCAATCGTAGCTCGCCTCGGTGTTCACCCCGAAAGTGGTCTTCGTCTTGGTCTGATAACTCAGGAATGGCTGGAGGAAAGTGGAGTTTATGCTCCGGCGATCTTCTTCTCCGGCGAAGCTCCAAAGGTGGTTCGCCAGCACGCCCATGGTCCAGCCATTCGTCTGCTTCAACAGCAAGCCAGTCGGGCCCGCACCCCATTTTTCCGTGCCGAGAAGCTCTTCGGTAGCAGTCGGGTAGAGGAACACCGGGCCGAGCCCCCAAATGATGCCGCCGGGGCCGGGCTCCTTGGGCGAGAAGAAGAACGACTGCGTGGTGTCGCTCAGACCCTCCTGCACGCGATCGGGTTCGCGCGAGGCGATGTTTTTGTCGTAGGCTTTGCGGAGTTCCTTGGTCTGCGCGGAGGTGAGATCGAACGGAACTTCGGCGAGCACCTGCTCAAAGGAGGGCACGGAGCCTTTATAGACATCCTCTTGATGGATGTAGGGGATGATCGTGCGGATGATCAGATTCCAGTCCTTGTTCAGCGACACTGGGACAACGGGCTGGAAGTTCAGCTTGTATTGCCAGCCGTCGCCCGATGGCCCCATGCCGGAGTCGTAGTTACTTTGAAAGGGCACGCTGATCAGCGAAGCAACGGGATTGGAGAGTTTTTTTGCAAGCTCAGCATCATCGGATTGCGCGATGCACGGGACAATCGATCCGAGTAAGGTGCCTGCGAGGACGAGGGTAATGATTTTCATAGAGGGTGAAGGGTGTGAGTTTTTGGAAAATTAAGCATGATAAAAACGCTGGTTGGCTAGCGGAATGCATCATGCCCATGAAAATCGAGGGATGCAGCGTTTTTTGCCAACGGATTTTGCAAAGCAAGATACAGTCCTTATGAGCGTGGACCTTCTCCGGTGGCGGGTTCATAGCCCTCGATGGCAGCAAAAGTTAGAGGTCTACTCATTGCGGAATAAGAAACTAAAAGAAACACGATTGACTATTAGACTTTAGTTTAAGATGGCCCGACGGCCACAGAGCAGAATTCCAAGACGGGTCTGCTTCCGGATCAGTGATGGAGTATGCATCCGTGTAACGCAAGAGGCTTAGCGGAAAGCAAAAAAACCGGTCTCTTCTACAGAGACCGGCTTTTTGCCTAACCAAGGATAATCAAATTTTAGAAGTGCCAGCGCATGCCAAGAACGGCGATGTTCTGAGTGAGGGTGTCACCAGAGATGCCGGCGTCTTCGTAGTTCAGGAATTTACCTTCCACGAAAATGCTGGTCTTGGAGTTGATGTAGAAGTCAGTACCACTAACGATCTGCCAAGCGAGGCCCGAACCGCTACCACCGGAGGTGGAAAATTTCGTTCCACCAGGAGTGGTATATTGCACATCATTAGCCTCACCGTAATAGCCACCGATACCCACACCAATATGTGGCTGGATGCGGCCGCTACCGAAACTGAAGTTGAGCATGAAGTTCGCCAAGCCTGCGACGCTGTCGAAATTGGCTTGAACATTGCCACCGGTTTTCGAACCATTTACGTAGGTGTCGAAGTCGGCCTGAACGCCGTTGTAGAAGGTGTCGAGTTCAATGACGGGACGGACAGTGCCAGTTCCGAAAACGTAACCGAATTTCAGACCGCCGACGAATCCCACATTGTCGTTCGCTTTGAACTGCAAGGTATTGGGGCCGACATCGTAAACTTGGCTGTCTGATACATCACTGGAGATGCTTGCACCAGCCTGAACGGCGATGTAAGCACCCGTGCCATAAAGAATTGGAGCGTCAATCGGCATGACATTTTTGCTCGGGGTATAAGTGGTAGTCTCGCCAGCAAGAGCGGTGGAGGCGATAAGCGCGGCGCAGGCCGCAGTGGAAAGGATGGATTTTAGCATATTTTGGGTTTTTGTTTTAGTGTGAAGTGGGAGCATTGGGGCCCTTTCACAATTCAAAGGAACGATAACTTGGGTGCGGCGTCTATTATACCAAAGTATAGGATGGGCCCTCGATGGCCCTCAGCAGGTCCGTCGGCAACCCGGTCAATAGGGTAGAATACGGAGAAACATCCGCCGACAGCGCAGTGGCGTCACGCTATTTTCACGATGGTCAGACGTCCCGCAGCCCGCACCAGGTCGGCGATAGAGACGACGCCCATCTTACTCATCACATGCCCTCGGTGGATCTTGATGTTCTGTTCGCCAGTCCCCAAGTCGGCGGCGATTTGTTTATTGAGCTGGCCGGACACGACGTGTGTCATCACCTCGCGTTCACGTGGGGTGAGGGTGGCGTATCGCTTGGCTAAGGCAGACAGCTCGGCGTGCTCTGCCTGATGGCTCTTGGCGAGAGCGAGGGCCGTGTGCACCGCACGCAGTAGCTCGGTGTCATTCACGGGTTTGGTGAGAAAATCCACCGCTCCTGCCTTGATCGCCCGCACGCTCATCGGGATGTCGCCACGTCCGGTCAGGAATACGATGGGAACATGCACGCCAGAGGCCAAGAGGAAGTGTTGCAATGCGATACCGTCCAGCCCCGGCATCGCCACATCGAGAATGAGACACGCTATTTCACCGGCACGATGCGCATCGATAAATTCCTGTGCCGAAGAAAAGGCGCGGACCTCGAAACCTTCTGCGCGGAACAAACGAGTGAGTGCTTTTTGCATCCCAGCCTCGTCATCCACGATATAAATAATTTCATCCCGAGTATTCATGTCGAGGTGGGTTCCAACACGGGAATTTCAAAATGAAAAACTGCGCCACGTTCCGGATCTGGTTCGGCCCAAAGCCGCCCGTGATGCGCTTGGATGATGGAACGACAAATGGCCAAACCCATGCCCAAACCATGTGATTTCGTCGTAAAAAACGGCTCGAAGAGTTTTTCGCTATTGGCAGGCAATCCACCACCCACGTCGCGCACCGAGACGCGCAGGACATCGTTTTCTCGTGCCGTGGAAATGTGCAAACGGCGCGTGCCCGGTGCATTCGCAGCCATCGCGTCGGCGGCGTTCAGGATAAGGTTCAGCAAGACCTGCTGGAGCTGCACGCTGTCGCCGCTAACCTGTGGTAAGCCCCCCGCTAGCTCGCGGGCTACGGTGATTCCGCGCCCGATCAGATCGGGGGTTGTGAGATGCAGCGCTTCCGCGATCACCTCATTCAACTTCATTGGCACTAGGGTCGTCTCACCGCGTTTGAGCAGCGCGCGGAGCCGCGTGATGACCTCTCCCGCGCGACGATCCTCGCTCACGATGTCGGTGAGAATGTCGCGCACTTCCGCCACATCTGGCGGCGACTGCACGAGGAGGCGTTGCGCCGCTTGCGCATTGCTGAGGATGATCGCGAGTGGCTGATTCAACTCATGTGCGAGGGAACCGGAGAGTTCGCTCAGCGTGGTCACGCGGGTGAGATGCGCCAGTTCCGTCCGATGTTGCGCAGCCTCCATCTCGGCGAATTTGCGCGCGGAGACGTCCACCGTCACCCCCATCAGCCGGTCAGCTTCTCCTGAGCCGTTGCGATGGGGGCGGCCTTGCGAGTTGACCCAGCGGGCGCTGCCGTCAGGTAACGCGAGACGGTATTCGAGATTCAGCGGCATTCCTGAGTCGATGGAGGCGGCCACGCCGTGCCGGACCGTCTCCCGATCTTCGGGATAGATCGCATCGAAGAAGCGCTCATACGTCAGTGCCTCCTCTGGCGAAAACTGAAACAGCTCCCGGATGTTGCGCGTCACCCAGAGCTGTCCGGTCGAGAGGGTCATGATCCACAGACCCACCCCCGCCGCATCCGTCGCCAGGCTCAAACGCTCCTGGCTTTCCTGGAGGGCTTGCTCCGAACGCTTGCGCGCAAGGGCATTGGCGAAAACCTGTGCGACCAGGTGAAGCCGCTTCACGATCTCTTCTGGCCAGACGCGGTCCTCCCGGATCGCATTAAAGGTCAATCCGCCCACAAGTGGCTCGCCTCCTGCCGAGAGCGGGATTCCCACACCGCTTTTGATGCCGAGAAAACGGAAATGTTCCTTGTCCCGCGCCGCCTCCGGTGGCAGCTCGTCAAGTGATGAGAAGACCACCGTCTGACCGGCTTGGAGTTGCTGTCGCGCCCAAGGAAGGTGCTCGCCAGCATCGATCTTCATGGGAAGCGGCGGACCTTCCGATAGACGAAAGAAGTGGGTTCGCGTGAAACTCGGATCCTCGGCAGACCACTGGAAGAGCGACGCTAGGTCCACTTGGAGGCATTCGCAGACCTGACGCTGCGCCTCCTCGATCTGGTCGTCCAACTCTTCGGCCGGCACATTCACAAATCGCGCAGACAAATCAGCGAGCAGAATTTCAAAACGCAACTGCTCCGCCACTTCGTTCTCGATGCGCTTGCGGTCCGTGATATCGGCGGAAACACCACGCATGCGCAGCGGCTGCCGTTGGCCGTCGAACTCCACTTTGCCCTGCGCCCCGATCCAGCGGACCGCGCCGTCTGGCAGCACCGCGCGGTATTCGGACAGAAAAGCGCCCTCACCTTCGAGCGAACCCATCACCGCCTTCCGAGTCCCCTCGCGGTCGTCGGGATGCAGTGTGTCGAGAAAGCGCTGAAGGCTAATGACCTCGCCGGGCGGAATGCCATAAAGCTGCCGGCCATTTGGGCTGACCCAGAGAACATCGGGCGCGATGTCCCACCGCCAGAGCGCGAGTTGCGCCGCACCCGCCGCGAGGCTCATTCCTTCCGCATTTTCCCGCAACTCCTCGGCCATTTTTCCCGCGTGGATCATATCGCGGCTCAGCTCGTAGCCCATGCCGACGACGATGAGCACGAAATAGAGGCTGATGAAATGCGGCGCATGCAACACCCCGGTGTGAATGAGCACGCCGTTCACGACTGAGGCCGAGATAAACAGCGCAACTCCGCCGCCCACGACCACCGCCCGGCGGCGCTCATTCGCGCGGCCCCGCCGCCAGAGGTGGATCGAAGCGTCAACGACAAAGACCAGCAGCAACAACCCACTCCCTGCTCCGAGAGGTGCCCACGGACTGGGCACCGCCACGGGCACGGAGACCGTCCCGCCCAGGAACTGAAACGGCCTGATCCCGGTGATTGCCCGAAAATTGAAAGTCGGCCCGAAGGTGAAATTAATGACGAGCACCACGACACGCAGCCCGATCACCGTCCACGCCAGCCCCGCCCGTCCGGAGCGGAAGTAGCACAGGATGAATCCGATCAGGGAGACAAACGTGAAAAACAACGGCACATGTCCCCACTGATGCAGGATCGCGTATTGCGCAGCGGTCTGCGCCTGCAGCAAAGCAATCTCAAACCCCGCGAAAGCCGCCACCGACACCGCCATGATGGCGAAAAGCAAATTCGCCCACGCCTTCCGATCCTGACACCAGCCCACAAAATGAATCGCCCCGAGCGTCAAAGACATCGCCACCGACATCGACCAAATGACGGTAACCCAATTCATGCACACCCAAGGAAACTACTCACCCCAACATGAAGCCATATTTTGGAAGCATTTCTCATTGCGAACTCAAAAAAACTATCCTGACCTAAATCTCAACAAAAGACTTTTCCAACGAAAACAAAAACTATCCCCCCGCTCGGTTCTGCTCCCACAATGCGTCAGACGGAGTGGCTGCGCCTCAATCTGGAACTTGCATACGGTCAGGCGGCTCCACTCGTTGCGGAGGCATTCCTGAATCTCGCGATCCACGACATGCGATCACCGCGCGGCCGCATCTCGTCGGATTTTTTGCTACCAATTGATTTGAAAGAATTCGTATGGCTTATGGGGATCGTCAGGAAGCGATTCACCTCGGAAGTTTCTCCCCGCGAAGTCCGTATCACAAAAGAGGGCGCTGCGTTCCAAGGGAGGAAAGACGTTCCTTTAGCCTCCCGACTAACTTGAATGGATATGCGGTGACGAGTTGAAGAAGATTTTTTAGACCAAAACGAGAAGCTTGCCGCCAGAGAGATAGACCGAGTTTTCGATCAGCTGCTCATCGCACGAGGGACGTCGCAAAAGGCAACGTGATGCATTCCGCTGAAAGGTTGTCCCATTTGGTCAAATAAACGAACCAATGCGACCCTGAAACTGCGGATGACCTTCGTTTCCTGCTCGGTCAAGGGTCGCCTCTGGGTGGTGCCCGCCCGAAATCCGCAGTGGTCCTCCCCGATGGCCAACTTGCCATCGCAAAATTTCCCAAACCCGACGACGCTCGTGATATCGGCGCAGGCGAAATTCTGGCTCTAACGCTGGCCCGGCAGGCCGGCATTTAGGTTGCCGAGCATCAGCTCATTGACGTGAAGGGAAGGGGCGTCGCCGTCATCACGCGTTTTGATCGGGAGGGGACAGAGCGCATTCCATTTCTTTCCGCCAACACGCTCCTTGCGCTGCCCGAAGGCGAACCGGCTGCCTACACGTTGCTTGCCGACGGCATTCGCCAATTTGGCTACGACACCACCGCCGAACTTCAGGAACTTTGGCGACGGCTGATTTTTTCCCTCCTCGCGAGTAACTCCGACGCCCATCATCTGCTCGATCTTTACCATGTGATGGAGTATTTGGCGGCGGCTCAAAAAGCATGTCCGCAGTGGAAGAATCCGCACAAGCGATGGCTCAAAGTGCAAAAGCAACGCCTGCTTAAAAATCAATCAGTCAAGGTCATCGCAGAACTCGCCTCGCAGATCGAGTCCGCGGGAGGCGATGAGACCCCGATCCGCGATGCCTGGCGCTATCTGCGCAATCATCCAGATCAACTTGATTACCAAACTGCGTGCGAACGCCAACTGCCCCTCGGGTCTGGCCTCATTGAGGGCGGCCACAGACATGTCCTGCGTGACGACTGACTGACGCTACTTTCAGCGACCCGCCCCCTCTTTCCCCGCGCAAAAAGATTCCTTACCGGGGAGCGGACAGATTCAAGAAAAAAACTTCCGCACAATCTCGCGTGGTGTCGCAATCACCGGCGCGGCAACGTCGAAGCTCTGCATGAGGAGCGATAAACTCTGGAAATCAATCCCGCGCAAATGTTCGTCGCTTGTCAGTAACACACCGCAGCCAAGCAAGGCCGCTTCCGCCAAAATCAAGGAATCGTTACGCTCGGCAACAGGCAACAAATCACGTTCGCGTAGCGTCTCTGCAATTCTCTCAACGATGCCGTGTCCCACAGGCACGAGATTGACAGGCTCAAATTTCCATTCGCCACGCAAGCGGGAAAGCACCGCTTGTGCAACCTTACGCTTTTTCTCCGTCTCACCGTTCACTGCGTTCATGGCCACTTCCTGCAAGGATGTAGGCTGGCGGCTTTGATCCTTCGTCGAATGGCTGCAATCGCATCTACCACCGCTTCCAACTCCTCTGCGAGATCGAAAAGGACGTTGGTATCAACGGCGATCAGCATGGGCTACCGCGTCACTCTTGCCGCTGTAAATAGTGCTCATGGCATAAGCCATAAGTGATTCGCGTTCCACGTCTGAGAGCGCATTCGCACGGGCGCGGACTTGCTCTGCCATGACAGTTCCCGGCGTCTTTTTTTCGGGTGCGCTATCTGCTGTGTGTTTCGGCTTCCTCACAAATCCAGCGTGCGTCTGTCTTAGGGCTGTGTCGAATGCGAACAGGAAAAAAATAACCATCGGCGAACGTCCTAAAACATCCCTGAAATCGGTGGACGTGTTCTCACTTCCGTTCTCACTTTGCCATTTTCAGCCACCTGAATTGTCGTAAGTCCTTGATAATCAAAGTTGGAGCGGGTGAAGGGAATCGAACCCTCGTGTGGAATCTCCCGAGGCAATCACCTTTCCAGTCGAATCGAGAATCTGCACATAGCTGACAAATGCATTGCCTGTTAAAGTGTTGAATAGAAGGGTTAGGGCACCGCCGGGATGATTGTAAGGGGCTTTAAAAATCCACGGTTTATTGGTTTCACCTGCCTTCGACCAAACATCCAGATTTGCTTCGAGCGGAAAACCATTCGCTGCCAGCTGGAAGGTACGTTGATCCGCTTCGGTCGATTGCGTGTCCACAAAGCCCATTTCGATTGTCACCTGTTGTTTGGGTAAATCATAAAGAAAGAGCGTAAACGTATCGCCGCTAATCTGGCCCGCGAAGAGATTCGGGTCGGTGCCGGGAGGGAGTTTGGCCTGCTCGATTGGCGCAAAAGTAGCTTTGCCTTCGCGTTCGATTTTCTCAGTAGTATCGGCCAAGAGGCACCCAAAGCTCAATAGGATTAGTGTTGTGATGAAAATAAATAGGCGGTTCATTCAGGAATTTTATTTGAGTGTTCTTATCTTAAAGCGTTTTGGCAATTAAATTGGACAGCAAATTAAACAACTCTAAAACTATTATTACTAGTTTTTCGAAAAAGACGGTTCGCTTCTCCTTGCGACAAGTTTGGACCTACGGGGATTTGTGAACCGAGAGATTGTCCATGATGACATCACAGCATTTTACGAGACCGTCTGCGCACCAGACATTCGCAAAGCCTCGCATGTGCAGAAATGAAGAAATTCTTGAATTTCATCGGAGCCGGAGTAAAACCGATTGGGCATTTTCTCTATCAAATCCTCCACTGCCAAACGCAGATGGATTACTCAAGCATCTGCCGCGAATTTCTCGACCTCGATAGCTGCTAATATTCACACCTTTACTGGAAAACTGCGATCTTAACCCCAGCAGCTTTCCCCTTTTCATCTTTCAATTATGAATCAACTCCGCCTCGGAATTATCGCCACTGGAAACATCGCCCGGCGTCTGGCGACAGCGATGCAAAACTCGACCACTTGCAAGCTAGTCGCCGCATCCAGCCGTTCAAAAGAAAAAGCTCACTCCTTTGCCGCTGAATTTAAAATAGACGCGGTGATGGGTTACGAAGCTTTGTTAGAACGTGACGACATCGAAGCCGTGTATGTGGCTACACCGCATCCGCAACATCATGAGTGGTGCCTAAAAGCCATCGCAGCGGGAAAACACGTTCTATGCGAAAAACCGCTTGCCATGAATCCTGTTGAAGCCGAGGAAATGATGGCGGAAGCCAAGACCAAAGGAGTGTTGGTTTTGGAGGCTTTCATGTATCGCTTCCACCCACAGACGCGAAAGCTGGTTGGTTTGCTGGCGGCGAAAACTATCGGTGAAGTGTGCTGGATTCACACCGACTTTGGCTTCGCGGCGGACTACGATCCGGCAGGTCGTTTGTTTTCCAATACGCTCGGCGGCGGCGGCATTTTGGATGTGGGATGTTACACGATTTCCATGGCACGATTGATCGCTGGTGCGGCTACCGATCAACTTTTTCTCGATCCCATCGCGATTCATGCCATGGGCCGATTGAATGAAAATGAGGGCACCGATTGGCTGGCTGGCGCTATGTTAAAGTTCCCAAGTGACGTATTTGCCACAGTGCGTTGTGCAACACGATTTGCACTTGGACAAGGGGTGTGGATCGAGGGCACCCTTGGCACCATCGAAGTTAATGAACCGTGGTTCGCTGGCTGCCGTGGAGCCTCCATCTGCGTAAAAACGAAAAATATGGAGATTACCTATAAAACGGAAATCGCGACTGATCTTTACTCTTTCATGTTAGATGAATTCGCGGAATGCGTGCGGGATAGCCATAGGGAATCAACCATGATGAGTTCAGCCGACTCCATTGGAAATATGAGGGCAATGGAGGAGTGGTATCGGCAAATCGGGGTTAGTTATTGAGGCAGGCCACCTTTAAACGGATAGCGCGCTAGCTTTTGGCCTGACTGACCTCCTTTTCAGTCATGATCAAGACCAGTTCAACGTTGCTGATAGGCAACTGCCTCTCTCAGTGCGTTTTGCAAGATGATATAAAAAACTCTGTTACGCATGTAACAGTAAATCCAAGTTATGCATTCGCTGCGAAGGATAAATGCAATTCGCTTTGCGTATGCCCTCTATGCAGTTAGGGGCTTATTCGATTTAGAGTGTGACCTGACCCCGAAAAGCAAAACAGATGAAAACCAGCAGATTTGACGAAGAGCAAGTTACTGGGATCTGGAGGGATCGGCGGGCTGGTTATCGACGGTTCATTTTTTGCCCGAATTTTCGATGTCGGGGATCTAGTACATGTCCCCGCCGATCTGGAAATAAGCCGCCCGGAGTCTCGAGAGCTCCGAAACTGCGAGAACGACGGCCCGGATCGACATCGACAGAAAACTCTCCTCTAACTTCAGTACCCTTCTTTCCGAACACTTAAAACCCCTTTTCCACTTGTTTCTTAACACAGTTACTCCCCCATTTTTTCCTGCGGCTTAGCTATTTCTCAAAATAGTCTAGTGAGGCAATGCTAACTCGACGGCGTGTGCGACTTGCTCGGCTTGGATAGCGACCCCGGCTGAATTAAAATGGACGTTATCGGAGTGCAGTTCCGGTCTCTCCAAAGTCAACGTATTTAGATCGTTGAGTGTGATCTGTTCCTTTTGGGTGAGCTCTAGCGCGATGGCATTGCGCGCGTCAATTCGGGCATCAGACACCTGCGTCGGATTGGCGGTGGAGGTTTCCCCAGCCTTCTGCGTATCCTCCTTGAGAGAGGTCGTGTTAGCCCAGATCAATTTCGCATTGGGCGCGTGCTTGTGAAGCGTGGCGAGGAGATTGGGGAAGGCGAGGCGATATTCCTCCTCGCTGTGTTGCCAGCCATGCATCCCGTTATTAAAATGGATCACGTCCCATTTCATCCCATCGAGTACCATCGTTATTTGTGCGATAAACATCGGATCGGACACGAATGCGGATGTCGCCAGACGCCCGACGTACGCCTTGCCCGCTAGCCGCTTTTCAACCTCGCCACCATAACCTCTGGTGATGGAGTCTCCGATCAAAAGGACTCTCGGCAAATCCGTGGCATTTGCATTAGTAATCCAAATGTCGCACCACTCGATTCCTTCACGCGCTAATGGGGGCTGCGCGGAAGAGGTGAATACCGACGCGAGAAGGAGGGCTACGATGATTGATTTAGGCATAAGACAAGTTTTCTATCACCCAAAAGGCAACGGCACTAGGGGCTTTTTCACGGGAGGACGCGCGCGGTGGCTGTTGCGCAGGCGACGCACTCGTAGTTGCCATTCAGAAATGGTATAGCTCATCGCCTTTCAGAAGAAGGTCGCGTTGTTGCAGAGTAGATGAATACCTCATATTTAACCAATTGCGCGAGCGAAAGTCGAGGGATGTGCCGAACGTGCGTCCTAGCCTTTGACAGCACCGGCGGTGAGGCCGGAAATGAATTCCTTTTGGAGCATGAGGAAGATGATCACGACTGGCAGCACCGAAAGCAGAGTGCCGGCCATGAGCATGCCGTAGTCCTGCGAATACGTCCCCTTAAGCTGGGCGATAGCGACGGCTAGCGGATATTTCTCGGGCGACTGGAGGATGATCTGCGGTTGAATGAAGTTATTCCATGACCCAAGGAAGGTGATCAGGAGAAACGCGCCAAGAGTGGGGCGGATAACGGGCAGGATGATTTCGAAGAACATTCGGATCTCCCCGCACCCGTCGATGCGTGCGGCTTCGAGGAGGTCGGTGGGAACCGTGTTGAGCATGCTTTGGCGGAAGAGAAACACGCCGAACGCAGTCGCGGTGCCGGGGAGGATCAAGCCAGTGAAGGTGTTGAGCAAGCCGAGTCGGTAAATCCATTGGTAGCCAGGAGCGAGGAGCAGGGGGCCTGGGATGATGAGAGCGGCGAGCACGATGAAGAGGCAGAAATTACGGGCGCGGAACTCGTATTTGGCCAGAGCGAATCCGCCCATCGCGCAGAAAAGACTCCCCACCACGCTGCCAACCGAGGCGTAAAAGAACGAGTTTAGCATGTAGCGCGGGAACGAAAGCTGGGTAAAAAGAGCAGTGAAATTGGCCAGCGTGAGGTGGCTCCATGCGATGCCGAACAGCCCGTCGCCGGCTGGGAGGAAAAGCGACGAAAAGTAGTCGTCCTTGGTCTTGAGCGCGGCGCAGACGAGCCAAAACATCGGGATGAGAGTGAGAATCGCGGCCAGCCCGAGAATCGTGTAGGTAAGGGTGACGCCGACTGTCTCGAGCAGAACGAGTCGCGGGTTTTTACGGTGGAGCAGGGGGTTTGGAGATGGCGACGGGGTCATGATTCGAAGCGTTTCGAGATGGTGCGCTGGCAGACGGCCATGGTGATGAGGATAAGGGCGAGGATCCAGCCAATGGCGCTGGCGTAGCCGAGATCGCCAGTCTCGAAACCAGTCTGGTAGAGATACATTACGATGGTCAGTCCTTTATTATCTGGGCCACCGCCTCCGAGAAGAATCCACGGCAGTTCGAAGAGCTGAAAGCTGCCAATGAGCGACAGGAGCACGACAAAGGCCGCGACTGGCTGGATCTGCGGAAGCGTGACATGGAAAAAACGGTGCCACGCGTTTGCCCCGTCGATGCGAGCTGCCTCGAGGAGTTCCACGCTGACCCCTTGGAGGGCGGCGAGAAAATAAATCATATTGAACCCGATGGACATCCAGAGGCTGGCGAGGATGAGGGCGGTTAGGGTGTATTCCTCAAGCCACGGAAACTCGAGGCTGAACCCGAACAGATTATGGAGTCCGACATTAAGGAGCCCGGTGTATTTTTCAAAGATCAAGCTGAACAACATCGCCACAAAGACGATGCCGAAGAGCGATGGTGAAAAGAAAATCAGCCGAAAAATAGCGCGTCCTTTCACTTTCGGGTGGTTGAGCCAGAGGGCGAGGGCAAGCGAGAAGGGCAGTTGGATGAAGACCGAGGCGCAGGAGTAAACGGCCGTGTTTCGCAGAGCTTTCCAGAACAGCGGGTCGCTGAAAAGGTAGCGGAAGTTATCCAATCCGATGAAGCGGGTCGTGTTTGGACCGTAAGTCTGCTGGAACGCCAGAATGACTGCCTGGATAAGAGGATAAATCGTGAAGACGCCGAAAAGAATCAGGAACGGCGCGAGGAAGACGTAGGGCGCCCACCGTGGGTGACTGGTCGATCCGGTTTCGAGGCTCATCGGGTTTGACTCTCCTCTTTCTGGGGCTTGGTGGCCGGCTCGCGGAGGAAGACGTTCTTTTTGATTTGGCGTTCCACCGAGGCTTGTGCCTGAGCGAGGAGTTCCGATGCTTTTGGCTCGAGGTGGGCGAGTGAGTAGTCGCCCGTCTCTCTGGCGTATTGGCGCAGCGTGAGCATCGCGTCTGTCATCCTTTGTTTGGCGAGAAAATTGAATGGCGATGCCGAACGGCGGGGAAGACGGTCGCAGAGGTTGATGTAGGTTCGCCCAATCGGCTGGCCGCAGAAAAAAGGGTCGGGTTTGTCGTACATCGGATTTTTCCAGAATGCCCGGATTGGGGTAATGATCCCAGCTTCTTGGAAAAGCCTGGCGGCGTTATCGGGTGAGAGGTAAAGATACTTGGCAACCGCCCAGCTCGCCTCGAAATTCGGGGCTGCCTTCGGAACGCCGATCATCGTTCCTCCAATTACGCTGGTCCGAAGTCCGCCCTCGTCCCATGCAGGCAGCGGCATAAGTTTGATCTTGCCGGACAATCCCCGGAGGTCGTTCTTCCAGACACCGGAAAGCCAGTCGGGCATGATCGAGCAAAGGACGAATCCGTCGAGCTTAAGTTTATTACCGGAGGCGGAGAATTCCGGAGCATCGACCGCCGCCCGCGCCGGTCCCTCCGTCCATGAAACCAGTTCCGAGATCACGCGGGCGTTGAGCGGCGTGTAGATGACCGGATGGTCATCCGGATCGAAGAAACTGCCCCCGGCCTGGAGAATAAGTGCCTCGGTGACGTCCACGTTTCCGATCCCGTAATTGAGAATGAAGCGGTCCGGGATGCCATCCCGGTTGGTGTCAGCCATGAGCGGGGCTAGGAGATGAAAGAATTCACTCCAAGTCCGAGCCTTGGTGATGTCAATCCCGGCAGCTTCGATGATGTCGGCCCGGTAGGCAAGTGCAACTGGATGCACGTCATGCGGAAGGCCGAAAATTCGCCCACGCGAGGTCCATGGGCTGAATGACGCCTCCACGATTTGTTTGTCGATTCCCTCGTCATGAATGCGATCAGTCAGGTCAACAAACCCGATGTCGTCAAGCGGACCGCTAAAAGTTTTCGCGGCAGTCTCACGGATAATCTCGGCGAGGTCAGCAGCTGGCGTGCCCGAAAGGAACGCGGAAAGCAGCCGCCTTTCGAGAGCGGGAACACTGAGGAGCGAGATGTGGACCGGGGATTTGGCGTGCTCCGTGTTCCACTCGGCTATGAGGGGAATGTAAAGTCTCTCGTGCAAGCGCGTGAACATCCACAAGTCCATCCCCTCCTGCTTACTAGCTGGCCAGAGCACGATTCCGATACTCGAGAATACCGCCAACGCGAGGAGAACCCGGGTTCCGAGTGAAAGGTTTTTACAGACTTGGATCAGAGTAGTCACTAAGCTCGGGGGAGGCGAATGGACAAAGCGGAGGCTCGGAGTTTGCAGGTGAACGAGGGTGTTTTCACGCGCAGACTCTCGTCAGTCAGTGATTGGTAGTCAAGCACTCGCATTTTCGGCGTTTCGGAGGATGCACGACCGTAGCGAACTTACGCTTCGTTGACGAGATTTGGCAATTTTGGCTTTCAAAGTCGATGGAGTGGTGGCGATTAATGCGTCTGCAAGTCCAGAAGGAAAGGTGTAAATCCTAAATTATAGAGGGCAGGCATAGCTGTAGGGCCAGAAAGCAGGGCGAGAGCGGACACGAGGGCAGGGATTTTTGACACATTGATAGGTTATTCATTGATAAATTCTCTGCCACCTTGTCGATTTGGAGGATTGGGTCGTTGCGCTCGAATTCGAGGGTCCTTTTTACTTGGATTTGGAAGTCCATCTTGGCGAAAGAACTACTTGCGCTCTTGATTCACGCGGGTTGCGAGGCGCTTAAGGTATTCGCTGGCCTTCTTGTCATTGAGGGTTCGCTTCACCCAGGTATCCGGGATGTCGTTGAGGACATTGAGGCGCATCAAGGTGTTCACGAGGTTGCGCTCGGCATTCACTTCTTTGACGCTTTCGAGTTCCGAGAGAAGGGCAGCCTTGCCGGACGGATTCCCGAGCGTGAATAACTCATTGGCTGCGGCGACACGGATGGCGGAGTGGGAATCGGCCAACACTCCCACGAGCGCGTCTGCCGCAGGGGAGGCGGATTTACCGAGGATCAGGCATCCTTCGGTCGCCCAATAGCGGGTAACGGGATCTTTGTCCGTCAGCAGGGACTGGAAATGGGGCAGGTTTTTCGCATTCCCCTCGGAGGCGGCGAATGCCAGTTCCACGAGTGCTGGCAGGTCTCCCTTGCGTTCCGCGAGGTAGCTTGCGATTGGCTTTTTCAGAGCAAGTTCGGCCCACATCGGTTCGGGGATGAGGCCGGTGTCGGCGGTTTCGATCATTTTCGTCTTCAGCCGTCCGCGCATGGCGGCGAGGCGCTCCGCGTGAGCTGGATCAGCGGCGAGATTGTGGATTTCCCATGGGTCGCCTTGCGTGTCGAACAGGCGCTCGGATGGCTGCGGGGTTTCCCAGATTTGATTGAAGCGGGCGTCGAGTTTCCCGTCCTGCCAAGCCTTCTGCCAAGCCAGCCAGCCAGCCTGTCCGAACTGATAGGAGCTGTAGGGAGCTCCCGGGAGGTTGGGGTGGAAGTTGCGGATGTATTTCCAGCGACCGTCGGTGAGGCCGCGGCGTAGTCCGTAGATCTCGTCGAAGCGGTCGGCGAAGAGAAACACATCGTTGGTTTCGGCGGGTTCCTGGCGCTTCGAGCCGAGGAAAGCGCGGCCCTGCATTTGGGAAGGCTTGTCGAGACCGACGAGCGATAGCAGCGTGGGGGCGAGGTCGACGAAAGCGACGTTTTCATCGACACGCTGACCCGACTTGAAGGGGGAGAGAGATCTCCATTTCTCCGGCACATGAAGCAACATCGGGACACGAACGCCGGTGTCCAACAGGTAGCGTTTGCCGCGCGGAAGGATCCCTCCATGGTCGCTATAGTAGAAGATGATCGTGTCGTCGGCGAGACCTGCGGATTTGAGTTTATCCAGCAACTTCCCGACTGCGGTGTCGAGCGCGGTCATGTTATCGTGATAGATCGCGATGTCGGAGCGAATTTCCGGCAGATCCGGTAGGTATGGAGGCACGGTGACCGTGGCGGGATCTAGGCGCGGCGTGTTGGGGATGGTGCCATTTTTGCGATTTGCCGCGATTTTGTCGGAGAAAAGCGTGCTCTCGTGTGATATCCCGAGGTTAAAAACTGCGAAGAACGGCTTGCCCTTGGGCCGGTCCTGATAGGTGGCGTCCTCTGAGCAGACGTCCCAGATCGCCTCGTCATTTCCCAAGAAGTTGTAGTCGGTTTTTGCATTGTTGGTGCAGTAGTATCCCTGCTCGCGAAGGTAGGTGACGTAGGGCTTGAAGGTAGCGGGAATCGGGTGGCGGCTTCGCATGTGCTGGGTGCCCTGGGTCACGGCGTAGGCGCCGTTGAGGATGGTCGAGCGGGCGACGGCGCAGACAGGCGCGTTCGAGTAGGCGTGGTTGAAGAGGGTGCCACCTGCGGCAAGGGCGTCGAGGCGCGGGGTCTTGGCCTCGGTGTTGCCGTAGCAGCCGAGCCAGTGCGAAGCATTGTCCTCGGACACGATCCAGAGGATGTTAGGACGGTCGGCGGCTGGGAGGGCTGGCAAGTTACCAGTGACAAGAGCGAGGGCAGCGAACAGGTATTTGACGAATCTCATGAAGCCGGAACGATACGGAGGCGGGATGGGGAATCTCAATCCCTAAAATACCAAGACTAAGGCGTTTGGTCTTCGGCGAAACCCCCTCAATGGCACTGAAATGCTCGGCGACCGCGCACAGGTCTGTGGAGCGCCGGGTGGTGACTCTCTCAGGGGCGGCACTTCGATACGAAGGTTCTTCGGGCGTTACTTGCGCAGCCAGACGACGAGGGCGTCGCACTCGCGTTCTGGGTCTGCCAGGTCGGTGATTTCGGGAATCGAAAATCGCGCAATCGCAATCGGCCCGGCAGAGTCGTTCGGCGAAATTCTGCTGATGATCCAGTGATCATGCGAAGTGCCGGAGTCCGCGCTCCAGCAGGTGCTCGGCGGGCATGCGGGCAACTCGGGAGCTGTCGCTGACTACATATGGCAATTCAGGTGCCAGCCCAGAACCACTGGAGCCGCAGCCTGCCACTTGGGTTCACCCAAAAAAACGGCACTTGTAGATCGGGAAAACTATCCAGTTCACACGAGGCAGGGGAGTCTCTACAGCACTCAGGCTTCCAAAAAAATCAAACAAAATCAAAAACTTTTCTTGACGGATTATGTCAATGAGCTACACCTATAAACAGGTTCTGTTTTCGATGAAATCGAAATAAGGACTTTGTAGATTCTGACAAAGTCAAAAATCCCCCCAACCCCTAGACAACACTAAGCAAATATCAATACCCCTAGAATTAAGAAACCAAGCTCCGCAAACTGAAGACCACCTTATCGGTGCTTTTCGCTTTACACTTCCAGCGGCATTTCACACTGCCGGATTTTGCAAGACGCGGTCTGCTACCTCCTTCTTTGCCGAGTCGAATTTCGGCAAAGAAACAATTAATCGTTCCCCTCCCTGTCTTCCGATGTAGCCCAACAGCTACATCGATAGACACCCTCAAAAGCAAATTCCTAGCAATAAAAATAACCCCCTCAAACAAAAAATGAAGCACTATCAAATAAAAATTATAAAAACCCTGCTGTCCGGTTTGGCATCTCTCACTGCCGCATTTACGCTGTTCACGACAGTCGCCCCAGTCGATGCGCAACAAATATCCGGGATTAACGTTTACAACGCGGTACCAGGATTATCTGCCTCAGACAAATATTCCGTGCGAGTATGCGCGACTTCCAATCAGACGGTGTGGAAAAACGTCTTTACCTTGCAAACTTCAGTCAATCCTAACAATCCCATCACTAATGTGGGATCTGTGGCAGACGATAAAGTGTATTATAAAACAGTGGCTGGTTGGTCGCACAGTTACGTGAATTTCGAGATGACGGTGCCAGTCACGGTGGAGATCACCAAAATAGGCGGCACGATCAGCACTGCGGCGGTGCACCCGGCAAGGAAGGCGAATAACGTGTATGTCACTGGGGGCAAAGCCTACCTCACCATGAACAACCCGTGCAACGTGGCGGTGGACATAGACGGGCAGATGAATACGCGCGACACGGGCGACGGGGTCGGTGCACCAATCCACACAATCTCAATCCACGGTAATCCCGTATTGGCCGGCAAGCCAGCGGCTACTGGCGATCAGACCGTGCTTTATGTGACAGCGGGGACGCCACCGCCTACGACGACTGGTACTTGGACGACGATGTATTTTCTGCCGGGTAAACATGATCTGGGGAAGAATTTTCCGTTGTATAAGGATAAGCAATATTACATCCCTGGCGACGCGATCGTTTATGGCGGCTTCTGCAATAATGATTACAGCACTTCACCAGATAGGGGCACTAATATCCGTGTCTTTGGACATGGCACTATTTCCGGCGAAAAAATCGAGCATTGGAAATTGGATAACTCCAATCCACCTCCCCCTCCCGATGACACGGAGAAATATGCCTACAAGCATCGCGCAATCGACATTGAGAATGGCAAAAATGCTAGATTGGAAGGCATCACCATTACTGATCCGTCCTACCATTCTATCATCATTGGGACTACTTATTCATCCGCTCCGAGCGATAGGAACCTTGTGTCATGGGTAAAAACCTTCACTTGGCGGGTCAACGGCGATGGTGGTGGTGGTGGTGTTACTAACACCGTAAGCAATTGTTTCGAGCGCACACAGGACGACAGCCTCTACATCTCAGGCTCAGGCCTCGCATTCTCCGAAAATGTCTTGTGGTCCGACGTCAACGGATCGGCCATGCGGCTTACGTTTCTGCCTAACACCCCTGTCACGATTGATGGTATCGACGTGATCTATGCGCGGCACAATTGGTGGAGTGGATCCAGCCCTCTGCAATTGCCGGCGGATTACGCTGCTGACCATGGTAATGGTGTTGTCTTTTCTAATATTACCATCTCGGATTTGTTTCCGAACGGTCCCGCGATCTCGATTCATCAACCCGTCAGCGTTGCAAAACCGACAGCCTCTTTCTCTGGTGCTACGTTTAGGAACGTGTTGGTCGCAACCTCCAATATTAAGGACGGGCGGGGACCAGGAAAAATCAATATAAAGAACGAACTCATCGCCGATCCGGGCGCATCGATCCATGACCTCACCTTCGACAACCTTGTCATCGGTGGCACGCTCGTGACCTCTAGCAATTGGACGAACTATTTCACCACCAGTGGCAATGTTTACAACATTTTCTTCGCGAACACCAGCGGCGCTACAGTTGTGTCCTATACGCTCGCCGCGACCGCGAATAACGGAACTGTTATGCTCAATCCGCCCGGCGGTACCTACCTTGCGGGGACTGAAGTCGCGGTTACAGCAGTTCCGAATCCCGGTAATCTGTTCTCACATTGGAGCTCCGGACTTTCTGGGACAACCAACACGACGATCGTTACGATGAATGGTAACAAGAGCATCACGGCGAGTACTATCGCCGCATTGCCCCGCACTGGCTGGGTAGCTAGTGCTTCTTCAGGCTATGCTAGTCCAGCCTTAGCGATTGATGGAAATGTCGCCACTCGTTGGGATACCAATGCCTATCAGGTCAGCGGCCAAACGTATCAGGTGGATATGGGCTCGGCCCAGACCTTCAGCAAAATCGTCTTGGATACTGGTAGTTCACCGAATGATTATGCGCGCAGCTATCAGATCAATGTCTCGAATGACGGAGTCAATTTCGGCACTCCAGTCGCCAGCGGAATCGGTGCTGCTGTGACCACGATTAACTTTTCCCCGCAGACAGCGCGTTACATTAAAGTCACTCAGACAGGTAGCTCGACGTCGGCTTATTGGAGTATCCACGAGTTTTATGTGTATGCATCCCTTCCCAGCCCATGGCTGTCGGCGGACGTTGGCACGGGAGGACTCAGTGGCAGTGCCAATTATAATGTTCCCACTTGGACTATTACGGGTTCGGGCGCTGACATCTGGAACACGGCAGATACGTTCCGTTACGTGTATCAAGCCTCTAGTGGGGATTGCAGCGTAGTGGCGCGAGTAGCGAGCCTGACAAATACGAACGCATGGGCCAAGACGGGAGTCATGATTCGCGAAAGCACAGCGGCCGGTGCCATGAACGTGATGATCTGTGTGACGCCGGGCAATGGTGTGAGCTTCCAATGGCGGGGCGTGACCAATGGGGCTTACGGGTATGCGCAGGTGACGGGTCAGACGGCTCCCAAATGGTTAAGAATCACGCGAACAGGAAACTCATTTACAGGCTACTATTCAGCCGACGGAACGACATGGACCCAAGTGGGCACAGCTCAAACGATTGCCATGGCCAACACGGCGACCATCGGCTTGGCCGTGTGCAGCCATACCACCACGGCACTCTGTACGAGCACCATGGACAGCGTAACAGCGACGCCGTAACTACTGGTCAACTATCGGTAGTCAGACCTAAGCAATGATCAGTCAGGGGGAGGGGCCAAAGCGGCTCCTTCCCTTACAGCTGCAAGAGGAACGAACGATATGAGGAAGAATCCAAAACGACGCAGCCAAAGTGACGAGGAGCATCGACCCGTGCGGAAGAGTTTCGCGCTGGCCTCGGTGATCTTGGGCCTGAGTCTCGCAATCTGGTCTGGGTCGAAAACCCCGCCGGGTAAGGCAGAACGAATACCTCTCGCGTCGGAGTCGGGCAATCCTCAATTCCGCTTCGCCCCCCAGAGTGCGCCCAGCAGCCGGATGCAGCCGTGGGAACCTCCTACTGCTCCCAAGCAGGGAAAATTGGAAAGGTTTATGGCCGCGTTTCAGGTTGCCCAAGCCCTAACTGACCCGATGGAACAGGAGACCGCTTTGAACCGGTGCATGGTAGGCTTGACGCCGGAGACGGCTGCGACCTTCCTAACCGGCCTAAAATCGGAAGACTTGAAAGGCTTCGCCGTTCAACGGCTGTTCGACTGTTGGGCTACCGGGAATCCGAGTGAAGCGGCGGCTTGGGCGCAAGGCCAAAACGATCAGGAAACGTGCCAATTCTTCCTAAATGTGGCTGCCTTGCGCTGGGCAGCGAACGATTTGCAAGCAGCCTCCAACTGGGCGTGCAGTTTGCCCGAGGGAGCCTCGCGGACGGAAATCTTGGCGGCAGTCGGATCTGAGGCAGTGCGGAGCGACCCGCGTGAAGCAGTCCGTTTGGGTGGGGAACTGCCTGCAGGCACGGAGCAAACGAGTTTAATCCTCCGTGCAGCGGCGGAATGGGCAGACACGGACCAGACCAGCGCACTGGAATGGGCGAACCAAATCGCGGACGATGACCTGCGCCAGCGCGTGACCGGGCAAATCGTAGTGGCCTCGGCGGAGCAGGATCCAGCAGGGGCCGCCGACATCGCCCTGCAACAGATGGCCCCGGGCGAGGAACAGGATCGTACAGTAGTCTCCATCGTCCAAAGCTGGGTCCAAACGGATCCTGCAGCTGCTTCCAGATGGGTAAGCAAGTTTCCTGAAAATGGGCTGGGTCGTGACGCAATAGACAATCTCGTCAATCTGTGGGCGAGCCGGGATTTAGTCGCTCCTGGCAAATGGCTCTTAACACTGCAACCAGGTAAATTGCGAAACGCGGGCGTCCTCGCCTACTCGCAAGTGTTGAAGCGGACCGATGCCGCATCGGCGGAACGCTGGGCTTCATCTGTGACCGCCGTTCAGTGACGCCAAAAATACGGGACTGCTAGTGTAAAGTCGCGTAGGAGAAATGACATGAGGTGAGCTAGCGCAGCATAGAGCTATATCAGCTACCTCGAAGTTTAGTGAGTTATATTTCGCCCACGTCTTACAACCCCTGGTGAGCTTCCTAGGCGACGTTTGAATGTATTTGAAAAATGTTCCACTGTGGCAAATCCGGTCCGTTCAGCGATCTCAGGTATGCTCAGGCGGGTGGTGCGCAGAAGTAGATCGGCTTGTGTCATGCGGTGCCTCAATACCTGTTCGTAAGGTGAGACGCCGAAGTGCTTGCGAAATAATCTCTCCAAAAAGGTGCGGGACATTCCGGCTAAGCGGGCGAGGTCGTCGATGAGTAATGGCTTGCAAGCATGATCGCGGAGATGCCGCACCGCAGCGGCCAGCCCAGCATTTGCCACGGCCACCGTATCCGTGGAAGGCCGGGAGGCGATGCCTAACGGTGGCACGGTGGTGATCGCAGGTTGACTGCGTTTGCCATGCATGAGTTGATCCAGTATCGCGGCAGCCTTGGCACCGACTTCGTGAGCGCCGGGGATCACACTGCTCAGCGGTGGATCGCACAACTCGCAGAGCAGCTCGTCATTATGCTGGCTGATGACGGCCACCTCATCTGGCACGCGCAGCCCTAGTGCCCGGCACGCATCCAGCACCTGCTGCCCGCGGATGTCGTAGCAGGCCATGATACCGACGGGCTTCGGAAGTTTGTTGAGCCATTTTTGAATCTGCTCCTGCTCTTGCTCTTCACCAGAAGTGGGAAAAATTTCGCAGGCATGACCCGCTCCAACGCAAATACTGGCAAAATGTCCGCTGTGACTCCGGGACCACGCGAAACGCCCATCCCCGCAGTAGGCGAAGTTTAAGAAACCCCGCTCTTGGAGATGTTGCGCTGCCAGCCGGGCAATCTCCGCACTTTCGCTGATTACAGCGGGAAATTCCGGTGCCAGTCCGCTCGCACTTACATTCACCACAGGCACCCCGCAGCTCTTGACGGCCCGGGCGATTTCGGGCGTTTCGATGCGGGCAATGATCCCATCTCCTTGCCACTGCTTCAGCCATGCGGGTGGTTTATTTCCCCGTCCTTGTTCCGATAGATGGATCGTCCAGACCGCATGGGCACGCATCCAATCCCTTACCCCGCGCAACAGCTCACGGCTGAAAGCGTTCGAGGTTTCGATCAAGAGAGCGACAACTGGGGGGCGGGTTCTGTGGCGTTTGTAAGGCATGGGAATTACTTTCCGCATTTGCCGCGATCACGCAACTAAGATACGGCATCACGCATAGACAATCTTCCCTCTCTTCTGCATATTGTAGTTATATGAGCCATCCTGAAGCACCCGCCGATTCTAAAACCTTCAGCATCGCCGTCTTGCCGGGAGATGGCATTGGTGTGGATGTGACACGGGAGACCCTGCGGGTTCTCCAAGCTGTGGCAAGCAAGCAAACTGGCTTGCAGTTTGAGTTTCATGAACACGCGGTGGGTGCAGGCGAGTTTTTGCGGAATGGCTCACCCCTGCCGGAGAGCGCGGTTGAGGCCTGCCGGGCAGCGGATGCTGTCTTACTTGGGGCAATGGGCCTACCCAGTGTGCGCTGGCCGGACGGCAAAGAGATGACACCGCAGATCGACTTGCGTGAACGGCTCGATCTTTATGCCGGACCGCGCCCGATCAAGCTCTACCACAGTCAAGATACACCGCTCAAAGGCTACAAAGCGGGCGAGATCGACTTCGTTATCGTGCGGGAGAACACGGAAGGCCTTTTTACTGCTCGCCTTAGCACGCATCCTTCCGAAGACGAAGCGCGGGATGTGCTCCGCCTCACCCGCAAAGGCTGCGAGCGAGTTATCCGCTTTGCTTTTGATCTCGCCCGCAAACGCCGAAAGCACTGCACCCTAGTGGATAAGGCGAACGTGCTGCCATCCATGGTTTTCATGCGACGAATTTTTGACCAGATTGCGGAAGAGTATCCCGACGTGAAGACAGATCGTGTCTATGTGGATGCGATGGCGCTGTTTCTAGTACGCAAGCCGCAGGCTTTCGATGTGCTGGTTACGGAGAACATGTTTGGCGACATCCTCAGTGATCTCGCAGGTGGATTAGTGGGCGGTATGGGCATGGCTCCTTCTGGCGACATCGGCGACGATTGCGCCATATTTCAGCCTTCGCATGGCACGGCACCGGACATCGCCGGGAAAGACATCGCGAACCCGACCGCGACGATCCTCTCTGCGGCAATGATGCTGGAATGGCTCGGTCTGGAAGCACCTGCGCAGATGATTTCGAGTGCCGTGCAGTTTGTTTTTAATGATCCAACGCACCGCACGCCGGACATGGGCGGCCAGCTCAAGACAAGCGAACTTACGGATTTGATTATCGGTAATCTTGAAAACTGAGAATCCGCCATCTGTAATCTTTAATTGATGAAGACACTTCATAAAGCTCGAATCCCACACTCTTTAAATGACAGATTAAAGATGTCCGATGTCCGATTTCTAGATTCCACGGCTCTATCCAGCCGCAATCCACAGCCATGACTCAACTACAGCTATCAGATCGTCTCTGGGATCTCGCTGCGAGAGTCGGGAAGGTCATCGATGCATTGCCAGATACCAAACTGGGGCGGCAGGTATCAGGGCAGCTTGTCAGATGCGCCACATCTCCGGCACCTAACTATGACGAAAGTGGTGCCGCAGAAAATCGGGCCGATTTCGTATACAAACTTAGTATCGCGCTCAAGGAACTCCGCGAAACGCGCGGCTGGCTTCGCTTCATTATCAAGTCCGAACTTCTGACCGAATCCAAAATGATCGGATTGATTGACGAGGCTGAACAACTCTGTCGCATCCTTGGTAAAAGCGTTCTCACCGCTAAAGCGAGCAGTTCCGGCTCAGAAAATGATAGATTAAAAATGCCCGATGGCCGATTTCAAGATTCCCCAAGAATCATTGATCTCACGCTGACCATGCGCCCCGGAATGCGAGGCGTAGCCTGGGAGCAGACCAAGACAGTGGAGCATGATGGTTGGAATGCCCGCACGCTGCATCTCTACAGCCACGCTGGTACCCACATGGATGCGCAGACGCACTTCGGGGCTGGGCCAGGCACGATCGATAGCACGCCGCTGGAGCGCTGCATGGGATCGGCATGGGTTGTGAATCTCGATGGCATCGCCGACAAGACCGCTCTTACTGTGGCGCACCTCGGTCCGGTGGCGGAAAATTTTATCCCCGGCGATTCGCTACTTCTGCGTACCGGCTGGTCGCGTCATGTGGCAGACCCGCAGCATTACCGCGACTGTTTTCCCCGCATCTCGGAAGAGCTGGCGCGGTGGTGCGTTGCCCACGAGGTGAACGTTCTCGGCGTCGAGCCACCCTCCGTGGCCGATGTAAATGACATGGCCGAGTTGACGCTCATCCATCAGATCCTGCTCGGAGCCAACATTACCATCGTCGAAGGTCTCACCAGCTTGGATCAACTCACACAAGATCGGGTTTTCTTCGTTGCTGCTCCATTGAAGATCGAAGGTGGAGATGGCTGTCCTTGCCGTGCTTTTGCCATTGAAGGAGGGAGCTTCATATGATCCCGCGCCGTTTCATGCTCGTGAGTAGTACATTCCTACTGTCGGTCCTGTTGTATGTGGACCGCACCTGCGTCTCCACGGCAAAGGATGCGGTCTCTGGGGAGTTGGGCCTCAACCATGAGCAATGGGCTTGGGTGCTGGCATCGTTTGCGTTCGGGTATGCGTTATTTCAAACTCCCGGCGGTATGTTGGCGGACCGGCTCGGCGGGCGGATCGTGCTCACTGCTGTGGTGGGATTGTGGTCACTTTTCACTGGCCTGACGGCGGCGGCTTGGAATCTCACCAGCCTACTCATCGTGCGGTTTTTATTTGGGGCTGGTGAGGCTGGGGCATTTCCTGGCATGGCCAAGGTCGTCCATGCGTGGATCCCCGTGCAAGAGCGTGGATTGGTCAAAGGCATCAACTTTTCTGGCTCTCGGCTTGGGGCTGCACTGGCGTTGCCGCTCGTGGCGGCGCTGATCACGCAGCTCGGTTGGAAGGTGGCCTTTCTCATACTCATGGTCATCGGCTTCACATGGGCGCTACTTTGGTGTTTTTGGTTCCGCGATGAGCCAGAGTCTCACCCTAATATTTCGCAAGCCGAGCTGAATTACATTTTGGCGGGTCGCCAGCACAAAGGCAACGCCGAGGCCGCGCAACCTCTCGGCTTCAACCGACTGCTTCGCTCGGGCAATCTTTGGCTGATGATGGTGCAATACTTCGCCAGCAATTTCACCTTCTTCTTTACCCTCACCTGGCTCTACCCGTATGTGAAGGGGAAGTATGGGCTGACCGCCGTGGACGCGGGCTATTTCGCAATGGTTCCACTGCTCGGCGGGGCGGTTGGGAATGTGCTCGCGGGCTGGCTGGTGGATCGCCTGTATCGTGCGGGCCATCTCAATTTGTCGCGGAAACTGCCGGCCATTACTGGCTTCCTCTTCGCCGCACTGGGCATGATGATGAGCTTGGAACAAACGAGCGCAATAGGTGCCGTGGCCTGGCTCACGTTGGCCATCTTTGGTGCGGACATGACACTCAGCCCGGCGTGGAGTTTCTGTATCGATATTGGCGGGCGCAATGCGGGCGAAGTCAGCGGCACCATGAACATGGCTGGCAATCTCGGTGCTGCCATTACGGCTTTGGCGTTTGCTTATTTGCCCGAATCATCAAAAGGCAACGCCGCCTTTTTTCACACTGCTGCTTTACTCAGTCTGCTTGCTGCAGTCTGCTGGCTATTCGCCAACTCGAATCAAACCATCCGAACTACATGAAAAAAATCAGCTCGTACCTAACTATCCAAATTCTTGTCGGAATCTCACTCCTTAGTTGCCTGCTCGCCGCCCAGCCGATTGCGGAGTGGCAGTTGGTCCCTACTGAAACAGGCTGCACCGCTCGTCATGAGACCTCCGCTGCTGCAGTGGACGGAATTTTTTACCTCATCGGAGGACGTGGCGTAATGAACGTAGAGGCTTTTGATCCTGCCACCAGCCGCTGGACGAAAAAAGGCATGGTTCCGATGGAACTGCACCACTTCGCCGCAATACCAGTGACGAACAAAATCGCCGTTTTTGGAGCCTTGACGGGTGGCTACCCCAAAGAACAATCGGTCCCAAATCTTTGGTGGTATGAGCCGGCCAAAGATGAATGGACCCAAGGCGCGGAAATCCCCGAAGATCGCCGCCGCGGTGCGTCAGGCTGCGTGCTGGATGGAGATTTGCTCTACCTCCTTTGTGGTAATACGAATGGCCACTGGAACGGCTGTGTGCCTTGGCTGGATACGCTGAATCTGAAGACTGGCGAGTGGACCCGCTTGCCAGATGCGCCTCATGCCCGCGACCATTTTCAGGCTGGTCTTGTGGATGGTAAAATCATCTGCTCCGGTGGTCGCCGCACGGAAGCTGAGCATGGCCACGTCTTCGATCTTACTGTATCCGAAGTGGATGTGTATGACATCGCCAAGGAAACATGGAGCACTTTGGAAAAACCGATTCCTACCCCGCGGGCTGGTGCTCCAACGATCACCCACAATGGGAAAATCATCGTCATCGGCGGGGAAAGCGGCCAGGATTTAGCCCATTCCGAGGTGGAGGCGTTTTCCCTCGCGACGGGCGACTGGGAGACTTTGCCGCCAATGGTGGAAGGAAGACACAGCGGCGGAGTCGCGTTGATCGGAGATGATATTTACTTTGCCGCAGGCTGTCTCAAACACGGCGGCGGCACCGACCAAAGCACTATCCTGAAATTCTCAATTCCCAAGCAGCCGTGACCTCAAAAAAACTCAAAGGTGTCTGCGTCGGCGCGGGCTATTTCAGCCACTTTCAATATGAGGCATGGCAGCGCATTCCAGAGGTGGAAATCGTCGCCTTTAGTAATCGCGATGCTGAGCGGGCGCTGGAGATCACACAGAAGTTCGGTCTGACGAAATGCTATGCCGACTGGCGTGAAATGCTGGACGCGGAGAAGCCCGACTTTATCGACGTGATTACGCCACCACCTACTCACGCAGCCATTTGTGCCGAGGCCGTCCAGCGTGGCATTCACATCATCTGCCAAAAACCGCTCGCCCCCACATTGAGCGAGGCTCGCGAAATCGTGGCGAATGCGAGTGCCGCCGGAGTGCGTCTCATGGTCCATGAGAATTTCCGCTTCCAGCCTTGGCACCGCGAGTTGAAGCGCCAGCTCGACGCCGGAGCCATTGGCGAAGTGTTCTCGCTTAGCTTTCGTTCACGGCTAGGCGATGGCTGGGGACCGGATGCCTACATCCCGCGTCAGCCCTATTTTCGCGATTATCCCCGGTTACTCGTCTATGAAACAGGGCTGCATTTCATCGACACCTTTCGTTATTTGGCGGGAGACATCACTCGGGTCACTGCGTGGTTGCGGAAACTGAATCCCGTCATCCAAGGTGAAGACTGCGGTTTGCTCGTATTTGACTTTGCCAACGGAGCCGTAGGCCAATGGGATGCCAATCGCTACAACGAACCTGCCTGTCCTTTGCCCGAAGCCCGCTACACGTTTGGCGAATTTTTAATCGAGGGCAGTACTGGTAGTCTGCGTCTCTATCTCGACGGGCGCGTCACATTGAAGCCTCTCGGCGGCGACGAAACGGAGACCCCATACATTCATGAGCGCCGGGGCTTCGCCGGAGACTGCGTCTATGCCACGCAGCGGCATTTCATCGACCGTCTGCTAGATGGGGCGCCCTTTGAAACCAGTGGCGAAGACTACCTCATCACCACGGCCATCCAAGAAGCCGCGTATGAATCGGCTTCGACCAAACAATCCGTGAGCACTCTAGTAGTATGAAGCACCAGGGTCTCGATCACTTCGCCATCGTCGTCCCAGACACGGAAGCCGCTTTGAAAATCTGGCGCGATGCCATGGGCTTGCCGCTGCTCCTCAGCGAGGTCGTGAATGGCGGCACGGTGCGCCTCACTCATCTAGACCTTGGCAATACGCAGCTCCAACTTGTAGAGCCGCTTACACCGGATCATCCGCTGCAAGCATGGCTGGAAAAAAATGGTACCAGCCTACATCACTTCTGCCTCAAGGTGGATGATGTAGCTCAGGCTATGACAGATTCTCCGATCCCCACGGCATCGCAGCCGCACCAAGGCACCCAAGGCAAACGGGCCGTGTTTCTCGATAAAACCATGACCCAAGGTGTGCAGGTGGAGTTCACAGGCGCTTGAAATCATGAGCACAAGTGTTTCCAAATCCGCCACCTTTGTCGGGCTGCCACCGCCTTGGCCGCAGGACTTGCATGAGGCGATCCATCTCAGACCCAAGCAAAAACTCATCGTCCTCGACGACGATCCTACTGGCACGCAAACCGTCCACGATGTGCCAGTGCTCACCGTCTGGGATGTGGATACCCTGCGGGCTGAGTTTGATCGGCAAGGCGATTGTTTTTTTATCCTCACCAATTCGCGGAGCCTGACTGCCCAAGGTGCCGAAGCCCTGAATAGCGAGATCGCTCAGAACCTTTACGCCGCCGCAGCCTCGCGGCCATTCACTCTCGTCTCCCGCAGCGACTCCACCTTGCGCGGTCATTTTCCTCTCGAAACAGATGTCCTGTCGGAAGAACTCGGCCCCTTCGATGCCACTCTCATCATCCCCTACTTCGAGGCTGGTGGACGCTACACCATCGGTGACATCCACTACGTCGCGGAAGGCGACACCCTCGTGCCCTCCGCCGAGACGCCGTTCGCCAAGGACAAAGTCTTCGGTTATACCCACTCCAATCTCCGCGAATGGGTCGAAGAAAAAACCGCAGGTCGCGTGCAGACCAGTGATGTCGCCTCCATTTCACTCGACCTGATCCGCATCGGCGGACCGCAGGAGGTGAAGAAACATCTCATAGGTCTGACACATGGTTCCGTGTGCATCGTCAATGCTGCGTCACTGGCGGACATGGATGTCGTCGCCCTCGCCTTGCTGGAGGCAGAGCAAACAGGCCGGCGTTTCCTTATCCGCAGTGCCGCGCAGATCGTCTCTGCCCGGCTCGGACTCAAGCCTCGCTCCTTGCTCACCGCCCAGGATCTCGATGCCACGGACTACTGCGGAGGCGTGATTCTTGTCGGCAGCTATGTCCCCAAAACCACGGAACAACTCACGCACCTGCTGGCGCATACCGACGTGGATCGCGTGGAGCTTTCCGTCGCGGATTTGCTTGATGAAACCCAACGCCCCGTCGTGCTGGATCGCGCACTGCAAAGCATACACATGGCCATCCAAGCCGGGCGAAACATCGTCGTCTTCACCAGCCGCGACCTCATAACTGGCCAAGACGCAGCGGCGAACCTCGACATCGGCCAACAAGTTTCCGCCGCCCTCGTGGAACTCGTCCAACGGCTGCAAGTGCGGCCTAGGTTTCTCATCGCCAAAGGCGGCATTACCTCCAGCGACATCGCCACCCAAGGCCTCGCAATGCGCCGTGGCATCGTCGTCGGTCAGTTGCTTCCCGGCGTGCCCGTCTGGCGGCTTGGCGAAGAAACTCGCTTTCCCGGTATGGGCTACGTCGTCTTCCCCGGCAATGTCGGCGGCAAGGAAGCCCTCACCGAAGCCCTGAAAAGACTTACAGATCTCTAAACTTCAACTCGAACCAAACTATGAAAATAATACCCATCCTCCTAATAGCCATCGGTCTCCAGATATGCTTGAAGGCCCAAGACAACCCTCTCGCAACCGATAGAAAAGCGACAATCACAGGCGAACTCAAACAATGGCACAAGGTCACTCTCACGCTCGACGGCCCACAAGCCAGCGAGACGGACACGGACCCGAATCCTTTCACGGATTACCGCATGGACGTGACCTTCACCCACGAATCCGGTTCGCCCAGCTACAAAGTGCCGGGCTACTTCGCCGCCGATGGCAATGCCGGTGAAACGTCGGCCACGTCCGGCAACAAATGGCGCGTGCATCTCTCGCCGGATAAAACTGGGAAGTGGACTTACAAGGTCGCATTCTCAAAAGGCAAGGACGCCGCAGTGGATGAAGCATCGAAGGGCGAGACGGTCGCCGGTTGCGATGGCGAAAGTGGCAGCTTCGAAATCGCGCCCACCGACAAGACAGGACGCGACTTCCGCGCTAAGGGCCGCTTGAGCTACGTGGGCGGGCACTACTTACAATTCGCGGGCTCCAAAGAATATTTTCTCAAGGCGGGTGCAGATGCGCCGGAGAATTTCCTCTCGTATAAAGACTTCGATGGTGATTTCAAAACTGATGGTCACAAGGACAACTTGGTCAAGGATTGGAAGCCGCACTTCGGGGACTGGAAGTCAGGCGACCCCAGTTGGCAAAATGGCAAAGGCAAGGGCATCATCGGTGCGGTAAACTACCTCGCTGAAAAGGGCGCAAACTCGGTGTCGTTCCTCACCATGAACATCGTGGGCGACGATCAAAATGTGTTCCCTTATGTGTCCTACACCGACTACGTCCACTTGGACGTGTCCCGGCTGGAGCAATGGGAAATCGTTCTCAACCATGCGCAGGAGCGGGGATTATATTTGCATTTCAAAACCCAAGAAGCGGAGAACCAAGGGCTGCTCGACGGCGGCGAAACTGGGCCGCAGCGCAAGCTTTACTATCGGGAACTGATCGCTCGATTCGGTCATCATCTGGCGCTCAACTGGAACATGGGTGAGGAAGACGGCCCCTGGCAGGATAAGGCGATTACGCCAAATCAACTCACGCCGCAACGTCTCGCAATGGCGGACTATTTTTACCAGACTGATCCTTATCACCACAACGTCGTCATCCACAATGGAATGTCGTTTGACGACCTCCTTGGGCCAAAGTCGAAATACACTGGCGTATCCATGCAATATGGTTGGAACACCGTGCATCAGAAAACGCTGGAGTGGCTCAACAAATCCGACAAAGCAGGCAAACCGTGGGTCGTCGCTAATGATGAGCAAAACCCTGCGGCTCTCGGCGTACCGCAGGATCCCGGTTACAAGGGGACAGACGGCATCGCGCTTGAAAAAGGAAAGAAGAAAGAAAACGCCTCCACCGACGATGGGAAATCCCAGGGCTACACTTTGCACGACATTCGCAAGCTCACTCTCTGGGGTAACTTGATGGCGGGTGGAGCAGGTGTGGAATACTACTTCGGTTACTCTCTGCCGGAGAACGACCTCGGCTGCCAGGATTACCGCAGCCGCGATAAGAGTTGGGACTACTGCCGTATCGCTTTGGAGTTCTTCCCAGCTCACAAAATCCCATTCTGGGAAATGAAAAATGACGATGCACTCGTGGGCAATACCAAGAACAACAACAGCAAATACTGCCTTGCCAAGACCGACGCAGTTTATCTCGTCTATCTCCCGAATGGCGGCACAACCACGCTTGATCTGACCAACGCGACGGGGCAGTTCACTGTACGCTGGTTCAATCCGCGCACCGGTGGCAGCCTTGAATCCGGCTCAGTTACTAGCGCCGAAGGTGGCACCATCGCCGCGCTCGGCAACTCACCCAGCGATATCGATGACGACTGGGCCATTCTAGTTCAAAAACAATAGGGTCTTATGTAGCTGAGAGAGGTTGAGAGCGGAGATTTTTGATGATGGTTAAGTAGAGATTATTCTTTCTGTGATTGAAACGCCACTCACATTCCTTGAGATGAATGAGGAAGCGATCTTTGCGAACGCCGCGCAATTTGAGGAATCGAAACTTGGCGTAACTCCAAAAGCTTTCGATGCCGTTGACGTGATTTTTTCCTCTGGCAAACTCGTTTTTGTGATGATGGATGCGATGGTGCTGATAGCCTCCCAAGACCAGACCGTCATAGGCCTTCCAGCCATCGGTGTAGATGTCACTCCCTTCTAGCACACGCCCCTCGATAATGGGCATCAGCTCCTGGGCGGAACAGTTTTTAACCACACTGACATAAACTTTTTCTCCCCGTTTATGCAGCCCGACGACAGGCACCTTGCCGCCGGCTCCGCGTCCCCGTTTTCCACGAACTCTTCTGGCTCCAAAGTAACTTTCGTCGTAAGCGTCACACGGAGTGCCTCTATCGGCCGGGATCATAAGTGTCATAAGGTTTGTCGCTATGACATCTATGACTGGGTTGGGAACTGGCAGTGAGTTGCTAAGAATGGATACGTTGGGTCGGGTGCGAACGAGTCGC
>JBBRPA010000040.1:0-34288 GCA_038228695.1 Chthoniobacterales bacterium
GCACAGCCCGACAACCCCCTCTTCGGCACTACATGCCCGGTTTCACCATCCTTCCTTCGTAGCTCCCTCGACGCACTTACGGACTGCTATGGTAAACTATTTTTCGACGATGACCAAACTGCGGAACTTGGGTTAGCAGCGGCGCCGACCGGCACGCCGCTGAGCATTCCCATTGTGGACAGCTACAATTCCGCCGACACAACGAACTATCCAGGGGGTCTTTACAGCAGCGCCCCGCGAAACGTAGCGACGGGAGTTGGCACCAATGCGACCGTTTATATTAATGCTCCCATTTCTACTTTGGGCGGCAGCATTTACGGCAACGTGGAGACCAACAACGGCACGCTCACGAAGACGGCCAACCTCTACGGCACTGTTTCGAATAATGTTGTCCGGCCTATTATACCGGTGACCACCCCATCATGGGCAGTCACAGCTTCCAGTCCCGCTCCTTCATCGCTCACTGTGGGGACAAACTCGACGCCCTATTACGCCTCCTACACCTCGGCCAACGGTCTCACCGTCAATCTGCCTGCGGGCCAGACAGCGGTGGTGGTGAACCTCTATATTACGGGAGATGTTACTAACAGCATCACAGTGGCCAGCGGGGTGACGTTGAAACTCTACTTTGCCGGAAACTTCAGCATGAAGGCTCGCGATATTACCAACTACAATAACAAACCTGCCAACCTGCAATTTTACGGGATCAATCCGCTCTCTGGCTCTCGCAGCTTCGATATCGGCTCCGGAAATCCCGGCTACCGGTATTTTTCACTCAATGCGCCCGCCTACGATTTCAGTGTAAACGGGAATCCAGACTTCGTCGGATCGTGGATCGTAAAAACAGTCAGTGGCAATGGAAATACCTCTTGGCATTACGATGAAGCCCTCGGTACGGCTGGCGATGCGGTAGGCTATACGAAGGCCTCGTGGGTCGAGGACGAACGGTAGGAGATGTCAGCAGCAAGCTGCGCTTCCCTTTCAGCTTGTTGCTGGGTGTCTTCCGTAAAAATCAACGGCAATGGCACTTTCCACTCCGACGAGGCTATGGGTCCGGTGACCTCCGGGGGAAATAGTAGCTACGCAGTCGCCAGTTGGATCGAAGATATCCGCTAAACTTTTTTGGATCGTAGGAATTTGTGGCCCACTAGCCGATCTTTCGCTCTCCGTTTTGGGGCGGAACCATTGCCCCCGCGCTACCCGTTAATCCACCCAGAGCACGGGTTTTCCCTCGGGCTTTAATTGGTGCGAATGGCGTCGATTGATTTTTCCCTTCTCCCGGTGTTTGCGGATTTCATCGATCGGCCGTTTCCGGAGGATGTGATGCAAAAAAAAACCGCATCCCCAGAGGAGGGCAAGCAGTATCCCAACTAACCAAAAAATTTGCATAAGATTTTCCCGGAAGGGAACACGATTTTGGTGGGGGCCTTTGTTACCTTGTCCGAAAAAACCGTTTAAGCAACCTAATTCTCTTCCCCGGAGTGGAAGCGGTCGGTAGTTGCGCCAAAATCCTCAAGAATACACCGGAGCGCCCTATCCTGGCATCCGAGTGCGGACGCGGGCCCGGAGGCGCGCGAGCAGGCTGTAGAGGCCGAAGTAGGCGCGGTTGGTGTAGATGCCGTGAACGGAGCCGCGGGCGCCCTCCATTTTTCTGAGATCGCTCATTTGCCGGCTGTCCTCGCCAATCGCGTAAATCTCGCGCATGAAACTCGCATCGCCAAAATCAAATTCGCCGTCGCGGAACGGACGTCCGAGAATGGCGATCGATTCGCGGCAAAGCGTGATCACTTTTTCCCGCAGCTCGGGGCTGTCGCTGGGTCGCAGCACTTCGAGATCGGCGAGCGATTCCTCCAGCAGGGTGCGATTTTCTAACATCGAGGGATCGAGAAAACGAAAGTGTCGTCGATGGAAATCCGGCTCGATTTTTTTCGTGCAACCGAAGTCGATCACCCAGAGTTGGTCGTCGCGAATCAGGAAATTCCCCGGGTGCGGGTCGGCGTGGAAAAGGTGCAGGGTGTGAATCTGATACTCGTAAAAATCCCAGAGCGCCTGGCCGATGCGATCGCGTGACGCCTGCGGCGCGTCGGAATCGGCAAACCGATCGAGCGGAAGGCCGTCGATCCAATCCGATGTGAGGATGCGGGCGGAGGAATACTCGGAGTAATAAGCCGGGAAACGGACGTTGGTGAGCTGGGCGCAAAGGCGGGAGAGTTCGATGGAGCGTGCGAGTTCGAGGGCGTAATCGGTTTCCTCAAGCAGACGTTGCTCGACCTCGGCGATGTAGGGAGCGACTTGGTTTTCGCTCAAGCCCATGATTTGCAGCGCGACAGGTTTGATGAAACGAAGATCGCTCTGGAGGCTTTCGGCGACGCCCGGGTATTGCACTTTGACCGCGAAACTGCGTCCGCCCAGAGTGGCGCGGTGGACCTGCCCAATGCTGGCCCCCTGCACCGCCGATTGGGTGAAGGTGTCGAATATTTCCGTAGGCGATTTTCCGAATTCGCGCCGGAAAGTTCGCGCTACGAGCGGGTAGGAGAGAGGCGGGGCGGAGTATTGGGCTTGGGCAAACTCGCGGGCGTAGGCGGGCGGGAGGAGATTTTGATCGATCGAAAGCATTTGCGCGAGCTTGAGCGGGCCGCCTTTTAACCGGCTGAAAGTGTCGTAAACCGCGCTGGCGTTTTGCTCGTGGAGCCCAGCTACGTCACCGCCTCCGAGGGCGCGCTGCCCGTAGTGTTTTAGATAATTCAGGCCCACCTTCGCCCCGGCTCCAGTGAGGGCGGCGATGCGGGAAAGGCGGGTGCTGGGAATGCTATCTTGCTCCATCTAGCGATCGCGGCTCGGAACGAGGAAACGGGCCAGATCGAAAGCGGAATCGATCGCTTGGGTGTGGAGGAGATCGAAGGACAGCGCGGTCGTTTTTTCGATGAATGCATCGGTTCGCTCGAAGCTAGGACTGGTGTCGCGCAGATGAAATTGAATGACCGTGCGGAAGGCGGTGAGGAAAGCGTCGGGATAGATCCGTGTTAGGACGCCCCGGCCAGCAATCTCGCCCGTGGACCGTCCGTGGGCGATGATGGATTTAGCAAACTCACGAAAGCGACGGTTGAAGCCGTCGAGCCAGGGCGGGCTTTGCAAAGGGTTGAGCGGGCCGAAGCGCGTCAGGAGCACGGAGCGCAGGTCGAGGGAGTGTTCGGCCCAAGCAAACAGAAACGTCAGCAGACGCTGCCGGGCGGTAAAACCAGTCCATTCCGAGCCCGACTCGACAGACTGAATGACGTGATCGATCTGCGCGCGCCAAACTTCGCTCTCAAGAACATCGAGCGAGGAAAAATTTTCGAAAAATTCGCGCTCAGAGAGGCCGAGATCCGAGGTAAATTTCCAGACGGAGTCGGGACGATGGCCCGTTTCTCGGAGTTGCCGGAGATAGGCGTCTAACAACCGCTGACGCGGCGGGCGTATTTCTTCGTCCATCCGATCAGGACTGTGGCGGAACTTGGGGGACTTTGACGAAGCGTTTGGAATCGTATCCCATCGCGTCGAGGCGTTTCAAAATGGCTTGGTAGGTGGCGTCAGGCAGAGTTTTCTCCCGGGCCATGATCCAGCCATAATTTTTCGAGGGATGGCCGACGACGGTCCACTGGTAGTCGGGATCCAGATCGAGGATGAGATATTTCACCGTGATCAAACCGAAAAAACGGATGCGCCACTCGGCGTTGGTTTCTCGGTTGTGGACGAACGCTTTGGCGGAAATTTTCTGCTGGGGCGCGGCAAACGATTTTTTGCGGAAAGCGAACCCGTTAAAAATGGAGCCGTCGGGATTGAGGCGATAGGTCTCGATCGAATCGAAGCAATCTTTTTCCGCGAAGTAGGGGATGTTAGCAATCACGCGCCAATCGCCCATGTAACGGGGGAGATCAACATGGGAGACAGTGGGCAGGGCCGATTTTGACATGGTTTTGGTTTTGCAGGATTGGGTCGTGCAGCACGCGGTGAAAGTAAGAAGAACAAAGAGGGCCTTGGAAAGGCGAAAGAAAAGAGAAGACATCCATTCAAATACGCCAATCGACGGGAGATGGGACGCATTTTTGCAAGGGCGCTGTGCCGATCTGATGGTGCAACTGGTCCAAAGCTGCTAACGTTTTTCCATGAAGACACCATCCGAAAAAGGCGAAACGATGTTGATTACAGGGGCAAACCGCGGAATCGGGCTGGCCCTAGCCGAAGAATCCCTCTTGCTGGGCTACCAAGTCATCGCAACGGCGCGTCATCCCGAACGCGCGACAGATTTGCAAGCGCTGCAAACAAGACACCCCGGGCGCCTCGACTTGCTCCCGCTCGAGATCAACTCCGACGACTCCGTCCGCACGCTGGCGAACGCCGTCGGGGAGATCGACATCCTCGTCAACAACGCGGCCGTTTTCCCCGAAGAAGGCGAGGAAACGGTGGATCAATGGCAGATGGCGCACCTTACCGAGGCTTTCCAGACCAACGTCGTCGGGGTGGCGCGCGTCACCCAAGCTCTGCTCGGCCACCTGCGCCGGTCTGCCGCGGCTCGCGTGGTGAATATTTCCTCCACGGCCGGTTCGATCTCGGGCAAGCACTCGCATTTTTACTACGCTTACTCCACTTCGAAAGCGGCGCTTAATATGATGACCCGGGCGATGGCGTTCGATTTGAAAAATCACGGGATCACGGTGGTCGCGGTCACGCCGGGCTGGGTTCGAACCGAGATGGGTGGCGCAGATGCAAACCTGTCGCCGGAGGAATCGGCCGGAGCGATTGCGAGGATGATCGGGAGATTGACAGACGACGACGCGGGGCATTTTCTCGAACGCGATGGAAGTCCCTGTCAATATGCTTGGTAACGAAACTGGGAACGCCCCGAGCCCGCGCGGCGTCCGGTGGGCCACGCGGTTGCTGGCTGGGCTGGCCGTTTTGCTCGTAGCGGCGGGTGGATGGCTCTGGCTCCAGCCCGTGCCGCCCGCAGGGCACCCAGATCCACGTTTTTGGCCGGTCGATGCGTTGACACTCGCCACGTTACCCCTCGCCACGCGTTTCGACATGCCGATGGGCAGCGAACACGGGGCACTCACTTACAACGCGCAGCCCTTCACCGAAAACAATCACCTTGGCGACGATCTAAACGGCATCGGCGGCGAAAACACCGATCTAGGCGATCCGGTTTATTCCATCGCCAACGGTCAGGTGATTTACGCGGACTGGCCGGCTGATGGCTGGGGCAACATGCTCCTCGTCATGATCGCTTTCGAGGAAAACGGCGAACGCCATTACGTCCAAGCCTGCTACGCGCACTTGGATTCGATTGAGGTCGCCGAGGGGGAAATCGTTCGGCGCGGTCAAAAAATCGGCACTGTCGGGACCGCAGGCGGAAAATACCTCGCCCACCTTCACTTCGAACTGCGGAAATTCATTACGCCTTTCATCGGCTCCGGTTATCGGCCCGATCCTTCCGGCTGGGTGAATCCCTCCGAATTTGTCCGTCAGCATCGCGGTGCCCCGGACTCGGACCTGCGCTTGGAACCTGCTCTGGCCCCGTAAAAAAATACCAGGGAGCTACGACAAGGAGAAGCTGGCTACCGTTGCTGCATTCCTGCCCTGGCGGGGTTTGCCGGTTCTCAATCCGCAGTCCCTGGCAGGCGAAAGGTAGGGAAAACGCGAGGATCGGCAACCGTTTTCTGAAAAAATACCCCCGAGATCACACGTTGAAAAAAATTCCTCGCTTAAAAATAAATTTCCTCTATAAAACTTCCTGCTTCACTATAAGTTACACCGTCCTTCCACCCCAGTCCTTCCATGCCCAATATCCTTCTTATCCTTTCCGTCGTTTTCATGCTCGGCTCCGCCGTCCTTGGTTTCATGAATAAAACCAAGCTCGATAGCACTCTGGTCGAAAAAGAAAACGCCATCAAGGCCACCGCTACTGCCAACCAAGAGACGGCTACCGCTAAAAAATCGCTTAAAGAAACCGGCGAAAAACTTGTGGCTGTGACCGCCAAAGTCACGGAAATGGAGCAGACTCTTTCCGCTAAGGAAGCCGAAGTTGCCAAAGCTGCAGCCGACGTGACGAACCTGACTGCCCAACTCACCGACAAAACCGCTGCGCTCGATGCTGCCAATGCCGAGAAGGAAAGATTGATGGCAGCCGCCACCACCGCCCCTACGAGCGATGCCGCGCCTGCGACGGATAACTCCGCTGCGATTACCGAACTCACCGCCCAGATCGAAGCGTTGAAGAGCGAAAAACAAATTATCGGGGACAAACTCGTGGCCGCCGAAGCCAAGTCCACCGAACTCGCGGATATCGTCTCCAAAGCCAAAAACGCCATCATGGCCAAGGGCTTGGAAGGACAGATCGTCGCAGTCAATCAAGCTTGGGGCTTCGTTGTCCTCAACCTCGGCGATCGCAGCGGAGTGGTTAACAATGCGGAAATGGTCGTCATGCGCGACGGCGATCGCATCGGGAAGATCAAAATTACCTCGGTCGAGCCTTCCAACTCTATCGCCAATATTCTCTCCGCCTCAGTCTCCGATGGCCAACGCGTCCTTCCTGGGGATCGCGTGATCTACTCCGGCAACTAGACCTCCTTTGCCCATGCGCGAAAAAGCCGGAATCTTTGCTCTTTTGCTAATCACAGCCGCGGCTAGTGGACTTTGTTCCTGCTCGGCGGTGCCGGCGAAAAGTCCGCAACAAACCCCTGCCTTTGGCGAGCCTGTCAGCACAATTCCGTGGAATCAACCTCAGCGCTGGGAAGGCGGCGGGGCTGGCTTCAACGCCCTCCGTAACGGCGAGGATAATTAGTCGCGTCGCCGGCTCAAACTCGGCGTAAACCGAGCCCAAATCAAAGCGGGAAAACCATGGCCGGAAGAATACTTGTCATCCGTGGCGGGGCCATCGGTGATTTCATTCTAACCTTGCCGGCGATTGGTTTGATTCGGCAAAATCTGCCCGACGTGCGGATCGAAATTCTCGGTTATCCGTCGGTCACCCCGCTCGCGCTCAGCCCGAATTACGCCGATGCCGTTCACTCGATCGAATACGCGCCACTCGCCGGATTTTTCAGCCGGAAGCCTAATCTGGACTCTGACATGTCAGCTTTTTTCTCCGGTTTTCAGCAGGTGATCAGTTACCTTTACGATCCGGACGCAATCTTCGAGAATAATCTGCGTGCGGCTGGAGTGAAAAATCTCCTGACCGGGCCAGGCAAGCTCGGTGACGATATTCACGCGGTCCATCAACTGGCCAGGCCTCTCGAGAACCTGGCGTTTTTTTTGGAAGACACGTCAGCAAAATACGAGGAGCTGGAATCGGACCGTTTGGCGGTCGATGCCGTTCTGCAAAATCTTCCTTCGCCATTTGTCGCGATCCATCCCGGCAGCGGCGGGAAGAAAAAAATCTGGCCAGTGGAAAACTGGCGACAAGTCATCAAGTTATTGCTCGCCGAAGGAAAGTCGGTCGTGCTCGTCGGCGGGGAGGCCGATCGGGAAAATCTGGCTTCGCTGGAGGCTGATTTCCGCATTCCGGTTATCGAAAATCTTCCGTTGCGAACCTTGGGTGCGTTGCTTTCCCGGAGTGAGTTGTTTCTCGGACACGACAGCGGGATTTCGCATTTAGCGGCGGCGACCGGGGTGCCGTGTCTGCTCTTGTTCGGACCGACCGATCCCGAAATTTGGGCGCCGCTGAATCCCAATGTGCGCGTCGTCCTCTCCACCGACGGCACCATGGACGGCATCACACCGGAGTCCGTTGGAACCGAATTGAAAAAAGTTTTCTCTCGGGTGGGGTAGCCAGTCTAGCTGCCGGATCCGACGGTTCGCCCTACCCGTGATTCAACGCAGCGATGGCGGCGTTCAGCGAGGGAAGATCGGAGATTGAAAGCACTGGCGTGTCTTTTCGGATGCGATTGACCAATCCCGCGATGACTGCGCCGGGGCCGAGATCAATGAAGAGGTCGATTTTCATTTCGTCGAGGAGGTATTCGATCGATTCGGTCCAGCGCACGCTACCGGTTACTTGCTCAGCGAGGGTTTCCCGGATGCGCGCCGGATCCGTCACTGGCGAGGCGTCCACGTTGCAAATTACCGGAACGCGCGGCGCATGCATCTCTGTTTCCGCGAGGGCGACGGAGAGTTTTTGGTAAGCGGGCTCCATTAGCCGGGAATGGAAGGCTCCGGCGACGTTGAGCGTGGTGGCGCGGCGCACGCCGGCCTCTTTGGCGAGGGAAACGGCGAGGGCGATTTTCGAGGATTCGCCCGAAATGACAATCTGCCCGGGGCAATTTAAGTTCGCGACATCCACATCGGTTTGGGCGGCCAGATCGCGGATGGCATTTTCCTCACCGCCGATCATCGCTGCCATCCCGCCGTCGGTTTCGCGGCAGGCTTCCTCCATGTAACGACTGCGCTTGGCGACGAGATCGAGTCCAGTCGAGAAATCAAACGTCTCGGCGGCGCAATGGGCGGTGAATTCCCCGAGCGACAAACCGGCGGCGGCGACGAATTCGAGGTCGGGCAAATGCTCAGCCAGAGCGGTCAGGCAAGCGATGCCGTGGACATAAAGCGCAGGTTGGCAAACGGAGGTGCGGGTGAGTTCTTCCACCGGGCCGGTGAAGGCGATCTGGGAAAGGGGAAACCCGAGTTTTTCGTCGGCTTCGGTGAAGAGTTTCTGCACGGAAGGATAGGTCGCAGCGAGGTCTTGGCCCATGCCGACGGCTTGGGCGCCTTGGCCGGAAAAAAGGAGGGCGATACGTTTGGGGGTGGTGCTCATAATTTGAAGAAGGATTCTGCCGTGGCGGTGGTGTGTATGGCAAATGTTTCGAGCGTCTCACCGCGCGCCGCCGCCAGCGTCTCCGCGACGAGCCGGGTGTGGGCCGGCTCGCAGCGTTTGCCGCGAAAAGGGACCGGAGCTAGATACGGGCAATCGGTCTCCACCATGAATTGACCGGGAGCGAGCGCGCGGGCGGCAGCGCGCATGTTTTCGCCGTTTTTGAAGGTGGCAATACCCGTGAAGGAAACGAGATGTCCCGCATCGATGACTTGCCCGAGACGATCCAAGTCTTCGCCGAAGCAGTGGAAAACGGCGCGAAACTGCTTGGGATATTCCGCCAAAATCGCGATCGTGTCGTCCCAGGCCGCGCGTTGGTGGATGACGACGTTCAGTCCGAGTTCGGCAGCGAGGTCGAGTTGCTCGCGGAAGAAAACCGCCTGACGTACTTTTTGTTCGCCTGTTTCGTTGCGGTAATAATCCAGCCCCGTCTCGCCAATGGCCGCGATTTTGTTTTCGCTGGCGAGCGTCCGCAGAATCGAAATAAAGTCATTCGGCTCCTCATCGACCGCGTTCGGATGCACGCCGATGACGGGGAAAATTTGCGGGTGTTTTTTCGACAGTTCGATCACCCGCCGGCTGCTCTCCAGTCCCGTCGCGATGCTCACCATCCGCGTGACCCCTGCTGCCTGCGCTCGTTCGAGGATACCCGCAAAATCCGGCACAAACTCCGGGTAGTCAAGATGGGCATGGGTATCGATTAGCATCAGAATCCCAGCATGACTTTTTCACGCCACTTCACGCAAGCCGGAGAAAAGTATTTTCGGAAAAAATTTATATTTTGACATGGAACGGATCATTCTGGTTTCTTTGGCACTCTTGTAACCCCCCTTGCGTATTTCTAGCGTCGTCCTAGCCCGGCCTTCAATCCGCGCGTTGCGTTTAATTGCTATCAACCTCATAGTCTAGGATGACTCGCTCGCTCACTGCTGTTTTGATCAGGGAAGATAACGGTTTCGTCGTACTTTGCCCTGAGGTGGATGTTGCTAGCCAAGGCGACACTGTCAAAGAGGCGAAACGTAATCTCCACGAGGCTGTGGAGCTTTTCTTCGAGTGTGCATCACCTCAAGAGGTGGCCGAGCGCCTCTCCTCTGAATCTTTTATCTCCTCCTTGGAGGTTCAGATTGCCTAAACTCCCGCCCCATTCTGGGGCTGCTGTCTGCCGCATTCTGGAGGTGCATGGATTCGTCCATGTTCGCCAGAAGGGCAGTCACATTATCATGCCGCTTCGGACCGCAACTACAACCGTCACTGTTCCTATTCCAAACCACAAGGAGCTGCGGATTGGCACTTTGAGATCCATAATCAGGCAGAGCCATCTGCCGCTTTCGGCATTTACCGCGTGACTCGTCCGGGCCTAACCAATCCGCGCGATCCGTTGCATGGGATCACTTTGAAGTCGATTTTGATGCGGCTGCTTCAGCGTCATGGTTGGGAGGAAATGGGCGATCGGATTCCGATTCGGTGTTTTCAGTTGGACCCTTCGATTAAGTCGAGTCTGACCTTTCTGCGGAAGACGCCTTGGGCTCGGAAACGGGTGGAGGATTGGTTTATCGAAGAACTCCCGGAATGATCGGGAAAGCCGACTACGCGAGAGCGGGCGGTTTGGTGTTTCCCATTGCGGATGCTTCAACGAGAGCGGTGTCGCGGGCAAGTAATTTTTGGCTACTGATCCAAACTACACCAGCGACTAACATCACGAGGGAAACCGCGATGAAGCTTTGCGACCAAGTGCCGTGATCCTTGATGAGGCCCATGAGATAGGGGGAGGGGACGTCGCCGAGGAGGTGGATAACCAGGATGTTAGCAGCGAAGGCGGTGGCGCGCATCGAGGGCGGAGTCACGTTGGCGATAGCGGTGTTTGACGGGCCGATATTCAAAAACAGGAAAAACATCGCTAGCGCAATGAAGATCCAAGCGTAAGGCATCGGGACGTAAAGCATGATGACGGTGCAAGGGAAGGCGAGCAACATTCCGGTGCCGGAAACGAGAAAATACGCCCCCGGGAAACGCGAGCGAAGACGATCGCCCAGCCAGCCTCCTAACAAGGTGGAAATAAGGCCAGTCAGGGCGAGGATGCCGCCAAAGATCAGGCTGGCGGTAGCAATCGGAACGCCGCGATCTTCATGAATGTAGGTCGGAGCCCAGACCGAAAGTCCTCCGATGGCAAAGGTCATGGCGGCTTGCGCAAGAATGTTAGTCACAAGCGAGGGAATGCGGAGAAGTTTTTTGTAATCCTCCCAACCCGGCTGCGTGGAGCCGTGCTGGGAAGACTCGCGGCGGGGTTCCTTCATGAAAAAGCAGAACGTCGCTAGGAGCAGTCCGGGAGGTACGACGAGATAAAAAGCCCAGCGCCAGTCCAGCACCCGGGTCATCAAACCACCGAAGGCATAGCCGAGCGCGCTTCCCACTGGGATCGCCATGAAAAACCAAGCCAGCACCTGCCCGCGTCGTTGCACCGGATAGAAATCGCTAATAATGGTCGGGGCGGCCGGTCCGTAGCCCGCCTCGCCAACCCCAAGAAAAATGCGGGTGATGAGGAGCATGCCAAATCCAGTGGCGAGGCCCGACGCGCCGCTGGCCAGACTCCACAGCGCGACGCTCAAACCGATGATCAACCAGCGCGAGTAACGATCCGCCAGCCATCCGAAAATCGGGGCGGTAATCATGTAGCTGAGGAGAAAGGCCGTCGTCAGGAGCCCGGCCTTGGAGTTTGCATCGGGGGCTCCGGCCAGAAAAGTGTCCTTAATGGAGGGAATGACGGCGGCCAGAATATAGCGGTCGAGGTAGCAGAAAAGGTTGATCACCAAAAGCAGCGCGAGCGATTTGCGCGCCCCTGCTAGTGGTTCGGCGTCCGATTTCATTCCGCTGCATCACGCCGGAAAACTCTCCGGAAGACAAGAGCGGAATCTTCCGGGTGCAACGAAAACGGCTGTGGCCCTCGGCGCAACGATGAATAAGTAAGGTTAGATGGCTTCTACGGAAAGGTTCCCTGCGTTGGTTATGATGTTCGTATTAAAAACACGCGGAGGCTGTTTGATTTTTGAGCGATTGCCGCGATTTTCGTGCAATGGAACTCGATCTTGATGGCAAGCATGCCGACCGCGCTTACGCGATTTTGGCGTCACTGGTTACGCCCCGGCCGATCGCATTGGTCACTACGCTCGACGCTCAGGGAGTGGTTAATGCGGCGCCGTTCAGTTTTTTCAACCTGATGGGGGCCAATCCGCCGATCCTAGCTTTTGCTCCGGGCAACCGGGACGACGGGGCACCCAAAGACACTGCCGCAAACATTCGCCTGAATCATGAGTTTGTTGTGAATCTGGTCGATGAACCAATCGCGGAGGCGATGAACCGCTGTGCGGCGACCTTGCCGCCGGGCAAAAGTGAGATCGAGCACGCCGGATTTCATCTTTCGCCTTCATCAATCATCCGTCCGCCGCGCATTACCGAGGCTCCCGCGAGTCTGGAATGTACTGAATGGGGCACTCTGGAGATCGGCGACAATCGCGTGATCGTGGGGCTAATTCATCGAGTACATTTGCGTGATGAATTGATCGATCCGAAGACGCTCCGGATCCGGAAGGAAAAGTTTCATGTCATCGGCCGGATGGCGTCGCCGCACTGGTATTGTCACACCGATCATCAATTTGAAATGATTCGGCCAGATTAGAGGACATCCGAGATTGCCAAGGCGCAAAAGTTTTGTCATTGCTGGCGCATGTCAAAGCATCGAAGCCTTTCCTATGCCCGCGCTCGGCTGTATTTGGGCATTACGAACGTCGGCTTTTGGGTGTGCCTCTCCTCGGTTGTGCTGGGCTTGGGATGGGCCGGACAGTATTTTCCTACCCATCCTTTGGCGGGAAAGAAACTGGTCGTCTCGCTGTGTATTTTCCTCGGCGGATATATCGCCCTTCAGGCACCTTTCGATTGGCTGGGCGGGTATCTGGTTCCCAAAGCCTATCGCCGCTACTACGGCGATTTCAGCGATTTCGTGACCAACTGGCTGCGCGGCGTCTCGGTCCAATTCCTCGTTTTATTGATGGTGGCGGTGAGTTGGCAAATGTTTGCGGATTGGTTTCCCTGGATTGCAACCGGCTGGATGGTCTTGCTGCTCGCGGTGCAAATGCATTTGGCGCGCCTCGTGGGAAATTTCCAGTCGCGCGGGGAGTTCGCCTGGAAGTCGCTTGATGACGCCTTTACTGGTGGGATCGCTGGCCTGCCTGGATTTCAAAAACCGATCTTTGTCACCGGTCGCGGGCAGCGTTTGCGAGCAATGGACGAGCGGAGACGCAACTACTTGCAACGCATGATCCTGCCGTCGCTAGGTATTCTCTTGGCAGTTCTTTTCAATCTCGCGGGGCTGCTCTTGGCGTCCGTGATGGTGCATTTCCCACTCAATAGTGTGGCGGGACTGGTCGAGATCGCGATGTGGTTCACGATCTGGTCGTTTCTCGGACTGCTCATTCTGCCAAGCATGAGCCGTCCCGCCGTTTATGCGGGAGATTATGCCCTTTTTTCCAAAGGGGTCAGCCAAGAGGAATTTACCCAGTATTTGCAGTCCGACCCTTCCCAATCGGGAGAGGAAAGCCGAGGCACTTGGGTCGAAAGGATTTTTCATCCGGTGCCTAGCCCGGACAACCGCATCCGCGCTTGGGGCACGGCTCCGGGTTGGAGCGGTTGCTGGCATGCGGCGCGATACGCCCTCTTTTTGTCTTGGGCGGGTCTTTCCCTGCTGAACCGCTCGGTGCATTGTAACATCGGCAAACCAAACGTCTGGGTGCTGCTACCCTGCGACTAGTCTTTCGCTAGAAATTTCCTACTGCACCGGAGCGAGGAGACGCGCAACCCGTACTCTCAATTGGAACCAAAACCCGGCCTCGGTGATTTCCTCGATCTTCGCTAAGCGGCTGTTCGAGAAGTCATTCTCCAGCATCGCCTCGACCTTCTTCGCCATTACATGATCGGCGAATCCCATCGTGATCTCGAAGTTCAGACGGAACGAGCGGCTGTCGAAATTCGCCGTGCCGACCGCGCAGTAATCCGAGTCCACTAACATCACTTTCTGATGCATAAAACCGCGCTGATACCGATACCAGCGAATGCCCAGCGGGATGGTCTGTTCGAGATAAGAAAAGGACGAAAGCCAGACCAGTTGGTGATCGGGCTTTTCGGGAATGAGAATGCGCACGTCCACTCCACGGAGTGCGGCCAATTGCAACGCGGAGATAAATTGTTCGTCCGGCACGAAATACGGACTGGCGATCCACAGCCGCTCGCGGGCCGAGTTAATCGCGAAGAGAAAAAACAAGGTCGCCGTCTCGAGCGAATCCGCCGGACTGCTCGGGAGGCAAAGCGTTGCCGTGTTGGAATCGAGCGTTCGCTGCGGCTTCCAGTTTAGCTTGGGCTTCTCCCCAGTGGCCCATTGCCAGTCGTCAAACCACGCCACCTGCACGCATTGCACCACCGGCCCCTCCACCTCCACGTGGGTATCTCGCCAGGGACCTATCTCCGGATAAAGCCCTAGATATTCATCACCCACATTGTGACCGCCGATAAAGGCGATCCCCCCGTCCACAATGACGATTTTCCGGTGGTTGCGGAAATTGATTTGGAAACGCTTCGGAAAACCTTTCGTGCTGTCAAAAGGCGCAATTTCTACTCCGCCGGCGCGCAACGTTTCGCAATAATCTCCCAGATAACCACTGCCCACTGCGTCAAATAACACATAGCACCGCACTCCCTCGGCCGCTTTCGCTAGCAACGCCTTTTGCAGGCGAAGGCCGATGTCATCTGCCCGAATGATATAAAACTGCACCAGCACATAGTCTTTTGCCGCCTCGATCGCACGGAAAATGGCCGTGAACGTCGCCTCGCCGTCCACTAACAATTCCGCCCGATTATGGGTCGTGAACGGCAGTTTCGCCAGCCGCTCGAGCAGGGCTCGCTCGTGTTCTCGGGAGTGAATATTTAACTCAAACTCTCGCAGATCCTCCGCCAGTTGACGCGCCACTGCGCTCGTTTTTAGCGTCTCCTCCCGACGCGACGATACGTAGCCGCCAAACTTCGTCCTTCCGAAGACCAAATAGGCAGGCACTGCGAGCCACGGGAGGGCGTTCAGCGCCACGGCCCATGCAATCGCGCCCTGGGCGGTCCGCGTTTCCATGATCGCCTTGATCGACATCGCAAAGCCCGCCAATTGGCCGCTGGCAATCAAAATTGATAACCACATTGCCTTCAGCATCAGGAATTTGCGCAAAAAAGGGAATCTTTTTCGATTCAAGTTCCGTCGTGGCAAGGTTGTTGCTTAAGAAGGGAAGAGCATCCACCCATTCTGTGAACAAAGAACTTCTCGACCACATCCTTGCCGCCATGATTGAGACAGACGGTGTTTCCGATCTATTTTTCATCGTGGGTAAGCCACCCCACATCGAGCTTCATGGCGAACTCGTCGCCATGGAAACGGACCCACCTGACCTTGGACTGACCCATCCCCAGATCACGGCCATGGGGAAAATCCTCCTCAACGGCAACAAACGCCTCGAGGACGATTGGCTTACCAACGGCTCGTGCGATTGCAGCTATTCCATTCCCGAGGCGCGTTTTCGCGTGAATTTTTTCCGGCAGAATGGCAATCCCGCCATCGTCATGCGCAAGCTGAATTCCGCCATTCCTAACATGCGGGCACTTAACCTTCCGCCCGTTTTCAAAAATATCGTTAAAGAAAAGACCGGCATCATCTTCGTCACCGGCGGCACCGGCAGCGGCAAGACCACCACGCTCGCCGCCATGCTCAACGAAATCAACGAGACCCATCGTTGCCACGTCGTCACGCTGGAGGATCCGATCGAGTTTCTGCATCCGCATAAGAAATCCATTTTCTGTCAACGCGAACTCGGCAAAGATTTCAATAGCTTCCCGAACGGCCTCCGTGCCGCCCTCCGCCAGGCGCCCAAAGTCATTCTCGTCGGCGAAATCCGCGACCGCGACACCATGGAGATCGCCATGACCGCGGCGGAGACGGGTCACGTCGTTTTCAGCACCCTCCACACGATCAACGCTGGCCAATCGATCAACCGCATCCTCGGCATGTTCAGCCGCGAAGAAGAACCCCTCGTTCGCCAGCGCCTCGCCGAGACCCTGCGCTATGTCGTCAGTCAGCGCCTCGTCGTCAAAACCGGTGGTGGCCGCCATCTCATCACCGAGATCATGGGCAGCAGTCTCAGCACCCGCGAAGCCATTCTCTACGGAGAAAAAGACGGACGCACTTTTCAAGACATCATCGAGGATGCCGTTCCGCAGGGCTGGCATAGCTTCGACCAGGAACTCCTCGAAGCGGTGCAAAAAGGTATCATCACCGACGAATCGGCCATGCTTTATTGCAACGTCAAAAACAAAATGAGTCGCGACCTCGATGCGTTGCGCCACCAGGGTAGCGCCAAAAATGGAGGCGCAATGAAGGAATCTGGACTGCGCATTCAGGAAAAAGCCGTCCCCAAACCGCCTGCGCTACCGGTCTAAATTAAAAAGCCGAGACGCTTGCTTCCAGCCTACGTAGCTCGAAGGGTAGAGCTAGAAATCGGAAGCTTCCTTCAGGCGAGAAAATATTCGCCGTTTAGTGTCGAGACGAGAGCTCGAAGCCTCGGGGGTTTATTGCACAAAACTCTATGGCGTAACGGACAGTCGCATGAACCGGGCACCGCCAGACGCAGGGACAACATCTCGGACCGTGATCGTCTCTAGGCCTTTGGCCGGCACATCGGGCAGGCTGTTGATTTTGTAAGCAGGATCGTCCACATCGTGCCAGACCCAGTTCAACGGATCGGTTAGGGTGGAATTGCCACCCACTCGGAGGAAGACGTCCCGCGCTGCCGTGTCCCGAACGAATTGCAAGGTTAGGAAATCAATTCCCGAAAGGCGCTGAACGGCGGAGCGAATGGAGCCGATCGAAGTGAAACTTTTCGGTGAGCTTCCCATGGCGTATTCGAAAATGTTAACCTGCCCATCGGAGTCTGGGTCAGCCGTCATTAAGGATTCCGATCCAGTGGCGAACGGAAAATTCTGCTGCTGCCAAAGTTGAAAACCGGTTGTCCCGGCAGAAATTAAACCCGCGCGATCCAGAAAAATCGCCTGCACGGCTGCGGTCCCGGTGGGACACTCGACCGAGAGCGTGACCGGTCCGCTGAAGCGGAATTGGAAAATGTGATTAATGCCAATGGCCTCCTGGATTTCAAACTGGGCGACGGGCGAGGTTTGTCCGCGCGGGGTCAGTCGAACCGTGGCCCGAGTGTCGTTGCGGAACTGCACAGGCATGACCACGCTCAGGTATTGGATGCCGCTGCCCTGTGGGGTGATGTCGATCGTTCCTTTCCGGCCGGCGTTTTCATCGACGAACAATCCTTTGTCCGATCCGGTCGTGCCATCAATACGGAATTGGTAGCCGAGATAACGGTCGGTCCGCCAGCCGGTGGAGGGTGTAATGATGTCGCCAAAGGGGAGATTCACGGCGTCCGAGGCGTCCGCTGTATTCCAGCGAAATATCCGGTAGCCAGCCGAGCCGACGCGTCGCAGCGGTGGATTGCCGAGGAGAGGATTTAATTCTTCCAGAGCGGATTTTCCGGTCGCTGGATTGGCGCTAGTTATTTGTAGAACGTCGGGTTTGTAACCTGGCTGATCGTAGCGACCAGCCGTTTCGACAAGGGATGCGAGAGCAGCTGGCGTCACCATGATTGAATTTGAGGGAACCGATTCCCCTGCGTCGGTCATGGCGGATACCGAAAACCAGTAAGCCTGCCCGTTAGTGAGGTCATTGATGGTTTTTCCCGTGCCAGCGACCCCGCCGGCAACAACCGTGGGAATGCCGCCTCGGGTGTTAGTCATTCGCACCTGATAGCTTTTCGCATTCGGCACTGCGGTCCAAGTCAGTGAGACGCGCCCGTCGCCCGGTTGGGCGGCGAGGTTGACCGGAAAAGTGATCGCAGGCGGCGGGACGACTAAGAGTTGTGCTTGGCCCAGCGTGCCAGTGGCCGACGTTTCGCGAATTGTTTGCGTGCCCTGCAGGAGCCAGCGCTGCGGTCCGTGCTGGCTCTCGTCGTTGGCCCAAAGATAGACCCGTCCGTTCACTTCAGTGACGCAGGAGAAGGCGGAATTACCGGCTCGACCTGGGACTACGCCCTCAAACGTCTCATGGCCCCAGCTCGTTTCGCCAAATTGCCCGATGAAAAGACCGTCGTCGTAAAAATGCATAAACTGGCACGCCTGCACTTGGTTCCAAAATTCACCGTGATAACCGAAAATGACGTTTTTCCCAATCGCGAAGGCAGAATTGCCCGGGTAGTTCACCCCATCTCCGATATCGAAGGAACCGAGTCCGTCGAGCGGCACACTGGAGCTAACACTCGGGCTTGCCTTCCAAAGCCAGTCGCTTCCTCCGCGCCGAATACCGCCGAGATGCCAGCCATTGTTTTTGGTCGCGTCGAAGCAGATAAACACGTCGGTGGATGTAACTGGAAACAGCGTGTCGCCGAAGCTGCAACAGCGAGGAGCCGGATCCTTGTCCGTCACCGGAGCGCTCGCGATTGTGCTGTAGACTCCCCAGATGGGATTGTTCTGCGCGTCGAATCCTTGCAAGGGTTTCTCCCGGATGATTGCCGGGCTGCTGGCCGCACTGGAGCTGCCTACGATCGTCCCGCGGCGGACGTCACCGTTGCTTGCAAGAGTTTCCACGTAGCCAGGATTTCCGAGAACCTCAGGGAAGATGATGTTAGTTAGACGAGTTCCCTGCGGAGACAGCTCAACGAGCTCGCCGCCCTTTAACCCGTGCTTGCCGACGAGTCCGTAGGTGCGCCCATTTGAGAGCGTGGCGACCTGCCGCACGCCGCAGCCGAGATCATAATAAGTCTTTGGAAGGTTGGCCCCCCAGTTTCTAACCAATTGCCAGCCCTGCGGGAGCGGCTTGGTGTAGTCGATGGCGAACTCGAGAAAATCGCAGAACACCCGGGTCGGATTGTTAGCGTCTACCGCTCCGGAATAAGATACGCTCTGGAACATGATCTCGTCGAGATAGGAACGATCGGTCGCAAAGTGGAGCAGCCGCCGGTTACCCGGATCGTTTACCCAAAGCGTGCCGTCGGGTCCGAAAGTGAGGCTGCCGTTCTCGTTACCCTCGCGGTCGATGAGAAGAAATTTATCCTTGGTGACGGTCGGGCCGTTGGTGGAAAAACCACCCACCTGTCCCAGAGTCCATACGGCAGTTCCGCTCGTGGTATAGGCTTTCACCTGCTGGCTCACACCGGCGTCAAGCACCGCCACCGTCGCCTCGGCGGGATCCAGTGCGACATCGAGAGGAGATTGCAATCCGTTGATGACCGAACTCACCACCGGCGCAGTGCTAGGGTTGGTGATTTTACAGACGCTCGTGCCACTGATCGCCCAAAGGTCGCCGTTTGGGGCAAAGGCGAGCCGTCCAGGCGATGCTATGCTAACACTCCGGATCGCCGCCCCAGTGCGTTTGTGGACGAGGTAGATTTTGTTCTCGGGTTTCACGCTGACGGCAAGCGTGGTGCCGTTCTTCTCCACGGCCATACCGGAGAGGCCCTTCACCGTGCCGACTTTGATTCCGTTGGCGAAGGGGAGGAAGTTCGCGGGGCCGTTTTCGATCGGGGCACCGCTGGTAAAGCTCACGCTCTGGTGGGTGCTAACATCCGAGGCGACGATGAAACCCGGATCGGTGTGATCGGTCCGCTTGGTGGGGTTGGTGCTATCGGGTGCTGCGAAATAGACCCAAGTGCCGTCCGTGTCCGTTGCCACCCATTCTGGGCTGAAGATGTTTCCTGCCTGGCTGATGATTTTGTTAGTTGCGCGGTTGAGATACCAGCACCACCGGTCGTCCACCTTCTGCAGGTCGGTCGTGGAGAAATGGCGAAAATCGTAATCTCCCTCGACATAGCCCGTGATGTAAAACGCGTCGTTTCCGCTAAAGGTTAGATCGCGTAACGGACGGAATCCGCGATGCACCGTGATGCCGGCCTGAGCGGTAGAGGTGTTGCCAATCGCGCCCTGCCAGATGTAATCCATGTTGTGCGAGAGCACTTTGATCACGTAGGAACCGTTCGGAGCGGCGGTGTTTTCATCGGTTAGCCCGTCCCAAGAGGCCGTGTGATCGCCCCGCGTGTGACTGACCTTGCGCCAGAGGGTGCGAACAAGCGTGCCGTCGGATTGGTAAACCGCTGCGCTCGTGGTTGCGTCCTCATCGAGCGTGAATTGGAAGGGGAGCGTCGCCGCAGTGAGACACGCCGACCAAAAGAGCAGCAGCAGAATAGCGATGGTGCGTCGGATGTTCATCGTGTGGTAAGACGCAGCGATATTAGCAGCAAACCGCTCTCTGGGAAAGTGCCTCGCATTCACAGCTTCCGCAGCATCGGCTCGGGACGGTCGAGTAATCGATAAATGTGACTCCGCACCACTCGCAACGTCTCCCTCAGCCGCACACTATCCGCCGCCAGAATCCGCAGTGTCCACACCCCCGGCTCGATCTGGCTGCATCCAATCCAGAGCGTCGAGCTTTGCAGAGCGAGCACGTCCGTCCAATCAATCGCGGGCGCATCTGGCTCTGCGGGTTCGACGAGATGAATGGTGGCGTAGTAGGCATTCGGGAACACATCACGCAGCGCTTGCAGGTTCGGCGCTCCGGGTCGAAGCGGAGAACGCTCGCGCAGGACAGGACGGTCATCGATGAGGAGATCCGTCCGCCAGTCGAGGAGGGTGTAGGCAAAACTCTCGCCCGAGGCGACGCGCCCCGGTGCGAGGCTGTCGATATAGAGCAACGAACCGCCGCTGCTCACTTCGATGCGCGTGTGCTGATGGCACGTCGTCCCCGCCTGCGGGATGAATATTTCGGGAAACACTTCCAGCGCACCCCCGGCAGCGACTTGATACGTCTGTCGGAGATAAATTTCGCCGGTTGGTGTGCGGTGGGCGCGACTCGCACTCGGGGAGGTCACTAACAATCGAGCCCCCGTTTCTACGCGGATGTTAGTTTCCACCTCATCGCCTGCTAACAATCCTGCGGTCTGGTTTACAATGTGAACGATCAGCGTAGTATCTTCCAGCCACGGTTTGCTAATATGCAGCGGGGCACGGAAGGATTGATGCGTGAGCGTACTAACTCCGCGCCCATCCAACGCACAAACTAGATCCAGATGTCCATGCAACCCCTGTCGCGCAGTCATACGCGGAAATAATTTAACCACCAAGACACCAAGGCACCAAGATTAGGAAAGAAAGACGTATCTAGCTCCCTTTTTTTCTTCCTTGGTGTCTTGGTGCCTTGGTGGTTCATTTTTTGGTTAGCTTAGGTAAAGAGCACTTCCCGCCGCAGCCAGGTTAGTATCTCCTCCTTGCCTTTCTCCGAGCGCAAGTCGGCGAAGAGGAAGGGACGTTCCCCACGCATTAGTTTCGAGTCGCGGGCCATCACCTCTAGGTCCGCGCCCACGTAGGGAGCCAGCTCCGTCTTGTTAATCAAAAGCAGGTCACTATGCCGAATCGCCGGGCCTCCCTTGCGCGGAATCTTGTCCCCTTGAGCTACGTCGATCACATAGATAAACGACTCGACTAACTCCGGTGAAAACGTCGCCGAAAGATTATCGCCGCCGCTTTCCACGAGGATGAGTTGCACATCGGGATGCCGCCGTTCCAACTCCGCAATCGCGGCTAGATTCATCGAGGTATCGTCGCGAATCGCGGTGTGCGGGCAACCGCCCGTCTCCACCCCGATCACCCGATCCGCCGCGAGAGCGTTGTTACGAACGAGAAACTCCGCATCCTCCCGCGTGTAAATATCGTTGGTGACAACGGCCAGCGAGATCTCTCCGGCGAGCCATTGGCAAAGGCGCAGGACAAGCATGGTTTTCCCCGACCCGACCGGGCCACCGATTCCGATTCTGACAGCGTGTTTCATGGGGAGGAAATTAACCACGAAGACACGAATGCACGAAGGAAAAAAGGTGGAGAAGGCTTCACCAACCTCGGAAGTCGTGTCCGAGGCATTCCTGATTGGGAAAATGCTTGGTCGTCGCAGTAAATACCAAGGTCGTTTGGCTGACGACCTGCCTTTTTCTCCAGTTTAACCCCTTTCCACCCTCCCCTTTATCAAGTTGCATTGCGGAGAGAGGGAAAAATAGGTCGTTGCTATCGTAGTGCTGGCCATATTATGAATTCTCCGTCGGCATGGAAACACCACAGCCTCTTCCTCCTGTGGTGCGGGTGCCGTGGTATCGGGAAAGACATTGGGTTATTTTTATCCCCGTTGCCCTCGTTCCAACATTTCTGGCTGTCTATTTTATATTTGGGTATCTCAAAATCAGGAAGGAGGAACGGTCTCGACCCACGTTTTATGCAGCCAGGCAGGAATTTCCTTATGAGAAGCTGCCCTTCGATGCTTTTGACATTCACTATGTTTCACCGGGTCCAGTATTTGCCCCAATTGGTCTTGCCTATGAGTGTAAATGCACGGAGGCAGGTTATCGTGAGTGGGTAGCTATGATGCAAGTGAAGTATCCCGAGATAGGTGATATTAGAGAAGAAAAGGACGGCGTCTCTTTTACTATTTCGGCAAGGGGAGAAATGAAGCAGGTCAGAATAGGCCGCTACCTGATCTCCGAGTGGAAGTTTGAAGATCAAGGGCTACACCTCGAATATAACCTGAAGACAGGTCGGGCATTCCGCTGGTCGCATAGCCGATAAACTAATATTGCTGAACACAATGCTCATATAGACCCGTTAGGGTCGTGATATTGATAGCAAACCCAATGTATCAAGAAACAGGTCCGTAGGACCGGCACCCTGTATGTCGCACCTACGGCGCTCATGCCAACTCCCGCTGTTTTCTATAAAGATTTGACTCCTCTGGAGCCCGGCTTTGGCCATTTACGTCCCCTTTTTATGAAATAAAGAGGCGTTCTCCGGCGTATTCGTGGCGCATGGAGGCGATCTCTAACATTGGGTTGAAGCTGCCAGCGTCGGGTCGTTGGATTTCCTGCGAGGCGGTGACAGCTGCGGGGAGAGCGGAAGAGGCGTTTCTTAGGACGCGCTGGCAGGCGTCCTGGCCGATGCGGATGAGTTTGAGGGCAGCTCCGCAACAAGCGGCGAGGCTTTGGTAGCCGTAAACGGTGAGGGCGGCGGTGAGCGGGATGTCTTCGATGCGGGCTTGCAGGGCGCAGACGATGAGGTGGTGGCCGAGGGTTTTCTGATTGGCAATGGCAGCGGCGTAGTCGGTTAGGATAGGTCCTATGGGGCTTATAGGACCTATTTCTTTGAGTGCGAGGAGAGCTTTTAGGCGACGTCCGCCAAGTTGGGCGCTCGCCTCACGCGTCTCGCGGGCCGGTTTCCAGGCGCTGATCTCGTGGTCGAGGGTGAGGAGTTCGGAGAGGGTGGTGGTCTCGCAGGCGTAGCGGAGGTAGGGGAGTTCGAGGTGGGTGAGCGCGGGGAGGAGATGTTGGTGGAGGAAGTGGCCGAGGGTGGCTTCATCGCGCACGACGCCGAGGCGGACGATTTCCTCGAACCCGAGAGAATGGGCGTAGGCTCCGGTGGGAAAGAGGGCGTCGGATGTCTGGAGGAGAAAGGGGAGCCAAGGGAAATCTGGGGGAGCGCACGCGTCCCGCGTGCTCTTTTCGGCGTCCCGCCAGAAAGCTTCAGGAGCTATAGATTGGAAGTCGGGAGTTGTCATTATCTGACACGTTTATTCCCATTCCGCGAGACGCAGAATGGAACACGCGAACCGATCGATAGCCTCGCCAATATTGCCCCACCGAGGCAAACGCGTATTGTCCCGGACGCGCTCAATGGTGGTGGCCGCCGGAGAGGGGGTGGAAGACGGCGGTGGTGCTAACAAAGGCAATGTGTTCGCGCTCGAAAAGCTGGCGGAGCGCGGGGTCGTCAGAGACGAGGACGTTGTTTCCCTCGATGCCTAGTTGGAAATGGAGGTTACCAATAATCCAGCCTAACCGTGCTGAGCTAGGGGCATCGCTGCCGAGGTCGATCGTGAGGACGGGTTCCGGCGTTTGCGCGATGCGATAGACGGCGGTGTCTGTTAGGTGGAAGGGATCGCCATCATGGAGGTGATGCTCGAGGTCGAAGCCAAATTCGGAGCCGTCATCGGCAGTCCCCCGCCAACGGCGTTTCGCAAGGGTGAGGCGGTCCACCAAAAGGAGTACGACGGGCAAATCGCCGTGGTAGTGGATGTGGTCGTGGATGAGCTGCATGGGGAAAAGTTAACCACCAAGGCACCAAGACACTAAGTAATGGAAAAGAGGAACAGAAAAAGTTTCTACCCCGTTGCTTCTCCCCCTTGGTGCCTTGGTGTCTTGGTGGTTTATCATTCTGGTTAGAAGAGGAAGTAGCGCTGGGCCATGGGGAGGACGGTCGCGGGCTCGCAACGGAGTTCGCGTCCGTCAGCTTTTACGGTGTAGGTCTCGGGATCAACTTCGATGTGGGGCAGGTAGTCGTTCCAGAGCATGTCGCGTTTGCCAATGGAGCGGGTGTTTTTCACGGCGACGAGGCGTTTGTTCACTTCCGGGAGGTCGCCCACGTCGAGCGAGGCTTGGCTGACGAAAGTGACGGAGGTGCTGTATTTGGCTTTACCATGGGCGGCAAATTGGGGGCGGTAGAAGGTGGGTTGCGGGGTGGGGATGGAGGCGTTTGGGTCGCCCATGTTAGCCATGGCGATGAGGCCGCCCTTGAGGATGACTTCGGGTTTGACGCCGAAGAAGGCGGGTTTCCAGACGACCAGGTCGGCAAGTTTCCCGATCTCGATGGAGCCTACTTCATGGGCGATGCCGGAGGCGACGGCGGGGTTGATGGTGTATTTCGCGATGTAACGCATTGCCCGAAAATTGTCGGCGGGAAATTTTAACCACGAAGGCACGAAGGCACGAAGATTGGAAAGGGAGAGAGCTTTGTCAGCAGGATCATTTTCATTCCTCTTCGTGTCTTCGTGCCTTCGTGGTAAATCCTGCGGTGTTAGCTGCCCAAACTGCGTCTTCATCTTGTGCGCGGTCTGCCAAGTGCGGGTGATGACTTCGCCGATGCGGCCCATCGCTTGGGAGTCGCTGGACATGATGGAAAAGGCGCCGAGGTCTTGCAGGAGGTCTTCGGCTGCGATGGTCTCGGGGCGGATGCGCGACTCGGCAAAGGCGACGTCCTCGGGGATTTTTGAGTCGAGGTGATGGCAGACCATGAGCATGTCGAGGTGTTCGTCGATGGTGTTGACGGTGAAGGGGCGAGTGGGGTTGGTGGAGGCAGGGAGAACGTTGGGCTCGCCGCAGACGCGGATGATGTCGGGAGCGTGGCCGCCGCCTGCGCCTTCGCTGTGGAAGGTGTGGATCGTGCGGCCTTTGAAGGCGGCGATGGAGTCTTCGACGAAACCGGACTCGTTGAGGGTGTCGGTGTGGATGGCGACTTGCACATCGAGTTCGTCGGCGACGCTTAGGCAACAATCGATGGCGGCAGGAGTGGTGCCCCAGTCTTCGTGGAGCTTGAGGCCGATGACGCCAGCGAGGATTTGTTCGCGGAGGGGTTCGGGCGTGGAGCAGTTGCCTTTGCCGAGGAAACCGAGATTCATGGGATACTCGTCGGCGGCTTCTAACATCCGGTGGATGTTCCATTTTCCCGGAGTGCAGGTGGTGGCGTAAGTGCCGTGGGCAGGGCCGGTGCCACCGCCGATCATGGTGGTGATGCCGCTGGCGAGAGCGTGCTCGATTTGTTGCGGGCAGATGAAGTGAATGTGGGTGTCGATGCCGCCGGCGGTGATGATACAACCTTCTCCAGCGATGACTTCGGTGGCGGCTCCGATGATCATGTTAGGAGAGATGCCTTGCTGGATGCCGGGGTTTCCGGCGTGGCCGATGCCGGTGATACGTCCGGCTTTGATGCCGATGTCGGCCTTGATGACGCCTTGCACAGCGTCGAGGATGAGGGCGTTAGTGATGACGAGGTCGAGGCAGTCGGCATCGAGGGCGGTGGAGGATTGGCCCATGCCGTCGCGGATGACTTTACCGCCGCCAAATTTGACTTCGTCGCCGTAGGCTCCGGCTTCGGCAATGAGGTCGCGTTCGACTTGGATAAAGAGATCGGTGTCGGCGAGGCGGACTTGGTCGCCGACGGTGGGGCCGAACATTTCGGCGTATTGGCGTCTAGATAGTTGGAGTGGCATGGGAAAAAGGATTAACCACCAAGGCACCAAGACACCAAGGTTTGGAAAGTGAGATTGCTATGTTTCATAAGGCGAAGCGTTTGATTCCGTCTTTTATGCAAGGGACGTTGAAGTTGATAAGGAAACCGAGGCGATGTTTGGCTAACTTCAGATAAGTTAGTAGCTGAGCTTTGTGGACTTCCAGCAAGGTTTCAACAGCTTTGATTTCTACTACAATCGTATTGGCAACAACTAAATCCAACCGGAGACCAGATTCTAAACTTAATCCCTCGTAAACAATCGGCAGAGAAACTTGTCTCTCGAAGGTTATACCCCTGCGATGCAATTCATGGGCCAGACAAACCTCATAGACACTCTCCAGCAAGCCCGGTCCCAAAGTAGAATGAACCTTAAAAGCCGAGTCTACGATCTCGCTGGCGGCTCGATCAATACCTTCTTTTCTTGGTGCCTTGGTGGTTGCCTGCACAGATATGGAATTAAAATGGGCAGGCTGTCTCGTCTGACTCGGCTGGTGGTTCATTCCAAAGACCCATTGATTTTGGCGTTGAGGCCGTAGACTTCGCGGGTGCCAGCTAGGGCGACTAACTCGACTTCGCGGGTGTCGCCCGGCTCGAAACGGACGGCGGTGCCAGCGGGGATATTGAGGCGGAAGCCACGGGCGGCTGAACGGTCGAAGGTTAGCGCGGAGTTGGTTTCGTAGAAATGATAGTGACTCCCGACTTGGATGGGCCGATCGCCGGTGTTGGAAACAGTTAAAAGTTGCGTGGTTAATCCCACGTTGGCAAGAATGTTAGGAGCGGTGGCAATGATAATTTCTCCGGGAATCATGTTAGCGAATAGGGTTGTGGACGGTGACTAACTTGGTGCCGTCGGGAAAAGTGGCTTCGGCTTGCACGTCGTGGATCATTTCGGGGACGCCTTCCATGACGTCGGCGCGCTTCAAAATCGTCGTGCCGTAGCTCATCAGTTCGGCGACGGATTTGCCATCGCGGGCACCTTCGAGAATTTCGTAGGTGATGATGGCGACGGACTCGGGGTAGTTGAGTTTGACCCCGCGAGCCTGACGGCGGCGGGCGAGGTCAGCGGCGACGACGATTAAGAGTTTTTCCTGTTCGCGTGGCGAGAGATGCATACGCAGACGTTTTAACCACGAAGACGCGGAGACGCGAAGGAAAAAATGCTAGCCGATGCGGATGGCGCGGGTTTTATCTAACTTGAGGACTTGGCCCGCTGTGAGGCTGATCGGGGCTTTGAGATAGGTAATTTTTTCACCTGCGAGTTGCACGCTGCCGCCTTCAATCAAGCGGCGGGCATCGCTCTTTGATTTGGTGATCTGGAAACCGCGTTCGTAAGCTACCACCACAATGTTAATAATGTCCGTCCCAACATCGGAGAGATCGAGAACGGGTAGAGTATCGCTGTCTTCCAATTTGCGCGCACTGAAGCGCGTGTTGAAATCGGCTAGCGCGTGCTCAGCATCGACTGGGGAGTGGAAGCGCTCGACCAAACGTTTGGCGAGCCCTTTCTTCGCGTCCATCGGGTGCATCGCAGGGTCGAGTTTCTCGTGGAATAGCAGTTCGTAGTAACGCGCCATCAACTCGTCGGACACGCTCATGATTTTCCCAAACATCGTCACCGGATATTCGCTCACACCAACGTAGTTGTTTAGGCTTTTGCTCATTTTTTGCACGCCGTCGAGCCCTTCGAGAATCGGCACGAGCACCGCGACCTGTTGCGGGAGGTTTTCCTCTTTTTGCAGGTCGCGCCCGACGAGGATGTTGAAGAGTTGATCAGTGCCGCCGATTTCGACATCGGCGCGAATCATTACCGAATCCCAGCCTTGCATGATGGGGTATTGAATTTCGTGAGCGCGGACCGGTTGGTCCTTTTGCATGCGCTCTTTGAAATCCTCGCGCTGGAGCATTTGTTGCAACGTCACCCGACTATTCAGTTTGATTACTTCCTGAAAGGTCATCAGTTCAAACCATTCTCCGTTAAAGACGGTCTTCGTCCGGTCGGGATCAAGGATTTTGAAGGCTTGCTCGGTGTAAGTGCGCGCGTTGGCCATGACTTCGTCGTGGGTCAGCTGCGGGCGAGTCGAGGAGCGGCCTGTGGGGTCTCCAATCATGGAGGTGAAATCGCCAATGATCAGAATAGCTTCGTGGCCGAGATCTTGAAACTGGCGCAGTTTTGAAAGCGGCACGGTGTGACCGAGATGAATATCCGGAGCGGTGGGATCGACCCCTAACTTGATCCGCAGCGGCTTTCCAGTGCGCAGTTTTTTGAGCAACTCCTCCTCGGAAATAATTCGAGCGGAGCCGATGCGGAGTTGGGCAAGTTGTTCTTCGGGCGTGAGCATGGGAAGGCAATTTGACCGTAGTCCGGGTTTGATTTCCACAGATATTTTTGGTGGACAAATTCCGCGTCAAATTGGCAGGGACACGCTCAGCTCAAACGTATTTACCGATCGCCGCATCGCCGTCCTGATAGCTCATCCATTTCCGATAGGGCTGGTAATTGTTAGAGCTCGTCGCGACCTCGCAACGTTTCTCGAGAGCAACCAGTTCCTCGGCGCTCATTGCGGAAAAAGCAGAAGCCAGCGCGGCGTTTTCCTTGAGCTGCGCGGCATTGACCACGCCGGTGACTACGGTGGCCACGGGATGCGTGAGTGCGTAAGTAAGGCCCTCGCGAATTGTGAAAACTTTGTCGTTCACCGGCTTCGCGTTGCCACCGAGAGTTTTCATGGCCAGTGGAGCGATTTTTTGTCTGAGCAATTCCGGCAGCACTTTTCTAACAAACGCGTTCGAGTTCGCCTCGATGGCCGAGATCGGCAACTGGCAGGAATCAAAAGGAAATTTTGGCTCGAGCATCGCCAGATGAACGTCGGGATCGGTGTGCCCCGTGAAACCAGTGAATCGCACCTTGCCCTGCTTCTTCGCCTCCTCGAGGGCTTCCATCACCCCGCCTGGAGCGTAGGCTCGCTTCACTTGCTCCAGTGAGGCGACGGCGTGAACTTGCCAGAGATCAAGGTGATCGGTTTTCAGTCGCGTGAGTGATTCCTCGAGCATCTGCATCGCCTCCTTGCGCCCGCCCTTGTCGTGGGTGCAAACTTTTGTCATCAGAAAAACTTGGTCGCGCTTTCCCTGCATGCATTTGCCCATCAAGAACTCCGACGCACCGTCGTGGTAATGCCAAGCATTGTCGAAAAAATCTACCCCAAGATCTAACGCCGTATCCACCATGCGCTGAGCTTCTTCGTCGCTAGCCAGGCGCAAGGCATGACCACCTAGGCAAAGTGAGGAAACCGTGATGTCATTGCGGCCGAACTTACGGCGAGGGACCTGACCGGGTGATTTTTCGGCGGCCAGCAACGCGGGAGCTAGCGACATGCCCGCAGTGAGGAGGGCTAGCTTTTTCAGGAATGTCCTGCGTTCCTCTACGTCGATGTCGAGATGATTCATGGAAAAACGGTGAGTCCGTTTCTGGCAGCGGTCAACCCGATTTCTACGCTGAAAAAGCCCGTTACCTCGCGTGCGGCAGATGCGGAGCATGGCATTCGCTCAGCATATCCTTAAAGTCGCCGCCCGCGATGCGGATGTCGGCAAAGAGAACCACGAACTGGTAGGTCGCGAGGAAAAAGGAGACGTAAAATGAGAACGGGGCGCGGGCGAGCCACCTAAATCCAATACCGGAAACCCACGCACGCAGGGCCGGGCGATTCAGCAAAATGACGGCCAGCCATCCGAGGAGCCCGCCAGCAAGGAGATCGGTCGGAGCGTGGAATCCCAAGTAAATGCGCGGCAGGATAATGAAGATGAAGGTGTAAAGAAGTGCCATCCAGCCGGCGCGGCGCGAGATAAGAAAACAGGTCGTAGTCATTCCCAAAAAGAGCGCGGCATGATCGCTCGGGAACGAACTCCATTTGTCCAGATCGAGCGAATCTGCTGCGCCGCTCACTGACTCGGACACAGAACCGGCGGGCGGCAGAAGATGAAGGCTGGTGACCGTGAAGGGGCGGTCGCGGTGCGGTAGCGCGATCGCGAGGGAACGCGCCGCCAGCAGAGCGAGAGCGCAGCCCACGAGGGAGGCGAGAATCACCTCGCGGCGGCGCTGTTGGTCGGGGGAATCGACCAACCACCAAGCCCAGAACGCGGCCAGAAACACCCCACCCTTGAGGAGATTAGCCCCGGTGACGAAATCCATCAGATAATCGAAGGCGATCGATTTTTGGGAAAACTGGTTAAAAAAATGCAGGATGCTGGCGTCAAAGGAGTTCACAATAGTCGGGTAAATCTAATCTTGTTGTTGCACATTTCGGGCCAGAAAAGCAACGGAGGGCGGATAATTTATTTCGCAACCGTAAAAAGCTGCCCACAGTTAGCTGATGCCGCCCGTTTCATGGCGGTCGCGAGTCGGCAACGAGTCGTCTTTTCAGCTTGTTTACGAGTGAATTCGACCACCATAGGGCTGAATGGGAAACGAGACCTCCCAGAATTCCGTCTTCTGCAAGGCCGCTGATTTTCTCCGTGCCGTTCCCCTGCGACTGTGACACTTTTGCCGCCATTCCAATGATTCGCACCGCTTTCGTCCTGGGCGCCGGCCTCGGCACCCGCCTTCGGCCTCTTACCGACCTCCTGCCTAAGCCGCTCATCCCCATCTTCCACAAGCCGCTGATCACTTTTGCCTTCGATCATCTACTCGCCAACCAGTTCGACCAGTTCATCGTTAACACCCACCATCTCCCGCAGTGTTTCGACGAGGAGTTTCCCGATTACCGCTACCGTGGGCAGGAAATCGTCTTTCGCCACGAACCGCACCGGCTCGAGACGGGCGGTGGCATTAAAAACATCGAGGACCTCGTCCATGGCGAACCCCTTCTCGTTTATAACGGTGACATTCTAGCCGACCTGCCTATCGAGCAGGCCATCGCCGCGCATCAACGCAGCGGGCGCCTCGTCACCATGGTCCTCCGTAGCAGCGGCGGTCCGCTCCAAGTTGCGATTGATCCGACGGACGGTGCCGTCCTCGATATCGGCCAGCGCGTCACCCCGCTCGAAGGGGGCCAGCGATTTCTCTTCACCGGCATCTATATCCTCGAAGCGGAAATATTCTCCCACATCCCGCCGGGCGAATCCCTCTCCATCATCCCCGTTCTCTGCGATCTCATTCGCGATCAACCGGGCAGCATCGGCGGCGCGGTCCTCGATTCCGGCCACTGGTGGGATCTCGGGAGTCCCACGCAATACCTCGCCGTCCACCGTCATTTCTACGACCTCTACCTTGAGGCCGAAAATCCGTCGCAACTCGACTGGCCCATGCCCATTCACCCTTCTGCCCGAATCGGCGACGTCGCGCTCGAAGGCATGGTCAGCATTGGCCCGAACGTCCAACTCTCCCGCGGCAGCAGCCTGAAGGACGTCATCGTCTGGTCCGGTTGCAAATTTTCCACCCCGGTCCACTACTCGAACGGGATTCTCACGCCCGCCGGCTTCCTTCCGGCTTGAGCGTTGGCCAAGACAATCATCCGCCACCAAATTCCGCTTGCTTTACCTATCGATTAGTAGATTGTTGGAGCGTTGTGCAATCGGAAATAAAGAATCAGCTCCTCGATTCGGCTCAAGCCTTGGTTCAATCCAAAGGCTTTAACGGATTCAGCTACCAAGATCTCAGCCGCGAGGTGGGAATCAAAACCGCCAGCATTCATTATCATTTCCCAACCAAAAGCGATTTGGGCGTCGCCCTTATCCAGCGCTACCGAACTCAGTATATCGATGAGGTAAATGACATCGCGACCCGCTCGATTCCGCTCCGAGAGAAACTGCAAGAAATGGCTCAAATGTATTCAAAATCCCTCCAAAATGAGGGTAAAACGTGCATTTGTGCGGCTTTTTCTGGCGAATTTCACAGTTTGCCGAATCCGGTTCAAGACGAGCTGGCTCGACTCATCGACGATGGAATTTGCGGGGTCGAGCGAATTCTTGAGTCCGGGAAGTCCTCCGGGGAACTTCCGTTGCAAGCAGATACCGCGGCGCTGAGTCAGTTGTGGTATTGCGGGTTGCAAGGCAGTCTGACCCTGGCGCGGGCTTCGAAGAAATCCCTCCTTCGCGACACCGTCGAAATATTATCAGGCTTGACTCTTGAAGCAGTCTGATTGACCCTTCCGGCGAACTACCTACTCATAGATCAATTTTTGTTATCCGTATCCACTATCAACTCCAAACCATCCCATATATGAACGTTATTGAATCCATCGAACACCGCCGGGCGATCAAACATTACGACCCGAATCACACCATGCCCGAGGCCGATCTCGCCCGGCTGATCGCTGCGATGAAAATCGCGCCCACCTCGTTTAACATCCAAAACTACCGCTTCGTCGTGGTTCGTGATAAACAACTCCGCCAAGAAATTCGGGCCGTTGCTTGGGATCAGGCTCAGGTTACGGATGCCTCGGTGCTTTTCATCCTTTGCGCCGACTTGGACGCCCATACTAAGGATCCGGCTCGTTACTGGGCTCATGCTCCGAAACCGGTCCAGGATTTTCTCGTTCCCGCTATCATCCCATTCTACGGCGGGAAACCGCAGCTCATCCGCGACGAAGGCATGCGGTCAACCGGGTTTGCTGGGATGACGCTCATGCTGGCCGCGACGGAACTGGGCTATGAATCGTGCCCAATGGTCGGATTTGACCCGGTGGCAGTGGCCAAATTGATCCGCCTTCCGGAGAACGTAGCCATCAGCTTTATGATTGCGGTGGGCAAACAAACCCAAGGCGCTTGGCCGCGCGGCGAGCGACTGCCGGACAGCGAAGTGGTGATCCACGATCGTTTCCCAGCTTAGTATTATTACGTTAAGTTATCTCAGGGAGGGATTTTTGATGTGACACCGTGCGCACGTGCCGAGCGGATTGATGTCACCCATGCCGACTACATTAGACTGGCCGGAGAGGAGGCGGCGTTGGGAACGGAGCTTGTGCAGGATGCGTCGGGAGCCGTAGGTCTGGCGGCTGGGGAAATTTGTGGAATATTCACGTCTAATCTCCGGTGACAAATACCCAACTGTCCCAACCGCTGCCACAGACGCGGCAGTATCTCTTTTCTGATGCTTCGACTCATGGACATCCCTTTCCGTTGCCGGTGTCATGCTTTTTCATTCAACGTTCTTTTTCACTCCCTCTCTTCCAACCTCTCCCGGTGTCATAACTTTTGAGGCAACAGGTGGTTTTAAGGGAGGCGCGTTTCTGTTTGCCCTCATGCTTGAATAACGCATAGTAAACGGCGTTCGATGAATACCGATAAAGACATGGCACCTCCGTTTTTTTGGAAGGTTGATTCTCAGCCCGAGAGGGGTTTCTTTTTCAGAAACACAGCCTCTAGGTTACAAAATTGCGTAACAAAGCCGGTTTTGAATCGCTTTTTTTTCGCAACTCACGATTTTCCAATAACTTAGCGCGATTAGCTCAGTGGTAGAGCGCTTGCTTCACACGCAAAGAAAGGGCTTTTTTGCTCATTTGATCTTAATGGATCACAAGTCATCTCAAGCGCATAACTTATTACTGCTAAGGCATTTGCGATACATCTCTTTGTTTTCTTAATTGATCTCACATAACCCCAATTATTTTCATCGGGTTACTAAATGGGTTACTAAATGATGTTAGATACTAACCTTGAGCTTCGTCGACGCAGGGGCTTACTTTTCTCCCCATATTTCGGCCATAATAGATTGAGGAAACAGGTTCTTCCTGCAACCCCCTCACCCGTCAATCCAATGGCAAAATTCAGTCACTACTCACCGGTTATCTCGCGATTTCTGGTTTCTGTCCTCTACCATGAGGCGAAACGTCGCCAGATTCCCATGACAAAACTCGTCAATCTGCTGCTTACCCAGCAATTGAGCGGATCAGAAAGCTGGCCACAGACCCAAAGTCTGCGTCTGGCGGAAGATCCATCCCCCGTTAAGCTCTGACGGGATAAGTCACTAAAACCGCACTCCACCGACCCTTAAACGGTCGGTTTTTTTGTGCCCAAATCCAAAACATCAACCACACGAAAGGAATCAGTTATATGGCCATCATACTTGAAGCCAGTTACAGCAAGAAACTCGGTCTGCCCAATTACAGCAGCCACAGTTACGTCGTCAGCATCCGCACGGAACTGACCGATGTGTCCCAAGTCCCGGAGGAAAGCAGCCGCCTTTACCGGTTGCTGCAAGACACCGTGGACCACGACATCCAGCAA
>JBBRPA010000041.1:0-32358 GCA_038228695.1 Chthoniobacterales bacterium
AAATCTCCGACGAATGGGAAACCGGTAAAACCTACCTCCCCAACCACAAATACTGACCAACAAAACACCAGCCAACTAACAAAAACAACCACCCTTCATTTTAAGTCAGATCACTTTTACAGAAAAAACGTTGCTCAACCTCCCTCGAGCAAGGATCGTCCAGTGCTGATTACGGCCCTGGCGTATGCGGAGGTTCTGCTGACGTTGGACCGGGAAGACTTCATGGGTGTGCTCGGAGCTACCTGCTACGGATTGGCGATATGGCTACCCTACGATTTTCTGACTCAAGAGCGGGCTGCGGGGCGTCTGTCTGATTGTTGATTTTCCTAGTTCCCAAATTGCTGAGGTTGTCCCGATATGGTGGACATGGTTTGGAATGGGGGCGAGGAAACGCGGATGTTTTTAAATTTCTCGCGAACTAGGACGAGGCTATTTTCCCGAGTGTGAGCACGTTACAGGAAATCAAATCTGCCATCGTCAATCTGCCTGTGCCAGAAGTGGATGAGTTGGTGGCGTGGCTGAACCGACACCCGTCGGAACGCTGCGTGCCGCCAAAACTGGAGGATGTGTAAAGACGGCAGACGTGATGGCGATGACTCGCTCTGAGTGATGAGCGGGATGTTTTTCGATGGAATAAGGGTCAAGAATAGGGAAGTTCAATTAAGGAAGGCGTCGCTGATCGAGACGATGCTCATTTCACAAACTGCGCGGCGGCGGTTCCGGCGGCTTCGCCAGTGGCTAGGCAGGTGCCAATGACACGGATGCTAGCTTGGGCTTCATGGCTGGTGGAGATGCAGCGTCCGGCCATAAAGAGGTTGCTGTGGTCGCGGGCGCGTAAGGCGCGGAGCGGGATCGCGCAGGGGCGGTCGTTGGTCGAATAACGGAGGCGGGGGCCTTTGGCGGTTTCGCGCATTTCCATTGGCCAAGTGGCGATGGCGATGGCGTCGGGGAAGGTAGCTCCGGTTTCGATGTCGGCGGTTTCGAGGCGGTATTGTCCGATGATGCGGCGGCTTTCGCGGACGCCGATGCGGGTGGGAAAGAGGGAGATGAAGCTGCCAGAAAAGCCGGGAACTTCGGAGGCGAGGAAGCGGGCGAGTGCGGAGGCGATGGCGCGGCCTTCGGTCTCGAGATGGGAGAGGCAGGCGGCGTCGAGCGGGTCGTAGTTTTCGGCGGGCAGATCGATGCTGATGTAGGCCTCGCCGGTTCGGCCGCTGGCGCGAAAGGAGGCGCCGAGGGCGATGGGGGAGAGTTTCCCCGATTGGATGGCGATGGCGAGGTGACGGGAAATTTTCAGGCGTGCGTCGTCGCAGAGGGCGTCGGGGGCAATGCCTTGGAGGCCAAAAATAAAGGCAGGGCGTTGCAGTTTTTCGGAGGTTTCCTGCTCAAAAGCGGCTCCGGCAAGAGCGGCGAGGGTGCCGTCGCCCGTGGCATCAATGACGGCGCGGGGGTGAATGATTTCGCGTTGGCCGCGGGTGAATATTTCCACTTCGCCGAGGTCGGTGGAGGCGCTGATGAGGGTGCTGTGGAAGCGAACTTCGAGGTTGGGCGTTCCCGCAACGAGCGTGTCGGCGAGTTGGGCGAAGGTGGTCGGATGCGTCAATAAGACATCAAGTTTTCCCATCCGCACCGGGCCGTGGGCGCCGCCCATTTCTAGCAAGCGGGTGGCAAATTCCTTTGGGAAACCGTGGTTGGCCCAGACCGGAGTGGAGTCGGGCGTGATTTGGTAAAGTCCGCAAACGGAGTGGATGAGCGAGGCGGTGGCCATGCCGCCGAGGGAGCCGTGGTGCTCGATGAGGAGCGTTTTGGCCCCGGCCCGGGCGGCGGCGATGGCGGCGGCCAAACCTGCACTGCCGCCTCCCGCGACAAGAACGTCACATTGCAAGGGTCAGCTCCGGTTGTTTCCTGCCGAGGAGATCTTCGAGAATTTGGTCGATCATGAGTTGTCGTTCGTCGCTGCTCAGGCAACCTTCCCGCCAGGAAAGGGTGATGGTGAGTTTGTCGTTGCGTTCGCTGAAAAATAGTCCGGTTCCGGGTGGGCGTCCAAGACAGGGAAGATGCCACGCGTTGACAATTTCGGCTCCGGAGAAATGGGTCAAATCCGGCGCGAAGACGCCGGTGTGGGAGTAGAAAAACGAGTTGATCTCGCCTTTGAATTGCCAGCGGACAATTTTCATAAAGAGCCACGAGGGCATGCGCATCATGATCTCGAGCATAGTGGTGAAGGATTCGTCGAGTTTATCGCGGGTCATTTCGGCGAATTGGCTTTTCAAAGCGGTGGTGGCGGTCTCGAGCGAGGCAATGTCGGCGCGTTCAGAGCAGAAAAAGAACACGCTGACTTGGTTGTGAAAAAGTGGCCCGCGCAGGCCTTTCGAGCCCCGTTTCCGGGTTTGGATCGGGACGCCGGAGACGTAGCAGTTCGGGTTTTTCCCTCGTTTGGCAAAGACGGCGGCATGAGCACGGCTGGCGCAGGCGAGAAAATAAGGCAGCGAAAAAAGCGGACCGCAGAGTTGGTTAGCACGCTCCCGGACATTTCCGGAATCCGATTCGTCGAGGGTCACGAGTTGAAAACGGCACGGGCCGGGGCGGGGTTGCGGTCCGCCGAGGGAGTGAACGCCGAGCGCGGCGAGTTGATCGAAACGGCAGAGCAAGGCGTGAGCGGCCTGACGTTTCTCACGAAGGGTGGTCAGTGGGCGCGGGATTTCGCGCGTTTCGTAGGTGTCGTCGATGCCTTCGCAAAGCCGGGCGAAATCAGCGAGGAGCATTTCCGCGCCTTTGCCGTCGAGGATTCGATGCGACCAGGTGAGGGCGACGAGATAATGACCGTCGCGCCGTTCGACGAGGTCGAGGCGGGCGTTAAATGGACGGCCGCCGGAGCGTGCTGGTTCAGCCAGCCGGCTGGTGAGGAAGGAGGTCGCGTCGTCAATTTCGGAAGCACCGCCTAACTGGCCGATCGAGCCGCGTTCCCGCCAAAGATCGAGCGGAAAAGGCGGACGTTTGACGGGCGCTTCCCAGTAGGGCAGCCAAGTTTTCCAATTGCGCCGCAACCGGGCGCAGAGCAGCGGATGTTTCTCGCTGAAGCGACCGAGCGACTGTCGCATGGGCAGCGGGTTGGGGCAGGAATCGAGTTCGAGCACGGACTGGCTAACGTGCGCGCCTTGGCCGGTCTTGCGCATGAAAGAATCAAGCGAGAGCAGGAAACAATCTGCGATTTTGACAGGGATGCGGATCGTGTTGGCAGCCGCGGAAGGCATGGGATTTTCTTCTCAGGAACCAGCCAACCGGGTCTGCAAAAGGAGGGCGAGTTGATGGCAGGAGGTGAAATTTTCCTTCGAGAGATCGGAGTCGGGAAGCATCACACCGAATTCCTGCTCAATGATCAGGAGCAGTTGCATGATGGCCATCGAGTCGAGGCCCGCATCGTAGAGATTCGTGGTGGACGAAAAGTCCGGCGCCGTCTCGAGGAGGCGTTCGCTGATCAAGGCGGCTAGTTGGTCTTCGAGGGTAGAAAGTTCAGGATTCACAGGAATGAAATGGACTTATCACTCCCAAGGGAAGTTGCGAGGAGAAAGATCAGGGAAGGATACTTTCGGGCAATCCAAAATGGTCTCGCGCCTCAGCGTAAAGCGCAACAAAGGCAACGGACAACTCCTGCGCCATTCGTTCCCGCTGCGCCCGTCGCGGAAGACCTGCAACTGGAAAAATCGGGTCCCCGAAAACAATCCAAAGCCGACCGCGCAACGCCGGGAGCCACGGGTCGACGTGCGTGAGCTGATCTGATCCGAGGACAATGCACGGCAGCACGGGGCGGTTGGCGCGTTGAGCGATCAGACACACGCCTCGTTTGATCGGGCCGCCCCGCAAAACCGATTCCGCTCCGCGCGTGACTTCGCCCTCCGGAAAGATCCCGACCATTGCGCCCTCGGCGACCCGACGGATGGCGGTCTTGATCGCCTTCACGGGCACCCCTTGGCGGTTAACGGAAAACGCGTCCACCGCCCACATCAGCCCGGCACTTGCGGCGTTTCCAAAAAACTCTTTCCGCGCCATCCAATGGATTTTTCGCCGCACTTTTACGCTGACACAGACCGGATCGAGATGGCTGACATGGCTGCACGCGAGCACGCAACCTCCGGGCAGATGCGCCCGCTCCAAGCGGAGCAGTTTTACTCGCATGGTTTGCACAAAAACAAACTGACTGAGAAATCGAACGATCCAGTAAAACATCGAGCCGGGAACGCTGAAGACCTTGGCCGAGCCCCCGCTGTCCTTCAAGCGAATATCCCCGAACGGAGACATTGAAATAATGCGTGAATCCTTTCTGGAAAACAGCCCATACTCCGGCTTTCTCATGCCTGCGCGCTTCCTGCTCATCGATGTTAGCAACTCATACACGAAAGTGGCCCTGGCCGATGCTGACCAGATTTTGCAGCGGAAAAAAATACCCACCGCTGCGCTCGCTCCTGACGCCCTCCGGAAACTGGTTGCCCGCTGGAAATTCTCTCGCGTTATCCTTTGCTCGGTGGTTCCCGCGTGTAATGCCGTCGTCGCGGCCAGCTTCGACCAGCCAATTTTGCAACTGACGCATCGGACCAATCTGGGCATCGGGATTGATTATCCGCGCCCAGCCAGCATCGGGGCCGATCGCCTCGCCAACGCTGTCGGCGTGACTTTTCTCTACGGCGCTCCGGCCGTCGTGGTCGATTTTGGAACCGCCGTCACTTTCGATGTCATCTCACCCGACCGGACCTATCTGGGCGGCGTCATCGCGCCCGGACTGGAGGTGATGACTGACTACCTTTACGACCGGACTGCCTTGCTCCCCCGCATTAATTTACTCGAACCGGTCAGCGCGATCGGGCGCACCACGCGCGATGCCATGCTCGCCGGGGCGATCCACGGCTACCGCGGTCTCGTTCGGGAAATCCTTGAGCAGATCCGCGCCGAGTTGGCCGTGAAAAAAATCCACGTCGTCGCCACCGGCGGTTATGCCGCGCTCATTGCCGCGCGGCTTCCGGTCTTGAAAACTGTCAACCCCGACCTTACCCTCGAAGGCTTGCGCCTCATCGCACTTCGCAACCCCGTTTCCTAACCTTCTCATGATCTCACTCGGCATCGACTTCGGCGGCACTTCCATCAAATTCGGCATCGTCGAAAACGGCCACATCATCGACCGGATTTCACCGATTGAAACTCAGGAACTTTCCGGCGCGGATGAGATTACCGCTGCGATGATTGACCGCATCGCTACGGCCCGGAAAAAGCACCCAGAGATCGCCGCGATCGGCCTCGGGCTGCCTGGCATTGTCGATAGCATCAACGGCATCGTCCACGAGCTTTCCAACGTTCCGGGCTGGCAGGAAGTGCCTTTGCGCCAAATCATCGCCGACGCCACCGGTCTGCCTGTGATCATTGAAAACGACGCCAACGCCATGGCTTACGGCGAGTGGAAATACGGTGCAGCCAAAGGGAAGTCCCACGTCATCTGCATCACGCTCGGCACCGGAGTCGGCGGCGGACTCATCCTCGATGGAAAACTCTACCGAGGGGCCAATCTCGGCGCGGGCGAGATCGGCCATATGCATTATGATCCGAAAGGTCCCGCAGCTATCTACGGAAATAGTGGTGCCATTGAAAAAATCGTTGGCAACCGTGAGATCATCGCCCGTATGCAAGTTCTCTACGGCCCTGATTTTCCAGCTGCCAGCCCGGCTAAACTGACCGAATTAGCTCAGGCCGGCGATAAAAAAGCGATCGTCTTGTGGGACGCCATCGGCACCGAGATTGGCGTCGTTCTCAGCGATATTGTCTGGCTGCTCAACCCCGATGCGATTGTCGTCGGCGGCGGTGTCGCCAAAGCAGGCGACTGGGTTTTTGAGCCGATTCGTCGCACCATCGCGGGCAGGACCATCGGCGTTTTCCACGAAAAGCTAAGTCTTGTCGCGGCTGCTCTCGGAAACGACGCGGGCATCATCGGCTGTGCCGCGCTCGCTGGAGAAAAAGCCGAAAGTTAGGCTGCCGGACTTTTCACGAAGAAAAACAGACCCTCCGCGAGATGTTTGCGGGCTAGTTTGCCGATCCAAGGAATTTCCCATTCTTTGCCTTGCAGCGCGCTGATAATGGCAATGACCCAAACGACGAAAAAGACCACGCCGAAGAGCGGGACTGCGACGGCAAGAATGATCCCGATGAACCATCCGATGATGGGGATGGCCGCTAGAATCGTGAAGACAATCGGTAGGATGATGCCAAAAATGGAGCCCAGCGCTCCGAAATAGGCCGATTGCAACGCATGAAAACGAACGAGCGGATTTTTCCTTTCGATGAAATAAAAGATCACGCCACCCACAAATGAGAAAAATTCCGCGAGGGCTGCGGCGATGTTAGGTGGAAGGCCCGTTTCCGTGGGGCCGGTTGGAACAGGCGGCGGATTCGCGGGCGTTTCTGAAGATGATGGATTCTCAGGAAGATCAGACATAGTTTTACCTCCGGGTTGCTGACAGGTTGCAACTCATTCAACCCCCTAGTAGCCTCCGGGTCAAGCTATGATCGTTACGCGTCCACCTCGAGTCACCGACCTTGCGCCGGGCGATTTGCGCTCGCACATTTTTGACTGGGACCAGTTCGAAATTATGGAGGTGAGGCAGCGGGCCGACCCGGATTTCGGGCGGCTTTACGCGACGCTGGACGGCGAGTTTGGGAGCCGGAACGAGATGGAATCGGTCGAGGTGCTTCAGCAACGGCTGAGTTGGAACGTGACCGAACTCCGCAACGGGCATCACCTCAGCTACCGCCTGTTGGCCTTGCAGAAGCACGGAAAAATCGCTGCGACTCGCGACCATACCGTCATCATCAAAACGGAAACCCCGGCCCGCGCCTGCGTCCACCTTTCCCATTTGTTAGTCGAGCCGGAATGGCGACGGACTGGTGTGGCCGGCTGGATGCGTGCGTTGCCGGTGCAGGATGCTCGCCGCGCCTGCGTGGATCTGGGTTTGTCGGCAAAAACACCGATCACCCTCGTCGCGGAGATGGAGCCTTACGAATCGCCTGCCCAATTGCCCCGGCTGAAGGCGTATGCGCGCGCCGGGTTCCGCCGGGTCGATCCACTGAGGGTGAATTATCACCAGCCTGATTTCCGTTCGTTCGAGGAGATCGACGCTTCCGGAGGGCCGAAGCCATTGGGTTTCTGGTTGATGGTTAGGCAGGTCGGACAGGAGAACGACGACGCGATGACTGGGCTTGAATTGCATCGTATCGTCGGTGCGCTTTACGCGATGTATGCTCAGGCTTTTCGACCGCAGGACATGGCGCAGCTCTACGCCGAGATGGAAAAATATGCCAGCCACCGCGAACACATCGCCCTGCAAAACATTGACCATCTGCTAACATGATCACCGCGTGGCATCATCCGGGCTTTTCCGCAGACATCGGAAAGCACATTATGCCAATGCGGAAGTTTCAGATCGTCGCGGATTCCGTGAACGCCAAGATCTGCGCCCCGCCACCTGTCACCGCCGAACTGCTCGGTCAGGTCCATCATCCTGCCTACATCGAGGCGATCCGGACTGGCGAGCCGCGAGAACTGGCTGAATCGCAAAAATTCCCTTGGAGCCCGCACCTGTGGGAGTCGGTTTTGCTAACCAACGGCGCGGTCGTCGCTGCGGGGCGGACCGCACTCGATGCGGGGGTGAGTGCGGCGATTGCCAGCGGGTTTCACCATTCGTGTTACGATCACGGTGAAGGTTTCTGCACTTTTAACGGCTTGATTCTTGCCGCAGAAATTCTCCGTGCCGAAGGACGGATTAAAAGTGCGGCCATCCTCGACATGGACCTGCATTACGGCAACGGCACCGCCACGCTGGCCGCATCACGACCCTGGGTTCGACAGGTCTCAATTTACGGAAACGATTATTGGGAAAATGTTTGTTATCACGATGTTAGCACAAAGCATCATGCGGACGGAGAAACCCATCGCTCCACCGCAATTCCAGCCGGGGCGGATAACGCGATTTTGCAAGAATTGATGGAGCAATCTATTCCGTGGTTGCTCGATGATTTACGGCCCGATTTGTTGATCTACCAAGCAGGCGCGGATTATTTGCGGGACGATCCGTATTCGCCACTCGATCTCGATCATGCCGCCTTGCGCGAGCGCGACCGGTTGGTTTTTCAAATGGCAAAATCCCGTGGCATTCCGGTTGCCTGGACCCTCGCTGGGGGGTATGCAGAGGATATCAACAAAATCGTTCTGGTTCACACCAACACGTTTCTGGCAGCGGAGGAAATTTATGGCAGATCCTAACAATTGGCAGAATCACGCACCCGGTAACCTCGCCTTGAGTCTCGGCGAAGTCTCCGCAACCGCGGTTGGGCCCGCAGTGGAAAACGCGGTCAAGGCGTGGCCCGAATGGGCGGGAATGTCGCTCGATCAACGGCAATCGTGTTTGCAAAAAATTCACGCCGACCTGGAAAAAGAAAGCGAGGCGCTGGCCTCCAAAATCGCGCTCGAAGTGGGCAAACCGCTCGTTGAAGCGCGCGGCGAAATGGGCGCGGTGCTAGCAAAGTTCGGGCTCACGTTTGAGGACGCAGGAAAGGTTCTTGCGGAAACGCCAGTGACGAATGGACCGCATCCCGCCGCAGTTAGAAAGCGCTCGCGCGGTCCGGCGACGGTGGTTGGGCCATTTAACTTTCCGCTTCATCTTGGTAACGGCGCAATCCTGCCACATCTTCTCGCCGGGAACACCGTTCTCTACAAGCCGTCGCCGTTCGCGCCAATTGTTGCCAATCACTACGGGGAAATTTTTCAACGCCATCTTCCTCCGGGCGTTTTTCAAGTCGTGCAAGGGCTTGGGGAAACCGGTCGCGAATTGTGCCTGCATCCGGCGGTGCGCTCGGTCTGTTTCACTGGGTCGGTGTCGGTCGGGCGGAGTTTGGCGATCGATCTCGCTGGCGATTTTAGTAAAGATGTCGCGCTCGAACTGGGTGGAAAAAATGCGCTCTTTGTCGCCAAAGACGCTGACCTAACATTGGCTGCAAAGGCGGCGGCAGATGGGATGTGTCTGACGGCCGGGCAGCGGTGTAACGGCACGAGCCGGGTTTTCGTCCTTGCGTCGGTCGCGGAAAAATTCACCGAGCTTTTGGTCGCTGCCCTCGCCGAATACGTCCCGGGTGATCCGACTTTAGCGACTACAAAACTCGGCCCGGTCATTTCGCGGGCGGCGCAAGAACGCCACGCCAAACTGGTTGCGGAACATGGCGCAGAGATGATTGGCGCGATGCCGGCGAACCTTAACGGTCACTACGTCCTCCCCGCTCTCGTGCGAAAAATGCCCGGCGAATCCTTGCTGGAAGACGAGCAATTTGTGCCGTTTTTGGAGGTGGTGACCACGCCGTCGCTCTGCGATGCGGTGGTCGCGCAGTTGCAATCGCCTTACGGTCTGGCGGCGTCCATTTTTACCAAATCAAAAACGATCTTCGATTGGTTTGCCGACGCGATGCTAGTCGGAAATGTTTACGCGAATCTCCCCACGACTTTTTCGCCTTCAACGTTGCCGTTTGGCGGCCTAAAAAATTCTGGCAACCATCATCCCGGTGGAAAAGGTTTTGCGCGATTTGTTGCGGACGAGCAGGCCGTCCAGTGGACCGGTCTCGATGGTTAGGAAATCAAATTGGCCTGAATGTAGTCGAAGCTCTGCTTAATCGAATCAAAGGGATCTCCGGGGCAGGAGTCTTGCTCGACGATGAACCATTCGCAGCCGCCTTTTTCTGCTGCGGCAATGATGCGATCGAAGGGCAGTGTGCCATTGCCGATCTCGCAAAAACTGATTTCTGCCGCCGCGTTAACTTGGAAATCTTTGAGGTGAATGAATGGCTGGCGTCCGGCCATCCGCGTGACCCAATCGACCACGTCACCACCACCGCGTTGCACCCAGAAAGTGTCTAACTCAGCCACGAGATTTTCTGGGCTGATGCTGGTGTAGATGTAGTCGAGCACGGTGGTGCCCTTGTATTTAAAAAACTCGTTGGCGTGGTTGTGATAGCCAAGGGTTAGTCCGGCGGCGCGGAATTTGGCTCCAGCGGCATCGAGTTTTTCCACGAGCGTCTCGATGTGTTCCGGGTTGTGAAAATCAACTCCGGCAGGATAGGGGTAGGCGGTGAGCTTTGTGCCAAGGGCCAGAAGCCGATCGATGGCTTTTTGAGTATCGTCGAGAATCGTTTTGGAATCTTCGTGAGTGGCGCAGGTGGTGAGTCCCTCGCCTTGGACGATGGCAGCGATTTCGTTCGGTGGGATCGGACCGAGGCCGGAGATTTGGACGGATTGATAACCGATGGTGCGCACTTTTTTCATGGTTGCAGCGAGATCAGCGGCGGTCTGGCAATGGTCTCGCAGAGTGTAGAGTTGGATGGCGACTTGATTAATTTTCATGGCATGAATTAAGCAAAAGATTTAGAGAAGTCATCCGTCGAAATTGGGGTGCTAACCCCCTTTACGAAGCGGGATTCGGCTATCATCTTCTTTAGCAACCCCTCGTAGGTGACGGAGTCGATGGGCAGCGAGACCGTGCTTGCCGTCAAGGAAGACAGGAGCATGGCGTTGGCCAATTCGACCGAGTGAATCCCCTCGGCGGCGGGAGCAATGAGTGGCTTGCCGTCGAGAATGGCGTCGGTGAAATTTTGCATGACTTCGTTATGTTGACCGCCGTGTCCGCTCAGCGGGATGTTAACCTCCCAAGTTGGCGGATTGGCAAAACGCTCGGCCGTCGTGCGGGAAAACTCGGCGGTCGGAATCTCGTTTCGAGTCCAGAGAAAGCGGTCGTCTTCGATCACGATCCGTCCGCGTTCGGTGGTAACTTCAAGTCGATTAGTGCCAGGTGATTCACCAGTCGAAGTGATAAAAACGCCGGTCGCACCGTTGGCATATTCGAGGTAGGCGGTGACGTCGTCTTCGACCTCGATGTTGTGATATTTTCCAAGGGCGCAGAAAGCGCGGACTTTTTCCGGCAGACCAAAAAGCCACTGCAAGAGGTCGAGATTGTGAGGGCATTGATTGAGTAAAACGCCACCTCCTTCACCGTCCCAAGTGGCGCGCCAGCCGCCCGAAGCGTAGTAGGCCTCGGTGCGAAACCAGTTGGTGATAATCCAATTGATCCGGCGAATTTCACCGAGTTCACCCGAAGTAATGAGCGAACGGAGTTTTAGATAAAATGGATCGGTTCGCTGATTGAACATAGCGGCAAAGACGAGCTTTGGATCGGTGTGGGCAGCAATGAAGCGTTCGCAGTCCGCTTTGTGAACGGAGATCGGTTTCTCCACAAGAACGTGCAGGCCGGCTTGCAGAGCAGCGATGCCCACGGTGGTGTGAGCGTAGTGAGGTGTGGCAATGAGCACGGCATCAACGGTTCCCGAGGCGATTAATTTTTCTGGGTCCAGATAGCCGGGGAGTTTAGGATAAGCCTCGAGGGCGGAAGGATTCGGATCGCAAACGGCGGCGAGGGTGAGTCGGGAAATTTTACCATCGAGGATGTTCTGGGCGTGGTTGCGGCCCATGGAACCGGCACCGATGAGGCCGAGGCGGACGGATTTCATTATTGGTTTTCCCCCAGAATCTTCATTTACTCATCTAACAACACAAACGCAGCCGCCAACAATCATGAATTCCTCAACTCACCAAAAATCTGACGGAATGAACTATGCGCCGCAGGGAAAACCCAACCCTGTCTGCGAGGTGGGTGAGTTTCCGTTTGCAGCCGTGGCGCTGGATCACGGCCACATTAACGGCCAGACGCAGGGCTTGGTCGAGGCGGGCGGGGAATTGAAATGGATCTTTGATGCCGATCCGGTTCGCGCGGAGAAATTCCGAGAGAAATATCCGACCGCCAAGCTGGCGCGCTCACTTGACGAGGTGCTCGAAGATTCGGAGATCCGGATGGTCGCAGCAGCGGCGGTGCCGTCGGAGCGATGTGCGCTGGGCTTGCAGGTGTTGCGGTCCGGGAAGGATTATTTTACCGACAAAACGCCGTTCACCACGCTGGAGCAACTGGCGGCGGCCAAGGCGGCAGTGGTGGAAACGGGACGGCGCTACATGGTTTATTTCAGCGAACGATTGCATGTGGAGTGCGCGGTGTTTGCTGGGGAATTGGTCCGCGGCGGGGCGATTGGAAAAGTGGTCAATGTAATCGGGCTTGGACCGCATCGATTGAGCGCGGGTTCGCGTCCGGAATGGTTTTTTCAGAAGGCTAAATACGGCGGGATTCTAACGGATATTGGGAGCCATCAGTTTGAGCAGTTCCTTCACTTCAGCGATTCGACCGATGCGAAGGTGACGCAGGCTCGGGTAGCTAATGTGGCCAATCCGCAGTATCCCGAGTTGGAGGATTTTGGCGAAGCCACCTTGTTAGGAAACAGTGGCGCATCGAATCATATTCGAGTCGATTGGCTAACACCGGATGGGCTTTCCACTTGGGGCGACGGACGGACAACCATCCTTGGGACGAAAGGCTATATTGAGCTGCGGAAATATGTAAATGTTGCGACACAAAAAACGGGCGATCACCTTTTCCTCGTAAACGAAGATGGCGAACAACATTTCGAGCTAACCGGGAAAGTCGGCTATCCATTTTTTGGGAAGCTGATCCTCGACTGCCTAAATCGGACGGAAACAGCGATGACGCAAGAGCACGCTTTTAAGGCGGCGGAACTGTGTTTGCTCGCGCAGCAAAAGGCCGAAAGCTAGGGCGCGAAGATCGCACACATCGGCGAGGGAGCTGCGATGGTGTGGTCCGTGGTTCCTAGTTTCCCCGTGGTGGGATCTATGGTTAGAACGGTGACTTGATCCGATTTCTGACCTGGGACGACCATCCATTTTCCGTCTGGGGAAATTGAGAAATGGCGCGGATGATTGACTGCGAGCGGGAAGTTTTCCAGGAAGATTAAATCGCCAGCGGGAGTGATGCTGAAACTGGACACGCTGTTGTAGCCGCGGGTGGAAATATAAAGAAACCGAGCGTTTGGGTGGACGGCGATTTCCGCAGTGTCGGCGTTCGGTGGGAGCGTCAAGCTGGGTGGAAAGACCGGGATGGTTTTTCCATTTTCAAGTGCGCCGGTTTCCGGGTTGAGCGCGAACGCGATGACGTCCAATCCCATTTCGCCGTTGACATAAACGTGACGGCCATCCGTTCCAAAGGTGAGATGACGTGGACCGCTGCCGGGTGGCAGGGCGGCAAACGCGGGTTTGTTAGGAACGAGTTCTCCGGTTGCAGAATTGAGCCGATAAATCCAAACCTTGTCGGTGCCGAGATCGGGCAGGTAAACAAACTTTCCGGATGGATCACAATAAATGCCGTGGGCGTGGGGCTGGGTCTGCCGCTTGGGATTCGGTCCGCTGCCTTCCAGTTGGAAAAACGATGCTTGTTTTCCGATGGAGCCGTCGTTTTCTATTCGAAAGGAGGCGATGCTCCCACCGGAATAATTCGCGACTAAAAAAACTTTTCCAGACGGCGAAAGCGAGAGATGACACGGCCCTGCGCCGCCGGAAGGTTGCTCGTTGATTTTTTCGAGCGTTCCATCAGTGGCGACTTTCCACGCAGCGACCGTGCCGCTTTTTCCATCGGTCACGGCATAGAGCCGGTCACCGGATTTGCTAAAGGTTAGGAAGCTGGGATTCGAGACGTCGGCGAGCTTAAGCGCGGGTGAGAGTTCGGAGGTTGTGAGGTTGAGCGAGGTTCGGTAGATTCCGTCCTTGCAGCCGAGGTAGATTCGGGAATTGTCGGCAGCTAGGATTTCGGTGAGAGCCGTGAACATGATGACCCAAAAACTCAGGCGCATCAGAATTTGAAATAAGCCTCGGCGTTATCGTGGCAGATGCCGCGCACGAGACGATCGAGGCGTTTGCTGTCGTTTGGGATGAGGCCAGCCACAACGTCTTTACCGAGCAGGTTGCAAAGGATGCGCCGGAAATATTCGTGCCGTGGATAGGAAAGGAAGGAGCGCGAATCGGTGGTCATGCCAACGAAGCGGGAGAGCAATCCAAGATTGGAGAGAGCGTTCATTTGCCATTCAATGCCTTCTTTTTGATCGAGAAACCACCAACCGGAACCGAACTGGACTTTGCCGCGGGTGGGGCATTCGTTGAAGTTGGCGGCCATCGCAGCGAAGGCGTAGTTGTCGGCTGGGTTGAGATTGTAGAGGATGGTTTTTGGAAGCTGGCCGTCGTGGTCGAGCGCATCGAGAAATTTTCCCAACCGCTCGATTTGCGGCCAGTCGCCGATCGAGTCGTAGCCTGCATCTTTGCCGATCGCGGAGAACTGCCGAGTGCTGTTGTTGCGGATGGCTCCGAGGTGAAGTTGCATGGTCCAGCCCTTGTCGTTATTCCAGCGCCCGACTTCGAGCAGGATGCGAAAAGCGAATTTCTCCGCAGCGATGGGGTCGGGGATTTTTCCGCCCCGGGCTTCGCTAAATATGGTCTGGAGCTCGGCGTCGGTCGCGTCGGAAGCGGGGCAAACCGCTAGCCCGTGATCACTTAGACGGCAGCCAAGTTTTCCAAAAAAATCGTGACGCCCACTGAGGGCTTTGAGGAGGTCATCGAAGTCGTCGATTTTAATTTCGCTGATTTGGGTGAGAAGATCGATCCACGCGTTCCAATTACTAACATCGCTCACTGCCATCGCGCGGTCGGGACGGAAAGTGGGAACGACTTTGGTTTTGAGCTTCGAGGACTGGATGGCCTGATGCCATTCCAAGGTGTCTGTTGGATCGTCGGTGGTGCCAATGACTTCGACTTTGAATTTTTCGAGGAGCGAATGAACGGCCATCGTTGGCGAGGCGAGCAAATGATTAGTCGCCTTCCAGATTTCTTCGGCGTTGTTTTCGTCGAGGAGAGAATTGATGCCGAAGTAGCGGGCAAGTTCGAGCTGGCTCCAGTGGAAAAGCGGGTTGCGCCACGTTTCGGGCAGGGTGCGGGCCCAGGCGAGATATTTTTCGTGGGGCTCGCCGCTGCCGGTGATTAGTCGCTCTTCCACCCCGTTGGCGCGGAGGGCGCGCCATTTGTAATGGTCGCCCTCCAGCCAGATGGCGTGGAGATTTTCGAAGCGGCGGTTTTCCGCTATTTCGCGGGGTGCTAGGTGGCAATGATAATCGATGATCGGCAGTGGCTCGGCGACGTCGTGATAGAGGCGGCGGGCAACGTCGTTTTCGAGGAGGAAATCACCGTGAATGAAAGGCCTAGCCATGAGTGAGGGGAATCAGAGGTTGAGTTGTTTCTGTCGGTAATGCTCGTCGATCCGGTGGGCGATGCGGTGGACGTTGTCAGGTGTGAGAAAAACTGGACCGCCGAGGGCGGCAGCGCCGGCGAAAATTTTCGCGGATTTTTCGAGCATGAGCATGGCGGCCTCGGCGGCTTGGGGAGTCGGGCCGAGTGTGATTGCGCCGTGGTTTTGCAGAAGGATGACGCGAGGAGGAAGTCCGTGCTTTTGCAGGAACCCCGCGGTCTTTTCCCGAATCGTCCGGGCCAAAACCAGCCCAGGATCAGTGTAAGGAACGAGGACCGATTCGCTTCCGCAGCAAACAATTTCGTCTGGGAAAAGACGCGAAGAGGCGAACTTTTCGGCGAGTGGCGAGCAGAGGATTTGATTGACGGTGATCGGGTGGGTGTGAGCGACGTAGTTGATTCCGGGCAGGGTGAGCAGGTGGGCGTGGAAGACGCACTCGACGCTGGGTTTTTTCGCAGAATGATCGACGCGGCTGTCGAGCAGATATTCCTCGATTTCCTCATCACTGAATTCCGTGTCGGCAAACAGCCGGAGAAGCCGTTTGGTGGCGCATTCGACGAGCCCGCCTTCGTTCAGGGTGGCGAGATTGGTGCCGCTGGCTTTGACCCAAAAGGAGTCGTCGCTGATTTTTCCGGAGGTATTGCCTTCGCCGAGAATGGCGAGGCCGCGCGAATCGAGACCGACGGCGTGGGAAAGGGAGAGAACGGCTTCCCGGACGGATTGTTTCGTCATTTTCTGAGGGTCAAAGGGTTCCGCAGAAGGCGACCTCGAGGCCGAGTTCGTGCATGGCTGCGGCTTTGGCGTAGAGGCCCTTCTGGGCGCCGGCCTTGTTGGGCGCGTAAACCACTTGGATGTGGTTTGCCTGGTGGCGCCCCATCATTTGGTCGCGGGTGATGCCTTGCAGGACAACGTGCATGATCGGCCATTGCGAGGTGGTTAGTTTCCAGCGGTCCGCCGTTTCTTCCTTGGGCAATTCGACGACTTCGGCGAGTCCGGTATCGTATTTTAATTTCCCATCGGCCACGAAGACGCGGCTCCAAACGATCCAGCCCGGTTTGCTGATGCCTTTGACCGTGCCGCCACCGAGGCGGAAATACATCGAGGGCTGGCGTTCGCTGCTCGTTCCCTTCCAGCCGCCGATGAAGTGGGCGGGCGGCGCGGCCCCGGAAATAAGGAAGACCCAGACGTAAGCATCGAGGGCCTTTTTACCCGTCCCCTTGTAGTGCCGCCCCCAGCGCAGATCGTGCAGGGTGTTTTCGGGTGGAAACCCAAGTTGACGCCAGAGCCGGTAGGTGATCAATCCATCGAGCCCGGCGCATTCGTCCACCTCGTTAAAATGCGGGAGCGCCTCGCCCGGGAGGATTTCTTTTTTCGTGCCCTCGCGGTAAACGGGTGGTCGGTCGCAGTTGTTGAGAGTGCCTTCGACGAGGTCGCTGGCCGGGGCCAGATCCTTGAGGCCTTGTTGATATTGGATGCCAATGGTCGCGCAGCCAAAATCATCGGCGATCCGGACGGCAGCGATATACATTTTGCACTGCTGCAAGATTTGCGACTCGGTAAGATCGGTTTCTTCCTTTTTGCCGAGATGGAACTTCATCCCCCGCTTGAGATACCATTGGTAAACCGCCTTTGCCTCTGCGTTCGTGACGGTGAGCATACGTGCATACAGGGCCGACTGGCTGAGACGTTCTTTGTAAACGCCCGTGCGATGGAGCAATTCATCGGGGATAATCGCGTTATACATCCCCATGCAGCCCTCGTCGAAAATGCCCATGATCGCTTTCTCATGCTGGAGGGCGTCGGCAAATTTTTTACCGATTTTCAGAGCGGACTCCGGCACTTTGGCCTTTTTGAATGGCGTCACGTGATCCGCGGCGTGTTTGATTCGGCCTTTTTTGACCCAGGTGTGGAGATTTTTTAGGAAAAACTCATCGTCGAAATGCTCGCTCCAGAGCGTGCTGTATTTCACGCCCGCCTTGGTCAGGGACCCGTTGAGGTTCAACATACCGACCAAGCCCGGCCAAGTCCCGCTCCAGTTGGCGATCGTCAAAATCGGCCCCTGATGGGTGATGAGCCCGTGGAGGATGTGGTGGGAGTATTGCCAGACGGCCTCGGCCACGATCAGGGGGGCATCCTTGGGAATCTGGCGAAAAACTTCCATGCCGTATTTCTGGCTGTCGATGAAACCATGGCCTCTAACGCGATCGAAATCGTGCGCCCGCAGCACGGCGCAGCCTTCATTTTCGACTGCGGCAATGATTTGCTTTTCCATGGCGGCCTGGGCGGGCTCGCATTTTTGGTTGGCAGAGGAGCGCAGGTCGCCGTTAGCGATCAGAAACACGGTCTTGGGTAGGTGAGATTTTTTCATAAGAAGTGATGTAGAGAGGAATTTTGATCTAAGTAAAACAATTCGTCGAGCGGAAGCATCGCATTTTTTGGGTCTCGGGCCGATATGGTTCTGACATTTCTGCATGCCTGCAAAAAAACGTAACGAAATTTTTACTTGACCGAATATTTTTTGGAGAATGTAGTGAACAAAACACAAACCAGATTGTCACGCGACTGTCGTTGCAGGTATCGGGTCGGAATGTATTGAGGCCTGCCATTGCAAAACGGGAATCGGACAATTGCCTGAATGGCTTCTTCAATCCCAATTGAAGAGGTTTCTTCCAAAAACAACCATCCAAACCAAGGTAATTATGCACAAACCCACCATCAAAACGCGACCCGTCACCGGCCTGGCTTTGGCCATCGTCATTGGCGCGTCACTTCACTCCACCGCCTTCACGCAGACTGCTGCCGTCGAGGAACCCATCAGTCTCGACGCCATGATCGTGACCGGCTCGAATATCCCGACTTCCGAAGAAGTGGGGCCGAATCCCGTCCAAATCATCACCCGCAAAGATATCGAGCGCTCAGCCTACCGGACTGCAGCGGAGATTATCAAAAGCGCTCCCGTCGCAAACTCGGGCGGCGTGCCCATTTCTAATAATGCGACCGGCTTCACCCCAGGCGCCTCGTCCATTTCCCTGCGCGGTCTTGGGCCAGAAGCGACCCTCGTTTTGATCGACGGCAAACGCGTCGCCCCGTATCCGGAAGGTCAAGGCGGCTCCTCCGCATTCATCGATCTGAACTCCATCCCGGCCTCGGCGGTGGAGTCGATTGAGATCCTGACCGACGGCGCGTCGACGATCTACGGTGCGGATGCCGTGGCGGGCGTTGTGAACATCAAACTGCGGAAAAACTACGAGGGCGTAGAAATTTCCACCAGTTACGGAAACACCACCAACAAGGATTCTGGCGAATTCACCGCCTCCCTTCTCTTCGGCACGATGACGGAAAAAACCCGCATCGTTGGTGGAATGAACTATTACCACCGGAACTCGATCTTTAATAAGGACCGCTCTTATTCCCAGGTGCCGCCGTTCCTGAGCTCCAACTCGAGCCCGATCAATCTCCAGCTCTCTGGTGGCGCGGCGAACCTCGCTGGATACGACGGCGGTGGCTTCGATGAAAATGATTCTGTTACCGTCCATCCTCCCGAAGGAACCGGCGGACAGGCTTCTCCAACGGCATATATCGGCGGCCGCTCTCGCTTTAACTTCAATCAGTTCTCCGGTTCCTTCCCAGAGCAAGAGCGCTACGGTGGGTATTTCACGCTGGAACACGACATTGCCGGCAAACAGGCAACGCTCTACAGCATGATGAGCTACCAACATTCTTACACTCGCAACGAGCTCGCTCCAGGTGCTTCGGGTAACTTCCGCACTGCCGGCCAAGTCACCGTCGCCATTCCAGCGGGAGAGCCTGGCGATTCCTACTATTTTGATTCCAAGACTGGCGATGTGATTTTCGGTCAATCACCCGACGTTCCGGCGGGAGCTTACAATCCCAATAACCCCTTCCAACAGGTGTTTTCGGATGGCTCCCGTTTTCGTCTCGCAGAATTTGGCAATCGTGTGCAGGAGGACGATGTCGACTCATTCCTGGGCCGCGTGGGTGTGAAGGGATCCGACATTGCCGGGAAATGGTTCTACGACTTCGGCGCCAACTACAGCCGGATCGAGGCCAAAACGAAATCGAACCAAGCCTCCGCTTCGCGCTTCAATCGCATTCTCAACGCTAACGACCCGATTTTTAATCCGGACTCGAGCGAATACATTGGAACCACTACTCCCTACAATCCGTTTGGAGATTACCGGATTCCGATTGCCGCGAACAGCGCTTTAGTTAAGTTCGCCCGCGTCTTCCCAGAAGATGTCAATACATCGGAATTGCTAACGGTTGACCTCACGGTCGGGAACGCTGAGTTGATTAAGCTACCCGGCGGCTACGTCGGCGTCGCCTTTGGTGCCCAGTTTCGCAAAGAGGAACTTGACCAGAAGCGCGATCAACTCAATGTGGATGGCGATATCGTCGGCAGTTCTCCAAGCGCAACCACCAGCGGCGGCCGCAAATCTTACGGAGTTTATGGCGAAACCAGTATCCCGATCTTCGGTGAAGACTTCACCTTGCTTGGCTTCCACAGCCTTCTGCTGACGGGCTCCGTTCGTTATGAGGAATTCAAAAACAACGACACCAACGTCGTGGTGCCGAAAGGGTCCATTCGTTGGCAACCGCTCGACGAAAGCCTGACTCTCCGTGGCAGCGTCAGTCGCGGTTTCCGCCAGCCGTCTCTCTTCGAGTTGTATTCCCAGCCCGGCGTTCAGGGTCTGCAAGCAGTCAATGGCACCGATGGCGACAACCCCGAGGTTCCTGTTATCACCAACGGCAATCCAAATCTCGGCCCAGAGGACTCGACCGCGATCAACGTCGGTCTGACCTATTCACCGAAGTTCATCCCGAACCTCACCTTCTCCGTCGATCTTTGGCAGGTGGATCGTACGGCTCAGGTGGTTTCTCCGGACCCGCAATCGGTTTATGATCGGTTTATCGCGGGCGGCAATCTTCCGGGTGAATCTGTCATCATTAACCCCGGCGGCAATCGAAACGACGCGAACGATATCAACGTGATCAACACGCAGTTTAACTCGACCGCTCATACTCGGGTGCAAGGTATCGATTTGGGACTCGCTTACGTGGTTCCGACCAAATATGGAACTTTCACCTCGATCACCAAGGCAACTTACTTGGATTCCTACAAACAAAGCCTAGTCGTAGACGCCCCGCTTGTGGAACTGGTGGGAACAGATTCGACTGGCACTGCCGATGATGGCTACCTGAAATGGAAGGGTCGTCAGACGTTCCAGTATGAATACCAAGCCTTCTCCGCAGTCCTGACCTTTAATTACACCGACGGATTCGCGGATCAGAAATACATTCCAGATGCTGCTGGAGAAACCAGCGCTGGTGCCGGTCCCTTCCGCCTGAATGCGGCTGGCGACGACTTCGTGGTGGAAAATTATGAAGTTCATTCCCAGATCACGACGGACCTCCAGCTCAGCTACACCTTTGGATTGGATGCCGACGAGGTTTCGCCGACTGTGGCGGCTTCTTATTCCAAGGATGATAAGGCTGTCGTCACCGAGGCCCCCGCCGTGGTGAAGAGAAAGCCATGGTATGCCGATACCACCGTCGCGTTTGGGGTAAATAACCTCACCGACGAGGAGCCGCCAAGCTCCAATGCCCTCCAAGGCAACTCCACGAACTATCCTGGTTACATCTACACGTCGGAGGGACGGTTCATTTACATGTCCTTGACCAAGAAGTTCTAAACCAAACAATCACCGGTGGGGCAGGCCGACCTTAAAAACGGTCTGCCCTCTCCGATAAAGCAAACAACAACCGCACTAACCGCTCGCCTTTAACTCATCTATGAAAAAAACCACCAAACTCGTCCTCGCCGCCGCGATGGCCGCCGCCTTGGCCGCACCTGCGCTCCATGCCGGAGAAACCGTCGCTGCAACTAGCAAAACCGTCGCTCCCGTTGAAACCCCCAGCGAACCACTCTTCACCTTCTCGCTCTCAGCGGGATATGACAGCCTTTACGAATTCCGCGGAATCAGCCTCCTCGGCAATCGTGGTATTGGCTATATCGACCTCAATACGACCTTCAAGGGCTTCAACATCGGTGTTTGGGGCGCTCGCGACGGTGGTGGCGGCTCCGGCAGCAATGATTACTCCGAGGTCGATCTCTATGCCAGCTACACCTATGACTTCGGTCCCGTGGCGGTGACCGGTGGATATATTTACTACATCTTCCCAGAGTCCGACTCTGATTCTGATGTCACTCAGGAGTTCTACGTTAGCATCTCGACCAACGTCATCCCTTACATCACGCCGTCGCTCTTGTATTATTATGATTTCGACCTCTTTGAAGGCGGCTATCTGGAGTTCAAAATCTCCAGCAGCATCCCGGTTTACAAGGACATCATCTCCATTGATCCCTATGCGCTGGTTTCCTACGACTTCGAATACAACACCGCCAATAGCGGCCTGAATTCCTTTTCCGCGGGTATCAACGTCCCTTTCCACATCAATAAGGTGGTGACTCTCTCTGCCTACATCGCCGTAGCCACGCCGCTCGATGTTCTTTCCGATATCGAGGACACCGAAGTCTGGGGCGGCGCCAAGCTGAATTTCTCGTTCTAAGATATCAGCAATGCAGTTCGTGAAAAGCCTCCATCAGTTTCAGCTGATGGAGGTTTTTTCTTTAATTTATCATCCTTAAACCTTCCCTTCGCCCTTTTCGTGAAACGCCTTTTTCTTCTCTCAATCCTCGTTTTGTTCGTCGTAAACATCCAAGCGGAAACCGCCAGCCAACTTCAGGAAAAACTGCGAGCCGCCCAAGCCGAAATCGAACAACTAAAAACAAAAATCGCCACCATGCAGGCCCAGGTGGACACCGCCCGTGCTGCCAGCCAACAGCCGCCAACCAGTCCGCTCGATCAGGCCTTGGGAGTTGCTCATCCCATCGTAACTGCCTATGAAATAGCATCTTACAGCGAATCAGATCCAACTGCGGTTAAGGATTTACTCCGCGGCAAAGTGGTTTCGGTAACCGGTGCGATCGATCGCTTTAGCGAGGGCTTTGGTCGCGGCTTCAAAGTCTTTTTTAACACCAACGGCTCCCCTATCCAAGTGGGCGGCGATTTTAACGCAGCGTCCTCCGTCCGCAGCACTTATACGGCCGAAGACGGCGCCGAAATGGTTGTCGAAGACGAGAAAAAAGGAAAATTTACCCTCGCTGCCATCAACGATAAGGTCGTCATCTCGGGGTTCTTCGACCGGGTGACGCGACGGCAGATTTTGTTAAATAACTGCGTCCTGCAGAAGCAGTAACGGGCGAAACCGGCTGGATTATGCGATCCTACCGACAAGAAAAATCGACCGCCGTTAGATTTTTTTCACTTGACCGACGAAAAGTTGCGGTGTTTAATAGCGTCATTCTGACTCCAGACAGCTGGTAGGAGGAATAACTTAACCAAACAAAAATCAGTAACAACTAGGAGAAAATATGAAATTCACTTCTGCATCTAAAGCGATCGCACTGGCGTCAGTCGTCAGCGCCCTCAGCTTTTCCGCAACAGCATTCGCCGGTACTGCCATGGCTTCCAAAGAAGTCGTCAAAGTCGAAGAAAAAGCACCAGAGCCCTTTGGTCTTAATCTCACCCTCGCCTACGACAGCCAGTATCAATTCCGTGGCGTGAACATCCTCGGGGGTGGTCTCGGCGAAGGTGCCACTGAAGGCGGCGGTCTCGTCAGCCTCGACCTCAACTACAACAAATTCGGCTTCACTATCGGTGGCTGGTATGCCTCTTCGATCAACGAGACCCCTAACGGTCTCGGTGGCCGTGGCTATCAGGACGGCACCTACACGGAGTTGGACCTCTATCTCAGCTATGCCAAAACCATTGGTCCGGTTACCCTGAGCGCTGGTTATATCTACTACTTCTTCCCGGACGCCTCAGGTCCTGATGCCAACTCAGACACCCACGAATTCAATGTGGGTATCTCTACCAGCATCATCCCTTACGTAACCCCGTCACTCACGTTCTTCTACGACGTGGATCTCTTCGACGGTGGCTACCTCGAGTTCAAACTCGCCAGCTCCATTCCGGTCATCGCGGACAAACTCAGCATCGATCCGTATGCTTTGGTTTCCTATGACTTCGAATACAACAGCACGACCAGTGACTGGAACCACGTCCAAGCGGGTGTTAACATTCCTTACCACCTGACTCCGAACGTGACCATTTCTGCCTACGCAGCTGTGGCAGTTGCTCTCGACGCGCTCGATGGAGCCGCCAACGACCACGAAGTCTGGGGCGGTGGCAAGATTGGGTTCTCGTTCTAAACAAACCCGTCATTTGAAAAAGCCCCGCTGGATTTTCCAGCGGGGCTTTTTTCTTTCCCCGGCCTCCCGGACCTTGCACAATCGAGCTTTACCTGTTCCATGCGTTACAAAACTTTCCTCATCTTCGGTGCTCCCGGCAGCGGCAAAGGAACCCAAGGACACACCCTCGGCTCGATTCCCCGGTTCTTCCACTGCGCTTGCGGCGACGTCTTTCGTTCTCTCGACACCCGCACGCCGCTTGGCCAGCGTTTTCTAGAATATTCCAGCAAGGGCGAACTCGTTCCGGCCGAAGTCACCGTCCAACTCTGGCAGGCGCGCATCAAAGACGCCGTTAGCTCCCACAATTTCAAACCCGACATCGATTTCCTCGTGCTCGACGGCATCCCCCGCAACGTCGAGCAGGCTAAAATCATGGAAGACATGATCGAAGTCGTCCGCGTAATCCATCTTTCCATCGGTAACTACGAGGAGCTTGCCAAACGCCTCCGCAAGCGTGCGCTCAAGGACAACCGGCTCGACGACGCCAACGACGATGTTATCAAGCATCGCCTCGATACCTACGTCGCGGAGTCCCGGCCCCTCCTCGAATATTATGGTCCGGAACTCGTCCGGAAAATCGATGCCAACCAGTCCCCGGTCAAAGTCCTTTACGACATCCTTCATATCATCGAAACGGAAAAAATCGAGATTCCCAAAATCTAACGGGTGCCCGGGACTTCCCGACCGGGATTCGCCTCTACTATGAAAATCCTCTTCATGGGCTCCGGCGAAATTGCCCTGCCGTCCTTTCAGTGGTTGCTGGCTTCCCCGCACAAGGTGGTTGGCCTAGTCACTCAGCCAGATAAACCGGTTGGCCGCCACCAAATCCTAACCGCTTCCCCAATCAAGCAAGCGGCCGTCGAGGCCGGAATCTCAGTCTTTCAACCCGCCAAAGTCCGCGAACCTGCCGTCCTCGCGGACCTCGCCTACCTAGAGCCAGATATTGCGGTCGTCATGGCCTACGGGCAAATCCTCCCCAAGGCCTTGCTCAACCTTCCAAAAATCGCCTCCCTCAATCTCCACGCCTCGCTCCTGCCGCGTCATCGCGGTGCGTCGCCCATCGCCGCCGCTCTCCTTGCGGGAGACAGCGAAACCGGGATCACCCTCATGCACATGGACGTTGGCCTCGATACGGGTGACATCGTTATCGAACAAAAAATCCCGATTCAGCCCGGTGAAACCGCAGGCGCGCTCCACGACCGCCTGGCCCTCCTCGGCCCGTCCGTCCTCGCTCTCGGCCTTCCGCTCTTTGAGGAAAACCGCGCCCCGCGCCACCCGCAAAATTCGGCCGCAGTCACCGTCTCCGGCAAGCTCGATCGCGACTCGGGGCGAATCGATTGGAAGCAGCCAGCCGAACAAATCGAGCGGCAGATCCGGGCGATGCATCCCTGGCCCGGTGCATTCACCTTTCTGCCCAACGGTAAAAAACTCAAAATTCATACCGCCCAATTCCACCCCGGCTCTGGCTCTCCCGGTGAAATCCTCCCCGCGTCGTCCGGACTCCTCCTGATCGCAGCCGGGAGCGGGGTGATCGAATTGAGCGAAGTCCAGCTTGAGGGCCGGGCCCGAATGAATGTTGCCGATTTCCTCCGTGGGAACCCACTCACCCCGGGAGAGATACTTCCTTTTCCTGCTTGAGAAACCGCTGCGGTTTCGTTTTCATGTTCTATATCTTTTTATGACCGAAACTGCCCAGCCCATCTACAAACGCATCGTCCTCAAAGTCAGCGGGGAAGCCCTGCGCGAGCCCGGCAGCGGCGATAATATTTCCCCGCAAATCGTCACTGCTATCGCCACCCAGATCAAAGCCGTGCGCGATCTCGGGGTGGAAATCGCCGTCGTCATCGGAGGCGGTAACATTTGGCGCGGTCTGTCCGCCAGCCACCGCGGCATGGACCGCACAACCGCCGATTTCATGGGCATGCTCGCCACCGTCATCAACAGCCTTGCGCTCCAAAGCAGTCTCGAGCAACTGGGTGTGCCCACGCGCGTTCATACCGCAATCGAAATGAAAAATGTCGCCGAACCCTACATCCTGCGCCGCGCCATTCGGCAGATGGAGGACGGACACATCGTCATCTTCGGAGCAGGCACCGGCAATCCGTTTTTCTCCACGGATACCACCGCCGCTCTCCGCGCCAGCGAGATCAAGGCTGAAGTCATCCTCAAAGCCACCAAGGTGGACGGCATCTACGACAGCGACCCGAAGAAAAATCCCAACGCCGTCAAATACCAGACCGTCACGTATTCGGAATGCCTCACCAAGCGCCTGTCCGTGATGGATTCCACCGCGTTCAGTTTGTGCATGGATAACAAAGTGCCGATCATCGTTTTCGACATGACCCAGCCCGAAAATATCCTGCGTGTTGTTAACGGGGAAAAAATTGGCACCATTGTGTGCGATGCCGCGTAGATTACTGCCATGACTTCCGAAGAAATCCTTTTTGATACCGAAGCGAGCATGGAAAAAAGCGTGGATTACATGACCCACGAATTCTCCAGCGTCCGCACTGGCAAAGCCTCGCCCGCTCTCGTCGAGAACATCGATGTCGAGGCCTACGGCACCATGATGAAACTCAAGCAACTCGCCCTCATCACCACCCCGGAACCGCGCCTGCTCGTCGTCCAGCCGTTCGACGCCGCCACCGTCAAAGATTGCGAGCGTGGAATCAAGGAATCGAAGATCGGCATCAACCCCATCACCGACGGGAAACTCATCCGCTTGCCCATTCCTGAACTCTCCGAGGAGCGCCGTCGGGACCTCGTCAAATCCGTCAAACAAATGGCCGAGGAAGCTCGGGTGCGCGTGCGCAACAACCGCCGCGACGGCATTGCGGAAGTTAAAAAATTGAAAGGCGATAGCCACATTACCGAGGATCAGCAGCGCGACCTGGAAAAGGGTATTCAGGATTTGACTAACAAATATGTCGCCAGCATCGACTTACACATCGAGCACAAGGAAGCCGAGATCATGAAGGTGTGATCGCGCCAGCATTCATCATGAAAAAATTTCTCCTCTCCTTCCTTTTCGCTACCTCCGTTTTTGCAGCCACCGCTGAAGTCGTCCGGCCCGCGCCCGATTTTTCCTGGCAGAGTTTCAACGGTAGTTCCAAGACGCTAGCCGGTTTGCGTGGGCAGCCTGTGGTCCTGCTTATTGCGCCTTCCGCGAAATCCAGCGCTTTCAAAAAACAAATTAAGCAGCTCGCGAAACTCTACCGCCAGTATGCCGGGCGCGAGGCCGTCTTCGTCGCCGCCTTCACCCAAGAGGCCGGCCCAGTCGAATCCGACATCCCCTTTCTCTATGCTAGCGACCCGCAAAATCTCGCTGCTAGCTACGGTTTCGCTGACGAAAAATTCGAACTCGTCGTCATCAGCCCCGACCGCAACATGGACCTCGTGACGAACAATGTCGTCAGCGGCGAACGCGTCAAGGACGTGATCGACAACAGTTTCGCCCGCCAGTCCATCCGCCGGAAATAATCCGCGTCGGATTTCTAACTGATGGCCACTTTAGGCCACTTTAGGCCGCTCTAAGCCAATCTCGGGCGCGCGATTTTTCCCGTCGGCGTATGCGGAAGCGCCTCCACCAGATCGACGTGAATCTGCGAATGGATGAAGGCGAGTTTGTCGCTGATCCACTGGAATAAATCCTCTGGCCGGCGAAAGGCTTGCGGTGCCACCACCTGCGCCACTAATTGATCATCTTCTTGGAAAACCATGCTTTCCTGTGCCATCGGATGTTGGTTAATGATCGCCTCAATCTCTTCGCAAAAAATCGAAATCCCATCGAGTTGGATCCGGTTCTTTTCCCGTCCTACCACTCGCAGGCAACCGGCGTCATCTAACCATCCGTGATCGCCCGTAGGAAAACCTTCTGCGGTGAGGAGAGCCTCTCTTTTTCGCCACGGGGAGACATAGGCGTCGAGTAATCCGGGACCCGCCACGCGGATTTCGCCATCGCGCCCGCCGCTGCTAACAATCGTAATCTGGTAATCCGGTAGAGGAACTCCGGCTAAGAGCGGATCCTTTCGGGCGTGCTCTTCATTCAGAGTGAGCAGACCCGCCTCGATGATGCCGAGCGCCTGAACGAGCGGCTGCCCGGTTTTTTCCAAAAACGCTTCGGCCAGTCGGATTGATAGACCTTGTGTCGTTGCCACGGCCAGCCGGACGAGCGGGAGCGGTTGGGTGAAAAGCCGGAACTGGCGCGGCGCACCGTAGAGCACGGTGGCCTTTTCTGAGGTGGCGAGAAATGGCGCGTCCACTTCGTTTTCCACCAGCAAAATGGTCGCCCCGTAACGCAGGTAAAGCAGGATCGACACGACGAAATGATCCACCATGGGCAGAAGGCAGAGGACGCGGTCGGCCGGGGAAATACGCAGGCGGCTGTTCGCAGCGGCGGTCCGCTCGAGGATCGTCTGGTGACCCAGCAGCACGCCCTTGCGCGTCCCGGTGCTCCCTGAGGTGAAGCGCAAATAAGCCGGATGCACCGCACAAAAATCCGTGTCACCGACGAAATCGATCGGCCGCCCCTCGCAAAGAGTCAGGAGATTGCGGCTGGGATTGCGCAGGGCGTGGATACCCGCACGTTGGGCGAGTTCATCCCGCTGGGCTGCTGGGAGATGGTCATTCATTGGCACCAGACAATGCCCGGCGGAAAGAATGGCCAGAGCTTCGATCAAAAATTCCGGCCCGTGGCGGGCGGTGAGTCCAATCCGGCTCGAGATGGGAAACTGTCGCAACGGGGTCGCCGGCTTTTGCACCGCCTCCATCAGCCCCGCATACGTGATCCGCCGGGTCTTACCATTTGCCCCTAGGAAAACAACGGCTTCCCGCTCCGGGTTGGAATCGGCCCATGCGCGAATCGATTCCAAAATAGTGGGGTAATGGAGCGACATGGGATACGGCCAAACCTAGCGGGCGCAACCGCGATGACAACCCCCGCAGTGGATTTCTTCGTGCCGCTGACCTGCTTTTGGGTTAAACTGTCGGTATGCACGACATTGTTGAAAAGCCCAACCGGGTCACCCGTGCCATGCTCGTGAGCGTGTTCACTGCGCGGGAGAGCGCCACCGAGGCGGAAAGTCTCCTCAACGAACTCGCGGACCTCACCGACACCCTTGGCGTGCCAGTGATCGACAAAATGCTCGTCCGCATTCTCAAGCCGCAGGCCCACATGTATATCGGCACCGGCAAGGCCCAGGAAATTGCCGACAAGGCGAAGGCGCAGAATCTCGACGTGATTATTTTCGACAACGAACTCACCCCGGCCCAACAACGCAATTTGGAAAAACTGACCGGCATGGCGGTGATCGACCGCCAAGAGGTCATCCTCGATATCTTCAACGCCCGCGCCCGGACCCGGGAGGCGCGATTGCAGGTCGAGTTGGCCCGCTTACAATACAGCTTGCCTCGCCTCACCCGCGCTTGGTCGCATCTGAGCAAACAGGGCGGTGGTATCGGCGCGAAAGGCGACGGCGAAAGCCAGCTCGAAGTCGATAAACGGCTCGTCCGCGATCAGATCGAGAGGATCAAAGCCGATCTGCAAAAAGTCCGCGACCAACGCGCCACCCAACGCAAAAGCCGTGTAAAAATGCCGCTCCCAAACGCCGCCATCGTTGGCTACACGAACGCGGGCAAATCGTCCCTTCTGAAAAAATTCACCGGCGCCGACGTGCTGGTCGAGGACAAGCTTTTTGCCACCCTCGACACCACCACCCGCCGGATCGATCTGCCCAGTGGACAGGGGATGTTGCTCACCGACACGGTCGGCTTTGTTAGGAAACTACCGCACAAACTAGTCGAGGCATTCAAGGCCACGCTCGAGGAGGCCGTGCTCGCCGATTTCCTCATCCACGTGCTCGATGCGAGCCATCCTGAAGTGATTAGTTTTCACAACACCACGATGAAAGTGTTGAAGGAATTGCATGCGGACGAAAAGCGCATCATTACCGTTTTCAACAAACTGGATGCGCTTCTTGCCCAACCCAACGGAGATGCCCAGAAGGGATTTTTGCGGAAACATTTTCCAGACGCCCTCTTCATCAGTGTGCACACCGGCGAGGGACTCGACGACTTGCTCCATCAGTGTGGTCTCATGCTAGCCGATCGCGTGCAGCGGATGGATCTCACCCTGCCGGTGGATCGGGCCGATCTACTCGCAGTGTTGCACCAGAGCGCGCAAGTGTTGGCGACCGATTACACCGAGACGGGCGTTCATATCCAAGCGATCCTCCCGGCCAACCTGCGGTCGCGTTTCACCGAATTCGCTACCACCGCCCCAGAGGAGAAATCTCCCGCGCTGGCCAACTAAACGGCGGCCTACCTGCGCGGCCGGAAAAATTTCAGCAGGCTATCCACCACTCGCGTTGGTAGCGACGGGCCACTGTCGTCTGGTGAGGCATTTCTCTGACCGGCCGCCCCGGAACTTCCTAACAATCGGCCGCCGTGAATCGGACAGGTTTTTTTCGGAAGCAGTGTCACTGGCATGTCCATCGTGTAACTCGTTCCGGCTGCACCGCAACCCGTGGTCGCCTCCGCATTCGAGGCCGCGCAGAGCGAGACGCGTTGCAAGGCCACTCCGGGATTCAGTTCACTGGCCGGATACTGCCTAACCGGGGCAGCGTTCATCACTTTCGTCCAGATCGGCAGCGCGAGCGTCGCGCCGTATCCTCGCGACATGATCGGCGCGGGTTGGTCCAGCCCAACCCACACGCCGCAGGTGAGCGATCGGGTGAATCCGACAAACCAAGCGTCTTTGAAATCATTCGTCGTACCGGTTTTTCCACCTGCGATTTTGGTAAAGCCGAGCGTGCTCGCGCTGGCTGCTGTGCCCCGCGTCATCACTTCTTTCAGGGCCGAGGTCGTTAGCCACGCGGCACCCGGGTCCATCGCTTTTGTCTCGATGTGCGCGGCCCGGTAAACTTGGTTGCCCGCTGCGTCATCAATCCGCTCGATGAGATAGGCTTGCCGGCGTTTTCCTTGGTTAGGAAACACCGTGTAGGCGGCAGTTAGATTGCGCGGCGTGGTTTCAAAGGAGCCGAGCAAAGCCGACGGATTCGAAGGCATTTCCGCTACGCCTGCTTGCGCCACTTGTTTTCGCACTTTCTCCAGTCCGGCATACTCGCCCACCCGAACGGTCATCGTGTTTCGAGAAAGAATCAGCCCGTCGCGAGCGGGCAGGATGCCGCGGTTTCCACCGTCGGAATTGCCCGGTCGCCAGCCCGGCGCTTCGGGTACTTCGCCAGCCTCGATGGGGCCGTCGCTCACGTTCGACATCGGGAGAAGTCCACTCGCAAACGCGCTTGCATAAATGAAGGGCTTGATCGTTGAGCCGATTTGTCGCCGAGCGAGGAGCGCGCGGTTGAAGTCGCGGCTTTGCTTGAAGTCGCGTCCGCCGACCAGTGCGCAAATTCCGCCGGTGCGGTTGTCGATCACCACCACGGCTCCTTGGAGATAGTCTGTCTTTTGCGTCTGTGTGGTGTCGAAATTCGCCTTGCGCGGATGGGAATAGCCGGGGCGGTTTTCGATCTCGGTGAGTTGATCATCGAGTGCCCGCTCCGCGGTCTTTTGCAAAACCGGATCGATCGTGGTGTAGATTTTCATCCCGCCATCCTCCACTTGATCCTGATCAAGCAGGATGCGGAGTTCTTCGTCCAACGCATCCATCACGTAGTTTTCTTGGACGGAGGTCGAGCGCGAGGAGACGACCTTGATCGGTGCTTGGCGGGCTTTGTTTGCCTCTGCGACGGTGATTTTTTTCAGCTTTAACATCCGGGTGAGAACCGTATCGCGCTCGCGTTTTGCTGCCTCGAGATGGCGCAACGGAGAGAAACGGTTTGGGCTGCGGATCAGGCCCGCCATCATTGCCGCCTCGCCTAGGCTAAGGCTTTTGCACGGCTTCCCGAAGTAGGCCTGCGAGGCTGTTTCCAAGCCATAGTAAAACGAGCCGTAGTAAATACGGTTGATGTAATTTTCGAGAATCTGCCGTTTGGTAAAGGTGGATTCAATGCGGAATGCGACAAACATCTCGAGGATCTTCCGATCGAGCGTCCGGCCGCCGAGGTCGAAGGAGTTGCGAGCTAGTTGCTGGGTGATCGTGCTAGCGCCTTGCTTGACCGTGGCCCCCGTCAGATTTCTAACCACTGCCCGGATGATGCCAACTGGGTCCACCCCGAAATGCTGATAAAACCGGGCGTCCTCACGGGCGAGGAGTGCGTCGATGAACTTCGGCGAGACGTCCTCGATTTTCACGAGAATGCGGTTCTCGCCGAAGAGATGGCTGTAAGGGTTGCCGTTGACATCGTAAACCACCGACCACTCGGGAATTCGCCCGACCTGTTTGATATCGAGTCGCCAGGCGCGGACTCCGTAAACGAAGCAGACCAGCAAAAGGGCGATCACGCTGAAAGCGAGCGTGGTTGCGATGAGCCGGCGCGAGAAAGAGGATTTGCGCGGCCGTTTTTTGGCGGATGACGATCGGGTTTTCAACTTGGAAACAAAGACGGCCTCCCAAGGTATCGCAAGCCGCGAGGGAAGCGAGCGTGGAAAAGAACCGGAAAAGGGGTCGAAAAGGGGTCGGGGTCATTGCTGTCCAAAATAAATTGAGAGCGGATGGTTGAGGAAAAGGGGTCGGTTCTGAATGGCACTGACTTAAGGGTGATTTAGGATAGATTGTGGTTGATATATACGTTTTTCTGATAAAATGCTTTATGCATTTTCGAACGCCTTTTTTCACCGCCTTCGGCCCCCTTCTTTTTGGTA
>JBBRPA010000042.1:0-31954 GCA_038228695.1 Chthoniobacterales bacterium
AAGGCCCAAAAACTATCAGCTTCTGACCAAGCCACGACACCAAATGGGTCGCCTGCCACACCGAAACCGCCCAGCCAAATCCATCCTAAATCACCCTTAAGTCAGTGCCATTCGGGTCGGTTCTCACTATTGACACTAAATTGGTCTAGGCGGAACAGTCGGGTTACGTCACCACCCCTCCTGTTGTTGCCGAATCCAGCCAAGAGGTGTTTTCGGCCGCCCGACGGGGCTGTGCCTTTCATGTTGATATTGAACTACTAGAGAGAGTTCGGCCGGGTGGAAACCCTAATGGCTGTCTCTGATTAAGCCGCTACACGCGACTCCGCTTTTTTCCTCGGAGATTGAATGGCCTCGATACAGACCTGATTCAGACTTTTTCCCTCGCGATGAGCCCGCAAAGCTAGTGCCTTGTGTAAATCTGGCCCGGCGCGAAGCAGAAATTGACCGCTATAGCTGCGTGCCGCCAACGGTGAAGGAATCTCCGATTTCTCTGCCAGTTTATCGGCCAAAACATCCTCCACGATCTTGCAAAGCTCGGCATAGACCTTGGCCTCATCTTTCCCGTGGGTGCCGCCTCCGAAGAGTTCCGGGCAACGCCCTACATAGCAACCGTCCTCGTCGCTCCACTCCACAATTTTCACATAACAACTCGCCAGTTTTTTAATGTCTTGAGTTTTCATGGAATCCTTACTTCTTGCGCAAAATGAGCCTTTGGCAATTTGAGTCTCGATTAGGTATAATCCAGCACTTCCAATCCGGTAATTTTGGAAAAATCATCGGGCTTTCGAGTGAGTAATCTGGCTCCGGTGGACAGGCTGATGGCGGCGATCCAGAGGTCGTTTTGAGAACGACCGGAGAGCAAATTTTGTTTCCTCAAATCAGCGACGGTACGGCCATATTTTTCGGCCGCACGAAAATCGACCCCAACGATTTTCCGGGTTTGCAAAAGGCGCAAGGCGTCTTGAAAGCGACGCTCCGAAATCATCGCCGCGCCGTCCAAAAATTCGCCGGCAGCGATGACTGGAATGATCAGTTCCTCGTTTCCATGGGCCAGCAAAGCGCGATTCACGGGTGCCTCCAAGTTTCCTTTGGCGCGAAATTCGTCGATTAGAACGGTGGTGTCGATAGCGATCATTTGTGCGACTTTTTAGCGATTTATTCCAGCGACTCCACGTCCCAGCGGGTGGAGGCACGGCCTTCGGTGATGACTTGCTCCAAGGTATCGGATTCTTTTGCGGAGGTATCCGCCCAAATCCGGCCAGCTTCTGTCACTGCCGCTTCGCAGGTAAATGATGACTGATTGTGCTCAATCAGGCGTTCGATAGTTTTAGTAAAAGATTCCGAGGACCGCTTTTGCCGAGCGAGTTTATCGTAAACGGATACCTCCAGTGCAATTGTTTTGGTAGCCATGCATGTATTTTTACATGCAGAAACAGCGAAATCAATTGATTTGGGGTGGGTATTCCGGCGTTGACCCGGTTCGAGTTGCTCTTAGTGTAGGATTCTACTCATGGAAGCCATCGCCAGCCCAAACATCAATTTTAAGATCGGCAACGAACGTCTTGTGAAAGTGACCGAGCGCGCTGGCACGCGGCTGACTGGGCTGCTCACCAAACAGGGACGCCCAAATGGAGCACTCCGCGTGGCAGTGATCGGCGGTGGATGCTCCGGGCTGCAATACAAGATGGACCTCGTCGATGGTCCGGCGAATCGCGACATATTGGTGCGTTCGCAGGAAGTGAATGTGGTGGTCGATCCGAAAAGCGCGTTGTTTGTCAGCGGATCGGAGTTGGATTTCAGCGAGGATTTGCAAGCGGGCGGATTTAAGGTGACGAATCCAAACGCGGTGGCGCATTGCTCATGCGGCGAAAGTTTTGCGGCGTAGGAGAGGGAACTTTAGACCGCCAAAACACGGAGACACCAAGAGGAAGCATGGCGGAGGACTATTTTGAGCGGTTAGGAATGCCGCAGTCGCCAGTGATCGACGAGCTCGCGTTAAAGGAAAGCTGGCACCGCGCGGCAGCCCAGGCGGAGAACCCGGAGGACGTGCATCGCGCTTATGCGGTGTTGCGCGATCAAGCGAAACGCATTGAGCATTTGCTGACTTTGCATGGGCAGAAAACGGTGACCAGCGAACAACCGGGCGCAACGCTCTTCGATCTTTTCTTTACGGTGGCTGCAGCACTTAAAACGGCGGATGAAATTGGGACGCGCATCAGCGAAGCCGCCACCGCGTTGCAGCGCGCTGGCTTGACTAACCATTTGTTCGTCAGTCTCGATGAACTGACAGCGGCGAATCAAGCCATCACAGTCGAAGAGAACACCCGATCAACACAACTTAATTCACTCGCCAGCCATTTCCCTAACTTATCCTGCGTGGAATGGGAAATCCTAGCTTCACTGGGCAATGATTTCGCCTTCCTCACCAAATGGGAGACCGAAATTCAGAAACGCACAACCAAGTTGCAGGAAACCCTGATGGGTAAAATCGCATGAACAACTGGGAGCATACGCGTTTGCCTCGGTGGAAAATGATTGGCGAGGCTATCTGTCGGTTCGCGTGTGGTTTCTGGCGTTCCGCCGGAAACGCGTCAACCACTGGCAAAGCCACACTTTTTTACGGCAGTCTTCGGCGAGACGCCGAAGACAACACGCGTGACGGGTGTTGTCCCAACGCCTAATTTATGACTACTGCGGACACTATCATTGGAATCGATCTAGGGACGACCAATTCAGCGGTCGGGGTCATGGAGGCCGGATTGCCCTTTTTGCTGGCGGATTCCGAAGGGCAGCGTCTCACGCCATCGGTCGTTCACTTCCCCGATGACAAGAAAATTCCGCTAGTCGGGCGAGCAGCGGCACGAATGCGGAGCCTGCGCCCTGGCGCGACTGTATCCTCGATCAAACGTCTAATGGGAAGTGGCGACAATCTAACCATCGACGGCGTAGCCCATTCCCCGGAGTCCATCTCCGCACTCATCCTAACCAAACTCAAAAACGACGCGGAGGCAGCGCTCGGCAACCATGTGAGCAGAGCCGTCATCACCGTTCCCGCCTACTTCAACGACGCGCAAAGGGCAGCGACCAAAAAGGCCGGAGAACTCGCCGGGCTGACTGTTGAACGCATCCTCAACGAACCGACCGCCGCCGCCCTAGCCTACGGTCTCGACAAGCTCAAGGATCGATCGAAGATTGCCGTCTATGACTTCGGCGGAGGCACGTTCGACATCTCGCTTTTGGAGCTTAACCAAGGCGTTTTTGAAGTGTTATCCACCAATGGGAATACCCAGTTAGGCGGTGACGACATCGACCAAGCTTTGATTGCCGATTGCCATTTGCAATTGGCGGATTGGGAGAAGCGCGAACTCGTTATTCAAGCCAAACACCGCCTCTCCGACGCAGAAGCGGTAGAGATCCCCGTGCCGTTTGCGAAGGATGGACCGCAGATTTATCATCTCACCCGCGAACGCCTCGAACACATCGCACGCCCCATCATCGAGCAGACACGGGCTAACTGCGTGCGCTCCCTCGCCGACGCCGGATTGAAGGCGGGCGAACTCGACGAAGTGATCCTAGTTGGCGGCTCGACGCGGATGCCGCTCGTGCGCAAACTTGTTGCCGAATGGTTTGGAAAAGAACCGAACCTCACGCAAAATCCCGATGAAGCCGTCGCGCTCGGCGCCACCATTCAAGCGGGCATCCTCAGTGGTACGGTGACTAACATTACTTTATTAGATGTCACTCCCCTCTCCCTCGGCATTGAAACAGCGGGCGGCTTGATGAATGTGCTCATCCCGCGCAACTCCACGATTCCGCTCAAGCGCGGCGAGATGTTTACGACCAGTGCTAACCATCAGACCGAGATGGTTATCAAAGTCCTCCAAGGCGAGCGCGAAATGGCCCGCGACAATTGGAAACTCGGCGAGTTCACCATTGACTTCGCCCCCGCGCCGCGCGGTGTCGCCCGGGTGGGCGTGCAATTCGAGATCGACGCGAACGGGATTCTCCACGTCCTCGCTCGCGATGTCGCCACAGGCAAAGATCGCCTCATTTCCGTGACCAGCACAGTGAACGTCGCCGATGAACGCGTGGAGCAAATGATTGCCGAATCCGTCGAACACGCCTTCGACGACATGAGCGAACGCATCTTTACCGAGGCCAGCTTGAAGGCGCGAGAAATGTTAGTCGCCGTGGACAATGCGCTCACTCTGTTAGCTGATGAGATCACCGCCGAGGAACGCCAGCAAATCACTTTACTAACCAACGAAGTCATTGCTGCTATCGCAAACGGCGAGTCGCAACGCTTGAAACGTGCTAACACCGGCCTTGACCAAGGCACGCAAACTTTGGCCACCCTTCTGATGGAAAGAGCGTTGGCCGATGCTCTGGCGAAACGCGGTCTCGTTTAGAACCGGTTTGCGAGGGCGCGCCTCATCCGTCCAGCCGCAGCGGACATCGAAAACAGTTCGGACGTTTCCAGCCGCGCTTTTTCGCCCAAGGCCCGAGCCCCCCCAGGGTGCTCTGCGATCCAGCGCAGATGCGCTGCCGCCTGTTCGAGATCGGGGTCAGCCCAAAGTCCCGACCGTGGATAGTTAGTCTCTGCATCGTCGCCGACTTCGATAAATCCTTTGCTCTCCACCAGCAGGCTATTGCCCGCATTCATAAAATCGCAATTTCCTGAATAATTCGTCCCAATGACCGGTTTTCCCATAAGCATCGATTCGGCCAGGCCCAATCCCAGCCCCTCACTTCGGTGCAGCGAAACGTAGCAATCCGCGACATCGAGCAGCGCATAGGAACGCTCCCGCGTCATCACTTCATCGATGAGGAGAATATCCATCCCGTTCGTGGCTTCACGCAACCGCTCGAAGGCCCTTGGATCGCGCTGTCCCTTGGAAACCTTAATCACGAGCAATGGCGCCTGCTGCCGATCGGGAAAAGCCATCCGAAAGGCGCGGATCACCCCATGGGGATTCTTACGCCCATGACTACTCCGCATATCGAATGTAAACAGGAAAATTGTGCGATCCTCCGGGAGACCAAAATCGGAACGCTGTAACTTTGGAAATGGAGAGAGGCCGACGCTTGGCAGAACGATGCGAGTGTTTCTTAATCCAGCCCGCTCCAGCGCCTCCTGAATGAACCGGGTGGGTGCCCAAATCTCATCGGTCCAATTTTCACGGGTCAGCCAGCAGTCTGGAAAACTGGGCAACTCCCACCAGCAAACGGCAATTCGGTGAACACCACCTTTCCGATACAGCCCGGCGCGCGAAAAACTTTCCTGGTAGAAATTACTCGGAGTAACTTGGGCAATCGTTACTGGAAAAATCTCCTGGCCTAAATAAGGCAATCGCTCGCGCACGGAGTCGCCTTCTGCCACAGGGATATCGCGGAGGCTAACCGCGAATCCCGCCTCCCGCGCCGTCCGCACATATTGAAACGCGATTTCACCGAGGCCGGCGGCATAGCAAAAGTGCCCCATCATATTACATCCCTCCGCGCCGGGAGTATTCGGAACATTTCCGCCGAGGTTAGCGCCTGAGGAAAGCGCCTGCAAATCGGCCGTCTCGTGAACGAAAGCCTCTGGTTCGATACTGGACGCCAAATTTTTTCCGCGAAGCCAAGTTAGAAATGCCAGCGCACCCTCATTACTTGTGGCCAACGGAAAGGCCTTTTGCCATTCGGGTTGGAGAAAATAGCTTAAGCCGAGGTTCCTCACTGGCTTCTCCGCAGCGGTCTCGACAAACCAATCGACCTCGACATCCGAAACTCCTTTTTGCACGACCAACTGATCCTGCAGCCATTTTGCGAAGTCCTCATCCGGACGACCGAGTAGCGCGTGAGGGTATCTCCTCCACATTTGCGGACGACGCAGATAAGATGCCAGCAGTCTGCCTGTGGCGGGATGCTGCCAGGTCTCGCGTAACAATCGCCGTGCCTTTTCTTTGGGAGTTCCCGCTTTAGTTAGCTGGCCGATCAGCCATTGGGCAAATGCTCCGTCCGCACCCTGCCCAATCGCTTCGGGAAACTGATGACGCACCCAGTCGTCCTTTAACAAGCGGGGAACCAACGCGAGCACCTCCTTTACCTTGGACACTTTCGGAATCTCGAGAGGGGGAAACAATTGTCGCTCCCGCCGCCGAAGCCAGTCTTGCATTGTCACATTAAAAATATGCACCCGCCGCCCCACCCGCATCCACGGATGCAACAAGAGTTCGCGCAGCCTGATCTCATCCGCTTTTTTCCGAGCGACAATTTCCCCGAGGCGAACGCGCACTTTTTGTGTCGCGGATTCCGCTTTCAATGCCCGTTGCAAATAAGCATGCGCGACTGGTTCGGGCGATCCCGCCAGCATCGGTAGAGCGGCCCCAGCGTGGGCCACCACCGCCTCATGATAAAGCTCTTCGTAAGCAGCGGCCATTTGGCGGGTATCGAAGTTTTCTGTCGCCCGCTCCCGAGCCGATATCCCCATCCGCACGCGCAGATCCCCATCCGCCGCCAATGTTAGCATGAGCGCGGCCATCGCCTCTACATCGCCCTCTGCAGCGAGGAAACCGTCTTGCCCGTGACGCACCATGTCTGGGATGCCACCGATCGCAAACGCGACCACCGGCAGTCGGCAAGCCATCGCCTCGAGCACGGCAAGGGGGGCCGTGTCCGCGATCGCTGGATGGAGGAAAATATCGGCTGCAGCGAGATGTTGCCGCAGTTGCTCATCCCCGTCCGGGAGAAAATTCCGAATCCCCTCCTCGTCGGAATCTGTCTCGCATCCAAGATTTAGAAAAATCAGATCTGGATGTTTTTGACGCACTGCCGCAAGGGCACGGCGAGCTTGCGCACCTCCCTTCCAAGGATGGGCTAGCACCCCAGATCGCGCAAGACTGCCGATGATCAAGACGTCCGGCGGAAGTCCTAGTTGCAGGCGCGCCGCCCGACGATCGAACGGGCAGAAGATCTGCGTGTCGATTCCGTTCGGAATCTTGCGAATGGGATGTCCTGAGAGCAGGCTTTGCCGAAGATTGTTAACCATCCAATCCGAGGGGCCGACAATCCAGAGTCGGCTGTTGTCCGAAATAAGCTTTTTGTCCCGCCAAAGGGCGGCCGTGTTGTCGAAAGTAAGAATCGGTCCGGGTAAGGTTAGATCTGGGCAGTTTCCACAACCGTCCTGCCAGCGTCGGCAGGCGAGTGACTGGGAACAGTAGCCGGTTATCGGGTGCATGTCGTGGATCGACCAAATAACCGGCCGGCTTTGCGAGAGCGCGAGAAGGGAGAACGGATGAAAATAGCCACCTTGGGTATTGTGCAGATGAATCACATCCGCTTCCCGGACCGAGGGATTCTCGGGAAGGCGGTGGCTCCCAAGAAATTGATAGTCCGGCCAGCCGGAGTTGAGAAGTTGCTCTCGACGTGAATGATCGGGTTCGATTGAAAAAGCCACCGCGTCCGAATCCGGCCGCGTTTTGTGTCCAACCAAGTTGAGACTGTGGTGCCCGTCCCGCCGCTGAGAAGTGAGAAGTGATTCCGCAAGCCGCTCCGCTCCGCCGTGGTGGTCGTAGGCATTCAGATGCACAATCGACAACCGGGTTCGTGCTCCCCTCACCCTGCGCAGGGCGAGAGCCGATTCCGGCGTCTGCACCCATTGACCGGCTGCGGTATGATGTCGGCAGAGGTAATCCGCGTCCAGCACCGCAAAGTGCCCCTCGTTAAACACGATCTGCCGGAAAAAGTGGTAGTCAAAATCATCCGAAGCAGGCGGCGGGCAGAATCGTTCCGGCTGGAAAACCTCCGCGGAAAAAACGGCCGCGCCAAATCCGTGACCGCCGACGTTTTGCACACCAACCGCTTTGGCCAGCGTCTCAGGTCGCCCTGTTTTGCTCCAGTTCCAAGCAATCAGATCCGCTAGATAGCGCCCATGATAGAGACCGGAGGCACTTGCCACCGTGCCGCTGAGATGCCCAGCGAGGCGAGAGAAGATATCGTCCGGGGGCAGAATGTCATCCTCGAGGGTGAAAACCAGCGAAGTCACAATCCCTGTCGCTAAATGCTGATAGATCCGCGCGTAGACTTCGCGCACTTCGCGGGTGGATTCGGGCCTTGGTCGATCGGCTAATCCCTCTGCGGCGAAATCGACCACATCAAAACTGGGAGCTGGATAATCGCAGCCTGCCAGCCAGGAGCGCACTGTATCTTGGAAGGCGACATCGCGCGATGTAGTTAGGATCCGAAGGACGATCTCTCGGTGCGGATAGGTCTGCCGCTCAAGGAAACGCGCAGTCATGGGCCACGCCCAAGAACGGCCCGAAAGGGCCAAGCAAAGAGTTGCGGTTTGCTGGCTTGCGGGTTGCACTTGGTCCGCCTATAAAAGTTGCGCTACATGATGTCAAGCCCTGTTCCCGACGCCATTCCCCAGAACGACATGACCGGACTCCGCGTGCTGGTCACCGGGGCCGGCGGATTCATTGGCAGCCACCTTTGCGAAATGCTCGTTCGTGCCGGGGCCACGGTGCGCGCGCTGATCCATTATTCGTCCCATGGCGGCATCGGCAACCTCGCTTTCCTCGATCCGGAAGTCCTCTGCCAAATCGAAATAGTGTCCGGCAACATCGAGGACGCAGAATCTCTCCGTTCCATCGTCCAAGGTTGCTCTGTCGTTTTTCACCTCGCCGCATTAATTGGCATCCCCTACTCCTACTATGCGCCACGAAGCTATCTTCGCACTAACATTGAGGGAACCTTCAATCTCCTCGAAGTCGCGCGGCAAACCGGACTCGTCCGCCTCGTATTCACCAGTAGCTCCGAGGTTTACGGCTCGGCCCAACGTGTGCCGATCGACGAATGCCATCCATTGCAGGGACAATCGCCTTACTCCGCTTCAAAGATCGCTGCGGAAAAGCTTACGGAGAGCTACGTCTGCTCCTTCGGCCTTCCCGCCGTGACCGTGCGCCCTTTCAATACCTACGGCCCGCGCCAGTCCGCCCGGGCGGTCATTCCGAGCATTATTTTGCAGGCATTGCACAGCCCAGAAATTCGACTGGGAAACCTTTCGACGACCCGCGATTTGACCTACGTCACCGATACCTGTGCCGGATTGATCCAAGCGGGGGTAACGCCCGGAATCGACGGGTTGGTCTGCAACCTCGGCGTGGGTAAGCGCATCGCCATAGGGAATTTGGCCGAGCTCATTCTCGAACGCATGAACGTGGTAAAACCGATCGTTGTTTCCCCTGAGCGGTTGCGTCCCGAAGCGAGCGAAGTCCTCGATTTGGAATCCGACAATCGCCTTGCCCGGGAACGCCTTGGTTGGATTCCTCAGACCAGCCTCAGCGAAGGCATTGACCGAGTTATTTCCTTTCTTCGCACCCAACCGGCGCTCGCGAATGCTAACCACTACGCTGTCTAACCATGCACGCGCTTCTCCTCGCCGGCGGCAAAGGCACGCGACTCCTTCCCTACACCACGATCATTCCAAAGCCGCTCAGGCCGGTGGGCGAAATCCCGATGATGGAGCTCTTGGTGCGCCAACTTCGGGCCAGCGGCATCACTAAGATTTTCGTCGTTGTTGGGCATCTCGGCTCGTTGATTGAGGCCTTTTTTCAAGATGGTGCTGCGTTCGGAGTGTCGATGCAATATCTCCGCGAAAAACAGCCTCTCGGCACGGCGGGTCCACTCGCCGCAGCCTTGGCGTTACTGGGCGAAACTTTTCTCGTCTTGAACGGCGATCTTCTAACCACGCTCGATTTCGCGGAGCTAGCACGGGCGCATCGGGAGACAGGGGCCGATGCCACTGTTTCGGTTTTTCCGCGTGAAGTGAGGTCAGAATTTGGTGTGATCGAGCAAGACAGCACCGGACGGCTAACTGGCTACCGCGAAAAACCGGTGCGAACCTTTTCGGTTAGCATGGGTTGCTATGCGTTTCGCCGCGACGCACTCCTACCTCACATGCAACCCGGCGAACCGCTCGACATGCCTGAACTCATTTTGCGAATGCACGAGGCGGGCGCAAACGTCCGCTGCCACTCGCAGCCCTGCCGCTGGCTCGACATTGGTCGTCCCGAAGATCATCATTTAGCAAACGAATGGTTCGCACAGCATCGAGACGAATTCCTCCCCGCGAAACCGTGAAACGAGCATTGATAACGGGAGGTAGCGGTTTTTTAGGTCGAAAACTGAAACCCTTTCTCCACAACGCGGGGTTCTTGGTGGAGAGTTGCGGGCGTTCCGAAGTTGGCGATATCCTTCAGCCCGACCATTGGAAGAGAATCCTCGCCGAGACGCGGCCGACGGTCATTTTTCATCTTATGGGTACTTTCCAAGCGCCGGATGAGGTCGCTTTTGACTCCGCCAATGTTCGCCCGGCCGCAGCCCTTTTCCAAGCTTTGGGCGATTTGCATTGCAACGATGTCGCGGTTTTTCTCATCGGCAGCGCTGCCGAATACGGGGATGTTCCTAGCGAGTGCCAGCCAATCGTTGAAACGGAACCTGCCCAACCAGTCAATGCTTACGGAAGGAGCAAACTTCGCGTCACCGCGCTGGCCCAAGCTAGTGGTTTGCGGGTTACCATCGTCTGGCTTTACAATGTCTTTGCCGCCGATATGTCGCCGCGCCTCATGCCCGGGGCCGTTCTCGCGCAACTGCGCCACGAAGTCATCAAAACCGGCCCGCTCGATCGCATTCGCGATTTTCTCCACGCCGACAGCGCCATGCAATCCCTCGCGAGGCTGGCGCTTGTAGAGTGCGAGGAAACAATCGTTAACCTCTGCAGCGGATACGGTTGGAAACTGCGTGATGTGGTCGAGCTTCTCGTCCAAGGCAAATGTCGCATCGTAGAAAATGCGACACCCGCAGCCTCCGACGTTTTTTCATGCGTGGGCAATAACGACCTGCTTGCCAAACTCACTGGTCACCGTCCGGCGGCACCGACCGCCAAAGATTTTGCCCGCCTGATTACCCCGTGAAATCGGCCCTCGCTTTCGCCCTCCTCGCTGGGTTGGTCTTTTATTTTTCAAAGAACTCTTTCCGAACGGGCGACGTAGTCGGCGCCCAGCTCACGCCCATTTCCCTGCTTACGCGGGGCGATATATACCTCGACGCTTTTGTTCCGCATTATCAGAAACTTGGCAAAGGAACATTTCCCTATTTCTTCCACGCAACATCGCGCGGGGTCATTTCCAGCTATCCGATCGCAATCCCAATCCTCGCCATCCCGATTTACGCCATTCCCGTGTGGACTCATCTGAATAACAGCCCGGCAGACAGCATCGCGGCGGGTGAGCGACTTGGAAAACTATCCGCCGCGATTTTTGCTGCGCTAGCCGTTTTCGTTTTTTGGAGAACAGCCCGCGCGCTCGGTGCCTCGCCGCAGCTCTGTTTCTGGCTTTCGGCCGCCTTTGCATTTGGCAGCGAAATGCTCACCACCGGCGCACAATCACTCTGGATGCACGGACCGGGAAGTTTATTTCTGTTGCTCGCCACCTATTCCAGTCTCTGCTTTGGAAAAAACACCATGCGCTACTGACTGGTCTTGCCGCCGGGATTGCGGTTTGCATTCGCCCAACCAACATCCTGTTTGTCGGTCCGTTGTGGCTTTGGTTGCTTACGAAAAATCGCACCCACGCGTTCCTTACTGCCCTTCCCGGCGCGTTGCTAGGTCTCGCGCTGGTTTGCTACAATCAAATCTGGTTCGGTCAGATCACAGGCGTTTATAAGATGGAATTTGGCAGCACGTGGGCGGATGGATTGCCCGGAGTTCTCCTCAGCCCAGTCAGCGGTCTGCTCGTTTATTTTCCCATCGCGATTTTCGGATTCGCAGGAATCTGGAAGGCAGTTCGGGAAAATTGGACCTCGATTTACGGAGTCTTTGCGGTGTTCATCGGCACGAGCGTCCTAGTTATCGCGAAGTGGAGCATGTGGCACGGCGGCCATTGCTTCGGCCCGCGCTTACTCTCAGAGATTCAGCCATTTCTCCTACTCGGCTGCATCCCGCTCGCGCCTGCGTTCACGAAACTCCGCGTGGCTGTGCCCGGATTGGTAGTGCTGATTTGGTGTGTGACCGTGCAGACCATCGGACTGACTCTTTTTCCCGCGAGTCTATGGCTCGATTTGCCAGCCGACGTCGATTTTCACAAGGAGCGTCGCTGGGACTGGCGGGATAACCCGTTGAGCCGTTCGTTGTTAGTCGCCTGGCAAAATCACGTCGCCTCCGATCCCGCTCCGCTGCACGAATGGAAAGCGCGCTATGAAGTTCCGGAAAACTCTCTGACCTTGGCGCGCGGCGGAACGTACTCCTTAAATGTGAAAATCAAGAACCGCAGCCGCGAACCGTGGCTGCGGTCGATCGGCTACCGCAGCATCTACCTCGGCTACCGCGTCCTCGATGCCGATGGGACCGTGGTCCTTCGCGGCAAGAATCGCGGATTGCTTGGCCGTACGCTTGCTCCCGGCCGATCCGTTACCATCGCCCTCCCCATCGAAGTCTCGCTCCCACCCGGTTTCTACGTCTTGGAGTGTTCCCTCATGCAGCAAAGTGTCGCCTCATTTACTAACAAAGGCGTCGCGCCTCTGCGTCTGCCGCTGGTTATTCCCTGAAAGCCTTGCAAAAACAGCGGTTCCAAGCTTTGCTAGTTCCATGGAAATTCCCAACCTACGCAGCCCAAACGCCACCGTCGGCGGCATCGTCTATTTCGGTCGTATGCTTGATAAAATCCGCCTCCATGCGGCTGGAGCGCTCTCGGCGGATTATACTAACAATCTAGGCACCGGATTTGACGAACGCATCTTGAATTTTCTTCATGTCGATTACGAGGATGTGAAGATGCGCACGCTGAGCGGCAAGTCGGACGAGGAAATGCTGGAGTGGTGTTTTCAAAACGGCCATCGGCCGAGCGAAGAAGAAATTGAAATCTGGAATGGATTCATGAGCAAGCGCGGCTGGCGGGATGAAGCGAACGCGATCCTGACGCGCCGAAAAAAGGAAAATGGTTTTGAAAACCGCGATGAGATTCAGACGATGTTCGATTACATCGATGCCGACGAAGCGTAACTTTGCTCTAAGCAAAACCCCCTTTACGTTCCCTTTACGCCCCCTTTAACACCCGCATCTTTTCCACGTCCACGGGACTCTTTGGATCGAACTCGGTGCCGTGACGTTTGCGGAATTTATCGTTCCAATCCGGCTGCGGAGCCAATGCAAGACCGGGGTCCTTGGCCATTCCGCTGTTGCCGAGATCGAAGCTGGCAACTTGGATGATTTCAACTGGACTGCGCATGGCGAAACTGAGTTGCTGTTCGAGTTGATCGCTTGGGAGCCAGATCTGACGGCGAACTTTGCCGTCCACATACCACCACGGCGAACCAGGAAGGGAATCATCGCGGTAAACCACCCCAGCACGTTCTACCTCTCGCGAGGGAGGAGCGGGGAAAATTAGCCCAAGCGAACCCAAGGCATATTCGTTGCCAAGGGAAGCGTGAATCGGGCGCTGCCGGACCTCGTAACGAAATTTGACGATCTTGTGTGCGATGCGTCGGCCATCAAGCAATCGGTGAACCTGCCCGAGCACCTCGCTGTGCTTGACCGAGGTGCGGGACTCCGAAACGGCATCCTGCAATTCGGAAGAGCGAAAAAAATTGCAACCGGCCAGCACCGACACCAGAAGAGCACTGCCAACCAGCTTTTTGGAGGCCTTTAAGAGGGGAAGCGGCATCACAGCCTTTTAGCAAATTTTTCTGGACACGCAATCAAATATCGAAAGCGGAACTCGCGAATGGTTGCATTGGGACCGAAAGCGCCCTCCATTTCAAAGTTTCCCAGTTCACGTTGTAAACGTCAGGGTTCGGGAATCGTGGGCATCCTGCCTACCAGACTGGGCGTCTCGCGCACTGATCTCCGAGCCGCATTAGGGCAAGCTACGGCTGAAGGCAGAGCGGACTTCGAGAAGTGTTTTTTGTAACCGACGCCTCGAAAAATCCTTCCAATCGAGCGGCTCCGCGGTTTTAAACTCGTTCCCCAGTTGTAATTGGAATCACAGTTGTCACAGCAGCTTGGCTGCCCTATGGAAACAACACCGTGCAACTCCCAAAGTCCCCGGCTCACGAAGCCCAGCTTCGCAAAACACTGGCATTCCCAAGTGCAACTTGGGAACGAGGAAAAGCACTAATTTTTACTGTCATGTTTTTCGCTTCCATGTGCTTGGGTGCGGACGATGAGGCTAAAGTGACCTTGGAGCCCCCAGAGCCGATTACCTATGAGTCGCTGAAAACGTGGCACCAGGCAGGCGGTTTGCAGAAATACATTTGGCCGAAGGAGCACCGGGCCGACCTTAACGATGACGACAGCGACGAGGTTTTTCTCGGCGTCAGCGGTTTCGGACGAGGCATGGATTACGCACTTTTCGCCAAGACCAAGAGCGGTTGGAGGCTTCTATCCGATGAAATCGTAGGCAGTCACCACGATTTCGAGGTCTTGCCAGCGAAGCACCATTCATGGCCCGATTTCAAGGCCTTGGCACCAAGCGGTCGCGGAGGGCTAATCGAGTTTATCTACACTTGGGACGGCAAACACTACATCCAGAAGTCATGTCGCGAAATTACCGAGAAAGCGCTGCTCGTTCATTAAGAGGTATGCAGCAAACGCTTTGGTGAGCTTGCCAACTAACTCAATGCTCGCCGGTGTGTTCGGCGATGTAATCCTGACGATAGCCTAACGCCTCGGGAGCGTGGAGGACTAACATTTTGCTCTCGACGTCCGCCGGGATTTTGGCGGCAGTTAGTTTACTAACAATAACCATGAGGCTGATGGCGAGGGGGACGGTCCAGATAGCGGGTTGGTCGCAGAGGATGCGGAGCAAGGGGTGGCCGGCCCAGAAGTCGTTGAGCGGGGCAAAGCCGCCAAAGATTTTGCCCATAGGACCTTTGTCGAGGGAGAGAGTGCTGATATTAGTCAGGGCGGCGGCGCAGAGGGCGCAGATGCCGCCGGTTAACATGCCGGTGGCGGCACCGGTCATGGTCATGCCGCGCCACCAGACGCTCATGAAAAGAAGTGGAAAATAGCTAGCTGCAGCGATGGCGAAGGCTTGTCCAACCATGAAATTGATTTCGAGCGGTTCAACGAAGCAGCCGAGAATGACGGCGATCGCTCCGATGAGGACGGCAGCAAATTTGAAGGCACGCATGCGGTGTTCGGCGGAGGATTCTGGAAAGAGCATGCGGCCAAAGACATCGTGTGCGAGGGCGCCGGTCATGGAGACTAACAATCCGCTAAAGGTGCTCATAAAGGCGGCGAAGGCGCCCGCGCAGGTGATGCCGCTCAAGATGGAGCCGAGCACGCCGTATTTTTCCCGGATGAGGGTGGGGAGTTTGAGGACGACTTGGTCGGTGCCTTTGATGCCGGTGAGGCCGGTGTAAAGCTCGGGCATGAGGTTGCGTCCGATGACGCCGAAGACGGGCGGAAAGACGTAGAAGACGCCGATGAGGATCATGACCCACATGGTGGTACGTTTGGCGGCGACGCCGTCGGGGTTAGTGTAGAAGCGGACGAGGATGTGGGGCAATCCGGCAGTGCCGCAGACGAGGGCGATAATGAGCGAGTAGGTGTAGAGGAGGGAGTAGGGGCGCGATTGTTCGGGGGTGAGGTGGGCGGCTTTGGCGGCTTTGGTGGTGAGCGGGCCGAAGGGGGCGATCCAAGCTTCGTCTTTGGGGGCTTTCTCGACGAGGGGTTTGCGGGCAACACCGTTTGTTATCACGCTTACCGCAGCTTCAGATTCGATTTTACCATCTGCCGAATAAGTTGCGGTGTGTGCACCTTTCGACTGAGAAGAGGAGTTGGCGGCGAGGTTTTTGTTATACCCGCCAAAGACGAACATAAGGACAAAGATAGGAACGGTGATGGCGAAAAGTTTCATCCAATATTGCAAGGCTTGGATGAGCGTGATGCCTTTCATGCCGCCGAGGGCGACATTGAGGGTGATGATGCCGCCGACGAGGGCGACACCAGCCCAATACGGCATGCCAGGAAAGATGTAGGCGAGGGTGGTGCCCGCGCCTTTCATCTGGGGCATGGTGTAGAAGAAACCGATGAAGAGGACGAAGACAACGGCGATCTTGCGGAAGAGTGGCGAGTCGAAGCGGCCCTCGGCAAAGTCGGGGATGGTGTAAGCACCGAAGCGGCGGAGCGGCCCGGCGATGAAGAGGAGGAGAAAGAGATACCCGCACGCATAACAAACGGGATACCAAAGCGCGTCGTATCCGCTAGACATGACCATGCCGGCGATGCCCATAAAGCTGGCGGCGGACAGATATTCACCGCTGATCGCGGAGGCGTTCCAGCCGACAGAGACGCTGCGTCCGGCGACAAAGAAGTCACCGGCGGTTTTGGAATTTTTCGCCGAGCGGAACCCCATGAAAATGGTGACAGCGACGGTGATGAGGGAAAAGGCAGCGATCCAAGGATCGATGTGGCCGAGGGCGAGAGAGGGGGAGAACATCATAGAAACCCGAGTTTAGAATTTTTTTGCTTTGGCGACCTCGTCAGCTTCGAGAGCGAGCGATCGGCGGATGAAGATGAAGGAAATGATCCAGACGAAAGGAAAGAAGGCGATGCCGAGGATGAACCAGCCGAGGGTAAATCCAAAAAGGCGCGTCGCCATCAAATCCGGGAGAAAGTAATTTACGAGGGGCAGCCCGAGCAGAACGATCAGGAAGCAAATGGCACAAAGGAGCGAGAGCCGGAGCTGGCGCGCCATAAGATAATGGAGAAAGTCGGTGCGTTTTTGACCGGAGGGGGGAGTCATGGAATTTCTTCTAGGGAGTTTAGAACCATGCGTCGAATGAAAACTGGCGTGATCGAGACGAAACTAGTAACTCCCGCGGCGAGCAGCGATAATGCCGCTAGCGATGGCGCTGGCAAGACGGTCGCGATACCGAGAGTCGAGCGCGAGACGGCCATCCTGACGATTGGTTAGGAAACCGCACTCAACGAGAACGGCCGGAACACGGCAATTGCGGAGTACGAAATAGCCGCGCTGCTTAATGCCTCGATTTTCGGCTGCCAAGGTCACGACACGTCGGTGGACAGCGGCGGCGAGACGGTAGGACGAGGAGGAGTAAAAGTAGGTCTCGACCCCGCGCGCGTCGCGGTTGTCGGCGGAGTTGAAATGAACCGAGACGAGAATGGTGCCGCTGCGCGAATTTGCGGCAGCAACACGTCCGCTCAGCGGAATGAAGACGTCGCTTGAGCGAGTCATGACCGTGCGGAGTCCAGCCGCGCGAAGTTTTTGCTGGAGGCGGATAGCGACGTCGAGGTTGACGATTTTTTCGGTAACGTAGTTTCCCGGGATGCCACCGCGATCTTGGCCGCCGTGCCCGGCATCGATCACGACGGTGGAGAAGGTCCGCAGCCGGTCGGCAGCATACAGCCGAGAGGGCGCGAGGCAGGTTAGCAGAACTGCCGTGAGAGTAATTACCAGAAAACGTGCACCTATCATTTTTTCAACGAAGCCCGGACGTCCGCGCCACCTGCGGAAAATGTTATCCGGCGAATTGTCCGGAGCGTCAAGGGAGGATCGTGCTCGTTGGGGGAAAATCAGTGCCCGGCGGGCCGATCGGAGAGACGCGGCATCTTGCGCTTTTGCTCCGCGGGCACCGGGACATCCATTTTTCCGCCGCGAACCCGAACGGTGCCGGATTCGTCGCGCACGAGATGGGGGTTAGATTTTCCGTCGATGTAAGGATCGCGACTAAGGATTTCGCCACTCGAGGAGATCGCCGTGTAGAGATAGGCTTTCGGGCCGACCATTTGCAGGACGTGAAGATTATTCTGACTATCGAGAACGTGCTCGGGCGGCGAGAAGGAAAGGACGCGGCCAATGGAGAAACAGGAGATCACGCGGCTCGCGGTGTCGTCGAGGATGCGGACGTAAAGGCGGTTTTCGTTGGGCAAACGGTGGGTGAGCAGCGAATAAGTGTGCGTGCTGCCCGATTGCGGGATGCCCACGCTTTGCTTCCAAAGGAGCAAGCCTTCGGTGATCTCGATTGCGGTGCGGTTGGAGGTGTAATACTGGTCTTTTCCCTTGTCGTAGAGGACGGCTTTTACACTGTGCGGGCCGTATTCCTGGAGGCCGTAGAGAGGAGTAATGTTGATCGTGCGGGTGACAGTTTTTCCGGTCGGAACGTAGAGTTCGCCGAGGTGATAATCGGGATTGATCGGCGGAATGAGCGAATCTTTGCCGGCGAAAATCTCAAAGGAAAACCACTGGTGTCCGGGCGAGTCGGCGAAATTCTGATCACGTCCGCTCAGGTTGGTGATGGAGATTTTGGCCAGAATCGGCTCATGCATCATGTAAAGCGGGCGCGTCATTTCCAGGGCCACCTGCATCTGGGCGCGAGCGCTGGAGCCCAGACAAAGGAGGGCGAGCAGGAACGGAAGGTAACGCGGGGGCATGCGAGGAGAGAGCTTACTTGGTAGAGGTCGGCGTATCGGAAGCAGTCCGGAAACCCACGAACATGGTGGACTGTTCCTGAAGTAAATCGTGCCGGCGCTTGGTGAGTTCGTAATCGGGCAACCGGAAGGATCCACCGCGAATGACTGGAACATCTAACCCCATGTCGCGAATCGTGGAAGCGGTCCACTCAGAAACGTTGCCGGTCATCCCGATCACGCCGAACTCGCTAATGTCTGCCGGGGTTTTATCCACGGGCGCCCAACGATTGTAGCCGTCCTTTTCGCCGCCCATTTTCGGGTCGCCATTATAGTCGGCACTGGAGTTGAGTTTGGTGGCGTCGAAGGTGTTGCCCCAAGCATAGAGGTTGCCGTTTTTGCCACGCGCGGCTTTTTCCCATTCCTGTTCTGTCGGAAGCCTACGACCAGACCACTTGGCGAAGGCATAGGCATCATACCAATCAACCGAGAACACCGGTGTATCGAGGCTGATCGGGGCAAATTCGAACGTCTTGCCCTTTTTCGCAGCTTGATAAATACCGATCCCGCCCTCGGCGCGAGTGTCCCAATCCCGGGGCTTATGGGATTTTCCTTGGGGCTGGTTAGGCGCGTCGTATTTCGTAGTCGGATTTTTTTCGAGGGCGGCAAGAAACTCCGCGTATTGACCGATCGTGACCTCGTATTTGTCGATCCAGAAATCCGCCAGCGTAACCATCTGACCGTCCTGATAAACAAACGGGCCTGACTCGACCTTCACGAGGACGTTGTTAATATGGGAGCGAGTGCGAATGAATTTGAAATAAAACGTCAACCCAACCAGCCAGACCATGATAAACAGCCCAACGGTCGAATAAATCATCGTCCGTTTTTGCTGTTTTTTTGCGTCCTCGACCGCCTTGATCGCGGCCCGGTCGCTCTCCTTCATCTTGAAGGCCTCGACAGGAACGACGTTGGGCTCGAGCGCCTTCACTGCCTGCAAAAGCGCGCCATAGGAAAGGAATCCGCCCGCGCCATCGATGCGCATCCGGGAGAGCATAGCACGCATCCCCGGGGAGGCTGCGGTGGCTCCCTGCATGGTTGCGCCGACGATACGGGAGAGTTCCTGGATCTCACGTTGCACGTTGGCGTCGTTGTCGTGTTTGAGGTGGGCGAGGTTGGCCAGACGCGGCCGGCCGTCGTTTGCGATGTAAATACTCCGTGCCGTAAGAAGAGTGCGCGGGATTTTCCCCTGGCTCAGGTAGGAAAGCGCCTCGGCGGCAACGCGGATCACGCGCAGCGCGGTCTGGTCGTCAATCACCGCACCCTGGGCTTGATAATCGGCGAGGGTTGCCCCGTCGATGAATTCGCGGGTATAGAAATAGAGTCCGTTGGATTGGCCAGCCTCGAAAACGGAGATGATCGACGGATGCTGGACGTTGGCCTTCGTACTAGCGTCAGCGACAAATTCCTGAACCATGACGCCGTCGGAGGCGTAGTCGGCGCGAAGCACTTTCATGGCTACGGGCCGCTGCACGGAGGCCTGCACCGCCTCGTAAGTATCGCCCCAGTCTCCGCTACCCAACTTGCGGACGACCTGATAATCGCCCAACACTTTGCCCACTAAGCTGCGCTCTGCCTCGGAGAGCATATCTGAACTCTGACCGCTCTCATCACGCCGCCGGCACCCTTCCATGACGAGATGTTCCCAGCCGACCATGATCGTCTGCTCCTCCGGCTCCATGCCATACTCAAAGGTAAACTGCCCGACGTCCCACGAAATGATCCGGTAAACTCCCTCCTCGCCGCGCAGTTCGCCAACGACGCAGTGAACCATGTTGCCTTCACGCAAATAAATGACGCCGCTCTCCACCCCGCGTGACACCCGCAAGCGTCCGGTGCGGCGGCTCATGCAGCACATTTGAATAATATCCACGAGCTGAAACTGGTCGAGCTGCCCGGTGAATCCCTGCTTCTGGACGAGGTTCCGCAAATCGGTTGAAGTGGTCCGCGAAGTCTCGGGGGCGGCGACAGGGACGAGTTGAGCGGTGGTCGTCGGCGCTAGCGCAGGCTCAACCGATGCGGGGGCCCCCTCGAGTTGTTCCCAAACCCGGTGGACTTCTTGCAAAATGGCGGTGGACTGGATCGGCTTCGACAAAATCACCGCGGCCCCGACGTTAGCCGCATAATCACTCAGGTCGTAGCCCGTCACGAACACCACTTCCAGTTTCGGGTAATTCGCTCGCAAAGTATCCCGCAGGGAAAATCCGTCCATCCGATCCATCACCACATCGGTGATCAACAAGTCCACGCCACCCATTTCGTCCACCTTAGCGATGGCGTCGGGACCGCTCAGCACGCCCTCAACGGTGAACGCACCATAGGAGCGGATGATTTCCACGAGTGACTCAACTATGATTTCCTCGTCATCGACGATCAGAATTTTCATTGCGGGATTTCTTTCTGCAAACTGACGGGTGGAGGGAAGTTTTGAAGGAGTTTCACGGGCTCGGCGATGACGTCTTGCAGTTCGTTCTCATAATACACGCGGATGATGTAGCCAAGATACTTTCGCTCACGGACAGCATTTTCCGCTGCCGCAACCGGTTTTTGCTCGTAGCGCACTTTAAGAACTTCGAGGCCGTCCTCGCGCCAATCGGGTGGCGGGGTGAGCCATTCGGAGGTCACCGAGGTGGTGCGCGGGTCGGTCGATTCCACTTCCTGATTGGCGACGAGATCATAGAACATGGCCTGAATATTGACTGCGGAAGCGTTCACCACCGCATTGGCCCGCGCTTTGATGCCCATGCGCACACTGATTTTTTCCACCGCTGGATTGGAGGAGTCGTAGTTTTTTGCTGCGTCAACGATGCCGAGCGTGGATCCCGGTTGCAGCCCCTCATCGTCCCGCCCGGAGGCTGGGTCGCGTGGGATGACGCCGGTCCGGACTTTTTCCGCCGCCACGCCATAGAGATCACCGGCTTTCTCGCCCGCTTCCACTACCCGCTTCCATTGGGCGAGCGCTTTGTCCACGAGTCCCATTTGCTCGTAGGTGGTGGCAAACTGGGCAATGATTTTTGGATCGTCAGGAAACAGCTTCTGGGCGTCGCGCAGACTGGCCAGAGCTCCAGTCATATCGCCCTGGTCGCGAATGTCGGTCGCTCGTTTCACGAGAATTTCCACCTCAGACGGAGCGATGGTCGATTCGTCCGGCAACGCTGCGCCTGTGGGTGCGCGCTCGCTGGCGGACGGCGCGGAAGGCAACCGCCCAGCGGTAGTCTGCGACCGATTTGAAGTGGGCGTGTCCATCGATGCGTTCGTTATCGAACCAGGGTTTGGATGGCGGACCAGAACCACGAAGACGACCAGAAGCTGAAAAAAGGCCAAGACCGAAAGGACGGAGGCGGCAATGATTACCGTTTTTTGAGAGGATGGAGTCACAAACGCAGGAACGAGATAGGGCAGGAGGGGAAGTAATTAACATCGAACCAGAGAGCGTCAATAACTTCCCTCAGAAGAACGCCCGGCGGGGGAGATTGTGAAAATTTTCACAAAGTTTGTATTTTGCACTTGTCAAACGGGCGGAGTCGCGTTTCTATGACGGCCTGCTAGCGGATCGGCGGTTCCCCACCCCGGTTTTGATCACGGTCCCAAGCAACCCTTATTTGTCCTATCCATGTTAGCTGCCGCTTTTTCAAAATTCGTCTCGCCTAGCCGGTTTCGTATCGGATGGATCGTGCTTTGCTTGGCGTTTCTCTTGGGAAGTGAACTCTGTGCGGCAGAAACTACCAGCGACCACGCAGGGGCCGGGGCGGCGGAAGCAGCGCATGGCGGCGGAGAGCATCATGGTTTGCCGCTTTATTCGCCTGTTTTGTTCCGGGCGGGCTTTTTCGTGGTGACGAGTTCGATGGTTCTATGCTGGATCGCGGCGATCACGCTGATTGTTTTTTCCCAACTGGCCACACGCAATATCCGTCCGGTGCCATCCCCGCTGCAAAATTTCTGGGAATCGCTAGTTGAAGCGCTTTACACCTTCCTCGAAGGGATCGTCGGCAAGGAATTAGTCAAAAAGACCTTCTGGTTTTTCGCTACGATCTTCATTTTTATTTTGGCAAGCAACTGGTTCGGCCTCATCCCTGGGGTGGGCACCGTCGGCTGGGGCGAATATATTGCGGGCCACGGATTTGACCTCGAGAAGCCGCTCCTGCGCGGTGGCAATGCCGACCTCAATATGACTTTCGCGATCGCGATCATCTTTTTCGTGCTCTGGACCTTTTGGGGTGTTCAATTCAACGGCCCGGGCGGTTTCATTCTTCACATTTTTGGGCCGAAAGGGAATGCCACCGGTTTTATGAAGATCGCAATGATCGTCCTCTTCGCCTTTGTCGGTGTGCTCGAGACGATTTCGATCGCCTTCCGACCGGTCTCGCTCAGTTTCCGTCTCTACGGAAATGTTTTCGCGGGTGAAAACTTGCTTGAAGCAATGACCGGTATGTCGCACCTCTTTGGCTGGTTGATTGCGCTACCATTTTATTTTCTCGAGCTGCTCGTCGGCCTCGTCCAAGCGCTCGTTTTCATGCTTTTGACATCTGTTTTCACCGCTCTAATCTGCACCCACGAAGGCGGGGAACACGAAGCGCACCACTAAACTTTCAACCATTTTGATCGTCTGACCGTGGCAAGACTGCGGGGGCGTTCAGAGCAACAACAACAAAGGAAAAATACAATGATCAGTCCCATCATCGCAGCGGCGGAAGCCCTCAGCGGCAACCTCCACATCGGTCTGGCTGCAGTCGGCGCCGCCATCGGCATCGGCTTCATCGGCGCAAAAGCAGCCGAAGCAACCGGCCGCAATCCGGGAGCAGCTGGCGACATTCGCACCATCGCGATCATCCTGGCGGCACTCGTCGAGGGTATCGTGTTCTTCGCGATCTTCCTCGCCAAAGGCCAATAGTTCCATCCGGCGCGCTGCCCCCTCGGGAGCGCAGCGCGTCGGTTTTTCCTCTCCAATTTTCCACTTAACAGCATGACTTACTCATTCTTTCTCGCTCAAGCCCAAGAAGGCGGACTCATGGAAATGGCCACCAAAACCGGTTCCGACTTCGGGGTCGAATGGCCCTTGTTCATTTCCCAGCTGATTAGCTTCTGCATCGTCGCTATTTTGCTCCGTAAATTTGCCTACCAGCCCATCTTGGCAGTTCTCGAAATGCGCCGGGCCAAGATCGAGGAGAGTCTCCTCAACGCTGAAAAAATTAAAACCCAGCTTGCTGAATCCGAGAAGCGCTACCACGAGATTCTTTCCAAGGCCAACGGGGAAGCCCAGCGCGTCATCGATGAGGCGCTCAGCTCCGCCAGCACCCTCGGCGAGAAAGAACGTCAAAAGGCCATCGCCGACGCCGAACAGATCATTGCCAAGGCCCGCGAAGCGACCGCTCAGGAGCACAACCAAATGCTCGGCCAACTCAAGCAGGAACTTGGCCGCCTCGTGATCGACACCACCACCAAAGTGACCGGCAAAGTGCTCACCGCCGAAGATCAGCAGCGCCTGACCGAAGAAAGCAGCCGCGGGGTCAACGCCGCGTAATCTCCCATGAAGCTTTCCAAGGATTCCCGCAAAACGTCAAAGCAGCTTTTCAAAGCTAGCTTTGCCGACGGTCGCCTCAACGCGGACCGTCTCCGCAAGGCGACCGGGCTCGTTGCGGACCGGAAGCCCCGCAACTATCTCGGAATCCTCAAAGAAATTCTCCGCCTTGCCCGGCTGGAAACCGCCAAACATCATGCCGTGATCGACAGCGCGATCAACCTCTCCTACGAGGAACTCGAACGCGTAGTCAACGATCTCCGCTCGAAATATGGCCACGATCTCACCACCGAACTCCAAGTGAAGCCCGAGTTGATCGGTGGACTTCGCATCCAGATCGGCAGCGACGTTTACGACGGCAGCGTTCGCGGCAGAATCAACAATCTCGAAAAACAACTCGTCGCCTAAATTTTTTCAGCCTTTCAGCCTTTCAGCATTTCAGTATTTTCCAAGACACCATGAGCACCATCCTTCAAGAACTCGAATCGCAAATCTCCGGCCTCTCCACCGCACCCAGTAGATCCAACGTTGGCATCGTCCGCGAGGCGGGCGACGGCGTGGCAAAAATCGAAGGCCTCAGCGACGTCATGCTCAATGAGCTGATTGAATTTCCCGGCGGCCTCTACGGTCTCGCGCTCAACCTAGAAGAAACCGAGGTCGGCTGCATTTTGCTCGGCGATTTCACCGATGTTAAAGAGGGCACCGAGGTCAAAACCACCGGTCGCCTTCTCTCCGTTCCCGTCGGCAAAGGCCTGCTCGGCCGCGTCGTGAACACCCTTGGCCAACCCGTGGACGGCAAAGGCCCGATCCAATCCGACACGCAGTATCCAGTCGAAAAAATCGCTCCCGGCATCATTAAACGCAAATCCGTCAGCCAGCCCGTCCAGACCGGCATCATGGCCATCGACGCGATGATTCCGATCGGTCGCGGACAACGCGAACTGATCATTGGCGACCGCGCGACCGGCAAAACGACTGTCGCGATCGACACCATTCTCAATCAGGCCCAGATCAACAAAGCCAACAAGGACAATCCTGATTTCCGCCCGATCTACTCGATCTACGTAGGTATCGGCCAGAAAAATTCTAACATCGCGCGTTCCATTGCCACCCTCGAAAAAGCTGGCGCACTCGAGTATTGCATCATCGTCACCGCGCCCGCCTCGGAGAGCGCCACTAACCAGTATCTCGCCCCCTTCGCCGGCGCGGCCATGAGCGAGTGGTTCATGGACAACGGCATGGACGCTCTCATCGTTTATGACGATCTTTCCAAGCACGCCGTGGCTTACCGCCAAGTCTCGCTCGTCCTGAAGCGCCCCTCTGGTCGTGAGGCGTATCCTGGCGACGTGTTCTATCTCCACAGCCGCCTGCTCGAACGCAGCGCCCGCGTGGACGAAAAGAACGGCAACGGCTCTGTCACCGCGCTTCCGATCATCGAGACGCAGGCTGGCGACGTTTCGGCTTATATCCCGACGAACGTCATTTCCATCACTGACGGCCAGATTTACCTCGAGACGGACCTTTTCTATCAAGGCATTCGCCCTGCGATTTCGGTCGGTCTCTCGGTGTCCCGCGTCGGTTCCGCCGCGCAGATCAAGGCCACCAAACAGGTCGCCGGCAAGATCAAGGGCGATTTGGCCCAGTATCGCGAGTTGGCTGCGTTCGCCCAGTTTGGCTCCGATCTCGATGCCAAGACCAAGGCCACCCTCGATCGTGGACAACGCATCGTGGAGCTTTTCAAGCAAACCCAATACATGCCGCTCGCCATCGAACTCCAAGTGGCCGTCCTCTGGACAATGCAAAATGGCTATCTCGACGATATTCCCGTGGAGAAAATTAAGGATTTCCAAAACAAGCTGATGGATTTCCTCAACACCCGGAAAGCGGATGTGCTCGCGAAGATCAACGAGAAGAAAGCCATCGACGACGCCATCACCGCCGATCTGAAATCCGCCGTGGGCGATTTCAAATCCAACTACAAATAACCCGGACACCCGCACCGACCGCACCGCAAACCACCTTCGATGGCTGCTAACACCCGCGATATCCGACGCCGTATCAAGTCGGTCAAGAACACCGCCCAAATCACCAAGGCGATGCAAATGGTCGCTGCCTCGAAGATGCGGAAAGCGCAGCAGATTGCGATGGACGGACGCCCCTACGCCGTGCAGTTACGGAAAATGGCTCACGCTTTGCGCCAAGTCGATTCCGAGCAGACCCATCCCCTGCTCGAGGTGCGCCCCGTCGCGAAAGAATTGGTCATCATCGTTTCCACCGACAAAGGTCTCTGCGGCGCGCTCAATACGAACCTGCTCCGCGAGGCGCTGAAATTTGACGCCGCCAATACCATTTTCGTCACCCTCGGCCGCAAAGGTGCCCAGTGGGTTGCGCGCAGCAAACGGGAGTTGCTCGCCGATTTCCCATTAAAAGATTCGCCCACATTTCTCGACACCAAGCTCATCTCAAAATTTGTCATCGAGAAATTTCTCGCCCGCGAAGTGGACCGAGTCACCATTCTTTACACCGATTTCAAGAACACTCTCACTCAGGTTCCGAAGGCGGTCTCGATTCTACCTGTGACGGCGGAAATCGAGCAGGCGGATTTTCATGCCGAGACGCCTGTTTCCTCGGTCGGCTCCGACATATTATTTGAGCCAGACGCCTTTTCTTTCCTAGACGCGTTGCTCCCCTACTCTGTCCACATGGCGGTTTACAATGCGGTCCTCGAAGCGCGCGCTTCCGAGCACAGCGCCCGGATGGTGGCTATGAAAGCCGCCACCGATAACGCGAAATCGCTCATCAAAGACCTTTCTCTCGAATACAACAAAATCCGCCAAGCCAGTATCACCACCGAGTTGTTGGAAATCTCCACCGCCCAGATGGTCTTAGGTCAATAATTTTCAATTTTTCAGAACTTCAATTTTTCAAACATTATGAGCACAGACACCGCCACCAATATCGGCACCATCGTTCAAGTCATCGGCCCCGTCGTTGATGTGGACTTCAGCAAAACCGGCAATCTCCCGAAAATCTACGAGGCTCTCGAGATCCATTTTGAGGTTTACGGCGTTGCCAACAAACTCGTGCTCGAAGTCCAGCAACACCTTGGCCAAAACTGGGTCCGCGCCATCGCGATGAGTTCCTGCGAAGGCCTTAAGCGCGGTTACGACGTGATCGCTACCGGTGCCCCGATCAGCGTTCCCGTCGGCGAAGGCATTCTTGGCCGAATTTTTAACGTCACCGGCGATCCCGTCGATGAACGCGGACCGGTTGCCTACGAAAAGCGCTATCCCATTCACCGCCCAGCCCCAAGTCTCGTCGAGCAGGATGTCTCCTCCACGATTCTCGAGACCGGCATCAAGGTCATCGACCTCATCTGCCCGTTCACCAAGGGCGGTAAAGTCGGCGCATTCGGTGGCGCGGGCGTCGGCAAAACCGTTGTCATCCTCGAGTTGATTAACAACATCGCCAAGGAACACGGCGGTTTCTCTGTTTTCGCCGGGGTCGGCGAACGTTCCCGTGAAGGTAACGATCTTTACCACGAAATGAGCGACGCCGGGGTCATCAACCAAGACGATCTAACCAAGTCCAAAGTCGCGCTGGTTTACGGCCAAATGAACGAACCTCCCGGCGCGCGTCTCCGCGTCGCCCTTTCCGCTCTCTCGATGGCCGAATATTTCCGCGACGAGAAAAACCAAGACGTGCTCCTTTTCGTGGACAACGTTTTCCGTTTCTCACAGGCCGGCTCCGAAGTGTCCGCATTGCTCGGACGCACTCCGTCGGCGGTCGGTTACCAGCCAACTCTCGCCTCCGAAATGGGCGCCCTCCAAGAGCGCATCACTTCGACCACCAAGGGTTCCATCACTTCCGTGCAAGCGGTTTATGTGCCGGCGGACGATTTGACCGATCCGGCTCCTGCTAACACTTTCGCTCACCTTGACTCGACCGTCGTGCTCGAGCGTTCGATCGCGGAGTTGGGCATCTACCCTGCCGTTGATCCGCTCGCTTCCACCTCGAAGGCTCTCGCTCCCGAAATTGTCGGCGAAGAGCACTACAATGTCGCCCGCGGAGTCCAGCGTGTGCTCCAGCGCTACAAAGATTTGCAGGACATCATCGCCATTCTCGGCATGGACGAGCTCAGCCCAGAAGACAAAACGACCGTCTTCCGTGCCCGCAAAATCCAGCGGTTCCTTTCGCAGCCGTTCCACGTCGCGGAAGTTTTCACCGGCACGCCCGGTCAATATGTCTCCATCGCGGAGACCGTCCGCGGCTTCAAAGAAATCCTCGACGGCAAGCACGATGCGGTGTCCGAGCAGAATTTCTACATGAAGGGCGGCATCGACCAGATCAAGGACTAACACTCCATTTATGAATTAGAATTTCTGATTTAGTTCACGATTCACCCTTCCAACAATTCATAAATTTCCATTCATAAATTCCCATGCCTCTTACCCTAAAAATCGTTACTCCCGAAAAGCTCACGTTTTCCGATGAAGTGGATTCCGTGGTAATTCCGGCCGTCGAGGGCGAGATGGGCATCTTCCCGATGCACATTCCGCTCATGACCACGATTCTGCCTGGGGAACTTGTTTACAGCAAAGGCGGCCAACGCACGCATCTGGCCGTGGGCGAGGGATTTGTCGAGATCACCGGCCAAAGCGTGAGCGTTCTGACGGATATGGCCGAACCCGAGGACGCCATCAACGAAGCGAAGGTTCAAGAAGCCCTTGACCGCGCCCAGACCCGACTCAAAGAAGGGGCCCTCGAAGGCGAAGAACTCGCGCTTGTCGAAGCTGCCGTGACCCGGAGCCTCGCTCAACTTAAAGTCAAGCGACGCACCCATCACTGACAACGGGGGCGAATTTCAGCCCTGTTAAAAAAACCGCCGCAGCCAAAACCTCCGGCGGTTTTTTTCTTGAAAAAATTTTCAGATTGTCTGTTTGCCTCGTTGTCGTTTAGCTGACGCAATTCATGAGCCTGATCCTTCCCATTGCCGAAGCTGGTCAGATTCGCGAACGCCTCACGCTTGGAGCAGGACCGCTGGTCTTCACCAACGGCTGTTTCGACGTGCTCCACGCCGGGCACGTGCGTTACCTCGAGGGTGCCCGCCAACTCGGCGCTGCGCTCGTGGTCGGATTGAATGGCGACGACTCCGTCCGGCAACTGAAAGGCGCTGGCCGTCCAGTGAACAGTGAAGCGGATCGTGCCGAGGTGCTCGCCGCGTTGCGCTGCGTGGATGCAGTGGTAATTTTTCCCGAGGAGCGGGCTACTCGACTGATCGAGGCGCTCCGGCCCGACATTTACGCCAAAGGGGGCGATTACACCGTGGAATCTCTCAACCCCGAGGAGCGGGCGGCTTTGGAAGCGGCGGGTTGTTCCATCCAGTTTTTACCGATGGTCGAAGGAAAATCCACCACCGTTACGCTTGCCAGATTGCGAAAAGTTTCCCAATGATATTAAAACGCATTCCGAATGTCTGATTTTACCCTCACCGAACTTCCCACTTCCGCCGCCCCCTTGCGAATCGCCGTGCTCGGGTCGGGCTTCGGCAGTAATTTCCGGGTTTTGCATGACAAAATTAAGGCCGGGGGAATCAACGCCGAAATCGTTTGTGTAGCTGGGGATATTCCAGGCTCCGGCATTCTCGATTTTGCCCGCTCGCAAGGCCTCCCCGTCTTACAAATCGAACCGGGTAAATTCAAAGCCACGCTCGAACCGCACATCGAAAGCCGTTTGGTCAATTCTATGCGCGATTATCGCATCGATTTGGTTGTGCTAGCTGGCTTCATGCGCATTCTCAAACACGACTTTCTTGCAACCTACGCTGGACGAATCATCAATATCCATCCTTCGCTGCTCCCAAAATACCGCGGCATGCACGCTTGGAAACAAGCGCTCAACTCCGGCGACCCCGTGACCGGTTGCACAGTGCATTACGTCGATGCAGGCGTGGACACCGGGGCGATCATAGCCCAAGCCGAGGTGGATATTGCTAAAGAGGACACCCCAGAGAGCCTGCACGACCGCATTCAAAAGGCCGAGCACATCCTTCTTCCTATGGTAGTGGCCGAAATCAGCCAAAACCGGACCGAATATCTCAGGGCAGTAAAGAATTAGCCCCGTTTTAGAGAAGAAAGCTTGCCAAGAAGCCTCACAACGTTCAAAAACATCCTATGAAAAAGATCGAAGCCATTATCAAGCCGTTTAAAATGGAGGACGTCAAAGAAGCGCTGACCGAAATCGGCGTGGAAGGAATGACCGTAAGCGAGGTCAAAGGGTTTGGACGTCAAAAAGGTCATACGGAAATTTATCGGGGCAGCGAATACACAGTCGATTTTTTGCCAAAAGTGAAATTTGAGATCGTTTTGGCTGACGAAAATGTCGCAAAAGCGGTCAAAGCCATCGTCGAAGCTGCCCGGACCGGAAAAATCGGCGACGGTAAAGTGTTCGTTCTCCCGATTGAAGACGCCATGCGGATTCGCACCGAGGAACGCGGCGAGAACGCTATTTAAACCGTCCCGCCGGGTCATCGCCTGCAGTTTTAAACGCAAGCGGTTTGTCACTTTTTAGCCAGAATCCTTCATGTCCCTGCCTCACTGGCTGATTGTAATCATTCTTGGCGTCATTGAGGGCATTACGGAGTTCATTCCCGTTTCTTCAACCGGCCATCTTCTGCTCGCGGAGCAGTTTATCCGGTCTCAAGGACAGCCGATTAGCCAGACTTTTTTCGGCACGGAAATTTTCAACGCCGTGATCCAATGCGGCGCCATGCTAGCCGCGCTGCCGCTTTTTTCGGACCGGTTAGCCACCCTGAAACGTTGGCAGGAACCGGCCACCCGCAGCTATTTTCTGAAAATGTTGGTCGCATTCCTGATCACTGTCGCAGGCGGTTTGACCATGAAGAAAGCCGGGCTCGAACTGCCGCACTCGCCTCTGCCGATCGCGTTGGCCCTGCTGATTGGCGGCATTCTCTTCGTCGTGGTTGAAAAATCCCTTGGCAATCGCGAGCGCAGCACGGAGATCACGTGGACGCTCGCCGTCGTTTTCGGCGTGGCTCAGTTGATTGCGATCGCCTTCCCGGGGTCGTCGCGCTCCGGGAGCACAATTCTTTTTGCCTTGATGCTGGGTTTGAACCGTGGGTCGGCCATCGAATTTTCCTTTCTCCTCGGAGTGCCCACGCTTTGCGCCGCCGGGGTCAAAACACTCTGGGATGCGCACAAAACCCACGAGCCCATTCTTTGGAGCCCACTCATCTGGACGACCGTGATTGCTGCGGTGATATCGTTTTTCTCCGTAAAATGGCTCCTCCGCTACGTCCGAAACCATAATTTTGTCGGCTTCGGCATTTATCGCATTCTCCTCGGGAGCGTGTTACTCCTCGTGGTTTACCTGCAATATCATTCAACTTTATGAACATCACCCCGCAATTTGTCATCCCCGATATCCAATCTGCCTTGCTCTGCGAGGACGTCCGCCAAGAAATGAACGGCATCAACTCCCTCATTGGAGTGATCAACGTCATTCCCGCGCCCCAAGTGCCCTTCGGCATCTTTAAACTCTGTCTCTGGACCCGCTGGGTCAGCGGTTTGGGCAAATTCACCCAGACCTCCCGCATTCTTGCTCCAGACGACGAGAAAGTGATCGGCGAAGCAAAGATCGAGTTTGAATTGAAAAGTCTCGAAACGCACGCAACCAATGTCCACTTTTTCGGCGGCCTTCAATTCACCGAATACGGCATGCACACCGTGGAGATTCACATCAACGGCAATCTCAAACTCCGCTTCACCGTTCCCGTGATCCAGGCCCGGCCACCGCAGCAGCCAGATTGATCCGCGCCCGGCTGTCACGCATTTGTCCGTGTTGCCTCAAGCAAAAAAGACACCGGGGAGCAAAAAATAGTGCGATACGTTGACTCATAACTGATGACACCGGGGGAACTCGGAATCGGCCCTCTGGAAGGAGCCCGG
>JBBRPA010000043.1:0-31172 GCA_038228695.1 Chthoniobacterales bacterium
ATAACTTCGCCGCCTTCTTTATACTACAGCGCTACCTTCATAAGTGGGGTGGCGAGCGTCTCACCAAATACTCCGATGAGCGCATCGCTTATGACTTTCTGTTTTTGCACCTCTATGCCGTCGAGACGCCACCCGAATTTACCGACGAAAAATACATGCGTCGCTGGCGGAAGGATTACTTGGCAGGTATAGAACAAACCGCATCCTTCGTCCGTAAAACTTTCCGCCGAATCGGGGAAGGCCCAACGCATATAAAAGAATAAAGCTCCTCTCTCCCGTTCCTGGCACGCGCGGGGTTAGGGGCCGCGGATAAGGGTCGCACCTTTCCGGCGTGTTGCCCAAACCAATGTTAGTAGTTGCTAGTTAATAAGAATATTTGTTAGTTTTGGGGTTAATGATGGGACTACATAGCGAACAGGACGAACTTCCTTCATCCACTCTTCGTTTGCCAGTGATCAGTGATAAACTTCCCGACGATGCCCGACCAAAACCACGAGAACCGCATCCTAAGTGTGATACACAATCCGATAATCACCTACCCGCACCCGGTAAAGACCTTCTCCACCCTGCATTTTCAAGCTATCTGGTGGACGCGTGGGCGGTAAAAAATCACCAGCCGATCATATTCCGCATGAGAGCCGATCCATTCCCAAAGAAAGCCGTGCACGGTAAAATGCCCCATCGCCCGATAATGAATGCCTATACGACCAGTTGCCGCCGCTTACTTTCTTGAAGTTGAGCGATGGATGAAAGGGTTCTTCATTCCAAAGACGATCGTTTTTTCGAGCGAGAGCGCGGATCTCCAATGCCAAATCGAAGTAGCATTCCCAAAACTCTGGGGTGCCTGTGCTAGGAAATGTCACGCTTCTTCTTCCTCGAACATCCGTTCCAAAGGCGCACAAAGCCCCACCTTCAAATCGGCTAAAGCCTTGGCATTCATTACGTCGAATTTCCCTGCTTCGGTGTCCGCCTTCATCTGCAAATCCCATGTGTCATCTTCCAAAGGAGGAAGCAACGTCGCCATTAACTCGCAGTGTTCTTCTGGAGAGAGCTCGGCAATGGCTTGTTGGATTTCAGCTACGCCGGACATGAGCGGATATTACCAAACATTCTTATCCCTTGCAACAGGGCTGAAAGGCGATTGCCAATTTGCGCGACCAGAACCACGAGAACCGCATCCTGAACCTAATAGACAATCCGATAATCACCCACCCGCACCCGGTAAAGCCCTTCTCCACCCTGCATTTTGAGACAGTTGGGCGTCGCAAGTCGAAAAGGGAAATATCGGTCCTTCAAAATACCCGGAGTTCCCAATTTCTGCGGTTTTCTATTGCGGTTGGCTCGATTGTTGCGTTTATTGCGTTTATGAGCACGCCACAGCAAACCCGTAGTTCGGGTCGATTCGATCCGTCCGAAATATCCGACACCGAAATGGAATCGGTGAAAGTTTTTTTGGATCAACTTCTGAACGAGCAGGCCCTACCTGCGCTCGTGGATGAGCACGATAACAGGTTAGAAATTCCGAGACCGATCTACGATATACTTGTCGTCGTCGCATCTGCCATGCGGGAAGGGAATGTGATTTCACTTGTTCCAGAACGGCAAGAACTGACGACGCAGGCAGCAGCCAACCTCTTGGGAATGTCCCGGCCCCACTTGATTAAACTTTTAGAATCCAAAGCACTGCCCCATCATTTTGTCGGCACTCACCGACGGATTTTAATGAAGGATGTAGTTTCATTCCAAAAAGAACGCGACGCGGCACGGCGCACGGCCCTTGATGAGATGACCAAGAAAATTCACGACGCCGGAAAGTATTAAGATGCACGCGGATTTCCCGGTGGTCCTTGATGCCTGCGTGCTCGCAAATCAACGAGTCACTGACCTACTATTGAGGCCTTCCGAGACGCCGCGTCTTTTTTTACCGAAGTGGAGCGGACGGATATTGGACGAAGCGGACAAAACACTCGTGGAGAAGCTGGCATGGCCTGCCTCACTTGCTGCTTACAGAAGACAGCAGATGGCGACCCATTTCGGGGAGGCACTTGTTGAAGGATTTGAACCTATTGAATCCTGTTTGGAGAATGATCCAAAAGATCGGCATGTTCTTGCAGCAGCGATTTCCGCGAAATGCGAAATCATTGTCACATTCAATTTGAAACACTTTCCGGCGGATGCCTTGAGTCCGTGGGGAGTTGAGGCTCATCATCCCTCGAAATTTTTGGAAAGCCTTTATTCACTGAATCAGGGCTTGGTTGTTCAGAGGCTTAACGACATTGGCGCGGTCTTAGGAAAGACGACGGCGGAAGTAATTAGCGAGCTATCTGTTCACGTTCGTCCGTTCGCCATTCAAGTGGCAAATGACATCGGTTTTGAGGTTTGACTGGCATTTGACACAACAGCGTTGCGTCAACAGGAAGAAAAGACATTGGCGAACATCCTAAAACATTCCTGAAATCAGTGAACTTGTTCTGATCTTCGTCCGGACTTTGCAGAATTTTAAGAGAAAATAGCCCTCTGAGTCGGGCGTTCCATTCCTCCTCTGGCATTCCTTCGCCAACGGTGCCTACTGCGCTTTGTAATGCACGCTGACCGTCCGAAAGACATTCGGCGGGCGTTCCGCGGAAAAATAAAACAACTGCATCGAGCCGTTCTCCAGCTTCCATTGGTAGCCGACCACCGTCTCGGTCACATCGCCGGTCGGCGCTTTCTGCCGCGCAATCAGGGTGCCCGGACCGTAAAGTTGCTCCACTTTGCCCCGCACCTCGCCGAGAAAGGAGTCGTACTGTGCCACGTCCCATGAGGAGTCCTCGTATTGCAACTCCACCTCGGAGAGCGAGCCGCTGGCAAAGTAAAAAAGCGTTCGCTTCAGACGCGGCTGCAGCAAGCCCTCCACCGTCCAGACATCCCGCTCGCCCGATTTTCCTTTCACCGTGATCGTTGCCCCGGCGCCTTTGAGTAATTCTTCCAGCTTCTTTGGCACCTCGCCCCATGCCAGACCAAAAGGAGGCCGCACCTCCGCCGCTGGCAGACTCAATGGATTCAGCAGCACGAGCGCGGCGAAACAGAAAAAAAACAGAGCCCGACGGTTGATCACGTGCCGGAGTATAAACTGGAGACCGCCATTCGCGTCAATCGGTAGCTGCGCCTTATTTTCCCGTCTCACTCCCGGCGGAAGGGGAACCGTATTTGCTTCCGGCCCCCATCCTTCAATCCGGAAATTAGGAGAAAACCGCGGGTTTGGTGTTTTGCCATTTGCATGCGTTTTGCTGGGTCGCGTCCGTCGGAGAGTTAACAGGTCTCCCATATAGTTCGACTTCCCTCGAAGAATCCGTTTAAAGAACTCGTTGAAAAAAATGGAGAAAATTAAAAAAAATTCTTGCCAAACTTTCGCGTTTTCAATAATTCTTTAATCGTCAGCGCAAATCACCCCGCTCCATATGAGAAGATTCAGCTGCAAAAAAGTCGGTTTTCATTCGGCTTCCGTTTATTCAACAGCGTTTTTCACGCATCTCTCTGTCCGAGCCTGATAGCAGTCCTTATACCGCCATCACCGTCATTATTCACCGTCCCTCCATCTCTTAAAATCACCTCAAATACCTCAAACTTAAATTTAACCCCAAATAACCCCATGAAAACCAACACCCGCCATCTGAATTCCCCAAAAAGCAGCCGTAAAACTAATCACATCATCGCTGCTGCCGTCGCTGCGGCGTTAGCTTCGTTCTCTGGGCACGCCAAAGCGCAGCAATTTTTCGACAGTAACGGAGCCGTTGCTGGCTTGGGAATCAATGGTAGCAATATCTGGGACACCACGACTGCGAACTGGGGCGCTGCCGGTGGCACGACCGCAGGCGTGGTATGGGCCAATACGGCAACCTCGGATGCGGTGTTTGCCGGGACGGCGGGATTCATCAACAACACGGTCAACGTGACGGTGCGGAACATCACGTTCGACGTGAGCGGGTATTCCATCGATGGCAACTTAAGCACGATCACTTTTGCGCCAAGTGCGACGGTGACCGTCGCGGCAGGCCAGACGGCACAAATTACCGAGAGCACTGGGGGCGCCTCCGGGCTGACCATCGCCGGTCCCGGCACGCTCACGTTCGGCGGAATTGGCATCAACGCCTACACGGGCACGACATCGGTGACGGGCGGCACGCTGAATCTGAATAAGTCCATCTCCAATAGACCATTGCCGGAAACCTGACCGTCGGTGCGGCGACGGTGAATCTGCAGGCAAGCAACCAGATCGCCAACACCTCCGTGGTGACGCTGAATAACGCGGGTGCCATCTTCGACATCGGCGCGCAGAGCGACACGGTGGGCGGCGTTTCATTGCAGAACGGCTCCATCACCGGCACCACCGGTACGCTCACCAGCACCTCCGCATTCGACCTGCAGAACGGCAGCGTCTCGGCGAAGCTCGGTGGTACGGTGGCGCTGAACAAGACGACGGCAGCGACGGTCACACTGTCAGGCGCGAACACCTACACAGGCGCGACCAACGTTCTCGCCGGCACGCTGCAGACGGGAATCAATAACGCGCTGCCAGTCGGCACGGCGGTCACTGTCGGTGACGCCACCACGCTTGTGGGACCGCCCGCCGCCGCACTGACCATCGGCGCCGGTTTCAGCCAGGCCATCGCCAGTCTCACGCTCGTGGCATCCAGCGGCGGCGGCAGCACCAATGTGAACATCAACGCCGGCAGCACGCTCCAGGTGAACGGCAACATCAGCCTCATTGACAACGCGGTGTTCCCTGGCGACGCATTTGCCGGCAACATCAATGGTCCCGGATTCCTGGACCTCGGGGGCGCGGTGCGGAACATCAATGTCGCGAGCCAGAATATCGGCCAGGGGCTGGACCTCAAGATCAGCGCGATCATCCAGAATGGCGGCGTGAATGTGAATGGGACGAATAGCGCAACGAAGGGCACCATCGGTGGTGTGCAGTTTTCCGGCGCCAATACCTATGCGGGCCTGACCACGATCAATAGCGGCATCCTGCGTGCGGCCAATAACTCCGCGCTCGGTGCGGATGGTGCAGGTAACCCGGCGAACGGGACTATCGTCAACGTCGGCGGAAGCCTGATGCTCCAAAGCGGCATCACGATCGGCAACGAGGCGCTGACTCTGAACGGCCAGGGTGCCGCACAGACGGCTCCCGCATCAAATACCGCGCGCATCGGCGCGCTGGTGGGTTTTTCGGGCACATCGACCTATGGAGGGGCGATTACGATCGGCTCGACAAACACCGTGATCACCGCGAACGACGGTACCACGCTGAACCTGACCGGCGGCATCACGAAAAATGGCGTTAACCTGATCGTCGGCAATGTCGGTGTCGGAGCCCACTCTGGGACCGTCAATATCGGCGTTGCGGGCAACAACGCCACGGGCATCAGCGGCACGTCCGGCGTGGGCAGCTTCAATTCCGACGTGCTCTTCACCGCCGGGACGACGAATCTGCTCGTCTCCAACCCGTATCTCGGGGCCACGTGGCTCAATAATGGCGCAGTCGTGAACGCGAACGTCGCCGGAGCACTGCCCTCATTGGTTTCGGATGGCGGCACCGCACTGACCCGCACGGGGCTCATCATGGATGCGGACACGCTCGGAAACTTCCCGGTCGCGAACTACCCGACGGCGCCTCTCGGTGCCATCGGCGGCACGGGCGGCTCGACGCTGAACTTCGGCGCGAACCAGGCGGTCCAGTTCGTCGCCAGCGGCCCGACCAGCCCCGGCACGTCCACGATTAACCTGAACAACTTCACTCTGACCATTGGGACTACCGCTGCAACTCCGGGCACTGTTTCTCCAACCACATTCACAGGAATTATCACTGGCACTGGTGTTGGCACAGCTGTCATCAAAGATGGCACCAGCACGCAGGTTTTCACCGGAGCTAACACCTACCTAGGAGATACCGCCATCACGGGTGGCACCTTGCAAATCGGCAACGGCAACCAGACCAACGCTGCGCCCGGCGCAGGTATCGTCAAGGTCTTCAACGGCGCATTCCTCGACATCAACTTGGCTAACAACGGCAACTTCAATAACGCCGTTGTCCTCAGCGCCCTCGGCGGCACCGTTCGCGGCATTAATTCCGGTGGTAACACTCAGTTCATCAACGGCGTCATCAGCGGTAACGGCAACTTCATTCAAAACGCGGGCGGCATTTCGGTCTTTACCAACCTGAATAGCTATCAGGCCGGAACCACCATCACCGGCGCAGGCAGCCAGGTCACCATCGGCACCGCCGCGAAAGCCGGTCTTGCCGGATCGGGCGACATCAGTGTCGATAATGACGGTGTTCTCAAACTCGTCAACGTCTCCGGCAATGTGCTGGCCAACAATATCAGCAGTGCAGCGGGCCTCGGCACGATCGTTGGCGAACTAGCTCTCCCAACCTCACTGACTGGTGCGATTACTAATGGTGCGGGCCAGATTGCCCTAACTCAAAATGGACCAGGAGCGATCATTCTCAACAACGTCGGCAATACCTACACCGGAGCGAACACGATCAACTCGGGCATCGTCCAAATCGGCACCAGCCTGACTGCTGGCTCGATCGGCAGTGCAGATGTGGAGATTGCCAACGGCGGCAGCTTGGTGGTGGTCAATATTGGCGGTCCGACGGCCAACGTCCTCGCGAACAACGTCACCGGCTCGAACTTGGTGGGGGGTGTCGGCACGCTGAACGTCAGTTCTGCCAACGACAACCTACTCACTGGCACACTCAACGACGGCACGACCGGCACGCTCAAGTTGGTGCAATCCGGCACCGGCAAAACGACCGTTCAGGCTGATAACAACTTCACTGGCGGCACAACCATCAGCGCAGGCATCCTGCAAGTCGGCAATGCTGGTGCCAGCGGCACGCTCGGCAGTGGCAACGTGGTCGATAACGGGGCGCTCATTTTCGACCGCACCGACACCACTACGTTCGCTAATAACATTAGCGGCACCGGAACGGTCACCAAGAACAGCTTTAACTTCCTGACCATTAGTGGCAACAATTCCTACGATGGCCTGACCAGGATCAACGATGGCGCGGTCATCATGGGCTCCGCTACCGCCCTTGGCAGCACCGCAGCGGGAACATTTGTCGCCTCTGGCGCAGTCCTCGATCTCAACGGCCAAACGGTGGGTGCGGAGAACCTGCAAATCGCTGGTGTCGGGACTGGAGCCTACAATGGTGTCCTCGCCAACAACAGCGCATCACCTGCCAGCCTCCAAGGCGCGGTAGCGCTAACGGCTAATTCCACCATCAGCACGATTGGCGACATCACGCTCAACGGAGTTATCAGCGGCAACTTCAACCTGACCAAGGTTGACACTGGCATCCTCACCCTCAACGCGGTGAACAACTATTCCGGCACGACCTTCATTCAGCAAGGCATCCTCATCGCTGGCAATGCTTCCGCTCTTGGCAGTATCGGCGCGGGCACTGTGGTGGCGAATGGCGCCTCACTCGAGATCGCCAACGGCATCCTCACCCTCGCCGAGCCGCTGATCATCAATGGCGCTGGCTTTGGCGGTATCGGTGCACTAACCCAGGCCCTGAATGGCTCGTCCACCTTTAACGGCCCGATCACGGTTGCGACGAATTCAACCATTGGCACCAATGGCACAGGAACGTTCACCCTCAACGGCACGATCGACAAAACCGATACCACGCTCACGCTGACCGGTGGCGGCACGATCAACGTGAACGCAGCCATCACGGGCGGGAACTTTGGGACCTTCAACGATGACCTCATCGTGGACGGCGTAACGACTAACCTGAACGCGGCTAACACCTACCTCGGGCCAACGTTCATCCGGAACAACGGTGTACTCAACGCGAACATCGCTAACGCCCTCCCGACCCTCAACGGTCGCACCTCGATCACCATCGACGGCGGCGGTGCGTCCAGTTTGGTCCTGAACAATGTCGGCCAGTCCATCGCTTCATTGCAATCCAGCTTGAGTGGTTCATCGGTTGTTCTTAACGGCAACACGCTAACCATCGGCTTCGGCACCGGTCTCAACACCAACGGAACTGCTAATGCGAACTTCGTGGGTGTCATTTCCGGCACCGGCGGATTGATCAAGGATGATACCAGCACGCAAATTCTCAGTGGCACAAACACCTTCACGGGCAACGTGAACGTGAATGGCGGTATCCTCAGTGTGCAAAATGGTGCAGCCATTGCGGATAGCGTCGCAGTGATTGTTGCTAATCCCGGCACTCTGAACCTGATTGACAGTGAAACCATCGGCAGCCTCGCTGGCGACGGATTCGTTACTCTTAACACCAAACTTCTCACCACAGGCGGTAATGGAGATACGACCACCTTCAGTGGAGTGATGAGTGGCAACGGTGCGAATAGCCTGATCAAGACGGGCACAGGCACGTTTACCTTGAGTGGCACCAACACCTTCACCGGCACAGCCGTCGTGAACAACGGCATCCTCAGCCTCCAAAACGGAGCCGCCATCGCGGACGTCGTCGCAGTGACCGTCACCAGCCCAGGTGCTCTCGACCTAGTCAACAGCGAAACCATCGGCAGCTTGGCTGGCAGTGGGAACACCACACTCAACGCCAATACGTTGACCACTGGTGGCAACGGTAACAGCACGATTTACAGCGGCGTGATGAGCGGTAACGGCGTCAATAGCCTGATCAAAACCGGCGCAGGCACGATGACCCTCACCGGAGCGAACACCTTCACGGGCACCGCGTTGGTTAACCAAGGCATCCTCAGCCTGCAAAACGGTGCAGCCATCGCGGACGTTGTTGCAGTCACCGTGACCTCACCCGGCACACTGAATCTGGTCAACAGCGAAAGCATCGGCAGTCTCGCTGGCAACGGCAGCACGACGCTTAATGCGCAAACCCTGACCACTGGCGGCAATAACACCTCGACTACCTTCAGCGGTGTGATCAGCGGTGTGAACGGCAGCCTCGTCAAGGAAGGCACCGGCAACTTCATCATCAGTGGCACCAACACCTTCACCGGTCCTGTCACCATCAACGACGGCACCCTCAGCGTGCAAAATGGTGCAGCCATCGAAGACAACGTTGCGGTGACGATCAACGATCTGTTCCCATTCAATGCTCCGGTCAGCACACTTAATTTGGTGGACAGCGAAACCATTGGCAGCTTGGCTGGCAACGGCAAAGTCACCCTCAACTCTAGACAGCTCACTACTGGCGGCAACAACAATAGCACCACCTACAGCGGCGTGATCAGCGGCTTCGGCGCGCTCGCCCTGGTCAAGGAAGGCACCGGAATCTTCACCGTCTCCGGTAACAACACCTACAGTGGCGACACTACTGTCAATAACGGCACCTTGCGCGCCGGAATCGGAACCAACTCCTTTATCCCCGGCAACGCCTTCGGGGTCAACTCGGCGGTCATGGTTAACAGCCCCGGCACCCTTGATCTGGCAGGCTTCGACAACACCATCGGCTCACTGGATGGCAACTCTGGCGCGACCGTTAATCTGGACTCGGCCCGCCTGACGTCCGGCACCAACAACAACAACTCCACTTATGATGGCGCGATTGTCGGCACCACCGGTGGCTTCACCAAAGTCGGCACCGGCACCTTCCTGCTCGACAACAACTCATCGGCGACTTTCACCGGTCACTTTGATGTCTTTGACGGAATTGTTTTGCTGGATTCGAGCACCACTGACGCCACTGGACAAGGTGACTTGTTCATCGGTGATGGAATTGGTGCGCAAGGCAGTGCGATTGTGCGAACCCTCCAATTCGGGGAAATCAACAATCTAACGGCTGTGACCATTCGCTCCGACGGCCAGTTGGATATCAATGGGTTTGGCGACACCATTGGCTCGCTCGACGGCGTTGCTGCTAGTTCGGTTCTGCTTGGTTCCGGTCGCATCACGACGGGAGGAAACAACAACGACGCGGATTACGCTGGCACCATCAGCGGTTTCGGCGGTCGCTTTGAAAAAGAAGGCACCGGAATCCAGATCCTCAGCGGGAATAACACTTACACGGGCGGCACCACCCTCAACGATGGCACCCTCGCTGCCGGTAGCACCAAGGCGTTCGGCAACGGCGACCTCACCGTCAACGGGGGTCTCCTCCGCACTGAAGGCGGCCCACGCATCGTGGACATCGGAGACGGCAACATCCTGCTCGCCAACGGCGTTTACCAAGCCACCGTCGGTGGCCTCAACCCCGGCACGCAACACGATCAACTCGTGACGACCGGCACTGGCACTGCGACCAATGGCGTTCTCCGACTCGTTCAGACCAACAACTTCACCCTCCGTCCCGGTGAGCAGGTCAAACTTGTCCTCGCCTCTGGCGGAGTCACGGGTGGCACGAGCAACGGCACGCCGCTCGCGGCCGCTAACGTTGAAGGACTCTCGCAATTCAGCAACACCCCGTTGCTCGTCCCCGTCGTGAACGCTTACACCAAAGCGGTCATCCTCGAAGTGGAGCAAGGTTCCTTCGCCGCCCTCAAGGACGCGCTGGGCCTGCATTGCAACACCCTCGCCGTGGCTGAAGCACTCGACAGCGTGGCCCGCCGCATCGGTAACAAAACCGGCGTGATCGACGAACTGAACTACCTCGATGTGCAATCACTCGAATCCCTGCCTGGCAACCTCGATCGCATCTCGCCCGAAGAGTTGACCGCCGTCTTCGACATCACCAAATCGCTTGCCAACGTGCAGACCGCGAACGTCACCCGTCGGATGGATGACATCCGCCTCTCGATGACCGACGAACCCGCCACGTTGCCCACCAGCTACGGCAAAGGTGGCTACAGCAAGGACAGCAAAGCAGTCATCCCACCGGCTCCGTCGGAACAGAAACGCTTCGGCAGCTTCCTCAACGGCTCGGGTGAATTCACCTCCATTGGCGGCACCAACTGCGCCTCTGGCTACGACCTCGAAACCGGCGGAGTTACCTTGGGTGTAGATTACCTCTTCACCAACCACTTCGCAGCGGGTGTCACCTTCGGTTACACCAACACGGGAGCTGACTTGCAAAACGGTGGCAAAATCGACGTCGATGGCGGTAAACTGGGTCTCTATGGCACCTACTTCTCCGACGGGTTCTACGTGGACAGCAGCGTCACTGGCGGCCTGAACAGCTACAAGACGAAACGGAGCACGCCGAATGGAACCACCGCCACAGCAAGCCCGGATGGACAGGAAATCAACGCCTCCATCGCCACGGGTTACGATCTGAAGTTTGGCACCCTGACGATCGGACCAATCGCCAGCTTCCAATACACCTACACGAACCTCGACGGGTTCACCGAAGACGGCCAATTCGCTCCGCTCAAGATCCAAAGCGAGAGTGCCGAATCGGCCCGTTCGGCTCTGGGCTTCCGCGCCACCTTCGATGCGAAAGTGGGCAGCGTGACCATTCGTCCGGAAATCCGCGCCAGCTGGCAACATGAGTTCAGCGACACGGGATCGAGCCTCACTTCGAGCTTTGCGAAACTGGATAGCGACTCATTCACCGTCGAAGGAACGACCACGGGTCGCGACAGTGCGGTGGTCAGTGCGGGTGTAGCCGTTATCTGGAACGCGACCTACTCCGCCTACGTTTACTACGACGGCGAAATTGGCCGCGACAATTACGACTCGCACAACGTGAGCGCCGGGTTCCGGGTCAGCTTCTAAGTTCACCTAGGGTTCATCAAATCGCGGACAGTGTGCCAATCGGTGCCTGTCCGCGTTTTTTATTTTCCGCGTAATCCATCCGGCTCCGAATGGGTCGCTAACAATCACAGCGAGTTTAGGAGAAATTCCACGGTTACGACTTGAAAGGTCTAGCGGAGAGAGGGCGAACGGGGTTTGCCGGCTTCGGCGGATGAGTCGCCACGATAGCCCGCGTGTCGGCGATCATTTCCTCAAGCATGCGCAGCTTTTCCTCGACAGGTAGGGCGGCCACGCGTTTCCGCCAGGCGCTCTTGCGTTCAAGAATTTGCAGCATCAGTTTAGTCATTCCGGTAGAAAACTCTGCTCGAAGGCGGCCCATTTCTCAAGAAGGTTGTGACGTCGGAGGATAGCGTCGAGTATGGCAGCGTCGAGCACGCCGGCTTCTATGAAGCGGACCATGCGGTCGTGGTCGCGCGGACGTCCGACTTGCAGGCAAATCGCTGCGAGATGTTCTGCGGTAAAAACGCGGGTGAGGACGTCGTTAACCTCCCGCGAGACAGATTCTGTAAGCGCTTCCTCGACTAGCGCCGTGCCGGGTGGGACAAATTCCACAGACCATCCTTCCATGACAATGAACTGGCCGTCTGGCCGATAGCCAAGCCGCAGGAGGTAATCGTAAATCGGGCTGAGGGTGAGCAACGTGCCGCCTGCGGAAGTCGGTAGGACGACGAAAACATCGAGGTCCTTGGTTTGAAACGGCTCGAGCCAGAAGATTGCGCCGACCGCTCCTCCGATGGCGTAGCGACCGATGACGCCATCGGTTTCCATCTGGTTGAGGACCGGGAAGATTTTCTCCAGCGCCATGGGATTTCAGGGGCGCCGCTCTTTGATTGCGGTTTGCAGGTCGGCCAAAACTTCGGCTTTGGGTTTCGCGCCGAGATTGCCTTGGCCGTGAATGCGGAGGCTGACGTTTCCGGATTCCAAATCGCGTTGTCCTAGCACGAGCATGGTGTGGACCTTCATCTGCTCTGCATCGGCAATCTTGGCTTTGATCGGGTCGTTGCTCAGATCGAGTTTGACGCGAACGCCCTGCGCGCGGAGTTCGTCGTGAATTGACTGGGCGTAGGCGACAAGCGGATCTTCGTTGCCGATCGGCAGGATGCGAACTTGCTCCGGTGCTAACCAAAGTGGAAAATTACCGGCATAGTGTTCGATGAGGAAGCCGATAAAGCGTTCGTGCGTGCCGAGCGGGGCGCGGTGAATGCAGAGCGGCGTGGCCTCGGTGTTGTCGCGGGTTTTGTAAGTAAGACCAAATCGGGCGGGGACGGCGAAATCGACTTGGTTAGTCGCGAGGGTAAATTCCTTGCCGATGATGCTCCAGATTTGGATGTCAATTTTCGGGCCGTAGAAGGCGGCTTCGTTGGGCACTTCCACGAAGGGTGCGCCGCTGGCGACTAACACGTCGCGGACCATTTTCTCCGTCTTGAGCCAGAGGTCGCTTTGATCGACGTATTTTTTGCCGAGTTCCGCCGGGTCGTGGGTGGAGAAGCGGAATTGGTAACGGTCGATGCCGAAAATGCCAAAGTATTTCAGATACATTTTGTTCACCGCGTCGAACTCGGCGGCAAATTGTTCCTCGGTGCAGTAGATGTGGGCGTCGTTCATCTGCATGGCGCGAACGCGCATCAGGCCGAAGAGTTCGCCAGACTGTTCGTAACGATAGCAAGTGCCGTATTCAGCGAGGCGCAGCGGAAGATCGCGATAAGAACGCGGCACCGCTCCGAAGAGCTTGTGGTGGTGCGGGCAGTTCATGGCCTTGAGGTAGTAGCGGTCGGGTTTGGTCGTCGTGACTGGGCTACTGGTGGGGGACACGGATCGGTTTGTCTCGGGTAGTGCGGGCGTCTCGCCTGCAGGTTCGGGCATCCTGCCCGAATTTTCTTCTCCCCCCGTCCAGAGCCACGGATACCCTTTTTCTGAGTCTACCAATTTTTCGCGGTCAGGGTTTGCGATGATGTAATGGAATTTCTCCTCCAAATCGCGATCTCCGCGAACGTAGCGATCGAACGTCTCTGTTTGCCAGAGCGGGCCGGTGACGCTCTCCAGTTCGTTAATTTTTTTCGCGGTGAAAGACTTGATTGAATGCAGCAGTTCGCTCACAGGCCAGAAAACGTTTTCACCTTGCTCGTTTTGCTCCTTGATCCACGGCTGGAAAAGCAGGTGAACGTGGTCGGGCATAACAACTGCGGCAAAAAGCTCGTAACGGGAGTTGTGGAAGTGGAGTAACGCATCTAAGACAATCGTCCTAGCTCCTGACGACAGCACACGCTGAGCAGTAGCAAATGTGAGCGCGTAAATGGCCCATGGTTTTTCGAAGTGGGGCAGGCGATTATGTTTGCGGTAGGTTGATCCGGCATCGGAGGATTGTTTGGGCAGGATGCCCAAACCAGCAGGCGGGACGCCCGCACTACCCGAGATTTCATCGAGCGTAATCGGCGGAAACATGCTGTCGGCGTAATACGGCAAATGGCCACTAGTGAGATACATGTTCTCACGGGCTAGATGTGGAGTTCTCACGCGATCATAACCTCCGGCGAATTCGGTTTCCTTCGCTAGTTTTTCTAACTCTTCGATCAACACCGTGCCGTTCGGCAGCCAGAGTGGGAGGCCGGGGCCGACGTCGTCGTCGAAGGTGAAAAGCTGCATCTCTTTTCCTAACTTGCGATGGTCGCGCTTCTTCGCCTCTTCCAGCATCGTGAAATACTCGTCGAGAGCGGTTTTGTTTTTGAAAGCGGTGCCGTAGATGCGCTGGAGTTGCGGATTCTTTTCGTCGCCTTTGTAGTAGGCGCTGGCGACGTGGGTGAGTTTGAAGGCTCCGATGTTGCCCGTGCGCATGACGTGCGGTCCGGCGCAGAGGTCGATGAAATCACCGTTTTTATAGAGCGAAATTTCCTCGCCCTCAGGAATCCCTTGGATGATGTCGAGTTTGAAGACGCTCGGTTCGCCACGTTCGGACAATGCGCTCAGACGGCCTTTTTTCGCGAGGTCGAGGGCTTCGTCGCGGCTGACGACCATTTTCTCAAACGTCTGATTTTCCTTCGTGATACGCTTCATTTCCGCCTCGATCTTCTCGAAATCGTCGGGCGTGATGCGGTGATCGAGTTGCACGTCGTAGTAGAAGCCGTTTTCGACGGGAGGTCCGGCGGCGAACTGCGCCTCGGGCCAGTATTTCAAGACGGCCGTGGCCAAAACGTGGGCGGCGGAATGGCGGAGCCGCTCCAGATCGGACATTAGGTGGCGTTCTTCGAGGGTTTTGCGTTCGTCGGACATAGGATTGGCTAGTCAATCAGGAAACCATAAAATCAGGAAAGTGGAAACTCTCCGCTGGGAATAAATTGAACGCAGCCGCATCCTACAGGCGATCCACTCAATTTATGATTGCTAAAACGCTTCTCACACTCGTCCTGCTCGCAACTTTAACCGTGGCCCATGCTTTGGCCGGGAGCGTCAACGTCGATTCCAAGGGCGTCGCTCTCGAAGGGAACGATCCTGTGGCGTTTTTCACCGATAAGAAACCCGTGAAAGGCTCGTCTGCCATGCAGGCCACGGCCGAGGGCGCGATATATTATTTTTCCTCACAAGCCAATCTCGACGCCTTTAAGGCAGCACCGAAGAAATACCTGCCCGCTTACGGTGGCTACTGCGCTTATGGCGTCGCTGGAGGAAGTAAAGTGAAGGTGGAAATCGACACTTGGCAGATTGTCGATGGAAAGTTGTATCTGAATTACGATCAGGACGTGAAAAGCAAGTTTAACAAAGATGTGCCTGGTTACATTGCCAAGGCCAATGCTAACTGGCCGAAGGTCGCGACATCTAAGTCCTTATTTTCTTGGTAATCGTTTCGGCCTTCGCCACGATCATCTGGGAACCGGCTGAATCACCCTTTGTTTTTGCATGAAAATCGCCTTTCAAATCTGTCGTGTCATTGCTGCTCTTATCTTGCTGCAAACTCTATTTTTCAAATTCTCCGCCGCGCCGGAGTCAGTCTATATCTTCACTAAAATTGGCATTGAACCGTGGGGGCGCATCCTTTCCGGCGTGGTCGAACTTATCGCCGCCATCCTGCTCTTTGTGCCGGGTCTTACTTGGCTCGGCGCGGGACTGGCTCTTGGCGTAATCGGCGGGGCGATCATGAGCCATTTGACGATCCTTGGCATCGTCGTGCAGAACGATGGTGGGTTGCTTTTCGGACTGGCTTGCGTGGTGTTGGTGACCTGTGCCTTCGTTCTCTGGCAGACACGCCGGGACATTCCAATCATTGGAGCGTTGCTGCCGTGAATTTATGAACACACCCGCTGTCGAAACGACGCTCCTTCGCTGCGGAGTGGAGCAAAACCTCGAACTATTGGCTCAAGCTACGCGGCTGCTGCCGACTCTCACACCCGCGGCCTATACGGAAGCTTGTGGAGCGGTCTTTAAGGCGAGCATTGGGCAACACCTGCGTCATGCGATCGAGCACTACGAAGCGGTTTTGCGCGCGCGCAGTCTCGATGGAGTGGTCGATTACGAGCATCGACGGCGCGACTTTTCGGTGGAAAACAATCCTGTCGTGGCACTGCAAAGACTGGTCGAGATTTCAATCGAGATATCAGAGATTCTCGAGGAAAACGTTCCGCTCACTGTGCTCGACCATGGTGGCGGCGAAAACCCCTCGATCTCCTCGCTGGGCCGCGAGTTGCAATTTCTCGCCTCCCACACAGTGCATCATTTTGCGCTCATCGGCATCATTGCACGACTTACGGGCGTTACCCTCGAACCGGGTTTTGGGATTGCTCCCTCGACGCTGAAGCATCGTCAGAACGCCTGATGTGCTCTGTCGGTTGGAGCCTAGCCCAAGGTCAGGGGTTAGGCCGTTACGATGGCTATGAGCTATTTTTTAACCGAGATGAACAGTGGTCACGCCCGCTCTCACGGGATCCCGGACTGGTGGCTGGGCAGGTAGTTCCATTCCTTTGTGCTGAAGATCCGCAGGGTGGGGGAACTTGGCTCGCAGTCAATTCCTCGGGGATCACGGTCGCGGTTTTGAATTCCTATCAGGGCCGCCTGCCAAAAACAAAAGAGGAACTTCTCAGCCGCGGACGCCTACCGCTCTTTGCTGGTTTGGGCCGGACTGCAAGAGAGATAGCGTCGCTCCTCGCCTTACTCGACTGGAGCGATTATGCGCCTTGCCATGTGCTGATTCTGGCCCCTGGCGAAAAGGCTCGCATCTGGCTTTGGGATGGGGAAAAGCTGGAATGCGACATGGAAATGACACGCCAGTTTTTTACAACTTCCTCGGTGGACACTGCTGCCATCTGCGCGGAGCGGGAAGCAAGATTCGATGGAATGCTCGACTCGCCCCTCGAAGGAATCTTTGACTCGATGGATCTGGAGAAACCCGCCGCGGGCATTTTCATGACCCGAACAGACGCAGGCACCGTCAGTCAGACGCGGGTGAAAGTGACAGCCAGAAGTATCACCCTTGCGGTGCGCCGACGCGACGAGGATTTCATCACGGTGCGCAGCGAAAGGATCGCTTGAACCGCTGGCAGACGATCCTCGGAGCGATCTGGCTTTTGCTGCTTCCGGGTTCGTGGATCTGGTTGAGTATCCGTTCCGCTGATCTGCCGCCGGAGGGTCACGGTTGGAAAAAAATCAGTATTTCTAATGGGAAAAATGGAGTTGCCGATCTGTGGTTTCGCCGGTTGGGAAAGCATTCGCCGGATAAGAAACCGGTTTTGTTAGTTCACGGTAGTCCGATGGCTTCGGTGAGTTTCAACGGCCTGCTCATCCACCTACCGATGGACCGCGAGTATCTCATTCCCGATCTTCCCGGGTTTGCATTTTCGAGAAACGGCTTCACTGATTTTTCGTTTCCGGCGCACACCGAGGCATTGCGGCAACTGCTCGACGCCGAGCACATCGAATCGGCGCACGTTGTTGCCTACAGCCAAGGGGGCGGCCCCGTTTTAGGATTAGTCGATGCGGAGCCTGGCCGGTTCCTATCACTCAATATGCTCTCGGCGATTGGCGTGCAGGAATACGAGTTAACCGGTGATTATTTCCTGAACCATCTGCTCCACGGCTTGCAATATTACGCCCTCGAAATCGTCCGTTGGGGTGTGCCTCATTTCGGGTTGCTCGATGATTTTTTGTTGAACACGCACTACGCCAAAAATTTTTTGCAGAGCGACATGCGTCCGCTGCGCGGTAAACTCGAGCGGTTGACGCTGCCGGTTCTCATCACGCATGGAACGAAAGATTTCTTGATTCCGCCAATCGCGGCTGAAGAGCATTTTCGGATTGTGCCCCAGAGTCAAATTCGCTGGTTTCCCGGTGGTCATGGCTATCTTTTCACGCAGCCGCAAGAAACCGCGACGGTCCTCACCGATTTTTGGGAACGGGTGGAAAACGGTAGGGGCGTCACCCATTCGGAGGCGCTGCCCGAGCGGATCAGTGCGGCGGCGGTTCCGTTCGATCGGGTGCATCACATGGCTCTCGCGGATTCAGCGCTACGTTTCGTTTTAGGCCTGATCGCTATCGCCACTTTGTTAAGCGAGGATCTCGCCTGTATCGTCGCCGGATTGCTCGCCGCGCGTGGTTTGATCTCGATTCCGCAAGCGGTGGGAGCAGCCTTAGTCGGGATTTTTGCGGGAGATATTGGGCTGTATGTAATGGGACGACTGGGCGGAGATTGGCTGCGCAAAATTCCGATTGCCCGAAAACTGCTGCCGGATGCCGCATTGCTCGCCGCACGGAACTGGCTTGGGCGCGATGGCTGGAAGGCGGTCATCGGCAGCCGTTTTCTGCCCGGTGCTCGCCTGCCCACTTACGTTGCGGCAGGTGTGGTGCGGGCTCCGTTTGGCAAAATGCTTCTCTGGTTTGGAGGCGCATCGGTTCTTTGGACGGTCCCGGTCGTCACGCTGCTTGCGTTGTTCGGTAAGGAAATGTCCGCCTGGCTGATGGGCGCGGGCAAATGGCTCCTTCCCCTAACGGTCCTAACCATCGTTGCCCTGTGGTTGTTGCTCCGTGCGCTTCCCAAAATTTTTACGCATCGCGGCCGTCGCATCTTCCTCGGCAAATGGCGCCGATTCACCCGCTGGGAATTTTGGCCGCTCTGGGCCGTCTATACCCCGGTTATTTTGGCAATTGTTTGGATGGGTTTGCGCCGTGGACGACTCACTTGGTTTACCGCAGCCAATCCAGCGATGCCGCACAGCGGTGTGGTCGGTGAATCGAAGGCTGATATTCTGGAAAAACTGACCGCGTCTGGCTCGGTCGCCCGATTTCTCGTCATTGATTCTGCGTCGGACAGGGAGAAGATCGCCACCTGGCAGCAATCGCTCGAAAAGCCTTGGCCTCTAGTAGTCAAACCCGACGTTGGCGAGCGCGGAACTGGAGTTAGCATTCTGCATGATGCCACCGCCCTAACCGCAGAACTGGATCGACGACCGGAGCGGACCTTGCTCCAAGAATACATCGGTGGGGAAGAATTTGGCATCTTCTACATCCGGAAACCGAGTGCTAACAGGAGCTCGATTTTTTCGATCACGATCAAAAAAATGACCGCCGTCACCGGCGACGGACAGAGTAGCCTAGAAGACTTAATTCTCAACGATGACCGCGCCGTTTGCATGGAGCGCCTTTTTCGGGAACGCTTTCGAGATCGGTTGGCTAGTATTCCCGCAAATGAGGAAAAGTTGCCGCTTACGCAAATCGGTAGCCATTGTCGCGGCGCGATGTTTTTGAATGGCCAGAAATTGCTTTCTCCGGCACTGGAAGCGGAAATCGAGCGTATCGCTAGAACGATGAACGGCTTCTACCTAGGTCGCTTCGATGTGCGTTGCCCGAGCGAGGAAGCGTTGCAACGCGGAGAGGGGATCCGCGTCCTCGAACTCAATGGCATCACCTCCGAGGCCACGCATATCTATCATCCGGGAGCTTCGTTGCTCGTGGGATGGAAAACGCTGATCGAGCAATGGAGGCTCGCCATCGAGATCGGTCAGGCGAATGCGAAAGCCGGTGCGAAAGTGACTAGCCTTCGCGAATTGCTCCGGATTATTCGGCGGGTTTGAGGCGCTGCAGATAGCCGATGTTTCGCACCTCCGGCCAAATGCTGGCCACCGCGATAACGACTAAGATGGTGCCTAGTCCGCCGCCCACCACGGAGGCGACCGGGCCGAACCACGCTGCCGTCATGCCCGATTCAAATGCGCCGATTTCGTTCGAGGAACCGATGAAGACATTGTTCACTGCCGAGACCCGCCCGCGCATGGCGTCCGGCGTAAGAATTTGGACCAGACTGTGGCGCACCACCACGCTCACCGCATCGAACGCTCCGGTCAGAAAAAGCATCGCCATGGAAAGCCAGAAGCTCTGCGAAAAACCAAAAACCACCGTCGCGACGCCGAATCCAGCGACAGCGAGGAGCATCGCCATGCCGGGTTGTCGCATCGGCGGAAAAAAAGCAATGCTGGCACCCATCAGCAACGCACCAAAACCGGGAGCCGCCCTCAGCCAGCCGAGACCGACCGGGCCGCAGTGGAGGATGTCTGTCGCGAAAATCGGCAGCAGCATGGTGGCCCCACCGAGCATCACGGCAAAAAGATCGAGCGAAATAGTCGCGAGAACGATCCGGGTCCGCCGCACAAAATGGAGTCCGGCAAAAAGTTCGGAAAATCCCTCGTTCCGCTGAGGCATAGGGGTAAATTCCGTGCGAGGCCGGATAAACGCGAGACTCGCGCCAAAAACCAAGGCCGTGCCCGCATCGATCAGATAAATCCAACTGTAATCCATCTTCAAAAGCAGAAATCCGCAGAGCGCGGGGCCGATTACGCTCCCGGTTTGAAACATGCTGCTGCCCCAGGTGATGGCGTTGCTCACCTCAGGCGGAGCGACCAGGTTAGGAACCAACGCACTGCGCGCGGTCCAACCATACGCCCGGGCGCTGGAGGCAAGGAAAAGCAGTAAATACATCCACCAGATCGAGGCATTTCCGATGGAAACGGCGGCGAGGCCGAGCGAGGAGACCGCGCTGAGAATTTGCGCGACGATGATAATTCCTTTGCGCGACACGCGGTCCGAAAGATGGCCGGCCGGGAGGGCGAAAAGCAAAATTGGCAATCCCGCAGCCAGCCCAGCGTAACCGAGCATCGCGGCCGACTGAGTGCGCTGGTAGATTTCCCAACCAACCACGACATCGACCATCTGCCGTCCAATGATCGAGGCGAAATTACCCACGGCATACGTTGAGAAGGCGCGGTTGCGGAATGCGGCCAACGGATCGTGCCGGGGCAGGTCAATGGGATTCAAGCGAACTTTTGGATGGTCGCAGCACGTTGGGAAGCGGACTGTTTGACGGCCGTCAAATTTCCACAAGGTCGGTCGGGAGGCAAATCCGGTCCCGTGCACGAGAAGTGCTTTACTAGAAGGAGTGATTTTTTTCGCATGATTGATCGTCGGCGCAGCCTGCTGACCGTTCCTGTTCTCATTTTTGCGGCAGGATTGGTTATTTCCGTGTGCCTTTTTCTCTGGTTGCGAACAGCTCAGCAGGAAAAAGTCGCGCGGGATTTCTCCCGAGTGGCCGCCGACCGATCGACGGCAGTGAGTCAGCGGATTTGGGAAGATTTTTCGATTTTGGAGCGGCTCCGACAGCTTTACGAGGCAAACGACTGGGACAATGTGGATGAATTTGCCCGCTGCGTTGCGCCGATCTTGGTAAAAACCCCCGAACTGGACGCCATCGCTTGGGCGCCGCGCGCGGTTGCCGGAGATGCGGGTGAAGTTTACCGCGTCCTTTACGCAAAATCCCAGCGAGGGCGGAAGTTAAGAATTGCCGAGGATCTGACCGCCACGTCTCGCATGGGCACGGCAATCAAACGTTCCATGCAGTCGGGCATGGCGGAGTGGGTTCACCTCCCGACCCGGCCCGAGCAGTCTGGTTCTGAGACGGGCTGGCTGATCGTGCTGCCAGTTTACGCCAATGCGGCTTCGGGAGAGAAAAACACGCCAGCAGGGGTGCTCATCGCCCAAGTCGATCTCTACCAGTTAGTGGATTCCGTATTCCGAAACCTCACCCTGCGGGGGATCGACGCGGTCATTTACGATGGGCCGATCGATCAAAACGATGTCTTGGTCATGTGGTTCAGCCTGACCCGCTCGGCCCCCTATGATCCGGTTCGCGAAAGGTCGTCCGGGCGCTACGCCTACACCCAAGCGATTCCGGTGGGCGAGCACGAATGGACGATTTATTGCCGTCCCGCTCCGTGGTTTCTGGCAGGTTACCGTTGGTGGGAACCGGGTGCTGTGTTGGTCGGAATGCTGGTGTTGACTGGCCTCGTTTCGAGCTACGAACTGCGCCAGCGTCGGGCGGCACTCAAGTTGGAGCGCCAGCACGAAATGGTGAATCTGCTGGAGAATGTGGCGGTCGCGGCGAACGAAGAGGGAAATAATCGTGAGTTGCTTGATCGCACCCTGCAATTGATCTGCCAGTATTTGGGCTGGCCGTTTGGACATGTCTTTGTGACTGATCCGAAACAGCCGGGCCAATTCATTTCCAGCGGGATTTTTATCATCCAGGACGAGGAGCGTTATGCCTGGATGCGAAATGTGACGGAGAGTTCGGTTCTGGCGCCCGGCGAAGGTCTGCCCGGCCGGGTGGCCCGCGAGAGAAAGCCACTCTTCATTCCTAACTTGCGGGAGACTCCGGAATTCCGGCGGAAGGAGGCAGCGCGGAGTAATGCACTAGAGACGTGTTTTGCGTTCCCGGTTCTGGTGCGCGGGGAGGTCGCGGCGGTGCTGGAGTTTTATAATGCCACGCCGGGCGAGCTATTTGAGGGCTGGCAGGAGTTGCTCGCCAGCATGAGCACGCAGATTTCCCACGCGATGGAACGGCGACTTTCCGCAGATGAATTGCTCGAGAAGACCGCGGTTCTTGAGAACGCCGCGGAGGGCATTGCCCGCCTCGATCGCTCTGGGGTGTATCTGACCGCTAACAAATCTTACGGAAATCTTTGCGGTTGCGAAGCCGCCTCGCTCATCGGAAAAAACCGCCTCGACCTAGCGCATCCCGATGATGAGCAGGCCTTCACCGCCGCCTACCTGGACATGGTCATGCAGGGCCGGGCGCAGGTGGAAGGGCGACTGATTCGCGCAGACGGTTCGTTATGTTATCAAGAAAGCACCATCATCCGCGACCTCGATCGCCAAGGGCTGCTTCTCGGTTATTATATTTTTTCCCGCAACATCACGGAGCGGGAGGAACAGCAGAAGGCTCTTCGCGAGAGTGAGGAACGCTTTATCGCCTTCATGGCGAACAACCCGGCCTGCGCGTCGATCAAGGATGAGCAAAGCCGTTTGCTTTATGTCAACCCGGCTTTTACGGAACAATTTGGCATCGACTTCCGTTCAGCGATTGGCCGGACGCCCGAGGAACTGACCCACGCCGAGGAAGCTCGGGTGATTCGCGAAAGCGACGAGACCACTCTCGCATCGAACCGGCCGACGAATCTGGTCGAGGTTTTTCCAGATCGGACCGGCCGCATGCGCCACTGGCTGGTTTACAAATTTCTTATTAAAGGACGCGATGGCAAGCGCCTGCTCGGAGTCCTCTCCCTCGACATCACCGAACGCATGGAAGCGGAGGAGGCGATTATTGTAGCGCGCGACGAGGCGCTCGAATCTGCGCGGATGAAATCGCAGTTCCTAGCCAACATGAGCCACGAGATTCGCACTCCGATGAATGGCCTGATCGGCATGCTCGGGCTGCTCTTCCGCACGCCGCTGAGTATAGCGCAAAAAGATCTGCTCCACACAGCAACCAGCGCGGCCGATTCCCTCCTACGCCTGCTCAACGACATCCTTGATTTTTCCAAGATCGAGGCAGGAAAAATGGAGATCGATCCGGTGGTCTTCGATCCCCGGCAATGTCTCCGCCACGCGGTCAAGATTCTTGCCGAACCCGCACGGAAAAAAGCGCTCGAACTCAGTTTCGAGGTTAATGCCAACGTGCCTCCGCAACTCCTCGGTGACTCCGGACGGCTCTTCCAGATTTTCGTCAACCTGATTAACAACGGCATCAAATTCACCCGCGAAGGCTCGGTCCGGGCCGCGCTCGATGTCCGCGAGGTTCTTGAGGACGGTCGGTTGCTCCTGCACGGTGTTGTCCGAGATACTGGAATTGGTGTCGAGGAAAGTCACCGGGAACTGATTTTCCAGCCGTTCCGTCAGTCCGACAACTCGACCGCGCGGCAGTTCGGCGGCACCGGTCTGGGTCTCGCCATCTGCGCGCAGCTCGTCGAGTTAATGAATGGACGCATCTGGGTGGAAAGCGAACCTGCCGGTGGCAGCGCTTTTCATTTTGCCGTCGAAATGGGATCCACCGACGAAAAGGTGCCGGCCCTTTCCGCCTTGCAACCGGCCATGGCCCGCGCTGAGCACCCTCTCAGAATTCTGCTTGCGGAGGATAACGAGATCAATCAGAAGATCGCGCTCACCTTGCTCAAAGGGCGCGGGCATTACGTCGTCGTCGCCAACGATGGACATGAAGCCGTCGAAAAATTTCAAAAATCTCGCTTCGATCTCATCCTCATGGACGTGCAAATGCCCGGCAAGGACGGTTATCAGGCCACCACGGAAATCCGGAACGATCCGCGTGGAAAAACCATCCCTATCTACGCCGTCACCGCCCACGCCATGCCCGAGGATCGTCGCCGCTGCCTCGACGTTGGGATGAACGATTACCTCACGAAACCAATCCGGATCGACGAGTTCGCGCGAATCGTCGAGGCCAAAGTGCAGCGTAACGAGCGACTGGTGCTGCCTGCTCCCAAAAAACCCGTCGTCAAGACTCGGCGCATTGACTGGCAACCCGAATTGATCTCCGTCGTCAATTCACCTCAACTCCCGGAAAACCTCCCGGATTTAAAAACTTTCAATCTCGGCGCCTTGCGGCAAATGGTCGATTATAACGACAGTCTCGTGCTCCAACTCGCCAGCTCATTTATCGTCCAAGCTGGTGAGGATCGCGCCCAAATCACCCGCGCCCTCGGGGAAAATAACGCCTCGCTCCTCGAGCACGCCGCGCATCGTTTAAAAGGATCCGCCCGCAGTTTCTCGGCGCATGGTTTGGCGGACATCACGGAGCAAATCGAACACGCCGCCCGCTCCGGCGACCTCCCGACCGCCGTCGCGTCACTGGGCGACTTCGAGGACTCGCTCTCCAGTCTGCTCTCCGAGCTTGCGATCCTGCGCGGCGAATAAGAATCGCCTTTTCAATACCGAGCATCCGCTCAAGACTTTGCCATGAACATTCTCATCGCCGAAGATGACGCCGTCGCCCGCCTCCTGCTCGTGGACGTGCTGACCCGCTCGGGGCACGTAGTTGAGGCCGTCGAAAACGGAGACCAGGCTTGGGAGATTTTTCAAAGGGAAGACGCTCCGCCGCTCGCAATTCTCGACTGGATGATGCCGGGACTCGATGGCTTGGAAGTCTGTCGCCGTGCCCGTGTCCTTCCAAAAAAAGTGGCGGCCTACATCATTCTCCTAACCTCCCGTGACAACAAGCAGGACATCGTCGGCGGACTCGCCGTGGGAGCGGATGATTACATCGTTAAGCGGTTCGATTCCGCAGAACTTCGCGCCCGAGTCGGTGTCGGCGAACGCATGATCGCCCTTCAGACCGAATTGGCCACCCGCGTCGATGAACTCGAGAAGGCCCTCGACAACGTCAAAAAACTCCAAGGCCTGCTGCCGATTTGTTCTTACTGCAAGAAAATCCGCAGCGACGACGACTATTGGCAGGAGGTGGAAACCTACTTCACCGAACACTCCGACACCGAGTTCAGCCACGGCATCTGTCCGCACTGCTTCGAGAAACTGATGGGGCGCCCCATGACGCCCGCACAACGTCGCAACGCCTCGCTTCCCTGATTTGTTTTTTTCGTGCGTTTGGCGGCGGCATCATTCTAAATACTGACTTCCCATGACACCATCTTCACCCAGTCCCGTCGCCGTCGTTGGCGCATCCGGTTACTCGGGCGAGGAACTTCTCCGCATCCTCGGCAATCACCCGGGGGTGGAAATCGCGGCGATCACCTCCCGCCAGCACGCGGGCAAGAAACTCGGGGAAATTCAGCCACAATTTCGAAAGCATCCGCGCCTTTCCGAAATCCGGTTCATCGATTCCCAAATCGCGGGCATCGTCGCCTCGGGCGCGCGCTTCGTTTTTCTGGCCCTACCACACGGGCTCGCGGCGGAGTTCGCTGGCCCGCTTTTGGAGGCCGGTCTGCGAGTCCTCGACCTTAGCGCCGATTTTCGTCTGCACGATACCGCTGTTTATGAGGAATATTACGGGGCGCCTCATCCCGCTCCGCAACTCTTGGCAGACGCTGTCTATGGCCTGCCGGAAATCCGGCCTGCCGAAATCGCCGCCGCTCAACTCGTGGCTTGCCCTGGTTGCTATCCGACTAGCATCCTGCTCCCGCTGATTCCCTTGCTCCGCTGCGGTCTGCTTCAGCCGCGCAGCATCATCGCCAATTCCCTGAGCGGCGTCAGCGGGGCCGGTCGCAAAGCTGACATCCCGCTCCTCTTTACCGAGTGCAACGAAAGCGCCCGCGCCTACGGCCTGCCCGCGCATCGTCACCTCGCCGAGATCGAACAGGAACTTTCCCTCGCCGCTGGCTCGACCCTCACGATCAATTTCGCTCCGCACCTCATCCCCGTCTCCCGCGGCATCCTCACCACCATCCATGCAGCTCCGACAGAAAACGTCACTCTTGAAATACTCACCTCGACCTACCACGAAGCCTACGCGAGCGAGCCTTTCGTGCGTTTGCTGGGCACGACAGATTTCCCGGACCTTAAATACGTCACCCGGACTAACTATCTCGATCTTGCCTGGCGCCTGGACCCGCGCACCGGTCGGGTCATTCTCCTCAGCGCGGAGGACAATCTCACCAAGGGCGCAGCCGGTCAGGCCGTCCAATGTCTCAATCTTATGGCGGGTCATCCCGTCACCGCTGGCCTCCTCTAACCATCCGTTTGCATGCCTAACATCCCGACTAATTTCCCTCTTGTTTCCGGCGGAGTCACCCTGCCCGCTGGCTTTCTCGCGGGCGCAGTCCACGCCGGGATCAAACCTGGCAACACCGACAAACGCGACTTCGCTCTCATTCTCTCCGAGGGACCGTGCGTCGCCGCTGCCACCTTCACGACTAACAAAATCAAAGCGGCACCCGTCCGCGTTTCCCAAGCTAACCTGCGCAACGGCGACATCCGCGGTGTTCTGCTGAACAGCGGCAATGCTAACGCCTGCAACGGCATCGTCGGAATCCAGCACGCCAAACGCTCCCTTCGCGCCGTCGCGAAATCCACCGGACTGAAGGACCGCCAGTTACTCGTCTGCTCCACCGGCCGGATCGGCGTCGAGTTACCCATTGAGCAAATGGAAAAAGCCGCCCGCCCGCTCGCGGAAGCGCTCTCCCGCAAAGGCAGTCGGAAAACTGCCAAAGCGATCATGACCTCCGACACGTTTCCCAAGGAGATCGCCGTTCAAATTGTTGTCGCCGGACGCAACGTTAGCATCGGCGGCATCGCCAAAGGGGCGGGCATGATTAATCCGAACATGGCGACCATGCTCAGCATCGTCACCACCGATCTAGCTATCGAAAAAAAGGAACTCCAACGCGCCCTCGGAATTGCCGTCGAGCAAAGCTTCAACCGCATCACCGTGGACGGCGATATGAGCACTAACGACACCGTCATCCTCCTCGCCAACGGGGCCGCCGGTGGTGACGCGGTCAGCTCTAACCATCGCGATTTTCCTCGTTTCCAAGAGGCGCTGAATTTTGTCACCCGCAATCTGGCCCGCATGATCGTCGAGGACGGCGAGGGTGTTAGCAAATTTGTCGAAGTTCAAGTCAACGGCGCGGCCACTTTCCAAGACGCACGCAAGGTCGCCAACGCCATCGCCAATTCCACCCTCGTGAAATGCGCTTGGCACGGCGAGGACCCCAACTGGGGCCGCGTCATGGACGCGATCGGCTACTCCACCGCTCGCGCCCGTGAGGAGATGATCGACATTTATTACGACGGCCTCATGGCGGTGAAGAACGGCATGAAAACGCCAACCCCGCTCAAGGCCCTCCGCAGTGTGATGAAGAAACGTAAATTCAAAGTCACCGTCGATCTTCACCTCGGCGCGGCCCAATACATCATCTACACTACCGACCTCACAGCGGCCTACGTCGAACTAAACAAAGGGGAATAAGCGTTGAAAAACGGCAAAGTCTGTGCATAAGTTTGTGTATGGCTACGAAAACTTTATCCGTCGATGAAGAGGCCTACCGGATTCTTACCAAGGCACGGAAAACTCCCACCGAATCTTTTTCCAAAGTCATCAAACGGGCGACTTGGAATAAAACTCCACGGACTTGCGGCGACCTCTTGCGAGGAGTTACTGGAATTATCTCGGACGAAACGCTTGAAATCTTGTATGGGGCGCAGGAGAACGACACCCCGCCGGTTTCAAAATGGAATCCTTAATTTTTGATACTACTTTTCTGATTGATCTACAGCGCGAGCGGAAATTCAAAATAGGAACTGCACAACATTTCCTCAGGAATAACATCAATTATCCGATTTTCATTTCTGTCGTAGCATTTGGTGAATATGGAGAGGGTTTTGCCTCTCAAACAGATCCAGTTTTCCGGTCGGTAATCGTTCATTTTGAAATACTTCCGTTGACCGAGCAGACTGGCTCGATTTATTCTCTGCTCATTCGGGAATTACGCGCAGAGGGTAAGCTGATCGGCACGAATGATTTGTGGACCGCTTCTGTTGCTCTTGAGTATGGCTTCCCGTTAGTCACAAAAAATCGGGTTCATTTTGCGAGAATCCCCGGCCTGCAAATTCGGAGCTACTAATTTATGTCCACGATTTCCTCTGCCGTTCGCGCTGAAGTCCTCATTGAGGCACTTCCATATATCCAAAAATTTCGCGGCCAAATTTTTGTCATCAAATATGGCGGGAGCGCGATGGAGGACGAGAATCTCGTCGAACGCCTCTTGCGCGACGTGGTCTTTCTGGAAGCGGTCGGGATCAATCCGGTTCTCGTTCACGGCGGCGGCAAATCGATCAGCGGCAAAATGCGCGAGGCTGGCCTCGCCGCCCGTTTCGTCAATGGCCTGCGGGTGACCGACGAAGCGGTCATCGGAATGGTAGAGGATGTGCTCGATCGGGAGATCAATCCTGGCTTGGTCAAAACGATCAACGAGTTCGGAGGAAGCGCCGTCGGTTTCTCGGGACGCGACGTGTGCCTCGGCGAAAAGTTGCCTCCGCAAGTGGATGCGAAAACCGGGGAAAGCGTTGACCTCGGTTACGTCGGGATGGTTAACACGCTGAATTTGGAGGCGATCCGCGCCACCATCGCGGCCGAAAAAGTTCCCGTCATTTCCCCGATCGCTCGCGACGCGGACGGACACACCCTCAACGTCAATGCCGACATCGCGGCCGGCTCCATCGCGGCCGCTTTGGGCGCGTCGAAAATGATCTACGTCAGCGACGTTCCCGGCATCATGCGAGACGTGAGCGACCGCAACTCGCTCCTGCCCAGCGTCAACCGCCAGATGGTCCGTCAACTCATGGGCGACGGTGTCATTGTCGGTGGAATGATCCCCAAAGTGGAATCCGCCTTGAAAGCGCTCGACGAAGGCGTCGGCAAAGTCCACTTCATCGACGGCCGCATCCCGCACGCCTTGTTGTTAGAAATTTGCACCAACAGCGGCATCGGCACCGAAGTGTTGTGACCGGACTCCTCTTTTCGAGCCAGTTAGAAAGTTACTCCGAGGACTGTTTAGTTTATGTTTTCTGGTTTGTCCATCTCCAAAGTAAAGAGGCCGTAGGCCGGCTGGAATCGGAGACGGAGTGTGAAGCTATAAAAAGACTTGTCAAGATATGGTGACTGACCCCCATAGCTGACCCCCATAGCCTCTCTGCGACAGCAGGAATCGTGACAGAAGTCCCGAAGGGACGGCTGTTTGGTGGATCACTTGGTTTGCATTTTATGCCTTTTCGATGAGATCGCCCTCAACAAACTGATGAATCAATCCAGAGATTAATGACTGGTAGGGAACACCCTTGGCGGCGGCAACCCGCTGAATTCCAACCATGTCATGGTCGGACAATCTGATGTTGATGCGACGATCCTTCTTGAAGGTGTTTTCCGCTGCGGATTTTAGTCGTTTGAGCAAGTTCTTATCAGGCTTGTTTAGTACGATCTCGTCGCGCTCGAAGAGCGCCTCGATTTCTTTTTCTTCTTTATTCAATTTCATCTCCTTTTTCCTTTAGGTATTCTTTGGTGGCTTTTCTGCTCGGGATGATCGTCACAAGCCAGATTGCCTCATCACGAATCTCAAACGGGACGATGTGAACGTAGCCATCGACCACGACGAAAAAAAGCTGTTGGCCGGGATGCTTGGTTTGGTCCGGGTGGTCAGCAACACGCCAGAGGTCTCCGCGACCGAGATGCACAATGACCGCCTCGAAAGAAATCTTCCGAGTGATCTTGAGAAAATCATTCTTTTTGGGATCCCAGTCATACTGCACTAACGAAGGATGCCTTATCGGCACACGTAGCGCAAGCGATTATTTCTGCGAACGTCCCCGATCACCAGCTACCGCTTGCTTCTGGCGTGCTTCCTGCACGCGAAGCGGGATCCGCAAGAAGCATGACAGAAGTCCCGAAGGGATGGGGATTTGGTCCATCGGCTCGTTAGCATTTATTTTTTCCATTCGAGGGAAAGTGTTCGACCCTCTTTGGCGCAGTCGAGCAGATAGAGATTGATCAGGTTCTGATAGGGTATGCCCGTGTCAGTGGAGAGAGACTTGAAATAGTTGATCACGTCCGGTTCCAGGCGAATTGTGACCGCCTTCTTGAGTCTCTTCACATACGGATTCGAGCGTGCCTTGGTAAAATCATATTCTTTTCTCATTTTTTGTTCTCCCAGTATGGTTTCTGTTCTTTCTTCCCGGCCTTGCGGGCCGAGATGATTCGAATCGAGGAACCTGATCGGCGAAAGCAATGTATGACCACCAAGATGCGAGATTGCATGCTCGCTCCCATGATGACGAATCTGTCTTCCGTCTCAGAGTGGTCCGGGTCGGAAATGACAAGGGCATCGTCATCGTAGAATACATTTTTCGCCTCTTCAAATGTGATGCCGTGCTTGGCGGCGTTGGTCGTCGCCTTGCTTGGATCCCACTCAAAGGAAAGTCCGCTCATTCAGCGAATGTGCAATATATCATATTGCTCGTAGATGCAAGGCGTATTTTTTGCTTACGTCCCCGAAGCCCAAGAAAAGGGGTCGGTTCTGAATGGCACTGACTTAAGGGTGATTTAGGATAGATTGTGGTTGATATATACGTTTTTCTGATAAAATGCTTTATGCATTTTCGAACGCCTTTTTTCACCGCCTTCGGCCCCCTTCTTTTTGGTA
>JBBRPA010000044.1:0-29463 GCA_038228695.1 Chthoniobacterales bacterium
GGCTAAGGGGAGCAAATGAGTGGGTCTGCAGGGGCCAGATTACGAAAATGACGCAGATTTAAGGTGTAAAGTTTCTCACAAGCGGCAGAGCGGGCACCCATCAAATGAAGTGCGTCGTAGATGGCTCCACTCGCTAAATTTTGGCTTGTCGCCAGATCGAGTGCGTCCTGATAATGTTTCCCATCCAGTTCGATGAGTGAGAAAGATCTCAACACAGAGTGCTGAATCATCCGCTGAACGTCGGTTGGCAGTAAGCGAGGTTTCAGGGGCAAGGCAGTGAGTGTGGCGAAAAGTTCAGCAAGTCCGGGCGTCGTCAAATATCCTTGCAAAACGCCTTCGTGGACTTCGCGTAAACGCGGAAAAGCGATGGCATGATGCGGATGCTGCTGAAGTAATGCAGCTACTAACACAGATGTGTCGAAGCAGACCTTCAAGAGGAAAGGTTCCCCAATTCACGGCTCCGCAGATCGCGTTGTTGCTCGATGAATGCCCCTGTATCCCAGACACTGGGTGGCACTTCACTGGAACAAACGAGGATGCCATTTTCCTCGGCCAAAGCGGAGACTGGCACGACAGGGCGCAGACGTATTCCGTCCGCGTCGATGGTGACTTCGAGTTCATCCCCCGGTTGCAGGGAAAAACGATCCCGCAAAGGTTTTGGAACTACTAGCCGACTCATTTTATCCAAGGTAAGCGTCATGGCAATCAAGATGCCATTTGGCAATTGAGAAGTCAAAGGCAATGGTTTTACTGAAATCGCCGACCGTTTTAGCGGCATTATTTCATCACGAAATGGCTGGCATCCGTCTGTGAACCACAAGCCGCGAGGAGGGTGGAGGTATCGAGAAACAGGGTCATTGCCCTGCTCGAATCGCGACCATGTCGCGTTCGTCTTCTTCGATCCAACCGCGAATCTGGCTTTCGCTAAAGGTGCGGAAAGGGGGCCGATGGTTGGCTTTTCGAAGACGCTCTAAGACCACGAAAGCGACTTCCTCGAATTCAGTTTCCGGCAAATTGTTCAAGGCCTCTTCGATTTCAGCGACTGTGCTCATGTCTGGGAAGTTAAAGAATGATCTGCTGGTTAGCAACAGCTCGGTCTCGGCAGGAATGGGTAGCGCGGGCGTCTCGCCTGCTCTCATGGCGCGTCCCGCCCATGAGTCGTTTTCTAATGTGCCAGCATCACTTATTTTAGGGGCGCGATGAGTGTCAGCGACGCCGCAGAGCAACGCAATTGCCGGGACAACTGCGTTCCCAAGCTGGAGAGCGTGGTTTTTTAATAGCGAAAACTACTCAATCCACGGACTCAGGAGTGGAATATCATCGGGAAAATCATCGGTGTTTCGGGTAACAATGGTGAGGTTGAAATGTAGAGCGGTTGCGGCCAGGAGACTGTCCATAAGAGGCAGTTTCCGACCTTTGCGCTGGTATTTGGCGTAAAACTGGCCCCATGTTTGCATGACCTCCGCGTCCAAAGGCAAAATACGTCGAGCCGCCCAGTGTTCAATGCGGCGATACCAGTTTTCGATGTCCTGACGACGTTGACCTTGGTCCAGTAGATGAATGCCTTTGGTCATTTCGCCGATTGAAAGGGCACTTACATAAAGCTCCGCATCGTGGTCGGAGAGCCACTGAATCACGCGAGGTTCGGGAGCTCGCTTGGAGGATTCGCTCAAAACATTGGAGTCCAACAGAAAAGCCATCGTGGGTGTATCAGGAAAAAGTGAAATCGCGCGCGGGTGAGGAGTCTCGCTCCAACTGCCAGTCTTTTACCGGACAATCGCGCAGGATATCGACGAGCTTTTCCGAGGGTTGGAATCGTGAGTATTCCTCGGTGGATATCACCACGGCGATGGGTTTGCCATGCCGCGTAATGGTTTGAGCTCCCTGCCTCAAGACAGTATCCAACAATTCGCTCAACTTGTTTTTCGCATCCTGCACAGGCCAAACAGTATTCATGCAGAAAAGCTAGAGGCTAAATCTAGCCTGTCTAGCTATTATTTGGCAGAAAGAGAAGTTAGGAAGAAGCGTAGAGAAACCGACGGGGCAGCGTATCAGGTTTTCTGGCGTGTGGGCGCACGGAGGCAACGCAGTTGCCGGGACGAGGAGACGGAGGACTTTATGCTGCGTTCGCTAGTTCGACGGCGGGTCGGATGGAGGAAATGAGTTGATTGCGCTTTTTGGCGAGAGCGCGGAAGTCGGATTCGACTTGCAGTCCATGCCAAAATCCCTCGGATTGACCGAAAAAGGCTCCGAAGCGGATGGACATGATCGGGGTGACGGCACGTCGTCCGAGGACGATTTCGTTAATCGCGCGGGGTGGCACCCCGATGGCGCGGGCCATGGCGTTTTGGGAAATCCCCATCGGCGTAAGGTATTCTTCGAGCAGGATTTCTCCGGGCGTGATCGGTGGATTCATGGGTTGCACAAATCTATTCTGTCTCGAGTTCGTTGATTTGGTCTGCAGTGAAGTCAAATTTTGGGAATCCAAGAGGCGCAGGGATGATTGGCAATGTGACGCGGCTTCTAACGGGCGGCAAATGGCCTGTTTTCCGAAGTCGTTCCAGCACGATGAAAGCGACTTCTTCAAATTCGTTTTCCGGGAGCTTGTTTAAGGCGTCCTCAATCTCAGCGACTGCGCTCATGGGTGGGAAGTTAAACAAGGATGTGCTGGTTGGCAATAGCTCGGTCTCGGTAGGAATGGGTAGCGCGGGCGTCTCGCCTGCTCTCATGGTGCGTCCCGCCCATGAGTCGTTTTCTAATGCGCCAGCATCACTTATTTTAGGGGCGCGATGAGTGTCAGCGACGCCGCAGAGCAACGCAGTTGCCGGGACAAGTGCGTTCCCAAACTTGGAGTTTGGGAACGAGGGGATAGGCTTCTTACATCATGCCATATCCCATTTCGAGTTTAACGATCTCAGCTTCTTTCGGAGTTAGCTCACGCGCAACCTGATGGAACATCAAGATCAGAAATTTACGAAATTTAGCTAACGCCTCAGCAGTAAAATGTCTATTTTTGTTAACTGAATCTAGGTAGTTAACTAACATAACAATATAATGCGTTGGGTTGGTATATTCTACAAGCTCGTCCCAAAGATCGTTATTTCCGGGTTTTCTGTATCTTTTTTGAAGCATGTCGTCACAGCGGCCTTTGCAGCACCAATAAACAGTGTCGGTTGTCAGGGTCTCTTTATCTTCCCAAAGAACAAGCATGCTCAGACCAATATTCTCCTCCTGCAGCAAATCCTTTGAGCAATATTCACACGCAAGCACTTCTTCTTTAAAGTGAAGTTGAGGTTTTCTGGGATTGGCCACCGACCATTCTCGGTATGAGATTGGAAAGTAACGGCTGAAAAGGCGGTGCCCTGAATCACGTTTTAAAAGATAATTCTCGATTTTCGCGCGGTCGAATATGTAGCTTTCGATGGTCGGCGATAATTCCTGTAATTTAGTATTCAGACCTGCTGAAGGTAACGTTGAGTAAAAGGCTAGAAACCCTTTTGCTCTAGCAGCGCTAACACGGTCCAAAATACTAAGTTCGTCATCAACTCCTACTGAGTTTCTTCCATGTGCATAGTGTTTACAGCTTACCAGCCAGCGGATTGTAGTCTCACCACCCACCCCTGTCCTGCACTCCTCGACTATCATGTCTCGTCCGGCATCGGCACCCCTACCGGGACCTTGGATTATCTTAAATCCAAGATCTTCAGCGAGGTCACGTGCGAAGAGTTCAAAAGTGTCTTGATTACCATCTCCAATATTTGCTTTTGGCATCTCTAGAAAGTTGACCGTATTCATACGCTAGTAACTAATTCGACTTCAGGACTTCGATGAAGGCTTCTTGGGGGATGTTGACGGTGCCGAAGGACTTCATGCGCTTTTTGCCTTCTTTTTGTTTTTCTAACAGTTTGCGCTTTCTCGTGATGTCGCCGCCGTAGCATTTGGCGATGACGTTTTTGCGCATGGCGCTGACGTTTTCGCGGGCGACGATTTTGCCGCCGATGGTGGCTTGGATGCTGACTTGGTAGAGTTGCGTGGGGATGACTTCTTTGAGCTTGGCGGCGAGTTGGCGGCCGCGGTATTCGGCTTTTTCGCGGTGGACGATGCTGCTAAAGGCGTCGATGGGTTCGCCGTTTACTAACATGTCTAACTTGACTAATTTGTCGGCGCGATAGCCGGCGTGTTCGTAGTCCATGCTGCCGTAGCCACGGGTGATGCTTTTGATTTTATCGTTGAAATCGACGACGATTTCGTTGAGCGGGAGGCTGCAGGTGAGCATGACGCGTCGGGTGTCGAGGCTCTCGGTGTGTTCGAGGAGGCCGCGTTTTTCGAGGATGAGCTGCATGAGGGGCGAGATGTATTCGTTGGGCACCATGATGAAGGCCTTGACGATGGGTTCGCGGATTTCCTCGATGACGGAAAAATCGGGCAAATGTTCGGGGTTATCGACGAGGAGGAGTTCGCCGTTGGTGCGGAGGACTTCGTAAATGACGCTCGGGTAGGTAGCGATGATGTCCATGTCGTATTCGCGGCGGAGACGTTCCTGGATAATTTCCATGTGGAGCAGGCCGAGGAAGCCGCAACGGAAACCGAAGCCCAGCGCGACGGAACTTTCGGGCATGAAACTGAATGCGGAGTCGTTGAGTTGCAGCTTGTGCATGGCCATTTTCAAGGCCTCGAAGTCGGCGGTATTGATCGGGTAAATGCCGGAGAAAACCATCGGATGGATTTCCTGAAAACCGGGCAACGGGATGATCGACGGGGTGCGTCCGCTGGTCAGGGTATCGCCGACTTTGATCTCGGCGGTTTCTTTGACGTTGGCGATGACGTAGCCGACGTCGCCGGGGCCGAGTGTTTTCTGGATGGACATTTTCGGCTGGCTGGGGCGGAAGATGCCGACTTCTTTAACGTCGTAGCTTTTGTTGGTGGCCATCGTTTTGATGGTGTCGCCCGCGCTGATGCTGCCATCGACGACGCGAACATAAACGACGACGCCGCGATAGGTATCGAAGGTAGAGTCGAAGACGAGGGCGCGGAGTTTTTCATTCGGCGTATCGACAGGCGCGGGGATCCGAGCGACGACGGCTTCGAGAATGTCGTCAATGCCGATGCCAGCCTTCGCGCTGGCGGGAATGGCTTCCTCACCGGGAATCGCGAGGATTTCTTCGAGTTGCTTTTTGACCGTCGGCAGATCGGCGTTCGGGAGGTCGATTTTGTTGATGACCGGGATGAGGGTCAGTCCTTGTTTCATCGCGAGGTGGACGTTCGCAACGGTCTGGGCTTCGACGCCTTGCGCAGCATCGACGATGAGGAGGGCACCTTCGCAAGCGGCGAGCGACCGGGAGACTTCGTAGGCGAAATCGACGTGGCCCGGGGTATCCATCAGGTTGAGTTTGTAGATTTCGCCGTCCTTGGCCTTGTATTGCATCGTCACGGGATGCGATTTGATCGTGATGCCGCGCTCGCGTTCGAGGTCCATGGCGTCGAGCATTTGATCCTGCGATTCGCGCATCTGGATCGTCCCGGTATGTTCGAGCAGGCGATCGGAGAGCGTGGTTTTGCCGTGATCGATGTGGGCAATGATGCAGAAATTACGAGTGCGAGCGGTGGACATGGCGGAGCGTTGGGCTTTGGAAAAGGAGCGCACTATCGTGGATGCGCGCTGGATGGTCAACGGCAATGGGAATGAATCGAAGCTACCGCAGGAGGTAATGGCCGGGCGCTAAAGTGTATTTATAGCGGACACTTTCGTATTACATTAATACAGAAAAAACGTTTGTTTTCCATCCTCCCCGGGGGAAAACGATGATGGCACCTCGAGTGCTATTAAACAGTTGCTGTTATCAACCGCTCCAACCACCTCATTCCTCGCTATGCTCTACACCTTTGATTCTATCTCTCCTGTATCCATCCACGAAATGTCCGACGGGCAACTTATGGACCGCATTGTCGATCGCCAGGCCGACTCATTTGCCGAGCTCCACCGGCGCTACGCAACGATGTTGAAAATCCAAGTCTCCCGGGTTTTACACGATGATTTCACCGCCGAAGATGTTGTGCAGGAAATCTTTGCCGACCTGTGGTCTTCTGCCGACCGTTATTGCGCGGAAAAAGGTAAGGTCGCGGGTTGGTTGATGACAATCGCTCGACGACGCGCGATCGATCGGCTTCGGAAATATCAATGCCGCCAGCGGGCAGAAGACCGGCTCGAAAACGACATGGAAAAGCAGCCCGCAGCTTGGACCCACACGCGCATTGAGGGCGATATCGAATCGGCCGAGATGCAGCGCGTGATTGCGTCGTTGCTCGACCGGTTGCCCGAGGCTCAACGTAAAGTGGTGGAGTGGGCTTATTTCCAAGGAATGAGTCAGAGGGAGATTTCGCAAACCATGAAAATCCCACTCGGAACGATCAAAACCCGGCTCGATCTCGCTCTGCGAAAATTATCCGGAGCTCTCCGCGAGATCCTGAACGACACGCCCTGCCTGCCGATTACAGCCTGAGTGGCCGTTATCTCGACCCGGTCAGCGGAACGCCGCCGGTAGCCATCGGCTGGAGTTTTGCTACGGTGTAACTGTCGAGAGCTTTCCGCACATTATCCGTCACAATGTTGACCTGAGAACCGACTGAAAGCATGTCGTAAAGCACGATCACATCCTTCGACTTCATCCGGACACAACCGAAGCTCACGGGTCGGCCAATGAGATTTTCTTCCGTCGTCCCGTGGATGTAGATGCAGCGATTATAAGCGTTCTTGTTGCACTCCTCATTGCCGGAGAGCCAGAGAATGCGGGAAACGATCGGATCGCGCCCCGGCGCATTGGGCTGAAGGATTTCTCCGGTCGGCTGCCGGCGGCGAAAGACGGCACCCGGAGGAACGTGATCCCCGATTTTCTGGGCGATCCGAAGCGAACCGGTCGGAGTGGACCAACTATTGTGACGGTCGCCCAAGCCGAACCGAGAAGTAGAAACGGGGAACGTGGCCAGCTTTTTTGTGCCTTCCATCACGACCAATTTCTGGTCGGGCACGCTGATGATAGCTTCACGAATCGGGGGGAAAAATGCCGACTCGGCGGACGCGCAGAGCGTGAGCAAAAATAGCGTCACGAGCACCTTAAATCCCTGCATACCTGTTATTTTTAGCAAATTTGGTTCCTAAGCGTGATAAAAAATGAAGTGGTTTTGGGGGTTTCGGGATTTAACTAGGCGGGAACAGGCGAACCTGCAAGGCGTTTTCCGAGGCTGCCCCACGGAATCCACTGGGCGAGCGAGTTCAAGGCAACGTAACTGAACCCGACTTGGAAGAGGAGCAGAAAAGGAATGTTAAAGTATTGAGCCCGTTGCACGGCTTCCCAGACGAACCAGGTGAAGTAGGCCGCGAAAATGAGTTCCGCGATTGGCAGGAGCGACTTGATGGGAATGTAGCGGGCGGTATTCCAAGTCTGCCCGTTTTTCTCGATACCGTATTTCGGGGTGCGTTCGAAGCCGGACTCCTGATTGAAAATGGCTTCGAGGACCGCTTTTGCGTTGTTCAGCGACATACCAATGCCGAGGGCGAGCAGGAGCGGGAGGAGGAGCATTTCGCGCATCCAGCTTTTCGGATGGAGGTGGATCTGCGCACAAAGGTAGAACAATGCGACAGAGCCGGAGGCGGAAAGGAAAATCGGGATGTCCACGATGAGCAAATGCCACCAACCTTCGATCCGGACGTTGGAGGCGGGATGCAGCAGGACGCACAGCGCGGCGAGGAGCAGGTAGGCAAAGTTCGAGGTGAGATGGGCAGTGGCCTCCATCTTGATGATCCATGGCAGGTCGCTCCGCCAAAGCCGCGGAAGAATCTTTTTGCAGGTTTGCACACTGCCCTTGGTCCAGCGGTGCTGCTGGGATTTAAAGCCGTTCATGTCCACCGGCAATTCTGCGGGCGTGACTACATCGGTGAGGAAAGTAAACTTCCATCCGCACATCTGAGCTCGATAGCTCAGGTCAAGGTCCTCGGTGAGGGTATCGTGCTGCCATCCGCCAGACTCGACAATGCAGCTTTTCCGCCAGATGCCGGCCGTGCCGTTGAAGTTAAAAAAACGTCCGCTGCGACAACGGGCGGTCTGTTCCAGCAGAAGATGTCCGTCAAGGAACATCGCTTGGACGCGAGTTAAGAGAGAATAGGTGCGATTGATGTGACCCCAGCGCGTTTGGAGCATGCCAATTTTCGGATCCGTGAAGAAATGGATCGATTTTTTTAACATGTCCGGTGTTGGGACAAAATCCGCATCGAGAATGAAAACATAATCGCCTTTCGCTGTTTTCAATCCCTCCTCCAACGCACCTGCCTTGAATCCCACCCGGTTTTCGCGGCGGACGACAGCGATATCCCAGCCGTCAGCGGCCATGATATCCACCCGATTTTGAGTAATTTCGACAGTTTCATCGGTCGAATCGTCCAGCACTTGGATCTGCAACAATTCCTTCGGGTAATCGAGTCGCGAAACCGATTCCAACAGGCGCTCTACGACATAAAATTCGTTATAAATCGGCAGTTGGACCGTGACCAACGGCAACGTCTCAAACTCCCGGAGCGGCTTGGGCTCCTGCTTCCGATACTTTAGAAACAGGTAAATGATCGAGTAACGATGCAAACCGTAGGCCGAGAGGCCCACGAGGACGGAAAGATAGCAAAAAGTCCATAGGATGGTGCCCGTATTTAAATGCATGTCACTATTTAAGAGTTCTTTTCGGGATGCGTGAAAAGTCGCGGTATGATGCCCTGTAACTCCACGGGGTCAAGCGGAAAAACTGCCTGAAACTACGCGGTTTGGCAGCATTTCCTGCGATTTTTGCGCAACCTTCTCCTCGACAAGCCGCGTTCGGTATTGAATATCGAACGTAGTCCGTCCCTCGCCGATCCCGTTTTAATGCATCAGGAAATCAAAAACATCCACTTCATTGGTATTTGCGGCACCGCGATGGGCTCCGTGGCCGCCGCTTTGCAGGGGCAAGGATATCGCGTGACCGGCTCCGACGCCAATGTCTATCCCCCGATGTCGGTCTATCTCGAGTCTCGCGGCATTGCCCTCAAGTCGGGTTTTCGGCCGGAAAACATTCCCACCGATGCCGATTTGATCGTCGTGGGCAATGCGATCAGCCGGGGCAATCTCGAGTTGGAGGAGGTCCTCAATCGCAAGCTCTACTACCTTTCGCTGCCGGAGACGCTCAAAGAATTTTTCCTCCGGGGCCGCCGCAATCTGGTCGTCACGGGCACTCACGGAAAAACCACCACCACGAGCCTGCTGGCGTGGATTTTTGAGTCGGCCGGACGTCAACCCGGCTACATGATCGGCGGCTTGCCGCGCAACCTAAATGAACCCGCTCGGCTCGCGCCGTCGGAGCATTTCATCATCGAGGGTGACGAATACGACACCGCGTTCTTCGACAAACGCTCCAAATTCGTCCATTACCTCCCCGAGTTGGTCATTGTGAACAACATCGAGTTCGACCACGCCGACATTTTCGAGGACCTCGCCGCGATCCAACTCAGTTTCCGCCGTTTGCTGAATATTGTGCCAAAAAATGGCGTGGTCCTAGTCAACGCCGACGATCCCAATTCCCTCGAAGCCGCCTCCACCTGCCCTGCACCGCTGCTCCGCGTCGGATTTTCTCCGTCCGCCGATGTGTCACTCCAGGTCACCGATTATGGTCCGGATGGGTCGAATTTTATCGTTCTGGGCCAGTCGTTTCACCTCGGTCTCGTCGGGGAATACAACGTCCGCAACGCCGCCATGGCGATCTGCGCCGCTCATCATTACGGCATTGCGATGGATCAAATCGCCGCCGCCGTCACCAGTTTTGAGGGGGTCCGCCGACGTCAAGAAGTGCGCGGTGAAGTGCGCGGGGTGAAGGTAATCGATGATTTCGGGCATCATCCCACCGCGCTCCGCCAGGCCATCGCAGGTTTGCGCCAGCAATATCCTGAATCCCGGCTCTGGGCCGTTTTCGAGCCACGCTCCAACACCACCCGCCGCGCGGTTTTTCAGGATGCACTGCCCGACGCGTTTTCCGGTGCGGACGGCGTCTATCTGGCCCAAGTCGCCCGCCTCGAACAGCTCCCGGCCTCCGACCGGCTGCATCCCGAGCGAATCGTCGAAGTGCTGCGCTCCCGAAACATTCCCGCGCATTACCTGCCCGACGCCGCCAGCATCGTCGCCGATCTCGTGCCGCAGACCCGCCCCGGCGACCTCATTGCCGTCTTCAGCAACGGAGGATTCGACGGCATCCACGATAAACTGCTTCACGCCTTGGCCCAATGAAACTGCTCCCCCGGCACGAGTGCCATCGTTATCCGGGACTCGTCAAACGCTGGCGCGAAACGGCCCGCCAAACCGGGCTGACCATGAAAAAATTTGCGGAGCACGACGGCTTTCCTCTCTATGTGCTGGAGACCCGCCGCCCGCTGAAAAACGCTCCACACCTATACCTCTCCGCTGGCATCCACGGGGACGAACCCGCCAGCACCGAAGGGTTGCTCTCCTGGGTTTCGCGCCATGGAGATACCCTGCAAAAAACCGCCTGCGTCCTTTTTCCCTGTCTCAACCCTTGGGGCCTGACCGCAAACATTCGCGGCGATTCCCGAGGCCGCGACCTTAACCGGCAGTTTCACGACACCTCGATTCCCGCCTTCCGCGCGCTGCATCGACTCATTGCCGGCCGCCAGTTCGACCTCGCGATCACCCTCCACGAGGACTACGACGCCCAAGGCATTTACATTTACGAACTGGACTCGCTCCCAGCCCCGCTCAGCCCGATCCTTCTCGAAAGCGTTCAGCGCATCATCCCGCCCGACCCACGTTCCCGGATCGAGGGTCGCAAAGTCTCCGGCCCGGGTTATCTTCATCGATCGATCAAGCACCGCGGTCTCCCCGAAGGCCCGGAGGCGATCTACCTCGCCCGCAATCAGGCCACGCTGTGCTTCACCCTCGAGACACCCTCCGAATTTTCCCTCGACCGCCGCGTGCGCGCTCAGCGGCGGATGCTCCAGACGGCCGTCCAACTCGTCTTGAAGAAAGGCTGACCTGAAAAACCGCCTCGCCGCCCTCCTCGGCCTCGTCCTCCTTTTCCTCGGCGGATGCCGCACCTTCGCGCCGCAAGACACCCGGCCGAGCGTCCTCTGGCAGATTCAATCCCCGACCAATACGGTCTATCTCATGGGCTCGATCCACGTTTTGCCCAAATCCGCCTACCCCCTCAAACCCGCGCTGCGACGCGCTTTCCAAAATTCCAACCGCGTCCTTTTCGAGATCGATCTAGCCGACCAAAACCACGCGCAATCCATGGCTGACTCCGTCCGCGACGGCCTTTATCCCAAGGGCGAAAAACTCAGTCAGCACCTCAGCCGAGAGACGTTGACGATGTTAAAAACCCTCCTGCCCTACTTCCAGATTTCCCTCGAAAAAATCGAACCAATGCGCCCCTGGCTCGTCTCCGATCTGCTCATGGGCTACTACCTCGCGAGCAACGGCTACCACAGCGAACTCGGCGTCGATTACCATTTTTACGAACTCGCACGCAAAGAAGGCAAACCCACCGGTGGCCTCGAAAAAATCAAAGCCCAGACCGCCCCATTCCGCGACCTAAACGACGATGAGGCGGACAAATACCTCCGCGAAACCCTCACCTCCCTACCCTTCACCGGCGCTTGGTTTCGGCAAATGATCCAGTCTTGGGAGACGGGCGATATCAACTCCCTCGATGTCCTTATCAATCGCAGCGGACGCAAGGAAAAAGGCTTCTACAAATCCCTTTTCGACGACCGAAACAGCGCCTGGATGCCCACCATCCGCGCCACCATCGGGCAAAAAGAAAACGTCCTCATCATCGTCGGCAGCGGCCATCTGGTTGGCGAAAACGGCATTGTCCAACTTCTCCGACGCGAAGGTTTTCACGTCGAACAACTCTAGACCGCAGGCTCATCTCTCTGCTAACCTCCATTCCATGAACGAACCGCACATCGCCCAAAAAGCCCCCTTCCCTGTCGCCGTTGAAGCCGGCAAATCCTATTACTGGTGCTCGTGCGGCCAGAGCAAAAGTCAGCCGTTCTGCGACGGTTCCCACAAGGGCTCGGGATTTTCTCCCGTGCCTTACAAAGCCGAAAAAGACGGCACGGTTTATTTCTGCGGCTGCAAACACAGCGGCAACGGCGCGCTCTGCGACGGCAGCCACAAAAATCTCCCCTAAATTCAAGCCCGCTGCGCCCGTTACTTGCCGACCTCCGTCCCCGCAAACGGAATCTGCGTCGTAGCAACATTGAGCAACGGCCCGAGTTCGAAAATATTCGTGTAGCCATAAGCCGCCAGCGCGGCATAGGTAGCCAGATTCAATGAGGCCGGTGCCACTTTCGACGCAAACGACACTGGACTCCCGAGAAAGTTGTTATTGCAATAGATCAAAATCCGCTTCGTGCTGGAAGGAATCACGCGCCCCAGGGATTCCGCAGTGAAATCTGGATAAGGCAAATTGATCGCACCCTCGACATGCCGCAGGGCAAACATCGCCGGACTGCGCGCATCGAGCAGCAACGTCCCGGGCTCCCGCATCAGTTCGAGGAAACGCACCTCGGTCAGGCGGTTCTGCTCACGTGTTTCTGCGGAAGCGATCACGATTTTTTGGAAGCCAGCGTAATCGATCAACCGGTTCGGAATCGGATCAGCCGCGTGAAGCGGCAAGGCAAAGAGCAAGCACAAGAGGAGCGTTTTTCGTTTCATCACACCGAATCAACGTCCGACGCCAGCGATTTATTAGGGCCATCTCCAAAAACAACGGACGGACACGGTTTTTTGGGCGAAAGAGTGCTCTCCTGTGATTTCTTCGTGTCTATTCATGTCCATTCGTGGTTAAAAAAACTTCGGGAACTTTTGACGATAGCTTCTTGTCTTCCATCGTCTCGCTCAGGCAGAATTCCTCGCAGGGGAAGGTTTTCCGCAGAAAGCGGCCCGGTTCCCGGCTTGTTCGATGAATGATATTCTCAGTTCCGCATTCCGGCTCTACGCACGCTATTTCGGCGTCATCTTGGGGCTCGTCCTGACGATCGGTCTGCCCTGCCAGGCGCTCTCCAGTTATGTCGCGTATGAGGTTTTCGGGAGGAAAAATTTCTTTCCGGCGCTCCAGACCAGCCTCGTGATTGAACTCGTCTTCGGCATTGTCATGACCGGAGGCATTTTGCAGGCGCTTTTTGCCGACAGGATCGGGCGCCGCGCCACCTTTCTGGAGTGTCTATCCGTCGGAGTGAGCCATTGGTTTCAGCTTTGCTGGACGAATTTTTTAATGATCGGGCTGATTCTGATGAGTGCGATCCTTTTCTTTCTGCCAATCGAAAGTTGGCCGTTGCGCTTATTCTGCCTCGCGCCCGCGCTCTTTCTCGCGCTCCGACTCAGCCTCGCGATCATCGTGGTCATTGCCGAGGGTGAATGGGGTGCTGCGGCCTTGCGGCGGAGCATTCGCCTCACGGCCGACAAAACGTGGCAGATCATTGGGCTGTTTCTCCTTATTTTCCTGCCGATTCAATTGGTCAGCCTGATCGGCGTCGGAATGTTGCAGACCAAACCCGCCTTCGACAATTGGGAGGTAACAACCATCCTAGGCACCATCTTCAAACTCATCTCCAGCCTGATCCCGATTTGCTTTTTCTGCCTCTACGAAAAAACCATCGCCGAAGATCGGCCGGTGGATTAAGCGAAGGTCGAATCGCGGCTAACCGAAGCTCAAGTTAGAAACTTTCGCAGCGGCAGCGGCGTTGAGCACGTCGATGATTCGCTCTTGGGTCGTTTCCATCGACGGCCGAATGATGACCGGATCTTTTCCGCCAAACATCTTGATCGTTTCCGCGAGCCAACCCTCCAATTGCACGAGATTCTTGGTGCTTGGGGAATCGAACGTTTTGCCGTTAACCACAATCGAATCGTCTTGGTTGATGTCGATGATGATCGGGGTCGGCGGCGGACCTTCCTTGGGGTTGCCTCCTCCGGGCAGGTTGATCGAAAGCTCAAGCTCGGTCTTTTGCGTGCCGGCCATGGCCATAAAAAAGAGCAATAACACGAACACCACATCGACCATCGGCGCGATTTGAAATCCGACGTCGCCGTCTTCTGAACCAACTGATCCGGCCATGTTAGAAAGTCCTCCTCATTTTTCGTCGTCCTTGTTTACCACGGAAAAAGTAATGTTGATCGCTCCGGCCTGTCCGACGGCAACCAGCAGCGGCCGCACGAAACTATACGGGGCACGGCGATCGGCCCGGACGATGACGCGAAGTTTGGGATTCTTTTTGATCGCGTCCTGCAGGGGGCCGACGATGCCGGTGGCGTCGTTGACCGTGATTTCGTTGTATTGGATCTGACCGGCGTTTCCGAGCGGAACCCAAAGGACGTTGAGGATGGCGCTGCCGTCGCCCTCGCCTTCTTTCGGATCTTTGGCTTTGCCGGCGACCGGAAGCTGGACCTGCTCGTTGGATTGCAAGACTTGGGTCGAGCTAATCGACATAAAAAACACCAGCAGAACGAGCAGAATGTCGATCATCGGCGCGATCTGAAATTCCGGATCTTCCTCGGGCATGACCCGGAGGGAACCTTTGGTCTGGGACGTGTGCGACATGGTCCTGGGCGGGATGGGCGGTTAGGAAATGGTCAGGAAACGATTAGGTCCACTGCAACGTCGCGCTGCAATGCGGGCAGGGATTCACTCCGGGAGTGACGGCGCCGTTGCAGACGGGGCAGTTGGTGGTGAGCGCCATGGAGACTCTCCGCGATTCACCGGCAGCGGTGCCCGGGGCGCCCGCACCAGCGCTGAAGTTTTCACCGATCCGAACGCCGGCCAGTTCCTCGTAAGGAATGTCGGAGATCAGCTCGTTGATCTTATCGTCGGCGTGCACGATGACCATTTGGGAGCGGTTACGGAAAATGTAATAGCAAACGAATGCGGGAATCGCGATGAAAAGACCGCTAGCCGTAGCGAGCAACACCTCGGAGATGTTCGCCGCGAGAGCGCTGGGATTTTTGATGCCGCTCGACGCCAGAGTAGCGAAGGCGCGCATCATTCCGATAACGGTTCCGAGCAGACCGATCATGGGTGAAACAACGCCGATGACCGAGAGGTAGCTGTTGCGGGTGCGCAAGATCTGGGCTTCACGCAGGCCATGCTCCGCGAGGCCTTCCTGAACGGCTTCCTTGCCACGACCAAGCCGCTCGAGACCGGCCTTGAGAACGTTGGCAATGTAAGAGGTGTTTGCCCGGCAGATTTCCCAAGCCTCTTGGTAGTTTCCGGAACTGAGCGTCTGGCTCAAGGAATCCAGCAGGGGAGGCGGAGCGAGCTTGTCGTTCCGGAGGAAAATGATGTTTTGCACGATAAAAGTAACCATCGTCACCGAGGTCATCACGAGACAGATCCAGATGCCGACCGTGAGGGGACCGCCGTGCCAGATAAGTTGGAGGATGGAGTGCGATTCGGGGGCTGCGCCTGCGGCGGGAGCTGCTTCTTGGGCAAGTGCGCTCTGGGCGATCAGCATCAGGCCGGATAAGCTAAGAACGGTGCGGTGAGTGAGGGAAAACGTTTTTTTCATTGATTACTGGATGGCTAAAATGATGGTGGAAAGGGGCGTAAGGCGGATGTTATACGCTGGAGTTTAAGGCACTGCAACACTCCCGTTTTTGCGCAAGGCATCCGCCCGTTCCTGCGCACGGGCAGCAGTGGCGCGGTCGGCATAGAAAATAGTCACAGTGCGCAAGTAATTTTCGAGGGCCTCAGCGGGATTGTTTTCTTTTTCGGCGATGGATCCGAGGGTGAAGTAGGCTTGGCCGAATGCGGCCGACTCGGCTTTGGTGATGTCCGGTTTCGTCAGGGCGTTGGCAAGAATGGGTGCGAGCGCTGCCTTGGCCTCAGCGAGTTTGCCCGAGGCGGCAGCGACCCGGGCCATTCCGACATCCGCTTGGAGCGAGAGCTCGGCTCCGGGATAAAGTTGCTTGTATTTGGCATAGGCGGCCGAGGCATCCGTCGTTTTCTCGAGCGAAAGATAAAGATTCCCGATCGAAGCGGTCGCATTTTGTGCCCAGTCGAGCGGCAACCCTCCAAATTGATCCGCGATCGGTTTGAGCAACGCGAGCGCCTCGGCGGGTTTCCCGGCCTCTTGCAGCCCGAGCCCTTTCGCAACGTTGGCGGGAGTCGCCATCGTGATCGTCGTCGCCTGAGCGAGAGGCACGCCAATCTCACCGGGGCCGAACTTAATCATCACGCTCCCGTTTCGCACGCCGGTAATCTGGCCGGTTCGCACGGTTCCGTTCGATTGCCGGATAGTATCCTGCGACCGAGCGGAAGGGGCTAGGGAAATTAGAAAAACACCGCTTGCCGCCGCGACGGCAAAAAGATGTTGCTGGGAAGGTAACAGACGACTAAATCTCATCGTTCCTCCAATCTAAGAAATCCACTTCCCAAAATCAACCACGAATCCCCAACTAATTTATGATCAATCTAATGAGGAAGAATCAGCGCTGGCTGATGATGCTGATTTCCATCGTCGTGATCGTCGCCTTTGTCTTTCTCTACAACCGCGCCGATCTGGAAAAACTGAGTAAAAACGCCATTGGCACGATCTACGGAAAGCCGGTCACGAACATCGAGTTCGGTCGAATGGAGAAACAATTCGATGTCGCCCGCATCCTCGGCATGTATGATTTACTCCAGATTCTCGCCAGCGGCGGCAGTCGTGAGCCGATGGAAGATTACGTCTGGAACACGCTCGTCCTCCGCGAAAAAGCCAACCGTCTCCTGATCGAGCCCGGTGCGGATGCGATCACCGCGAAAATCCAGTCGCTGCAACCTTTTCAGAACGACGGACAATTCGATTTCACCCGTTACCAAGCCTTCGTCGCCAATGTCCTCAGCCCGCGCGGATTCAGCGAAGAGCAATTTAACGATCTCGTGCGCGACGAACTCCGCCTCGAAAAACTCCGCGAACTCATCGCCACGGCCTCCATCACTTCCGAGGAGGAAGTGCGCGAAGCCTACGGTAACGCCTTCCGCAAGCGCCATCTGCAAGTCGTTAAATTGCCACGCGACACCTTCGCCGCGACCGTCAAAGTCACCCCCGAGGAGATCAAGAGCTACTTCGATAAAAACCAGAGCACTTTCAAATCCGACGAAAAACGCTCGGTCAAATACATCGCGCTGACCCTCGCCGAGGCCGACCGCAAACTCACCGGCAAGGAGAAAGTCGCCAAACTCCAACCGATCTCGCTTCAGGCCGACGATTTCTCCCAGCGCATGCTCAAGCCCGGCGCAAAATTTGACGCCATCGCCTCGGAACTCAAACTTCCGATCAAAGAAACCGCACCCTTCACCAGCGCGAATCCCCCTGCGGAAATCGCCGGCGTCACGCAAGCCGGGCCTGCCGTTTTTGCCCTGACCGCCGAAACGCCCGACAGCGATGTCTTTCAGGCAGACGACGGCTTCTATATTTTCCATCTCGAAAAAATCGAACCATCCGTCCCGCAAACCCTCGCCGAGGCCACTCCAAAGATCACCAACCTGCTTCAGGAAGAAAAAATCGCGACTGCTATGACGACGAAAGCCGCCGAGTTGCAAAAAGCGTTTCAGGCCGCGCTCAAAGCGGGTCAGACCTTCGCCCAAGCTGCGGAAGCCGCCGGGTTAAAAGCGGAGACGCTGCCGCCCTATTCCCCAGCGGAGTTGCAGCAAAGCAAGGAAATGAACGCAGACCGCATTGTGCAAATGCGCGCCGCTTCTTTGGCCGAGGGTGCAGTCAGCGATTTGCTGCCCACGACAGACGGCGGAGCGATTGCCTACGTGGAAAAACTCGAACCGCTGGATGACGCAAAATGGAAATCCGATCGCGAAAGCATCATGGAACGCTACTCCTCAAGCCGCAATGAGGTTAGTTTTGCCGAATGGTTTCGCGCCCAGCGCGCCGCTGCTAACGTCCGGATTGGTGCGACCGCTGATTAGGCCAGTCGGGCCAACTAGGCCCACCGACCAGACCAACTAGGCCCATTATTTGGGCTGCCCGAAGTTAGAAACCCATTCCCGGAGGCAAACCCATGCCGCCCGTGATCTTGCCCATCTCGGCTTGCTGCATGGCCCGACCTTTTTCGATCGCCTGCTGGATGCCGCTGAGAATGAGGTCCTGCAAAAATTCCACGTCCTCCGGATCGACAATCTCGCGATCAATCTTCAACGAGACAATGTCGCCCCCGCCCGTAGCCACAACGGTCACTTTCCCGCTCCCGACGCTGGCCTCGACCGTGCGCTGAGCGAGTTCTTCCTGGGTGCGCGCAAGTTCTTCCTGCATCTTTTGCGCCTGCTTCATCATTTTCTGGATATTCATAAGGGAATGTTTTTTTAGTTAGGGTTGAGCGGAGGTAGCGGGAATAACAGAGGTGATCTCTGCCTTAAAAATTTCGAGGGCTTTTTTGATTAGAGGATCGTTTTTGAAGGCTTCCATCGGGTCAACCGGTTTTTCCTCCTCCGGGGCATAGCTCACCGACGGCGGAATCACTCCAGCGCGGAGAACGGATTGAACCTTGGTGGGCCGACCGCGCAATTCGGAGGCTAATTCCTCGAGGAACGTGCGGTTGTTTGGCCGTTGCAAGTTTTCCACTGCGAAACCCGCATCCGTCGGGAAAGCGAGCGTCAGCAAGTCGTCCTCTCCCATTTCCGGCTGGGCGGATTCGAGAAAACTAACAATCAGTTTCCGTTTGCGATTCACCGCTCCCATAAACTTCGTCCACAATTCCTCCATCGAATCAGAAACCGTCACCAGAACGGGAGGTTCCGGCTCCAATACTGCCATGGGCTCCGGTTTCTCAATCGGCGGCGCGGCTTCCACTTTGGCAACAGGCGGTGGAGGGGTTTCCGTTTTGGCCGTTTCCTTGGCCGTTTCCTTGGCCGCAGCCGGACGGGGCGCGGGTTGCGGAGTCGGTTTGGTCGTTGCAGCGGCCGGAGCAGGCGCCGGTGCTGGGGTAAATGCCCGAGGCGGAGGGGCCAGTTGTGGCGTGGTGCCGACGGGAGTTCCGTCCCGCAGCGAGGTCAGCGCCGCTAACACATCGTCGAGCGAGGAGACCTGCAAACTTTGCGTGGACCGAATCAGCGCGATCTCCAGTTGCAGTTGCTTGTTGGCCGACCACTTCATGCGGCCTTCAGCGTCGGAAAGTTGTTGGATAAGTTCCAGCAGCTTGGGCCCGGAAATATAGCTCGCCTGTTCCTGCAACGTCGCGCGCAAGGCAGCCGGAATCTCCCGATCGAGTGAACGCGGATCCACTTGGAAAACTAGCAAATTGCGCAGGTGCCCGAGCAAGTCAGTGAGCACTTTCATCAGGTCCTTGCCCGCTTCCGACTGGGCATGGACGAGAGCCAGCGCCTGCGGTGTCTCAATCCGGAGGAGATGCTCGCTCAGGGCCGTGATCGTTTCCTGCGAGGTGAACCCGAAAATTTTCAGAACGTCTTCCTCGCCAATCGATTCCCCGCAAAACGCCACCAACTGGTCGAGCATCGATTCCGCGTCGCGCAAACCGCCGTCCGCACCCCGAGCAATTGAGTTGGCGGCCTCCTCGGCGAGCACGATTTTTTCCTGAACCGCGATGAACTGCAAATGTTCCGCAATCAGCGTGTCGGGAATGCGCTTCAAGTCGAAACGCTGGCAACGACTCAGAATGGTCACCGGCACTTTCTGCGGATCGGTCGTGGCAAAAAGAAACTTCACGTGGGGAGGCGGCTCCTCGAGTGTTTTCAGGAGCGCGTTGAAGGACGAGGTCGAGAGCATGTGGACCTCGTCCACGAGATATAATTTGTAGGTGCCGCGAGTGGGGAGAAATTTAACGTTGTCGATGATGATCTCGCGGATTTTGTCCACCTGAGTGTTGGAGGCGGCGTCAAACTCGAGCACATCGAGGCTGTTTCCTTGGGCGATTTCGATGCAGGAATCGCACACGCCGCAGGGTGTGGCGGTTGGTTTGCCGCCGCCGGTCGCGCAGTTCAGCGCCTTCGCAAGAATGCGGGCCGTCGAGGTTTTGCCCGTGCCACGAGGGCCGACAAAAAGGTAAGCGTGCGCCAGTCGATTCTGCTCGATCGCATTTTTCAGCGTCTGCGTGATGTGCTCCTGCCCAATCACGTCGTCAAACGTCTTGGGTCGATATTTACGGGCAAAAACTTGGTAGCTACTCACGCGTTGACTCTACGTTGGGACCGGAAACGCTGGCAAGCGTGGGTCAGAGATTTTTTGAGACCAAGTGACCGCTACTCTCAATAATCGTCGTCTTCAGTCTCGCGCATCGGACGCGGGCCGCGTGGCTTCTCTTTTTCGCGACGAGGCGGTTCGCCCCGGCCCCCGGAATCACGTCCGCTGCCACCCGTTCGACCGGTCGCCCCGGAGAAAGGAGGGCGATTGGCCCCAAATCCACTGCCGCCCGCTGCCGGAGGCGGGGTATTGGGCCGGAAAGGGCCCCCGTGTCCCGGTGGGCGAGGCCCGGACGGACGCTCTTCGCGCGGACGAGCCTCGGTAATAGCGATCGCCCGACCCTCGAAGCGTTGGCCGTTCAATTCTGTCATGGCCCGCTCCCCTTCCCCATCGCTAGCCATTGTGACAAACGCGAAACCGCGCGATTTGCCGGTCATTTTATCGAGGATCAGTTTGACCTCTTGCACGCCACCAAACGGCGAGAACAGGTCCTGAATTTCGGTTTCGGTAATGTGGAACGCGAGGTTCGCGACGTAGAGCTTGTTACCCATGACTTACAGTGGAGAGGAGATTAGGACGGACAATGAGGAAGACGGTAATGATGAACGACAGGAATTATCTGCCAATATCCTCATTCCAGAGCAAGGGATTTTCTTCGATGAATTTCGCCATCATTTCGTAACATTCCGGTAAATCGAGATCGATCACCTCCACCCCGTGCGCCCGCATGAATTCCGGCCCGCCAGCAAATGTGCGGCTTTCGCCAACAATGACTTTCTTAATCCCAAACTGCACAACCGCCCCGGAACAGAGGTAACACGGCATCAACGTCGAGTAGAGCGTGGTGCCGTGGTAGTTGCCGATACGCCCAGCATTGCGCAGGCAATCAATTTCCGCATGAGTTATCGGGTCTCCGTCCTGCACCCGCTTGTTATGGCCCGTGGCGAGCAGCTTACCTTCGCGGGCAATCGCCGAGCCGATGGGAATTCCTCCCTCCGCCAAACCTTTTTTGGCGTCGTCGATCGCTGCACGCATGAATTCATCCATGGGATGTTTTTCTATTCGCTCTTAAAAAATTTTCCAAGGGAAAAATTCACCGACCAATGTCTTTCTTCGGCACAATCTACCCTTGTTGAAACGAGTTCCCCGGTTTATTGTTCGATGTAATTAAAACAATACTTCCCATGACCACTCCTGAAAAACTCACCCTGCTCGCCAAAGACCTCACCAAAACCTTCCCCGCCAGCCCTCGCGTCACCCTCGCGGGCTACGTCATCGCGCAGCGCTGTGTCGATAAGTGCCGCTCCGTCGTCGCCGGGACCGCCGGGGAATACCATTCCGGTTGCCCGTTGGACATGATGTGGCTCGAGTTTGTCGGCATTCCTTACGAGGATTTTAAGGCCTTCATCGCCACTGGGGCCACCGACGCCGAGGTCGAAGCTTTCATTCTCGAAAAAGCCACACCTCGCCCTCGGGTTGAGATCATTAAGTGGAACAACGACTTTCGCGGCAAGCGATTGAGCGAACTGCCGGACGCGCTCCAAGAATACATGGAGGATTACGTCCCCGCCAACCTGCGGGGCAACCGCCCGGTTTACGCTTTTTTCGATATTTACGATATCGAAGAAGAACGCCTCTAAAACCGCGCTTGGATAAGGGAAAGCCGGGACACCCTTGCGGATGCCCCGGCCCCAACCACTACCAAATTATGACTCGTCCATTCGATCGGACGATAGATTAAGATGCACAAACCGTGCCGTCTTTTTGGCAAATCCGCCTTTTTTCCAGAAAGGCGCTTTTTGACCAGAGCGTTTTAAATAATAATGTGGCCGCTGATTTGCGAGCGCCGGGGGTTGCAGGGGGGCGGCGGCAGTGAAGCGGCTGTGTTGCAAACACCCTGCCCGAGCGACTGACCCAGTCCTGCGGCCCTCGCCGGTGCAAAGTGGCGGCTAGAGTATGGTTTAGACCGCTCTAATTATTGAGTATCCAAATCTCCGGCCATGGGCGTTTCCGGGTTTGGTTCCGGATCGATCAGCGGGGCCGGACGCGACTCGGGCTCCTCATATTCCGCTTGGTAATACGAACTCATCTTCATCGTCCGAGATAAAAACGAACGCGTGCGCTTGCGATCCCGCGAATCCCATTCCGCGCTGGCCTCCTCAAAACGCGTAAGATTCTCGATCGACGCATTGGTATCCGCCGGGCACCCGTAACTCTCCAATTGCTCCCGCGTTTCGCGAATTCTCTCGCGCACCGCATTCACGTCGCCCCGATCCCGCTCGACGATCGCCTCCGCGATAGCCCGGCCCACCTGCTGCGTGGCGACCCAGCCGACGACCTGCGAATTCACCCGCACCTCGTCCGGATTTTGCACCGCCGCCAAACGAATCGTGCGCTGCTCGGTCTGCGAGGTGATGCCAGTCTCGTTGATCTCATCGTAGGCCAGTTCGATCTCGAGCAGGGCCTCCCCTTCCAAGCCAACCGCCGGGGTGCCATCCGGCAAAAACGGAATCGGCAATACTTCGAGCGCCAGAACCAGCACCCGTTCCTCCTCGCTCACCAGATCACCGATCGTAATTTCAACGCCCCCCTCGGGCAGATGCACCATGGGATAATCACTCAGCAGCGTCACCCCGCTGCAATAGTGCAATTTCCGCAGACGCAGCCGCAGATTTTGCACGCTCAAAGCGAGCAGCGATTCGAGTTCCTGCCGGAAAATATGCGAGAATTTCTCGGGCGAAGCCGCGTCGTGCAGCGACCCCGAGGCCACGCGCGCGACATCGTTCAGTAAATCCTCGTTGTAGCCCTCCCCGAAGCCAAGGCAACTGGTGCGAATCCCGTTCATTTCAAGACCCGCGCCCACGATCTGCCGCACCTGCGTCGGCTCGCAAATGCCCGCGTTCAAATGCCCATCCGTGAGCAGAAGCAGTTTCCGAGGCAAGCCCGGCGGCGCCTTCACGACCTCGTCCCGGCCCAACATCCAACCCGCCGTTAAATTCGTGCTGCCCTCCGCCTGGATCCTAGCAATATCAGATTCCACCTGAGCCTTGTCCCTTACCTTTTGCAGCGGGATCACCGTCCGGGCTGAGTTCGAGAAGACGACTAAGCCGAAATGATCGTCGGCGCGCAAATGCTTTAGCACCATGGTCGCCGCCGCCTTGGCATAATCCAGCGGCCGACCCTCCATCGATCCGCTGTTGTCGATGACCAAGCCGAAGGCAAACGGGGTCTGCCGGGCGCTGGCCTGTTTCTCTGCGTTAAAGACGAGAGCAAGGTGGACGGTTTCCGCGCGTCCGGAGAGCACGGTTTCGTAGTCGAGATGGAATTGAGTTTTCATAGACCCTCATCCTCTCACAGGGGGTAGGACATCCGTAGTCCGACTCCTCTTTTATCGATATTTATTTCTCAAATCCGCCGCGATTTCCTGAATTCTTCGGACGAGAGCGGGCGGTTCCAAGACCGTTGCGTGGGCACCCCAACTGAGGATCCATCGTTCGATTTCTTCGAGGCTACCCAGGGTCATTCCTAACTCAGCCTCGCCCTCGGGCAGACGCTTGAGCGTTTGCGACGGATGCCACTGCCGCTCGGCAACTAGGCGCGCCGCAAACTCATCAAACCGGATTCGCACCTTGTGCCGCGCCTTGCCCTTAAAAACACCAAAACTGTCGCTCAAATGATCCCCAATCGAGAAATCCGCCGGACGCCGAAAACTGGTGCGCACGTCCTTCACTTCGCGCATCCGAGGCAGAGCGAAGGTGCGGATTTGCTGGCGAACCAAGTCGAATGCAAACAAATACCATTGGTTTTCGACGCAACCGAGATGGAACGGCTGCACCCGCCTCGATTCATGACGCGTCCCGCCGAGCTTCTTGTAATCGAAGGCCAACTCATGCGAGTCGAGCACCGCACGGCTTACCGTCTCGAACAACTCCAAGTCCGCGATACTCGTCCCGATCCCACGAAACGAGATCGCGGCATCGACATCGCTCCATTGGAAACCAATCCGGTCCTTCAATCCGTCGGCAATTTTTCCAAACGCCGTCCCCAACGGCTTCTCGAACGATGTGCCTCGATATTGCTCGAGCGCCTTTTGGGCAACGAACAACGCCACAACTTCCCCTTCCGACACGTCCACATTCGGAAAATGCGTGACCGTCTCCGTGTAAACGAAACCAAAATTCAATTGATCATATTCAATCGGCAAACCGAGCTGATCCCGCATGAAATCGATGTCCCGCTGGATCGTCTTAGCCGATACCTCCAACTCATCCGAAAGCTTCCGGCAATTCGGAAAATCTCCCGCGAGCAATCGCTGATGCAGCCGCATCATCCGCGCGAGCGGCGGACGGGAAAACTGGGCGGTTTTCGAGAGGCGAACGGGGGATTTCTTGCGGGTCACAAGGTTGTTTTGCCCCGGGCTCAACCGATCGGCAAGACAAAATTTTTAGGGTGGGACAGCCATTGTCCGTCTCCCTGCGCTAAAACGCTTGCAAACACCATGCAAACCATCCTTCGCGCCATCACCCGTCTTCTCCTCCCACGCCCCCTTCCCCAACGCATCCGCTGGACCCAGAGCGAACTCCGTTTCCCGACAAAACTGCGACGCTAAATTCCCAGCGCCGGGAATGGCGCGCCCTCCCGAAAATACGGGATGTGCCGGATAAGGGGTTGTCAATCCCAACGAATTCTTTTAAGGGTGGACCCCCGGGAATAAATTTATCCGGAATTCTTCCTTATCACGTTATGTCTCTCAATATCCCTGTCCTTTCTCGTGCCGCCAATATCGCTCGTGGTCTCGCCATCGACGCCGTCCATAAGTCCAACTCCGGCCACCTCGGCCTCCCTCTCGGTGCTGCCGACGTGGGTGCGGTGCTCTTCGGCGCGGCCCTGAATTTTTATCCGGCTGATCCGCAATGGCTCAACCGCGACCGCTTCGTCCTCTCCGCCGGGCACGGGAGCATGTTTCTTTATAGCTGGCTGCATCTTTCCGGCTACGATTTGAGCATTGAGGACGTCGCGAATTTCCGCGTGCTCGATAGTAAAACGCCCGGCCACCCCGAGTTTGGGCACACCGTTGGCGTCGAGAGCACCACCGGACCGCTTGGACAAGGCGTTGCCAACGCCGTCGGCATGGCGCTCTCCGCAAAAATGGCCGCTGGTCGTTTCAACACGGTCGAACACGCTATTTTCGATCACAAAATTGTCGCGCTCGCTGGCGATGGTTGCCTCCAAGAAGGCGTCTCCGCCGAAGCCTGCTCTTTCGCCGGACATTACCAACTCGATAACCTCATCCTGATTTACGATAGCAACGACGTGACTCTCGACGCCATGGCCGACGCCTCGCAAAGCGAAGACACCGCGAAACGCTTCGAGGCTTACGGCTTCGACGTGCAAAAAGTCGATGGCCACGACATGGAAGCCTTCCTCGTCGCTTACGAAAAAGCCCGCGTTGCCAACGGCAAACCGCATTTCATCATCATCCGCACCCTCATCGCCCAAGGCATTCCCGAAGTGGCTGGCACCGCGAAAGGTCACGGCGAAGGCGGCGCAAAATTTGCCGATGCCGCCCGCAAAGGACTCGGCCTACCCGCCGAACATTTCTACGTCGATCCCGCCGTCACCGAGTTCTTCGCCGCCCGCCAAGTTCTTCAAAAAGCGAAATACGACGCCTGGCAGACAAAGTTTCTCGCCTGGGAAAAAACCAACCCCGCCCTCTCCGCGCTCCTCGACAGCGGCATTACCCACGCCATTCCGGCCAAGCTCGTCGATAAAATCCCAGCGTTCCCGGCCGATGCCAAAATCGCCACCCGCAAAGCTGGCAGTGACGTCCTCCAACCGCTCGCCGACGCCATGCCCTTGCTCATTGGCGGCAGCGCGGACCTTTACGGCTCGACCCTCAACTACATCAACAGCAGCAAAGATTTCACCGCCGCCAACCCGGCTGGGCGCAACATCCGTTTCGGCATCCGCGAGCATGCCATGGCCGCGATCATGAACGGCATCTGCTACCACGGCATCTTCCGTCCCTCGGGCGCGACCTTCCTCGTTTTCGCCGATTATTGCCGCGCCTCCATCCGCATCGCCGCGCTTTCCCATCTGCCGACCCTCTACATTTTCACCCACGATTCCGTCGGAGTCGGTGAAGATGGCCCCACGCATGAACCCGTCGAAACCGTTAGTTCCCTCCGCGTCATTCCGAACCTCGACGTGATCCGTCCGGCCGATCCCGAGGAAACCGCCGGAGCTTTTGCTGCCGCGCTCAACCGCACCGATGGGCCGACCCTTCTCTCGCTCACGCGCCAAGCTGTGCCCATGCTGAACGACGCCACCGTCGCTGAACGCCGCGCGGGCGTCGAAAAGGGCGCCTACATCATTCTGCCGGAAAAGGGCCCTCTCACCACCATTTTGCTCGGTGCTGGCAGCGAAGTGCAATACGCCGTCGAAGCCGCCAAACAACTCGGCGACGGCGTCCGCGTCGTCTCCGTGCCCTGCTTCGAGCGCTTCGACCGGCAAAGCGACGAATACCGCGAATCCATCCTTCCAAATGCGATCCGCAAACGCGTCGCGATCGAGGCAGGCGTCTCCGATTTATGGTTCAAATACGTTGGCCTCGACGGCAAAGTCGTCGGCATCGACCGTTTCGGCCTGAGCGCACCCGGAGCGACCATCTTCAAAGTCCTCGGCATCACCACCGAGAACTTGGTCAAAACCGTCCAAAGCCTCGGCTAACCTTTGCCGGCGCGGCAGGAAACACTTCACGCCCCTGCCTACTCCTTACTGAAGACTGAAAACTGAAAACTGAAAACTCCCCCCTGCCCCCTGCCCCCTGCCTCCTTTCCCCATTCAGCCTTTCAGCCTTTCAGCCTTTCAGCCTTTCAGCCTTTCCCCTGCCAAATGCCAACCCCCATATCCACAGAGACGATTCAATCGGCAATCATTGACGTTCAAGGCAAGCAAGTGCTTCTTGATATCGATGTCGCACGCATTTACGGGGTCGAGACTAAGCGCATTAACGAAGCGGTTAAAAATAATCCGCAAAAGTTTCCCAAGGGCTACATTCTCCAGTTGACCAAAAGTGACTGGGAAAGATTGAAGTCGAAATTTTCGACTTCAAAACGTGGCGGAAAAGTGAAGCTGCCATTTGGATTCCCCGAAAAAGGTCTCTACATGCTCGCCACGATTCTGAAAAGTGCCAAGGCCACCGAATCCACTTTTGCGATCATAGAAACATTTGCCAAAATTCGCGAACTCTCTGCAACGATCAAAGCCCTCTCTGTTGTTAAGGATGACGCCAGTCAAAAAACTTTGTTGCAACGAAGTGGCGAAATCGTCTCTGAAATCTTTGATGAAGAACTGCAAACCAGCGATACGGAGACATCTATAGAGCTTAATTTCGCAGTGCTTAAATTCAAACACACCATCAAACGGAAAAAATGAACGATGTCTGACACCGTTATTAGCGTAGAAAATCTTGGTAACTGCCAACTGAAAACTGAAAACTGAAAACTCCCCCCTGCCTCCTTTCAGCCTTTCAGCCTTTCAGCCTTTCAGCCTTTCAGCCTTTCAGCCTTTCCCCTGCCTACTGCCTACTGCCTACTGCCTACTGAAGACTCCCCCTCCCCCCTCCTCAGCAGCCTCACCGGCCCGACCAAAAACCGATCAAAATCAAAAGCTGGGAAGCGATCTGGACTCCTTTGCAAATAAGTTGTAAACGTCAAGGGGATGAACGACTCAGGAAATCTGGCATCTCCAGTGAATTATTCTCTCGAAACAGCCATTCAGATGATTGAGAGCGAATGGGCTCGGCCTCAAGTAAAACACGCCTGGCTCTTTGGATCTCGCGCCACCCAGTCAGCCCGTGGCGAGAGTGATTGGGATTTTCTAGTCGAATTTTCCCACCCGCCAACATTTGATACCTTCATGGGATTGAAGGGCCGTCTCGAGGCTCGTCTCAAAGGTCGAGCGGACTTGCTCTCCCGCGCAGCTTGCACTGCCCGATTTCTGAAAGCAATCGAAGGAGATCTAGTCAATGTCGCGTGACCGCAACTCCGATTGGCAGATATCATCTAATATGCCTACGCTGGCTCAAACACTCGGCACCACGGCTCCTGTTTCTCCGCTGCTCCGAAAAGCCCGGCGTCTCGGTATTCGCAATTTGCGCGATGCTATAAACTTGGCCGTCGCGCGTGGCTGCCGTCATTACGCAGACGGTGCCATACCCCTCGCTCAGGATTGTGGGAGGGACTCTTTCAGCAACGAGGAGCTTTCGATTTTTTTACTGCTTGGTGAAAATCCTTACGACCCCGCTGCCATCCGATGCGCGGCCCAACTGACCCGGTCACCCGACATTGAACCCGCTCGGCTCGGTCGTCTCGCGCTCCAACACGGCGCGGAGCGCCCTTTGGCCCACATTGCCCATGCCGGAGCCAAACACGATCAGGCCGGTCGAAATTTTTGGATTGAAATACTGACTCGCCTAGATCGTATCAATTTCTTTCGCGAAGAACCCGCTCTTCCTCATTGGTCTCGCTTTGTGTCTTCACCCGGCTATCAACGGGGGCAAACGAAACTTCCCACTTGGCTGAACCCCGCTTTATGACTGGTCCTGAACGGATTCTCCGCACCTTGGACCGAAACCTCGATCATCCGGTTCGACTCATCCTTTATGGTCGTGGGGCATTAGCACTCGGCTTCCCGCTCGCTCCCTCAGAATTTTCGACCACTCTGGACGTCGATGTTATTCTTCCAAACGTGGAGATTTCCGAAATAGATGCAGACGAGACATTCTGGCTGGCCATCGAGAAAACCAACCAAGAACTTGATTTCCAAGGGCTTTATCTAACTCACTTATTTCTCGATACCCAAGTCATTTTAACTCCCGACTGGCTGCAAAAAATCGTCCCCATTTCGTTGCCAGGTTTGCAATACCTGACTTTATTTCGTCCTTCCACTCCGGACCTAATCCTCACGAAAATGATGCGGGTCGATCCTCAGGATCGTTCCGATATTATGTTCTTGCTGCAAAGCGAACTGCTCACCCCCACCTCCGCCGATCACCTTTTTAGCTCGGCCCGCATCCCAAAAATAGTTGAAATTCAGGATGCCTTTAAACAAAACAGCGAATGGTTAATTCATCAATTAGCTTCATGAGTGACGGTGTTTTCAGCGTCGAGAGCCGAGCCAGACGAGACAGTCTTGCAGAGACGAAGGTCGATAGACGAGAGTCGATAGACGAGAGTCGA
>JBBRPA010000045.1:0-29343 GCA_038228695.1 Chthoniobacterales bacterium
TCAGTAGAAAAAGCCAATTTTCGGCAAAATCGCGCCCATACGACCACGGCGCATCGCTCCTGACTCCGTTAGGAGCAGAATATTTATAGCAACGATAACACAGAACGTGTTAGCTCCGTAGGAGCGGCCTATGGCAAACACCTACACCCAGATTTACATTCACATCGTGTTTGCCGTGCAGGGGAGACAGAGCCTCATTCGTCCCGAACAGAACGATGAATTGCAAAAATACATCACCGGCATCGTTACCAACAACGGGCAAAAAATAATCGCCATCAATAACATGCCCGACCATGTCCATCTGCTCATCGGGCAAAAACCTAACATGGCGCTCTCCGATCTGGTTCGCGACATCAAGGCGGGATCATCGGGATTCATCAATGATCGTCGCTGGGTGCCGGGACGGTTTGCTTGGCAGGAGGGTTTCGGTGCGTTTTCCTATGGTCATTCGCAATTGGATGCCGTGGTCCATTACATCCAGAACCAGCAGGAACATCATCGGCAACGCACGTTTTCGGAGGAATATCAGGCGTTGTTAGAAAAATTCCACGTTCCACATGATGAACGTTACGTTTTCCAACCCGTGGACGCCGAATAGATGCCGCTCCTACGGAGCTAATATTCTTCGGGGTGGTCGTTGCTATAAATAGGACGACCCGACGGGTCTATGCGTTCCGATGTAAATGGATACGTCACCCGATCATCGCGGTAGTGAAATACCATGTTCATCGGAATCGTCCGTCGTGATGGAAAGCTCTGTTAGGAGCATAATTTTTATAGAAGACCCCCAGCAGAGAAATATGCCGAAATCAGATAAACGTTTGGCTCTTTGGGATAATCGCCTAGCTCCGTCAGGAGCGTAATCTTTATAGCTCGGAATTCCCACAATGCATAAGCTCCGTAGGAGCAACACCTGCCAGAAAACGCCCGAAAGCCTATATCGCACCTACAGTGCTCATGCCCTCTCTGCGATGTTTTCTATAAATATCAAGCTCCTACGGAGCCAATTTTTCATCGTTGCCAAGTTGCACTAGGTAACGCCGATGCTCACGAAGCTTGGCTTCGGTGTTAGAATAACTACCCCTTTCCTAATTTGTTCTGCAATTGGAGGTAAGTTTTGTTCACTTAGTGTCATATGATTTGGGAGTGCGTGGTTATTATATTAGATGGTGTCTGGCGTGTTAGGTCGGACGATTCGATAAGCAGAGGTGCCGCCAGTGATGATAGTCGGATCGATGCGTTGGTCGAAGGTTACCAGTTGGGCTTGGTGTTTTACTGCCAAGGCTAAAAGATAGACGTCGGTTAGATCCTTGGAGGCGGGAAGGGTGGGGAACATTTTCTCGTCGAGGAGAGAAATTTCGTCCGGCCAGAATTGGTGGCCCGGATTCGCTCGAATGCTGAGGAGCACGCGTCGGGCGTCGGAGGTGCTTTTCGATCCTGACGGGTAGTTGGGGTGGCCGAAGATGCGAAGAAAAGCGTTTTCGGTGAGCGGACAGGTGGCCCAACCGCTGCGACAGGCTTCGTTCGCGAAAAATTGCAACGCGGCGTCAGCGTGGACGTGATTGCTGTCGCCCAACGCGATGAGGAAATTGACGTCGAGGAGAGAAATCATCTAACGATCGTTGCCAGGTCCACGTCTTCGTCGGCGTCCATCAACTTGTAAATCATCTCCGAGGTGATGGTGGTACCGCGTTTTTTAAGCCGAAGAATCCCCAACGGACCCGCTTCGAAGATGTGGGATTTTTCTGATTCGATCTCCAACTGCGGTTGAATTTCGCGACGTAGCGCGTGTTCGATCATGGACTTGAGGGTCACGCGACGACGGTTCGCCACGGCCTTGGCTTCGATGAGCAGTTCGTCGGGTAGTTCGAGCGTGGTTTTCATAAGCTGGGTTAGCATATGGGAAACTGGGTCTACGTCAAGCTGGCTTGCAAACTGGGTGCTTTGGATTGAATGATGCGGATGCGGCAATTGATCATTTCCCCAGACTTGGCGAGTTGGCAGGGCCAGGCGCGGCTGGCGTTGGCGGCGGGGTGGTCGCCCGAGGAGGTGGTGTGGACGGAGCGGGTTAAAGGGCAAGTGGGGCAGGAGGAATTGGGGATGTTTGCTGAGGAGGTGGCGGCAGACAATGCGACGGAGAAGACGGGGCCGACTTTTCGGGTGTCGAAGGCGTTTGTGGAGTTGGCGCAGAGGGTGGTATGTCATACTTCGCCGCAGCGGTGGGCGGTGCTGTATCGAGTGTTGTGGCGGATGACGCGTGGGGAGGAACGTCATTTACTGGCGGTGTCGAGCGATCCCGATGTGCGGCAGTTACTAGATTGGAGCAAGACGCTGGGGCGCGATATTCACAAGATGCACGCCTTTGTGCGGTTTCGCTTGGTGGGGACGGATGAGGCGACGGGGCGGGAGCAGTTTGTGGCGTGGTTCGAGCCGGAGCATCGGATTGTGCGGATGGCGTCGTCGTTTTTTCTGAAGCGGTTTGCAGGGATGGATTGGTCGATTCTGACGCCGCTGGAGTGTGTGCATTGGGATGGCGAGCGGCTGCATTTCACGCCGGGGGTGAGTCGCAAAGAGGCACCGGATGGAGATGTGTTGGATGATCTCTGGCGGACGTATTACCGAAGTATTTTCAACCCGGCGCGGCTGAAGGTGAAGGCGATGCAGAGCGAGATGCCGAAGAAATACTGGAAGAATCTGCCGGAAGCGGAGTTGATCGACGAGCTGATCGCGGGGAGCGCCGGACGGGTGAGGCAGATGTTAGCGAACGAGGAATTGGAAGCCCGACCCGCTCCGAATAATGCGTATCTGGCGAAGTTGCGGGCGATGAATGAGGAGCCGGGGGAGTAAGCTTCGGATGAGTTATTTTTTGGGCAGGAGGGGTTTCCACCAAACTTCGTTGGCGAGGAACCACTGGACGGTCTTGCGGATGCCTTCGGGGAAGGTGTTGCGCGGGGTGTAGGCGAGTTCGGTGCGCGATTTCGTGGTGTCGACGGAGTAACGGCGGTCGTGCCCAGCGCGGTCGGTGACGTAGCTGATGAGGCTGTCGGTTTTTGTCCCGTGAGCGGCGGGGGCGTCAGGGTATTGGATGGCCCATTGCGGGTCAGCGGCGAAGGCTTCGTCAATGAGTTCGCAGAGAAGTTTGACGAGGTCGATGTTTTTCCATTCGTTGCAGCCGCCGATGTTGTAGGTCTCGCCGAGGCGACCGTTTTGCAGGACGAGATCGATGCCGTGGCAATGGTCCTCGACGTAGAGCCAGTCGCGGATGTTGAGCCCGTCGCCGTAGATGGGGAGCGGGAGGCCGCGGAGGGCGTTCGTGATGCAGAGGGGGATGAGTTTTTCGGGGAAATGATAGGGCCCGTAGTTGTTCGAGCAGTTGCTGGTGGTGACGCGGAGGCCGTAAGTGTGGAAATAGGCGCGGACGAAATGGTCGGAGGCGGCTTTGCTGGCGGAGTAGGGCGAGTTGGGCTGGTAGGCGGTTTCTTCGGTGAAGGCGGGGTCGTCGGGTCCGAGCGAGCCGAAGACTTCATCGGTGGAGATGTGATGGAAACGGAGGTCGGCTTTGCGGGCGGCTTCGAGGAGGGTGTAGGTGCCCTGGACGTTAGTACGGAGAAACGCGCCGGGGCCGGTGATGGAGCGATCGACGTGACTCTCGGCGGCAAAGTGGACGATGGTGTCGATAGCGTGGTCTGCGAGTGTAGAGGCGACGAGTTTTTCATCGCAGATGTCGCCGATGACGAGTTTCACGTGAGGAGCGTCTTCCGGGATACTCGCGCGACAGCCAGCGTAGGTGAGGGCGTCGAGAATGATGAGTTTGTCTTTGGGATGGGCGGCGAGCCAGTAGCGGATGAAGTTGACGCCGATGAAGCCGGCGGCGCCGGTAACGAGAAGGTTTTTCATTTAGAGTGAGGTGGAGATTTTGGGAGCGCTGGGGCCGAGGTCGCATCCGGCGGGGTATTTTTCACAATCCGCGAAGGTCGGGCCGGCCTGATCTTTAGCGGCAACGAGCGGTTGAACGCCGGTAGGCAGCGGCCACGGAATAGCGAGCACGGGGTCATTCCAGAGGAGGACGCGTTCGTCTTTCGGCGAGTAATATCCGGTGCACTTGTAATGGAAATCGGCGGTGTCGCTGAGAACGAAAAAGCCGTGAGCGCAACCCGGTGGAGCCCAGAGGCGTTCGTGTGCTGTGGCGGTGAGCAGACGTCCATCCCAAGCGCCGAAGGTGGGCGAGCTTTCGCGCAGATCGACGATGACATCGAAGACGGTTCCGCTGGAGACCCAGACGAGTTTACCTTGGGCTTGGCCATTGACCTGATAATGGAGGCCGCGCAAGACGTATTGCGTGGAGCGGCTGTGGTTGTCCTGCACGAAATCAACGTCGAGGCCCATCTCCCGGTATTTTTTGCGGTTCCACATTTCGAGGAAAAAACCACGCTGATCGCCATGGATGTCTGGCGTGATGAAGAGGGCACCCTCGATGTTTAGTTTTTCGACTCGCATAAAAAGTCCCGGTAAACTGGCAGAATCGGACGACAGGGGAAAACGAAATTTTTTGCCACAGCTACGCGGGAATCCGCAGGGTAAGGGAGTTGGGAAAACGGAAAACCGTTGGCATGTCGCTGGATTTTCCTACCCGCATCCGCTATATCACGGTCATGCAACGACTACGTGTGGCTTTGGTTTTTTCGGTGGCAATGGCATTTTCTGCCTGCGAAACGCCCATCGGCGACGCTTGGAATAATGCGGTGTCGAAGATGTCGCCCAACCGGGAGGATGACAGTGCTGCGCGCAACGGTATCAACTCGCAGCAACCCAGTGGCCAGACGCGGAACATCGATTCGGACACGGTTTACCTCGGCCCGAAACGTCCTGCGTCGCAGCCCAACCGTCCCGCGCCGACGTCTGGTCCGGTGCGCTTGAAGCCGTTTCGCAGTGCGACGGGAGCGAAGCCGCATCCGACGGAGCAAGCGGCAGCCAGAAGCGGGACCGATTCCCTGCCCAAGCCAACGCCGCATGCAAACGCCTCGGCAACCCCGAGGCTGACCCCGAAACCCACTCCAAAACCGACCCCTAAAACTACCCCGAAACCGACACCCAAGCCCGCTGCGGAGGGTGAGATTTCCGAAAAATCGAATCCGACTCCTGCTCCTGAAAACGCGCCCCCGCCGTTCGCCTCGCCCGTCCCAGGGAAAAAAGGCTACGTCACCAGCCCATTCAGTCCGGACGCCGGATTCATCGATGTGACGGGGCTGGATCCGGGTTCGGAGGCGAAAGATCCTTACAGCGGAAAAATTTTCCGCGTGCCGTAGGCTGTTAAGCGGCTCAGGTGGTTTTCCCGAGAATCATCCCGGCCACTTCGGCTCCGATCGCGAGCGAGGCGGTCGCGGCGGGCGACGGGGCATTGAGCAAGTGGAGCGCGTTCGGCCGGTGCAAAATGCTAAAATCCTGCACCAATTCCCCACCCGGCGAGATGGCTTGCGCACGCACCCCGGCGCCACCCGGCATGAGGTCGGATTCTTGCACTTCGGGGACGAGTTTGCGGAGCGATTGAGCAAAAAGGCGGCGGCTGAACGAGCGCAAAAGTTCGTCCCAGCACATGCGCGGATATTTGGCCATGAATTGCCAAAGGCCGGGAAAGGACAACGCGTCGGCCAAGTCGGGCAGGGAGATTTTGGTTTTGGTGTAGCCTTCGCGAGCAAGGGCGAGGACGGCGTTCGGCCCGGCCTCGATGCCGCCGTGAATGAGGCGGGTAAAATGGACGCCGAGGAAGGGAAATTTCGGGTCCGGCACGGGATAAATCAGGTTCCGCACGAGATGCGAGCGGTCGGGTCGAAGCTGATAATATTCGCCCCGGAAAGGGAGGATGCGGTCGACGGGATGCTCGCCCGCCAGTTCCCCGACGCGGTCACAATGCAGGCCAGCGCAATTAATTAGGAAATCGGCAGGGTATTCGCGTTCGCCCGCCGCGATTTTCCAGCCGGCCGCATCCGGGGTGATGCGGGTGACTTTTGCGGAAATTTCCACGCGCCCGCTTCGTTCGGAAATAATCCGCGTCATGGCATCGCAAACCGCCCGGTAATCGACGATCCCTTCCTCCGGCACGCGGACGGCGGCGATCCCGGCGACATGCGGCTCGATCTCGCGCATGGCGTCGCGTTCGAGCCATTCGAGTCCGCGAAGTCCATTTTGCTGGCCGCGTTCGAGAAGCGTTTGCAGGCGACCCACTTCCTCCGCGTCGGTAGCGACGACGAGCTTGCCGCAAATCTCGTGGGCGATTCCGTTTTCCTTGCAGAATCGGACCATTTTCCGGATGCCCTCGACGGCCAACCGCGCCTTCCGCGAGCCGGGTTTATAATAGAGGCCAGCGTGCAGCACCCCGCTGTTGTGGGTGCTCTGGTGGTTGCCGGTGCGCGCTTCTTTTTCGAGAACGGTGACGGACGATCCGGGCTGGCGCTCGAGCAGTTCGAGGGCGGTGGCGAGGCCAACAATGCCGCCGCCGATAATGACAAAACGCTGGACCGCCATTTCCGCTCGGCTATTTCTTCGGAGCCGGGGTCTGGCCGGGAAGGATCTTCTTTTTCGGTTTTTTGACTTCCTTGCGGTGACTGTTGTTTCCTTTGGCCATAAAAATTCTCCTGGTTTGTCTTTGGGTTATTTAGCTGAAAAGTTGGCCATCGTCATCCCTTTATCGCGCCGAATTCCTCCAAACGCACGGGGATGCCTTGGGAACGAAGATGCCGTTTGACGTCGGACACGGTGAATTCGCCGAAATGGAAAATGCTCGCGGCGAGCACGGCATCGGCTTTGCCCTCAGTAAGAACGCGCGAAAGATGCTCCAGTTTTCCGGCGCCGCCGCTGGCGATAACGGGGATGCCGACGTGCTCACTGACCGCGGCGGTGAGCGCGAGGTCGTAGCCATCCTTGGTTCCGTCGGCGTCCATACTGGTAAGGAGGATTTCCCCGGCTCCCCGTTTTTCCGCTTCGATCGCCCAGGCGATGGCGTCGAGCGCGGTGGGTTTGCGTCCGCCGTGGGTGTGGACGGTCCAGCCACCAGCGGCATTGCGTCGGGCGTCGATCGCGACAACGACGCACTGCGAACCAAAGCCTTCGGCGGCGGCGCTGATCAGCGAGGGATTGGCGATCGCTGCGGTGTTCATGCTGACCTTGTCGGCTCCGGCAAGAAGCATGGCGCGGACGTCGGCCACGGTGCGGATGCCGCCGCCGACGGTGAGGGGCATGAAACATTGGTCCGCCGTGCGCTCGACCACGTCGATCATGGTGTTGCGGTTGTCGGACGAGGCGGTGATATCGAGGAAAACGAGTTCGTCGGCACCCTGATCATTATAAGCCAGAGCACATTCGACCGGATCGCCCGCATCACGGAGTTCTAGAAATTGGGTGCCTTTGACCACGCGACCATTGGTCACATCGAGACAAGGAATGACGCGTTTGGTAAACATGGTTAAAATTAGACAGTAAAATAGCGAAAAGAACGGAGAGCGAGGAACTTTTAAAGGAGATTCACAAGAAATTTCATTGCGTAAATGTTTTTATTTTGACACGCTTCGGATTCCTGTCGGAAAGGGCTGGCAGGAAAACGTTGTCAACGAAAGCAAGGAATCTATGGGAAACGATCCGAAAAATCCAGAGTCAACCGGGGGCGAAATCGCGAATGCGGCTCCCTTCAAAATCACTGCCGAACCGCAGATTGCGAGCCGGGTGGAAACCCCGTCAACCAGTGAATCGGCCTCGTTGCCGACGAAAAATCCGTCGCCAGCCGCCGTTTCGTCGGTTTACGAAAATCTCGGCACTCTGCCAGCGACTTACCAAACGGGTCACGTCTTTCTGGCAGCGCGGGATCCGCATTGGCTCTTCGTTTATTGGGATATCGATCTGGAAGGGTATGACCGGAAGATGATGGTGGAGGATGACGTGACGTTTTATTTGAAGGTTTACACCACGAATTCCGAGCTGACCGATCAGATTCGGGTCAATCCGCAGGCGAAAAGCTGGTATTTTCCGGTCAAGGATGCGGGAGTTTCCTATTACGTGGAACTCGGTTTCAACGACTCGGCTTACAAATGGGCAGTGATCGGGAAATCGAACGTAGCCTTCGCGCCAAGCGACAGTTTTACCGAGGGGTTGGCCGAGTTTGCTTCGGTGCCGTTTCATCTCAGCTTCGATCGAATGCTGGAAATGGTTCAGGCCCAGATGGATACGGGCAAATCGCTCGTTGGCTCGCTGGCCAGCCTGCAAGGCGATGCGGCCAAAAATCTCCGCGAAATCGCCAATTCATGGACCGATGAGCAGCGCAAGTTGCTGGAAACACTGGTGGGCGAGGACTTGGTCGCGCAGATCAGCCTGGGCTCCGGCGAGGTCGATCAAATTTTCCGGAAACGACTCAGCGAGGCGCTTTCGCATTCGCTTATGTCGCCCACGAGCAGCGAGATTTTCTTTCTGCAAAACTTGGCGGGGTCGGCATTTTCGGAGAGCAGCCTGTTCAGCGGAGTCGGCGCCGGTTGGTCCGCGGAGACGAGTTGGACCAGCGCGGTCGGCGGCGAGACAAGCTGGTCAGCGGCCCTTGGTTCGAGTTGGAGTGCGCAGCCGTTCGGCGTGGCCAACCGCGAGTTTTTCATGCATGTCAACGCCGAGGTCATTTTCTACGGCGGCACGCATCCCGACGCAACCGTTTGGATCGATGGCCAGCAGATCAATCTCGCGGCGGACGGCAGTTTCCGGTATCACTTTAAATTGCCGGACGGGGAATTCGAAATCCCGATCGTCGCCGAATCACCGGATGGTGTGGAGATTCGCTCCGCCAAATTGGTCTTCAAACGCGGCACCACGCGGAGCGGCGAAGTGGGTCACACGGATCAACCGGGATATTTAAATGCCCCGATGGGCTCGCGCTAAATCTGTCGGCTGGTCTGCGAACGAAAAGCGGGGCTCGGCGGGTGTGTTTTTCCCGTGCGCCAACGCACTCTTTTCTGCCAGAGATTTGCAGTCCACTGGCAACCCTGATATGATGATAATCAGTGGCCGGGTTTAACCGTGCTTCCAGACCCAACTAATGATGAATAATTTTACTCCTCGTGCGCAACAGGTCCTGGCTTTAGCTCGTAAAGAAGCGGATCGTTTCAATCACAACTATGTGGGGACCGAGCATTTGCTCCTCGGCCTGATCAAGCTCGGGCAAGGGGTCGCGGTCAACGTCCTGCAAAAAATGGGGCTCGACCTCGAAACCGTGCGGATGGAGGTCGAGAAACAAGTCGGCTCCGGTCCGGAAACGAAAATGGTCGGGAACATTCCCTACACGCCGCGGGTGAAGAAGGTGCTCGCGTTGGCCGGTAAAGAAGCGAAGACGCTGAACCACAGTTACGTCGGCACGGAGCATATTTTGTTAGGACTGCTCCGCGAAGGCGAGGGGGTTGCCGCCCGGGTTCTGAAGACTTTGGAGATCGATATCGAGCGCACGCGCGGCGAGATCATGAAGGAACTCGATCCTAACTACACTCCGCCGGAAGGGGAGTCCGACATTCCCCAAGAGAGCGGCGGCGGATCGGGCAAACAGAAAGACGTAAAAACCCCGGCGCTCCGGGCGTTCGGTCGCGACCTCACCGAGATCGCCAAAAAAGGCGAGTTGGATCCGGTCATCGGTCGCAAAAACGAAATCGAGCGAGTCATTCAAATCCTTTGCCGCCGGACGAAAAACAATCCCGTCCTGCTCGGTGAAGCGGGCGTGGGCAAAACGGCGATCGCCGAGGGACTCGCGCAGGAAATTGCCAGCGGCAATGTGCCAGAACTGCTTCGCGACAAAAAGGTCATTACACTCGATCTCGCGTTGATGGTGGCAGGCACGAAATATCGCGGCCAATTCGAAGAGCGCATCAAGGCCGTCATGGACGAAATTCGCCGCACGAAAAACGTCCTCCTTTTCATTGATGAGTTGCACACGATCGTCGGGGCTGGCTCTGCCGAGGGCGCGATGGACGCATCGAACATCATCAAACCGGCGCTCAGCCGTGGTGAGTTGCAGTGCATCGGCGCAACGACACTGACCGAGTATCGCAAATACATCGAGAAAGACGCCGCGCTGGAGCGCCGTTTCCAGACGGTGAAAGTCGAGGCACCGAGCGTCGAAGAGACCATCGAGATTTTGAAAGGTTTGCGGCCAAAATACGAGGCGCACCACAAGGCGAAGCTCACGGATGAGGCGCTCGAGTTTGCCGCGAAGCTTTCTGACCGCTATCTGACTAACCGCTTCCTGCCCGACAAAGCGATCGATGTGATGGATGAAGCCGGCGCCCGCGCCCGGATCAACTCCATGACCCGTCCGCCGAACGTGAAGGACATCGAAGCCGAGATCGAAACGATCAAAGGCGAAAAAGAAGGCGCGATCAAAGCGCAGGATTTCGAGAAAGCCGCCGCCCTCCGTGATACCGAGAAGCAGGCCAAGGAAAAACTCGAAGCCATCCTGACCCAATGGCGCGAACAGCGCGAGGAGAAGGAAGTCCTCGTGACCGAAGACGACATGATGCACATCGTTTCCAAGTGGACCGGCGTGCCGCTCAATCGCATGGAGCAGAAGGAAATGACCAAGCTGCTGAGCATGGAAAACGACCTCAAAGGATCTGTCATCGGGCAGGATGAAGCGGTCGTTGCGGTTAGCAAAGCGCTCCGTCGTAGTCGTGCTGATTTAAAGGATCCGAAACGCCCGATCGGCTCGTTCATTTTCCTCGGCCCAACTGGCGTCGGAAAAACTTTCCTCGCCCGCACGCTGGCCGAATTCATGTTCGGCGATTCTGACGCGATCATCCAGATCGACATGTCGGAATACATGGAAAAATTCACGGCCTCGCGCCTGATCGGTTCGCCTCCCGGCTACGTCGGATACGAGGAAGGCGGTCAGCTTTCCGAGGCCGTCCGCCGTCGTCCTTACAGCGTCGTTCTGTTCGACGAGGTTGAAAAAGCGCACCCCGACGTGATGAATCTCATGCTCCAGATTTTGGAGGAAGGAAAAATCACCGACTCGCTCGGGCGCAAGATCGATTTCCGGAACACGATCATCATCATGACTTCGAATGTTGGCGCCGAGACTATCAAACGCCAGACCACGATGGGTTTCGGAGCGCCGCGCAACGAGCAGAACTACGATCTCATGCGGGAGAAAATCCTTGAAGAGGCCAAACGGGTCTTCAAGCCCGAATTCATCAACCGCCTCGATGACCTGATCGTTTTCCACACCCTCGAGAGAACCGATCTGGTCAAGATCGTAGATCTCGAGGTCGCCAAAACCGTCAAGCGCCTTAAATACAAGGAAATCCACATTACGCTCGATCCGAGCGCGGTCGAATTTCTCATCGAGAAAGGCTACGATCCGGCTTACGGAGCACGTCCAATGCGGCGCGCGGTCGAGCGTTACCTCGAAGATCCGCTCGCGGAGGAATTGCTTAAAGGCAACGTCAAGCAAGGCGACACGCTCATTGCGAAAAAAGGCCCTCGCGAAATCGAGTTCGTGGTTCAGGAACCGGAAGCCCCGCAACCAGCGGCGACGACCTGATCCGGTCCTATTTTACGAGAAGGGCATGGCACAAAAAGCCGTGCCCTTTTTGTTTGCCGGCAGATCGTTACTTTTTCCGGTAGCGATTCATCAACTGGAAAAACCGGATCGTGTCGCGCACCGGATGAATCTTACTTTTTTCATCCCCGTAAATCGTTTTCACCGGCACCGATCCGATCTTCAAACCGTGACGCGCAATCAATAATAGCGTCTCCGTTTCGTAATCGAACCGATCCGTTTCGCAAAGCAGATGAGCGAGCGTGTCGCGCCGATACATCCGAAATCCGCACTGACTGTCGGGAATAACCTGACCGCAAGCCCGACTGATCCGCCAGGACATAAATTTGTTCGTGAGCTTTCGGACCAACGGCATCGTTGTGAGGTCGCCCATTCGGTTTCCGCAAAAAACCGCCACCTCCGGGTCACGGGTTGCCGCGATGAAATGCGGAATATCATCCGGATCGTGCTGGCCGTCCGAATCCATCACGAGGAAATAGTCCACCTCGCGCGATTCGAGCGTGCGCAAACCGGTTTTTAAAGACGCGCCTTTGCCCTGATTTTTTTCATGCACGATCACCTCTGCGCCGGCCTCCCGCGCGCGCTCCGCCGTGGCATCGGGCGATCCGTCGTCCACCATGAGGACGAGATCGAGATATTTTCGGACGCCCGCGACGACTTTTCCAATCGCCGCCTCCTCGCGATAACCAGGAATGAGAACCCCAATCTTCAGCGTCGGGTTCACGACGCTTTCGCCGAAGCGGCGAGCTTGGAGATATCCACTTCGCCCGCGTGGTAGGAACTGCGCACCAACGGACCACTGGCCACAAACTCAAATCCCTTTTTGCGGGCGATCTCGCCGTAAACGTCGAACATTTCCGGCGTGATATATTCGACCACCGGCAAATGATTCGGCGTCGGGCGGAGATACTGGCCGAGCGTGAGCACCTGCACGTTGGCTTCGCGCAAATCATCCATCGCCTCGAACAACTCGTTCTCCTTTTCGCCTAGGCCGAGCATGATCCCGCTCTTCGTCACTGTCGTCGGTGACCATTCTTTGACCTTGCGCAAAACGTCGAGCGAAAGGCGATATTTGGCCCGGGAACGCACCAACGGCGAGAGGCGTTCGACCGTTTCCAAATTGTGGTTGAAGACCTGCGGTGCCGCATCGAGCACCATGCGAATCGACGCTTCGTTACCGTTGAAATCCGGGGTTAGCACCTCGATGACGAGATTCGGATCGGTTGCCCGCACCGCCTGGATCGTCTTCGAAAAATGCGCCGCGCCACCATCAGCTAGATCGTCCCGCGCCACCGCCGTAATCACGACATGCTTCAAATCCATCCGACTAACGGCCTCGGCCACCCGTTGCGGTTCGTCCGCCTCGAGAGCGAGCGGTTTGGCCGTGCTCACCGCACAAAATCCGCAGGCCCGCGTGCAACGTTCCCCAGCGATCATGAAAGTCGCCGTGCCTTGGCTCCAGCATTCCCAACGATTCGGGCATTGCGCCTCCTCGCACACCGTGACCAATTTCAAATCGGACATCAGCGCCTTCGTTGAAAAAAACTTCGGATTCGAGGGGAGCCGCACTTTGATCCACTCAGGTTTGCGAGCCTGATGCAGTGCGGGATCAATTTTCGGTGTCGCCATGAGGCTGGCACAGTAAGGAAAGCCTGGGCCTAAATCAACCCCCGATGCGCGCGCGGATTTTTCCAGTTCCACCGCCTGCGTTGAGACGTATTCTTTTGGCATGAAGACGCTTTGGATCCTTCCCGACCAGCTCTCGCCGACCAACGCCGCCCTAGCCCTCGGCGTCCGTCGGTCGGACCGCGTTCTCCTCATCGAATCCCGCAGCCAGGGTCATTTCCTGCGCTACCATAAAAAACGGTTAACACTCGTCTTTGCGGCGATGCGGCATTTCGCCGAAACGCTCCGGCAAGAGGGCTGGCAAGTCGATTATTACCCATTCGAGGACACGCCCGATTATGCGGCCGGTCTAAAAAACCACCTCGCGCAATTCCCCGGCACCCGCATTTTTCTGGCCGAACCCAACGATTGGCCGACCACCGAGGTCGTTCGCAAACTGAGTAGCAAATTCCCTCTGGAAGCCGTCCCGACCGTCCAGTTTCTGCTCCCGCGCGCCGATTTTGCTCAGTGGGCCTCCGGCAAAAAACATCTCGTGATGGAAAATCATTACCGCCGAATGCGCGAAAGGACCGGTTACCTGATGCGCGACGGGCAACCGGAAGGCGGCCAGTGGAATCTCGACCACGAAAATCGAAAAACCTTTCGCGACTGGACCAAAGATGGACGCCCCGCGCCTCCTCCTCGCCAGGTTTTTCCGCCAGACGCCCTCACCCGCGAGGTCATGACGGCGGTCGTGCAGGAGTTCTCCGATCACCCGGGCGCAACCGATGGGTTCGATTACCCGGTGACGCGGGCCGATGCGCTCGCGGCCTTGGACGATTTCGTCACTTATCGACTCGGACGTTTTGGCGACTACGAAGATCTCATCGTCGAGGGGCAGCCGTCGTTTTTTCACAGTGTGCTGACCCCGCCGCTTAACCTTGGATTGATCACGCCGGCGGAGTGTGTCGAAACCTCCATCGCCGCCTACCGAAGCGGAAAAGTGCCGCTCAATTCCGTGGAGGGATTTGTTCGACAGATCATCGGTTGGCGTGAATTCATCAACGGCGTTTACTGGCAACGCATGCCGGACTATCTCGAGGTGAACGAGCTGGGCGCAACCCGCCAGTTGCCGGATTTTTTCTACACCGGAAAAACTGACTTGCGCTGCCTCAGCGAAACCATTCGCCAGGTGCTCGACACCGGTTACAACCATCACATCCAACGATTGATGGTGCTCGGAAATTTCCTTCTTCTCACCGGCATTCGACCTAGCGAGGCGCTGCGCTGGTTCCTCGAGATGTATGTGGACGCATGGGACTGGGTCATGGCGGCCAATGTGCTTGGGATGGTGCTGCACGCCGACGGCGGTTACATGGCGACAAAGCCCTACGCGGCCGGCTCGGGCTACATCTCAAAAATGAGCAATCATTGCGAAAACTGCCGCTACAAACCATCCGTCAAAACCGGCCCCGAAGCTTGCCCCTTCAACTACCTTTACTGGAACTTCTTCGATCGCCACGAGGCGCGGTTTGAAAAAAATCCCCGGGTCGCCATGCCGATCCGAACGTGGCAAAAAAAGAGCCCAACCGAGCAAAAAGCTGTGCGCGAGTCTGCGGAAACGTTTTTAAACTCGCTCGGGTAGGTGCAAAAAAAGCGGGCGAACCTTTCGATTCGCCCGTTTTTTTAAAAGTCGTTGAATTGCGTCTGACTAATCGACGCCGATTTCCTGAAGGGCCTCGATCGGCTTTTCCTTTTTGCCAAGTGCCCGACGCAGCTTGGACAATGCGATGTTCTGCAACTGGCGGATGCGCTCGCGGGTGACGCCAAATTTCTTGCCGACCTCCTCGAGGGTTTTCGGTTTGCCACCGTCGAGACCGAACCGGGAAAAGATGATTTTCTTCTCGCGTTCGTCGAGGACATCGAGCAAATCACCGACTTCATCGCGCAAATTTTTGTCGCGCAACAATTCGAACGGCGTCTGCGCATCTTCGTCGCCAACGATCTCGCCAAACTCGGTCGAATCGTCGTCACTAATCGGCGCGTCCAGTGAAGCCGGACGAATCGAAACAGTTTTCAACTGCGAAACTTTGCCGCTGGCGATGCCAATTTCCTCGGCGAGCTCGTCATCGGTCGGTTCGCGACCCAGTTCCTCGCTCATTTGCAGGGAAACCCGGCGCATTTTGGAGATTTTATCGACCAAGTGAACCGGCAAACGAATCGTTTTGCTCTGGTTGGCCAACGCGCGCTTGATCGATTGCTTGATCCACCAAGCCGCGTAGGTGCTCAGTTTGCCGCCCTTGGCGGGGTCGAAACGCTCGACCGCTTTCATCAGGCCGATATTTCCCTCCGAGATTAAATCAAGCAACGGCAAGCCGAGATTGGCGTAATCGTGGGCAATTTTAACCACCAAACGCAAGTTGGATCGGATCATCAAAGAGCGCGCTTCTTTGTCGCCTTTCTTGATCTTTGCAGCGAGTTCGATTTCCTGCAGCGGCGTCAAAAGGGCAATCTGCCCGATCTCGCGCAGGTAAATCTTGATTCCGGAATCTGTATCTTCAGCAGCCATATATTTATTGGGGAAGGAGCTTTTCGAACTTGAGGAGAATGGGTTCTTTTATAGTTGTTACGTTTGAAATCGAGTTTTCGTTGAGTATTTTTTGGAGGTCTCGATTTAGTTAAGGGCGTTAAGTATCAAACTAGTTCGACGTTGACTAGACTTTTTTGTTCAAAAATTGTTGCGGGCATCGAAAAGCCGTGCGTCAGTGCTGGTTCGGCGACAGTTCCGGGAGTCATCCCTCTGGCTTGAGCAAGCTACACCTCGGAAAATTCCCCGAGGACGTCAGCCAAAAAGATCTAATTGGCCGCCCAGATGCGCAGGTGCGTCTGGTTTAGGTCCGTCAGGAGCACTTTTCGCCTCGGCCAATGCCGGTTTTTTCGCTTCCTCGTGGTCGTCGTCTGGAGCGGTTTCGATCGGAAAATGTTCTTCCTGTCCGGCAGTAATTTGCGAAGGAATTTCTACTTCGTCGCCCGCCTCGGTTTCGCGGCGGGTTTCCTCAATGATTTCGAGCACTTCCTCGACTTCCACCAAAGTGGGCGCGGCGCTTTCTGTAGGTTCGGGCGTTATTTCATCCGCGATCTCCGCAATTCTCTCAATTTCCACCGCTTCCACCGCTTCCGCAGTTTCTAGTTCCTCCCCCGTCACAGGTTCGGCGTTGAGGGCGGACTGGACGAGGCGAGCGATCGCCTGCTGCATGGTTTCGCCACTTTCTTCAATCAACCGGGAAAGCTCCGCAAGGGTCGTCTCGGGAAGGATAATCTGAACGAAATGCTGTTTGTCGTCGCGCAAACGGGCTCGCCGACGACGCTGGGCATCGCGAAGCTGCACGAGGCGTTTTTTCTTCTGGGCGGCGCTGGAGCTTTTCGGCATGGCTGTTCTGCTAGGGGTCTGAAAAATTGTAGAGATGTCAGCAAAAAAGTCACCGAAAATCGCTCCCGACCCTACAACTGCGACCGGACGACGGTGAAGACATCCTTGGCGTCAATGTAGCCGGTGAGTTTCTCCGTGCCGGGCCCAAAACTGAAGATCAGTGGGTCATCAACCACATTCAAAGCCTCCGGAGCATAAACGGTCGAAGGCTCCACCGCGGCGCTGGCGGCGAGCTGCGGCGGCGTTGGCTCGGGGTCATTCGTAGGCAGCGGAGGCTCCGGCGCGATCAGCGACGGCAGCACTTCTCCCCGAGGTTTCGGCGAAGGTTTGGGCGTGGGCAACGAGGGCAACGCGTGCGGCCCAGTGCTCCACGTTAGACTAGGAATGCCGTTGGCATTGACCCCAAGGACAGCCGCGCCCTGATCCTGACGGAACGGATAACCATTCATGCGAAAGCCGCCCGGCGCCTGTTTCCCGGCGACCACGATCAGCGCGTTATCCCCGGCGTAGCGGCGGACCACAGCGACTACGTTGTCCAACGAGACAGTTTCGGAAAGAAACATTTCACCCGCATTTTCCCGGCCTGCCCTTTCGATGAGGCCCGCGTCGATGACGAGGAAATACCCGCTGGTGTTGAATTGCAAAATGGAGATGGCCGATTTGACGAGTTCCTCCAGGGACGGCTCCTCGACGCCCGAGGCGATCGCCCGGCTGTTGGCGAGATCGCCGCGATTAAAGACTCCCAAAGTGCGCGGGGTCAGCCAAGCGGGCACCTCGGCCAGCTCGGCCTTGGTCCGGGCCACCGTCCATTTCTTCTGACGCATGGCCAAAATGAGATCCTGCCCGTCATTGCGCACCCCGCCTTTGTCAACCGGGAGGAAAAACTTCTCACCGCCACCAAGGAGCAAGTCCACTGAAGAAAGATCGGGCACGCCCGTGGCAATCGCGACCGGATCGCTTCCATCGGATTGATGAGCGAAATAGGCGGCCACCGCCGGATCGACCACGGAGGCGTTGGTCACGAGGCCAGTTTTTCGACCCGCTTGGGAGGCAAACTCGAGGAGCGTCTTGATCGCTTTACCATCGTTATCGACGGAGAGCGCGTTCTGATTGACGCGTTTGCCGGTGGCGAGAGCGGAGGCGGCCGCCGGACCGTCCGGCACCGCAAACTCATTCGAAGTGAGCTTGAGCAGGCCAACGTGCGGGAGAGATTCCACCGCCAGGTTCTTGTCCGCGCCACCCTCGTAAATACGCGCCGCCGCGAGCGTGGATGAATTCAGGCCATCGGACGTAATCAGGATAACAGCGAAGGGTTTCTGCACGACCCAAGAACGGAAAAAAAGCACCCCGGCGAGGATGAAAAGGAGGATGCACGAAAGTGCGAGCAGCAGGTTGCGGGTTTTCATCTAAAAAATCGAAGTTGATGCTTAGCAGACAAACAAAACAGTGGATAGACGATTTTTAGTTTGCCCCGTCCCCACGGTTAGGGACAATCGCGCCATGGCCAAACCAGTTGTATTAATTATTCGCGATGGGTGGGGAATCAACCCACGGGGAAAAGACCACGCGACGGAGGACGGCAACGCCACCCTGCTCGCACGGACGCCCTTCCATGATTCCGTTTACGCGACGTATCCGGGCGCGACGTTGAGCGCGAGTGGACTCGACGTTGGCCTACCACCCGGGCAGATGGGCAACTCGGAAGTCGGCCACCTAAATCTTGGTGCTGGTCGGATCGTTTACCAAGATTTTACCCGGATCAATCTCGCGATCGAAAAAGGCGAGCTCGCCACCAACCCCGTCCTCCTTAAGGCCCTCGCTCAGGCTCGCCCCGCCCGACTGCATCTCATCGGACTGGTTTCCGACGGCGGTGTTCACAGCCACCAAGATCACCTCATCGCCCTAGCCAAAATCGCCGCCGCAGAAGGCGTTAAAGACATTCTCATCCACGCCATCACCGACGGACGCGACACATCGCCCACCGGCGGCACGGACTACCTGGCCACCGTGGAAACCGGGATCGCCGGCACCGGCGCGGAGATTGCCACCGTCATCGGACGCTACTTCGCGATGGACCGCGACAAACGCTGGGACCGCAACAAACTCGCTTGGGACGCGATCGTGCTCGGCCGCGGGCAAGTCTCCGACGCCACACCTTCCACCGCCGTGCGCGAAAGCTACGCCACGGAAAAACGGGGCGACGAATTCCTGCCTCCGCTGATTTTTTCCCACGCCAACGAGCAACGCGTGCGCGACGGCGACGTCGTCCTCTGGTTTAACTTCCGTGCGGATCGCGCCCGGCAACTTTCCGACGCCTTCCTCAAGCCCGATTTCGTCGGCTTCGATCGCGAGGTGACCCCGAAAGTTCACTACATCACCCTCACTCAATACGACAAAAATTATGGCGTCCCGGTGATCTTCAATCCGCAAACGCTCGACAACATTCTCGGCAAAGTCGTTTCCGCCGCCGGTAAAACCCAACTCCGTATCGCCGAGACGGAAAAATATCCGCACGTCACCTACTTCTTCAACGGCGGCGTCGAAGTCGCCTTCCCGGGCGAGGATCGAACGATTATCCCCTCGCCGAAAGTCGCCACCTACGATCTTCAACCGGAGATGAACGCCGAGGAGGTCACGATCGATTTGCTCGCGGTCATTGAAAATTACGATCTCGTGATTTTAAATTTCGCCAACCCCGACATGGTCGGCCACACGGGCGTGGTCGAGGCTGGGATCAAGGCCATTGAAAAAATCGACGATTGTGTCCGACGGATCGTCGAAAAAGTCCTCGCTCTCGACGGGAAACTACTCCTCACCGCCGACCACGGAAACTGCGAACTCATGCGCAACCCCGACGGCAGTCCAAACACGGCGCACACGACAAATTTGGTCCATTTCATCTACGTCGGGGCAGATCACGACCGGGTGAAAATGGAGAATGGCATTCTCGCCGATGTATCGCCCACGCTGCTCGCCCTCCTCGGCATTCCGCAGCCGCCGGAAATGACTGGCCACAGCCTCATCCATTACTCCTAACATTCCCGTCGCCGCCGGGGAAAAACTGATTGGCAACCGCGCCAAATCCGCTTAAGGGTGAGCGCAGGATATGAGGGATTCATTACGCATGCTAACTGCGGCGGTCGTTGTCGCCACTGCCACCGCTACATTCACCACCCACCATCTGCCAGCGCAAAGCTCGGCGGAATTTGCCAAACAAGGAATTGCAGCCGCAAAAAGCGGGGATTACTCCGCCGCCGTGGACGCCTTTACGAAGGCGGTTGAAGCCGATCCGAAAGACGCGGCCAATTACAAAAATCTCGCCATCGCCTACACGCGCAAAGGCGAGCTGGCGCTCGCCGCCGAGACCTACGGCAAGGCGATCGAAATTGCTCCCGATTCCACCGCTAACTATGTCGGCCGCGCCAATGCCTTCGTTGCGCTGAGCAAAAACACCGAAGCCCGCGCCGACCTCGACAAGGCCCTCACCCTCAGTCCCGCCGACCCCAAAGCACTCGCCCTCCGCACCCACGTCCTTGGCCAACTTGGAGACTACCAAGCTAGCATCGCCGACGCCACCGCCGCGTTGGCTGCCTCACCGAGCGACGCCTCGCTCCTCAGCCAGCGCGCGTTTGCTTATTCCAAACTCGGGAAAACGTCTGAAACCATCGCCGATCTCACCGCGCTCCTAGCCATCAAACCCGGCGACGCCGACACGCTGCGCCGCCGCGCTGCCGCGTTTCTCACCGCCACGGAACCTGCCAAGGCCATCGCGGATTACACCGCCGTGCTAACCAAATCGCCACGCGACGTCGAGTCCCTCAACCAACGCGGCTACGCTCTTCTCGGCACCGGCGATGCCGCAGCGGCTTTGACCGATTTTAAAAGCGTCCTCGCCGCCGATCCTGCTAACGCTATCGCATTGCAAGGCCAGTCCAGCGCACTCTCCGCCTCGGGCAATACCGATGCCGCGATCGCCAGTTTCACCGAGCTGATTGCTAAAGCTCCGGCCGAACCGGAAGGCTATCAACGTCGCGCCAGTGCTTTTGTCACGGCCGGAAAATCGGATGAGGCCATCGCCGACGCGACGAAGGCGATCGAGCTGAAACCGAACGAACCTGAGACCTACAAAATTCGCGGCTACGCTTACTCGACCAAACGCGATTGGGCCCGCGCCGTGATGGATTACGACAAGGCCATCGAGATCGCCCCGGAACGTGCCGACCTCTACCTTAGTCGCGGTTTCGCCCATGCCTCCCAGCAGGAAACTCCCGCCGCGATCGCCGACTTTACCAAGGTCACCGAGCTCTCGAAAGATCCCGCGACGATCAAAGCCGCGCAGGAAAAACTGGCCACGCTCCAGAAATAATCCGGGCTGTTTTTCAGTCCACCCGGCCGCGCAGTTTCTTGATCTCACCGCGCTTTTTCTTGCCCTTCAGAATTCGCTCTTTCACCCCGCGCGGTTTGGGGCGGTTGGCGCGTTTGATTTTTTCCCGGGCCTGTTTCAAGGCCGCCCGCTGAGCAGCCCGCTGCGCGCGAATCTGGTCAATCATCCGTTCGCGCGCGAGCTGACGGTTGGAGAGTTGCGAACGATGATCCTGCACCGTCACCTGCACGCCGCTCGGACGGTGCGTTAGCGTCACCGCCGTGCTCACTTTGTTAACATTTTGCCCGCCGGGACCGCTCGAACGTTGGAAGGTTTCTTCCACATCCTCGATTCGCAAACCGAGCTGGCGCAACTTCGCGGCGAATTCGACGTCCATACATTTCACTTTGTGGCGGCGACAGAAAACCCGCCAGAATTTTCTCCCCAGCGTACGATTTTTTTAATTCCCGGTTGACGCTCCCTTCGGCTGTTTCTAGGCTCACCAACGCTTCGGAAGCACCGATTTTTACCTCCCTATTTCCATGAATATCCACGAATACCAAGCCCGCGAACTTTTCGCCAAATTCAACGTCGCGACCCAACCGGGCAGCGTGGCCTCCACCCCTGCCGAAGCGGAAAAAATCGCCGCCGGGCTAGGAGGAAGAATTGTTGTCAAATCCCAGATCCACGCTGGCGGCCGCGGCAAGGGCACGTTTAAAAACGGCTTCCAAGGCGGAGTCCACCTTTGCGATACCCCCGCCGAAGCAGCCAACCTCGCCTCAAAAATGCTCGGGCAGGTGCTCGTTACTCATCAAACCGGACCCGAAGGCAAGGAAGTTAGCAAGATTTTTGTCGGTTCAGCGGTGAACATCACCCGCGAACTTTATTTCGCGATTTTGCAAGATCGCGCGACCAGCGGTTACACCATCATCGCCAGCACCGAGGGCGGCGTGAACATTGAAGAGGTCGCGGATCATACCCCGGAAAAGATCCATCACGAACACATCCATCCCACGCTGGGCCTCCAGGCCTATCAAAGCCGTAAACTCGCCGCGATGTTAGGACTCACCGGGAAGTTGATGACTCAAGCGGTGAAACTTTTCGGCAATCTCTACAAGCTGTTTCTGGAATGCGATTGTTCCATGGTCGAGATCAACCCGCTCGTGGTTACCGACGGCGGCGAACTGCTCGCCCTCGACGCGAAATTTAATTTCGACGACAACGCCCTCTACCGGCATCCCGACATTCTCGCGATGCGCGACAAAACCGAAGAAGACCCCCGCGAAGTCGCCGCCTCGGAATTTCAGCTCAACTACATCGGCCTCGATGGCAACATCGCCTGTCTCGTCAATGGCGCCGGTCTCGCCATGGCCACGATGGACATCATCCAATACGCCGGCGGCAACCCTGCTAACTTCCTCGATGTCGGCGGCGGCGCGAGCAAAGAGCAAGTCGCGGCTGCTTTTCGCATCATCCTCGCCGACCCGAAAGTCGAAGGCATCATGGTGAACATCTTCGGCGGCATCATGGATTGCGACATCATCGCTCACGGCATTTTGGCCGCCGCCGCCGAGACTAGCCTAAGCATTCCTCTCGTCGTCCGCCTCGAAGGCAACAACGTCGCAGCCGGCAAAGCGACCCTCGCCTCCAGCACGCTCGCCGTCATCAGCGGCGACAACATCCTCGACGCCGCACAGAAAATCGTCGCCGCCGTCAACCAAGCGAAACTCGCTGCCTGATATTAGAATTTCCCCATGTCCATCCTCGTCACACCCTCCACTAAAATTCTCATCCAAGGCATCACCGGCAGCTTCGGTGCCCGCCACGCCCAACTCTCTCTCGATTACGGCAGCCAGTTAGTCGCCGGAGTCACCCCCGGAAAAGGCGGACAACTCTTTGCCGATTTCGTCCCGATCTTCGACACCGTCTCGGAGGCCGTCAAAGAAACCGGCGCCACCGTCTCCGCCATCTTCGTCCCGCCACCGTTCGCCGCTGACGCCATTTTGGAAGGCGTCGATGCCGGACTCGACCTCGTTGTTTGCATTACCGAAGGCATTCCGGTCAACGACATGGTCAAGGTCAAACACGCCATGCGCGGCAGCAAAACTCGCCTGATCGGACCCAACTGCCCCGGCATCGTCACTCCCGGCACTGGCGAAAATTCCCACGGCGGTTGCCGCATCGGCATCGCCCCCGGTTACATCCATAAAAAAGGCAACGTCGGCGTCGTCTCGCGCTCCGGCACGCTCACTTACGAGGCGGTTTTTCAACTCACCACTCGCGGCTACGGACAAAGCACCTGCGTCGGCATCGGCGGCGATCCGGTCAACGGCACCAGCCACCTCGACATTCTGAAAATGTTCAACGACGACCCCGAGACCGAAGCCATCATTATGATCGGCGAAATCGGCGGCACCGCTGAGGAAGAAGCGGCGGAATGGGCCGGGCAATATTGCAAAAAACCGATTGCTGGATTCATCGCTGGAGCCACCGCGCCTCCCGGACGTCGCATGGGCCACGCGGGAGCCATCGTCAGCGGAGGCAAAGGCACCGCGGCCGCGAAAATCGCCGCGCTCGAAGCCGCCGGCATCGCCGTCTCTGCAACCCCCGCCGGCATGGCCGATACCCTGCTCAAACACTGGGGCAAAGCCTAAGTCCCGATTAGCCGCCCAAGAGTCACCCTAACCGGTGCGTCAGACCGCCGTTTTGCATAACATCGAAAGCGTCAAACAAAAGACGTCCATTGATTCTGTCGATTGCAAAAAATGCAGGCTGCAATCAGACGGACAAGTGCGCTATCTTTTTAACTACTTCTCATGAGTACCGTCCACGGCCACGAAATCATCGACCAGCGCAGCCTGGCTTTTGACCGGGCCACCATCGCCAAAATCGCTTCCCAGCCCGAGCTTATTGATCGGGCTCTCGCCACTCTCCAACGCTGGCTCCCCGCCAGCTCTCTGGGCACCCGGCCCACACTCTTGGAGTGGCAAACGATACTAATCGGACCACGCGAGGAACTCCTCGACCTACTCTCCGCCACCGACGAACGGGCCACCCGGCTCCGGCAATCGAGTCCTTTTGCGGGCATTTTTACCGCTAGCGAACGCACCGCCATCCTTCGCCAATATTCCCTGCATGACTCGCCCCCAGCTTGAGCACATCATCCGCGCCGCGGCCGCCAATGCCGATACCACCGAGATCGTCGTCATCGGTAGCCAGGCCATCTTGGGATCATACCCCGATGCTCCGGCGAAATTACTCGAGTCCATCGAGGCCGACGTCTTTCCAAAGGAATGCCCGGCCAACTCCATCCTCATCGACGGAGCCATCGGGGAACGCTCCATCTTCCACGAGACCTTTGGCTATTACGCCCACGGCGTGGACGACACCACTGCCGTTCTGCCAGTCGGATGGCAGGAAAGGTTAATCGCCATCGCCAACGACAACACTCGGAACTGCACTGGCTGGTGCCTCGAAACGCATGACCTCGCCATTTCCAAACTCGTCGCTGGCCGAGACAAAGACCTGCAATTCCTTGCCGCGCTGCTCGCCCATCGACTCATCGACCCCGATACCATCCGCTCGCGCCTGACCGTGACCTCTCTCGCACCCGACCGCCGTTCCCTTTGCGAAGCCCGCTGGCAACGCCTTGCCGCTTGATTCCCTTGCATCGCCGTTTCCCCAACCCCCGCCGGCATGGCCGATACCCTGCTCAAGCACCGGGGCAACGCCTAAGAAGCTGTGAAGGAAATCATTTTTTCCACAGATTTACACAGATTGAATGCAGTAAACTTCCCTTAAAAAATCTGTGAAATCTGTCTAATCTGTGGATTTTTTCTCCTTTACCGACTTCTTTCACAGCTTCTAAGTCGCCTTAAGTCGGCTTGAGTCGCCCGGAGCGGCTCAACCTCCGCCATCACCGCACTCCGCTTCGAAGTCGCTGCAGGCTGGGATCTAGGCCCACAAAGTGTAGCGCCCCCCCCGAAATCGCAGTATCCTTATCACCGAATATTCGCGTCATGCCATTTACCGAAACTGAAATTGCCGGGCACATCGAGACCCTCGAAACCCATTTCTGGGCGCACCGCCGTCCACCATTGCACCTGCGCGACAAAATCCGCGAGGGCCAGCGCTTCAACGGCATGAGCATCGAGCTATTTTTTGTTCGCCCCCTCTATCAACATCCCGATCAACACGTCGAAGAAGCCATCGCCAAAGTCCGATTCATCCGCTCTCGCAACGAGTGGTGGCTCTACTGGAGACGAGCCGACGGCCAATGGCACCGCTACCCTCCGGTCCTGCGAACCGCCACGCTGGAGGACGCGTTGCAGGTGATCAACCAAGACCCAAACGGCTGCTTCTTTGGCTGACATTTGGCCTCTGGCTATCGTGTCCGTCCTTTCCTCCTCCATTCTCCTTTTCCTCCGCCCGTTTAATCGGCTAAAAAAACCCGTGCATGGACAAGGCACAAACCGCTCCGAATAGCTTCTCCGCCCTCCCCGGCCAGATCTTCTCCAGCACACAGATTCCCCATTGCCGCTGGTTCCACGTGAAAAGCAAACACGACGGCTCTATAGTCGAAAACAAACCTACGCTCTTCACATGAACAAAGAACTGATCATTCAAATGCAGGGCCAGTTTGATGAACTGGCTCAGACGCATCCTGCGGAATCAACGGTGGAGTTCTGGTTTGCCCGCGATCTCCAAGAACCGCTTGGCTATGCCCGCTGGGAAAACTTCCAGACGGCCATTCAGCGAGCCATCGAATCCTGCAAGACCACAGGCTACGAGCCGGAGCATCATTTTCGTGGCGTCACGAAATTGATCACCCACGGCAGTGGAGCGCAGCGGGAGATCGAGGATTTCCTGTCCACGCTAACCATTGCCGCGAAGAATCCCACGATAGAGAAGCCGAGTCCGACTTTTAATTATGGCGGATTCGCCGTTTTTAACCCCCTCGAATTCGACGGGATTGCCATAACTTCAGTTCACTCTCAAGAATCATGAGCAAATCAAAGATCACCCAGATCGACGTCCAAGGCTCAGCCATCGCCGTCGTGTCCCGAAAGGACACGGACTTTATTTCCCTCACCGACATGGCGAAGAAGTTCGGTGACGACGTGTTGATCTACAGTTGGATGCGCAATCGCAACACCCTCGAATTCATAGGCATCTGGGAGCAGATCCACAACCCGGAGTTTAAAGGTCTCGAATTCGAGACCTTTAGAAATCAGGCTGGCCTGAACAGCTTTTCCCTGACTCCCCGGAAGTGGATCGAAGCCACGGGTGCCATTGGATTCCAGTCGCGCGCCGGACGCTACGGTGGAGGGACTTTCGCTCACAAGGACATCGCCTTCGAATTCGGCTCGTGGCTCAGCCCGGAATTCAAGCTCTACCTCATCAAAGAATTCCAGCGTCTCAAGGACGACGAAAACGACCGCCTAAAGCTTGGCTGGAACCTTCAACGCACCCTTGCCAAGATCAATTACCGCATCCACACAGACGCCATCAAAGAAACTCTTATCCCGCCCGCCGTCACCAAGGCTCAGGCCACTGCGATCTATGCCAGCGAAGCCGATCTGCTCAATGTCGCTCTCTTCGGGCAGACAGCGAAGCACTGGAGGGACGCCCACCCAGAGGCCGAGGGCAACATCCGCGACCACGCCCCCATCGAGCAGCTCGTCGTCCTCACCAACCTCGAAAGCCTCAATTCCGTCCTCATCCGCCAAGACCTTCCTGCGCCCGATCGCCTGCGGAAACTCAACGAAATCGCCATCACCCAAATGCGCACGCTGCTTTCGGCAGGAAATGTGAAACGCCTCCAATGAACGCCCTCCCCGGCCAGCTCTTCTCCAGCACGCAGATTCCCGTCTGCCTCTGGTTCCTTGCGAAAATGCAACATGGCACAAAATTTTGCGAACAACGGCAGGCCACTGCACAATGAAAGGCAAAGATGCGATCATAATTCCGGTGACGCACCGACATTGCTTGACTGCAGTTAGCCTGAAATTGGAAACAAAACCCGAATGGTTCGTTCAAGCCGACACCGCCCTGAAACGCGCGGCAGAGCGTGCCCGCACGATTGCCCAGCGCACCAACACCGCCGTGCATGTGATCCGGGACGGAAAGATCGTCAAACTCCTGCCCGCCCAAGGTCAATCCCTCCTCCGCGAAGAAGCACCAGAATACGGAGAGAAATCAGAGAGAAAGGATTCAGTTTCCCGCTACAACCTACCTCCTTCTTACACCTAAACTTCATGCCCGTCCTCATCCGCCAGACCTGCCCGCGCCCGATCGCCTGCGGAAACTCAACGAAATCGCCATCACCCAGATGCGCACCTTGCTCACGGTGTAAATACGTCGCGATTATCTGAGCTTAATTTGGAATGAAAACAACTGCTCCAGAAACTCCGAGCGGATTAATCGCCATGGATAGCCATGATTCCTGATACTTCCATTCGCTTTTTCGGACATCGTAAACTCGAAGACAATGTTTCTGTGGGTAACCAACTCCATGAATCGCTCGATGCTAGGATGGTCGCAGTAAACCAATTCCTCATACGAATATTGCATCTTGGTTTTTGTCTGACGGCGTTTTGCTTTAATGAACGCAGCACGTGAGTGCTTTTCGGCAAGCCTAGTTTCCAGTTTGCCGTAAGACCAGTGGGCTAGGGCGTCTGCGTTCTTGAGCAAATCAACCTTCTCAACTTACATCAGACATGGCTTACAAAATTGAAATGTCATACTTAGGTGGTTGGGATGATGCTGGCTGGACTGAATGTATTGAAGCTGCAGAATGGCCCATGCGGTTTGAAACCATCGCTGACGCACAAACTGTTTTAGCCGAGTTTTACGCAGATGTAAAAGAGGCAGTCGCCAAAGGTAATTTGGACCGCAAAGAAAATCGTAACGACTATCGCATTGCGGTGGTTAGTTAAATTCCGATTCTAACCAAATTTCGCCTGACATAAATCTGCATGAGTTTTCAGAAATACCAAAGAAGGCTTAAAGTGATCGGGTAAAATCAGCTGCCGCCCTTCAAACTGTGTGAGCCAATTAACAGATTCCTCCGTTTTTTCAGTGGCGGAAAGCAAACACGGCGCGAATCGAATCACAAAATCCTCCTCGACCCACATCATGTGTCGATCAAAAGCCCGATCATGCACCGCGTTCAGGCAAAGTCCATTCTGTGGATTCAGTCGATTTTTTTGATCCTGCGACCACGGCAAAATATGACTTGCAGTGAGAAGTGGAGGTATGTTCAGACCCGTGACGCAGCAACGAAAGTCGTATGCGGAAAGAATGCGTCGACGGAAAAAGCTTTGATTCACTCGCAGCTTCACCAATGCCTCGCGCTCAATTCCTGCGGGTGGCAAATCGTCCGTTTCGATTTCTGCAACCTCTTCCAAACTTTTCTTGGATAGTGCTGAGAGGAGAATTTGGCTCTCAAGAGCAAACGCATCGGGTTGATTTCTAAACTCACTCCACACATCCTCTTCTCCTTTTGCTCCATGCGACATTCCTTTGATGCCTCTAGCTTGATGATAGGGATCGAGGCGAGAAAAGTTTGCTAATTTATAGGAGACGGAACCCACTTTCCTACCTAATAAAGCAGCTAGCTCGTGAAGTTGAGGATTGCTCATATCAATCTTGCCAAATGGAATTCGGTTATAAAGATCGAAGGCTATAATATGCTCTTCTCTCGACCAATCTTCCCCGTTTCGTTCGATAGGAATTTCCAGGCCCTGTTTTCCTTTCTGACAATTTGGGCATTTCCGCTGAAAAGCATCTGTAGCGTTAGAGCCATAAATGAGAGAGCATGTCCCACACTTTAGAATCCAGACTTTGGTGTTGTTATCAGTGCCCGGCGTTTCCGTTTTGCGCAGGAGATGCTGACCGTTGAGGTTGATATCGCCGGGGACTTTCATTTTTCCTCACTTTAACAACCGCTTTGTCGATTTAGAATAAAAGTTTTAAGTTGAACGACTTGGATTACGGACGCCCCGCTCTATTCCACTGATGTAGGTGGGGTCTAAATCGGCTTTTTCACCGGCTTTTTCTTGGGTCAATCCAAGAAATTCACGGCGTTGACGGACATTGAGTCCAAACCGTGCAAGCGGCTTGGCTAGAGGGGGCTTGGGCATTCACGAAACTGCCAGTTCCATGGACGATGAGTCTATGGACGATGAGTCAAGTAACGCCCCTTATTCCCTCGATCCGCCATCCAATCGACAAAGAGGGCGGAGAAGAGTTAAGCAGAGTGGCAAGGGATTTGTGAGAGGCGGGAGAAGACTCGGTCCCGCACACCGAGAATTCCTCACTGCCGAACCCGAAGTGAAGTCACTTTAAAACGCTTCACCGTAAATCAGA
>JBBRPA010000046.1:0-28750 GCA_038228695.1 Chthoniobacterales bacterium
ACTTTGCGAGGAGGCTTACCAAAAAGAAGGGGGCCGAAGGCGGTGAAAAAAGGCGTTCGAAAATGCATAAAGCATTTTATCAGAAAAACGTATATATCAACCACAATCTATCCTAAATCACCCTTAAGTCAGTGCCATTCAGGACTCGCCTTGCCTTTGGGCGTGCGGGTAAATCCCGTCTATCTGCCGCCGCCACACGCTGTGGCCAAGGCGTTTTACACTGCCTTCGTCACGCCGCCGCGTCTGCCCAACGAACCGTGGCTACACGAAAGTCTCGGCCATAGCATTCGCACCATTTTCTGGGGCTTTGTTCTCTCGTCGATCATCGGCGTGCCGCTGGGCATTCTCTGCGGTGCGTTCCGGTTTTTCGCGCGCATCCAAGAGCCCTTCATCGAATTTTTCCGTTACCTGCCCGCGCCCGCATTCGGGGCATTGTGCGTTGCGATCCTCGGTATCGACGATGGACCGAAGATTGCCATCATTTTCATCGGCACCTTTTTCCAGCAAGTGTTAGTCATTGCTAACAGCGTGCGCAAAGTGGACCCGGCGCTAATTGAAGCCTCGCAGACTCTTGGTGCCTCGAATTGGAACCTCCTCCGCCGCGTCATTATTCCCGCTTCGATCACCGATGTTTATACCGACATGCGCATCTTGTTAGGTTGGGCCTGGACCTATCTGATCGTCGCCGAAATCGTCGGCACCATGTCGGGCATCACCTATTTCATCAACCAACAGGCGCGCTACCGGAACTTCGACAACGTCTTCGCCGCCATCGCCATGATCGGCATCATCGGCTTCACTTGCGATCTGCTCCTCGCTTGGATCGGCACCATCATCTTCCCTTGGAAACGCAAAAGCCGTAGCACGGCGAAGTCCGCGCTGAATACATCCACAGCCGCCGCTGTCGTCTAGGAAAACGCATGAGCAGCCACGAGATCGCCCTTCCCGACTACCGGAAACTCGCCCCCGAGGTCGCTGCCCGTTTCGAGCGCATCCGGCAGCGCGAAGTCATCCTCAGCGTGCGCGATTTGCGGAAAAGTTTCGGCCCAGCCGACGACCAGCACGTGGTTTTCGACAAAGTCACCTTCGACATCCACCGCCGCGAATTCATCACGGTCATCGGTCCAAGCGGCTGTGGAAAATCCACTTTCATCCGCATCGCCGCCGGGCTCGACGAAGCCAGCGGCGGCGAGATGCTGATCGACGGACGCCCCATCACCGGACCCGGACCGGATCGCGGTATGGTCTTCCAGGGCTACACCCTTTTTCCATGGCTCACCGTCAAGCGCAACGTCATGTTTGGCATGGAAATGACGGGCCGCTCGAAGGCCGACGCCGGGACCGAGGCGCGGCAATGGCTCGAGATGGTCGGCCTCTCGAAATTTGAAAACTCCTATCCGCACGAACTCTCCGGCGGCATGAAACAACGCGTCGCCATCGCTCGTGCTTTGGCTAACAACCCCCGCATCCTCATCATGGACGAGCCCTTCGGCGCCCTCGACGCCATCACGCGGGGCAAAATGCAGAACTACCTCCTGCAAATCTGGAAACAGATCGACGTTACTATTCTTTTCATCACCCACGACCTCGATGAGGCGATCTACCTCTCCGACCGCATCCTCGTGTTAGGAGTCAACCCCGGCGGCGTGCGCGAATTCATCGACAACCCCGTGCCGCGTCCGCGCTCCGTCAGTCAATTTCTCACCCCCGAGTTTCTAGCGGTCAAACAACGGCTCGACGACCTCATCCACCCGCCGAGCACGGAAGAGGGCGAGGAGGAAAAGCTCCCCGTCATCAAAATGACGATGGTCGGGGATGAGGTGGAGTAGGGTTTTGACTAGATGGCAAACCTTGCGGTATCGTGAACAATGGAATCTATCCGGACTTTGGAGCCCGATCCGCGTTGGAAAGATAGGATCATTTACAAGGATGAGGACATCTGGTCCTCGGAGTGGACTGAGGAGGCATGATCTCGCATGTGCTCGATACCTGCGCGTTGCTGGATTTGGCGGCGGGCAGATAGACCGACCGCGCGTCTCGTCAAGCCTTGGTGGAAGCCAGTCAACCCGCGGTGCTGGTCGTCTCGATTTGGGAAATCGCCCGTAAACTCCGAATCGGCAAACTGCTACTGCCCTGCGACCAACCGGGAGTTCTAGTTTTTGTGCAGGCGGTCTGCAAACGTCATCAGATTATTTTGGAGCCTTTGGCGGGAGAAGTCTGCGAAACGGCTGAATTGCTTCCCCCTCATCACGAAGTTCCTATTGATCGGATGATTATTGCCTTGGCCAGCCGCTCGAATTGTCCTGTCTTTACCACGGACAAAAAATTCTTCGACTATCCTGTGCCGATAATTTCGCAGCGTTAGTCCCCTTTTTTACGGTTGTAAAGCTGGAGCTTCAAAGACAAGGGCGTTTTTAACCGGAGATCGAGCGCGATGTAGTTGGGCACTTTTACAGGCTCGCATTGCCCGGCATTGAGCGACCACGTTTTGCCGTGCTTGACCGCGAAAGCCGACGCGTAGGGCAGATGATGGATGTGACCTGAGAAAATAAAATCCGGCGAAAGCTGTTCCACCCATTCATTGGGCATGCCCTCCTCGACCTTCGGCTTTTCCAAGGTGGCGTGAAACAGCGGCGGCTGATGCACCAATATCAACCAAGGCAATTCGGGACGCTGCTCTTTCACGGTCGCCAAAACCGACCACCGTCCGAAATTCCATGGGCAGATCGTCACGATTAGCCGCGGGTCGATAACCACTGTTTCCAGCCCAGGAACTTCATCGACGTGAGTGAGCTTTTCCGGCCCGCTCGAAAGATGGAGTCCGTGAGTGAAGCCATCATGATTTCCTCCACAAGCTACGACGGGAACGCCTAACCGTTTCATATCCGCAAACGCCTTCTCCCATCCCGCAACCTGCTTTCCTGCCGGGCAAATGCACAGCACTCAGCAACCAAGATTGCCGCCGTTTAGCAGCAAACCCAAAACCTAGCGGCCCCTCTTCCTAAGGATTGCAGGCGTCCGATCAAAGCTGAAAACTGAAGGTGCAAACCAAAAACAGCACCAGCAATGACCGAACACCACGACCCCACATCGAACGAAAACGCCATCAACCGGGCAAATTGTCGCTGGGTCTTGACGCAACGAATCGACACCTCCAACTCGTGCAACGAGGTGTTTTCAAAATTCGGTCTGACCCGCGGGCGTCCCAAGTCCTTCTCTCATAAACTACTCTCAAATTTGTACAATTAGTTTTTGCAGAAAATTTTCGAGGATAGGTCTAGTTACAAAGATACAGGCGGTCACCTTTGGAATGAGTCAAATTTCTGTAGTAATCCTTTGCGCCTCAGCTTCTTTGCACGAGTCTCTACAAATCCATTTCCCCATTTAGGTTAACACCTTGCCGACTGCTTTTAGAAGGGGGCGAGTTGTTGCTAGCTGTCTCTCGTTAGAAGGCAAGATTGTTTCGGCGGGACGCCTAAACCAGCAGGCGGGACGCCCGCGCTACCCGAGATCACGGCCACCATTCAGAATGGTGGCGCAGGCTGCTTTGACGGCGATCTAGGCGGTACGGCCGCAGCAGTTTTTGTATTTTTTTCCGCTGCCGCAGGTGCAGGGGTCGTTGCGGCCTACGGTGGGAGCGGCGGTGGCGCGTTTGGTGAGGTCGAGAGAGAGGGTCTGCTCGGCAGATGGCTCGCCGGCGTTTTCCGCGCTGCTCAGGAGAAGCGGGAGGTTGCCGAGGAATTTCTCGAAGGCCATCAGGTTGGTGGTGCTGCGGAAGAGGTTGTTGAGGATCTCGCCGCGGATGTTGTCCATGAGTTCGACGAACATGGCGTAGGCTTCGTTTTTGTATTCGACGAGGGCGTCTTTCTGGCCGTATTGGCGGAGGTAGATGCCTTCGCGCAACGCATCCATGCCGTAGAGATGCTCTTGCCAGAGGCGGTCGATGGCGTTGAGGAGGATGTAGCGTTCGAGGCTGCTCAGCGCGAGGTCGTCTTCGTGTTCGGCTTTGCTGGTGTAGGCGCGTTTGATGCGGTCCACGAGGAAGGTGGAGTTGGCGGCAGAGTCGCGGGTCTCGAATTGGGCGTTCTCGGCGGTGAGGCCGAGGGGGAAGGTGGTGTTGCACCAATGGAGGAGGGCACCGTGGTTAGGGTCTTCACCGGTGGGGCGGTCGAGGAATTCGGAGACTTTGGCAGGGATGGCTTGTTCGATGGTTTCGAAGATGAGTTTGCGCGGTTCCTCGCCGTCGATCGCATCGTTGCGGAAGCCGTAAACGACTTCGCGTTGTTTGTTCATCACGTCGTCGAAGTCGAGCGTGCGTTTGCGCATGAGGTAGTCGCGTTGCTCGACGCGCTTTTGGGCGGTCTCGACGCTACGATTGAGCCATGGATGCTCGAGTTCCTCGCCGTCAGCTAGGCCGAACCGCTCCATGATGCGAGTCATGCGGTCGGCCGCTCCGAAGTTGCGCATGAGGTCATCCTCGAAGCTAACATAGAAGCGAGAGGAGCCGGGGTCGCCTTGGCGGGCGCAACGTCCGCGCAACTGGCGATCGACGCGGCGAGACTGGTGGCGTTCGGTGCCGACGACGTGAAGGCCGCCGAGGTCTTGGACGCCGGGCCCGAGCTTGATGTCGGTGCCGCGTCCGGCCATGTTTGTGGAAATGGTCACGCTGCCTGCGATACCGGCGCGAGAGACGATCTCGGCCTCTTGCATGTGGTATTTGGCGTTGAGGATGGTGTGTGTGATTTTTTCGCGCTTCAACATGCGACTGACGAGTTCGCTGGCTTCGACGCTGACGGTGCCGACGAGGACGGGCTGCTGGCGGGCGTGAGCTTCTTTGATTTCGTTGATAACGGCGTTGTATTTTTCCCGGCGGGTTTTGTAGATGCGGTCGTTGGCGTCCTTGCGCTGAATCGGACGATTCGTCGGAATAACGATCACGTCCAATTTGTAAATGTCGTGCAGTTCGGTCGCCTCGGTCTCAGCGGTGCCGGTCATGCCGCCGAGTTTCTCGTAGAGGCGGAAATAGTTCTGAATCGTGATGGTGGCGAGGGTCTGGGTCTCGCGGTCGATCTGCACGCCTTCCTTGGCTTCGACGGCTTGGTGGAGGCCGTCGCTCCAGCGGCGACCGGGCATTTTGCGACCGGTGTTTTCATCGACGATGATTACTTTGTTTTCCTCGACGACGTATTCGACGTCTTTTTCGTAGAGGCAATAGGCTTTGAGAAGTTGGGAAATGTTATGGATGCGCTCGCTCTGGAAATCGTATTGTTTCTGGCGGTCCTGTTTCATTGCCTCGCGCTCCTCGGCTGGCATCTCTTTGTTCATGTCGATCTCGGAAAACTCCGTGATGAGATCGGGCAGGACGAAGGCCTCGGGCTCATCGGGGTTGAGGAAATCGCGGCCGATATCGGAGAGATCGGCGTCGTGTGCTTTCTCGTCGATCGTGAAGAAAAGTTCCTCTTTGAGAGCGAATAGTTCGTCCTTTTTGGTGTCGCCGTAGAAGGAGAGCTCCATTTTGTCCATGGCCTTGCGCTTTTCGGGGTCTTCCATGAGGCGGAAGAGGGCCTTGTTGCGCGGCTGACCGAGTTTGCACTTGAACATGAGGAGTCCGCCCGCGGCGTTGTCGCCCCGGGTAAAAGCGAGATCGGCATCGGAGACGAGACGGGTGCAAAGCTGGGTTTGTTTGCGGACGAGTTGATCGACGAGGGGGCGGAATTTGTCGTATTGATGGGTGCTGACGGTGGCTGGCCCGGAGATAATGAGCGGGGTGCGGGCTTCGTCGATGAGGATGGAATCGACTTCATCGACGATGGCGTAAAAGTAATTGCGATGGACTTGCTGCTCCTTGGTGGTGGCCATGCCGTTGTCGCGGAGGTAGTCGAAGCCGAACTCGGAGTTGGTGCCGTAAGTGATGTCGGCGGCGTATTTTTCGCGGCGTTGCGACGGCTGGTCGTCGTGCTGGGTAGCGGCGTAGGTGAGGCCGAGGAAACCGTAGAGCTGGCCCATCCATTCGGCGTCGCGGCGGGCGAGGTAGTCGTTGACCGTAACGACGTGGACGCCTTTGCCGGTGAGAGCGTTGAGATAGACCGGGCAGGTGGCGACGAGGGTTTTGCCTTCGCCAGTGGCCATTTCGGAGACGCGTCCGCTATGGAGAACCATCCCGCCGATGAGTTGGACGTCGAAATGGATCATGTTCCAAGACTCGAGATGATCGCAGACGAGGGCTTGGTGTTTGCGTTCGGTGAGGCGGCGGGCGGCGTTTTTGACGACGGCAAAGGCTTCGGGGAGAATTTCGTTCAGGCGCTTGGCGAGGAGATCGTAGTCCTCGATTTTGTGGAATTCGGCCTGCCAGGCGGCGGTTTTGGCGCGAAGATCGTCATCGGAAAGCGAGGCGAGCGAGCGTTCGATTTCGTTGATTTTGGCAACGGTTGGGCCGAGGCGTTTGATTTCGCGCTGGTTTTTGGAGCCAACGATTTTTTTGAGAAGCCAGTTAATCATTTGATTGCGGAATGAGGAATGCGGATTGGGGGCAGTTTATTTGCTGCCTGGGCGGGTGAGCGGAAGAGCGGCGAGATCGGGCGGAAGTTGGTCAGCGGCCCAAGTTTCAACGTGGAGTTTGAGCAAGCTGAGGAAAGGGCAGCCGAAATCGGGCGTTTGGTCTCCGCTGCGATCGACGAGCGTGCCGACGGCGGCAACGACACCGCCGTGTTCGCGGACGATGGCGATGGTCTCGGCGACGCGGCCGCCTTTGGTAACGACGTCTTCGAGCACGAGAAAACGTTCCCCGGGCGAAATGGTGAAGCCACGTCGGAGGACGAGCGCGTTGTTCTCTTTTTCGGCGAAAATGTGTTTCTTGGAAAGCTGGCGTCCGACTTCATGGCCGACAAACAACCCGCCGATGGCTGGAGAAATCACGGTGTCGGCTTCGATATGGCGCATTTTTTCCGCGAGCTGGCCGCAGACCTGCGCGGCGATGACCGGATATTGCAGGAGCAGGGCGCACTGGAAAAACTGCCGGCTGTGCAAGCCCGAACGGAGAACGAAATGCCCCTCGAGAAGGGCGTTCGTCTGCCGAAACAAATCGAGAATTTCCTCTGACATATCAAGGCACGGCGATGACTTCGATCTCGACGCGGGCGCCTTTGGGCAGGCCAGCCACTTGGATCGTGGAGCGGGCAGGAAAAGGCTCGGGGAAATACTTGGCGTAAACGGCGTTCATTTCCGCGAATTCGGACAGGTCCATCATGAAAACGGTGGTTTTGACCACGTTGGCAAAAGAAAGACCTTTGGCAGTGAGAACGGCCCGGATATTTTCGCAAACTTGCGTGGCCTGCTCTGTGACGGTCGTGCCGGAAAGTTCGCCCGTAGCGGGGTCGAGCGGGATCTGACCGGCGCAAAACAGGACCGAGCCCGTCCAAACGGCTTGAGAATAGGGGCCAACGGCGGCTGGGGCATGGGGTGTGCTAATTATTTCTTTCATGACAAATACGGTCGATTTAAGGGCTCACAAACTATCATCCGCTCCCGGGGTGTCAATCCGGCGCTGCCGTTGCAAAATGCTGTATGCTGGGGGAGTTTGGAATAGGGCCGCGTAACGTGGTAGAATACTTTTTGCGGCTGCGGGTTTTGCCATATTCGATAACAAAATGAAATGAATGTCCTGATCGTCGAAGACGACAAAACAACGCGCGACATCATGTCGTACCAACTCCAAGCTCGGGGTCACGTGGTCACGCCGTGCGGGAGCGCCGAGGAGGCGCAGCAGGCGATCGAGGGGCAGGCGTTCGATCTGGCGCTGCTAGACTGGATGCTGCCGGGGCAGAGCGGACCGGAATTTTGCCGCTGGTTACGGGGCCGCCCAGAGGGCAAGGACGTCTATGTGTTGCTGAGCACGGCGAGGGCTATGCCGGCGGATTTGGATGAGGCGCTCAACGCTGGAGCCAACGATTACCTCATGAAGCCGTGGGAAAGCGCGGTATTCCGGGCCCGGCTGCGGATCGCTGAGCAGCAGGTCAGTTCAATTCAAGAACGTCGCAAGAGCCTAATGGAACTCGACGAGTCGAACCGCCGACTCGAACGTCTCGCCCTCGTCGCCCGTCAAACCCAGAACGGGGTTGTTATTCTCAACGCCACTGGCGCGGTCGAGTGGGCCAACGAGGCCTTTGCGAAAATGATGCGGATCGACCGTGAGTCGATCCCGGGGCGTGATTTTAAGACGCTGCTTGAACGCGTGGACTTAAGCCACCGCTCGGAAATGGAAGCTGCCCTCGAGGAGGGCCGGGCCAGCGAGGGGGAATTGGCCATCGGTGAAGCCATCGGCGAAAAACAGTGGCTCCATTACTCGCTCAACCCGCTCGTGCCAGAGAAAGGCCTTGCCCGCGGTCAGGTTTGCTTGTTTTCCGATATCACCATGGTTCGTAAAGCGGCCGAGGAGCGCTTCAAAACCGGTAAAATCGAGTCACTTGGAATCCTTGCCGGAGGCATCGCCCACGACTTGAACAACATCCTGACCGTGATCAGCGGCAACATCGCGCTTGGCCGCCACAGTTTCGAGTCCGATCCCGCGAAAGCCAGAGACCATCTCGACAAAGCCGACAAGGCCGCGCTCCGAGCCGCCGACCTCTCGAAACAACTCCTCACCTTTGCCAAGGGCGGCGATCCGCTCAAGCAGGTTTTCGATCTCCGCGAGTTAGTAGAAAAAGCCACCAAGTTCTCTCTTTACGGCTCGAATTTGACCTGCCTCTTTACCTTGCCAAACGACCTTTGGAAGGTCCACGCCGATCCTTATCAAATCGAGCAGGTGATCAACAGCATCGTGATCAATGCCCGCGAGGCGATGCCCAATGGTGGGCGGCTGCAAGTGCGCGCTCAGAACACGTCGTTCCCCGAATTTAACCCGCACGACCTGCCCCCCGGGGATTATGTCCGGGTGACGCTGGTCGATAATGGTCCGGGCATCCCGCCCGAAGTTCTCCCGCAGATTTTTGACCCCTATTTCACGACCAAGCCGACGGGCAGCGGATTGGGTCTGTCGATCGCCTTTTCGATTCTTTCGAAACACGGGGGGCGCATCCAGGTTGAGCCGGTCGCCAGCGGAGGAGCCCGTTTTGTTCTCCTTCTTCCCGCCGCCAAAACCGGCGCGGCTCGGGAAAAAGCGGCCGAGCCAGTCGAGGTTGAGTGCGCTGCAACAACTGCCAGCCAACCGACGGTTCTCTGCATGGATGACGAGCCAACGATCCGCGATTTGACCACCGCGATGCTCACAATGTCAGGTTACGGGGTGGTGACGACCCGCGACGGGCAGGAAACGCTGGCGATCTACCGGGAAAAAATGAACCAGGGTCGGAAATTTGATGTTGTGGTGCTGGATGCCACGATCCCGGGAGGCATGGGCGGGGCGGATACGATCCGAGCGTTATTAAAGATCGATCCCGATGTGCGGGCGATCATTTGCAGCGGTTACTCGGACGAAAGTGCGCTGGCGGCAATGGAGAAACTGGGGTTTCAGGCATCGCTGCCGAAGCCGTTCACGAGCAAACAATTGATCACGCTGATCGACCAGATCGTCCACCAACCAGTCTGACGCTGCGCCTCGCTTCCGATAAGCTTCGGTCGAATAAACGCTTGGTGACGGGCGTCTCCGGTGGTTAGAGTCTTTCCGCATCATGACGCTGCGCTGGTCCGTCCCTGCCGAAATGGGAGCCGCCGTTGCGAAGTGCGGAGTTTCAGAAAATTCGCACCACAGCTTATACGCACAGTGAGGACGATCATATTCGCTACGGCGCGAAAAACGCCCTCGGCACCCCGCTGCGATACGGCAGCGTGAAAAGTGCGGCGGCCGATTGGGGGCGCTGGCCCGCAGGCACCGTCTTCAAAATCGTTGCCACCGGCGAGATTTACGAAGTGGACGATTACGGCTGGGCCCTTGCGGGGCGAAACACGATCGATCTTTACAAACCCACTCGCGCGGAAATGAACCGTTGGGGCGTGCAGCGCGTGACCATTCAAATTCTCGCATGGGGCGATCTGCGGAAAAGCCGACGGGTCCTAGCGCCGCGCAGCCGTTACCGTCACGTCAAACGCATGTTAGAAGAAATCGACAAGCAACTCTGAAGGGTTGCTGCTTATTTCGATTCCCCGGCATCCTTTAGATACCGGAAAAAAGCGCCTTCAGGTTTGAAAATAAACGTCGTCCCGCGATCGAACGAGTTTTTGTAAACATCGAGTGCGCGCGTGAATCCATAGAACTCGGCCGCCTGCGGACTCGAATTGTAAGCGTTAGCATAAATCGCGGAAGCCTCAGCATCCGCCTTGCCCTGAATCGTCTGCACCTGACGATAAGCCTCGGATTCGATCGCCTTCAAGTCGCGCTCGCGGCTACCGATAATTTTCGCCGCTTCGCCCGCGCCCTCGCTTCGGAAACGCTCCGCAATCTGTTGGCGCTCGCTGATCATGCGGTCGTAAATTTTCCGACTAACATCGTTGTTATAGTTGATCCGTTTGAATCGCACATCGAGCAAATCGATGCCGTAATCGGCCATCTTTGCTCGGGCCTGCTCGGTGATTTCATGCTCGAGCGAGACGCGGCCAAATTTGATCGCCGGCAACCCGGTCGCGATCGACCCGCTCGCGGCCGCAAGGCTTTCGTCGATTGCCGCCTTGCGATCTTTTTCGGTCCGAATCAACTCGACTAACTCATGCCGAGCCACGGTGTTGCGCGTCTCGCTCCCCAGGATGTCATCCAGCCGCGATTGCGCGCTCCGCTCGTCCCGCAACCGGATGAAATATTTCATCGAGTCAACGATCCGCCAACGGGCAAACGTATCGACCACGATGTAGAGTTTGTCCTTGGTCGGCATCTCGGCGGGCGGCCCGTCCCATTCCAAAATCCGTTTTTCAATTCGGTTCACGTCTTGAATGAAGGGCGTCTTGAAATGAATCCCCGCCTCATGAATCGGCTCACCGACCGGTTTGCCAAATTGGGTAACAATTACTTGCTCGGTTTCCTGCACGATGAAAAACGCGCCACTGAAAACGAGAAGTGCTAGCAGCAGGATACAGCCGAGAAAAATGAGTTTGAAAGTCTTCATGTTAGGAAATAGTTAGTTGCCGGGCTCGCGGGGTGCAGGTTGGGTTTTAGTGCCGTCGAGATTGAGGATGGGGAGCAACTGAGAAGTGCCCGGATCGACGATGACTTTTCGCTCAATCTTGGGCAGGACCGTGGCCATGGTTTCGAGATAGATACGTTGCCGCGTGACGGCGGGGGCCTTGATGTATTCGGCGAGCAAGGCGCTGAATTTATCCGCGTCGCCCTTGGCTTCGTTCACGCGACCGAGGGCGTAACCCTCCGCTCCGCGAATCTGCTGGTCGGCCTGCCCGCGCGCCCGGGGCACGGCTTTGTTGTATTCACCGTTAGCCACGTTGATCATTTGCTCGCGCTCCTGCTGGGCTTGGTTTACCTCGTTGAAGGAGGCCTGCACACTTAATGGTGGATGGACATCCTTCAGTTGCACCTGCATCACGCTGACCCCGATCCCGTAGGCTCGGGTGACTTTTTGCAATCTAACCAAAGTCTCGCTCTCGATCTCCTGCCGTCCGATGGTTAGTACTTCGTCCACCAGTCGATCGCCCACCACTTCGCGCATGACCGACTCGCTCGCGTCGCGAATTGTCGCCCCGGGGGCACGGACGTCGAAGAGATATTTTTTTGGGTCGTCGATCCGGTATTGCACGATCCACTCGACGAGCGCCATGTTCAAATCGCCCGTCACCATGCTTTCCTCGGCCCGGGCATCGACGGCTGGCTGGTCTGCGTTTGTGGCACCGGGCGTATCGAAGCCAAATTCCAATTTGAGTTGGCGCTGGACCGGCACGATCACGAGCCTGTCCACGCCGAACGGAATCTTGAAACGCAGCCCGGGCTGGATCGTGTCCTGATATTTCCCGAGCCGCAGCAGGATGCCGACGGAATCGGCCGGCACGGTGGCGAACCCGGAGAAAATCGTCATCAAAACGAAGAATGCGATAACGCCTTTAAGGATCCAACCTAAGTTGATCGGTATGGGTTGATTTTCAAACGGATTGTAAGGTTTTGCAGGAGCCATGCGCGAAGCATACACCAAGGCAACGGAAAGAGGCCCGATAAAATTCAACGTAAGATGGCTTCGCTCGGAGAACGTGGAGATAGCAAAAACAGAATTTGCTGCAGCCTCATTTTGGCACTCATTCCGTAGCTAGAGATTGGTAACTAAAAAGTCCCTTCACCCCTGGCGTCAGCGCGAGACGTTCAATGGTTAGGCTCGGCCCGGGAGGCAAGCCTAGATTTTTACGGTTTCACCACGCAATCGTCGCAGTTGGCGGGGAGTTGTTTGAAGAAGTCGTTGCCTTTGTCATCGACTAAAATAAAGGCGGGGAAGTCCTCGACCTCGATTTTCCAGATGGCTTCCATGCCGAGCTCGGGGTATTCGAGGACTTCGACGTGTTTGATATTGTTTTGCGCGAGGATGGCGGCGGGGCCACCAATGCTGCCGAGGTAGAAGCCGCCGTGCTTTTTACAGGCGTCGGTGACTTGCTGGCTGCGGTTGCCTTTGGCGAGCATGATGAGCGAGCCGCCAAGGCTCTGGAAGAGGTCCACGTAGCTGTCCATGCGCCCAGCGGTGGTGGGTCCGAAGCTGCCGGAGGGAAGGCCGGCGGGGGTTTTAGCGGGGCCCGCGTAGTAGATGGGGTGGTTGCGCAGGTAATCGGGGAGGCCGAGGCCGGCTTCGATGCGTTCTTTGATCTTGGCGTGGGCGATGTCGCGTCCGACGATAATCGTGCCGTTGAGCGAGAGGCGGGTGGCGACGGGGTGTTTGCTGAGTTCCGCGAGGATGGCGGGCATGGGCTGGGCAAGATCGATGCGGACGACGGGCCCTTCGGAGGGGAGTTGGTCGGCGGCGGGGATGAAGCGGGCGGGGTTGTGCTCGAGTTTTTCGAGCCAAACGCCGTCGCGGTTGATTTTGGCTTTGATGTTGCGGTCGGCAGAACAGGAAACGCCCATGCCGACGGGGCAGGACGCACCGTGCCGGGGGAGTCGGACGATGCGGAGATCCAGCGCGAAGTATTTCCCGCCAAACTGGGCACCGATGCCGAGCGCTTGGGCGGCTTGGAGCATTTTCGCTTCAAGAGCGGTGTCGCGGAAGGCTTGGCCGAGGTCGTTGCCCTCGGTGGGGAGGTGATCGAGGTATTTGGTGGAAGCGAGTTTGACCGTTTTGAGGCAGGCTTCGGCGCTGGTGCCACCGATGACGAAGGCGATGTGATACGGCGGGCAGGCCGCGGTGCCGAGGGACTGCATTTTTTCGATGAGGAATTTTTCCAGCGAAGTCGGGTTGAGGAGGGCTTTGGTTTCCTGGAAGAGGGTGGTTTTGTTGGCCGAACCACCGCCTTTAGCAACAAAGAGGAAGCTGTATTCGCTGCCGCTGGTGGCGTAGAGGTCGATCTGCGCGGGGAGGTTCGTGCCGCTGTTTTTCTCGGTAAACATGTCGAGCGGCACCGTCTGCGAGTAGCGGAGGTTTTCACTCGTGTAAGCCTCGTAAACGCCGCGGCTGATCGCTTCGCAATCGTCGCCGCCGGTCCAGACGTGCTGGCCTTTTTTTCCGATAATCGTGGCGGTGCCCGTGTCTTGGCAAAACGGGAGAATGCCGCGCGCAGAGACTTCGGCGTTACGGAGGAGGGTGAGCGCGACGTAACGGTCGTTCGCGGTGGCTTCGGGGTCGTCGAGGATGGCAGCGACTTGTTTGAGGTGAGCTTCCCGCAGAAAAAACGAGCAATCGTGAATCGCAGCGCGTGCCAAAGTGGTGAGCACCGCAGGGGTGATGCGGAGGATTTCCTGCTCGCCGAAGTGGTCCGCGGAGACGCCTTCATTCGAGAGGAGGGCGTATTCAGTGGTGTCAGCGGAGAGGGGAAAGGGCGTCTGGTAGCGGAATTCGGGAGGAGGCATCCCGACTATTTTGTCGCAAACCGGCCCGACAACAACTGCAACTTCCGAAAAAACACCCCATTCGAGGCTGCGGGCTTGCATGTCCTCGAGCGGTCATGTTCATTCTCAGTCTCCCAGACAGCTATGAAACTTTTCGCCGTTGCCCTCATCGTCGCCTTTTCCGTTGCCGGACCCACTCTCACCTTTGCTCAAGCTCCAGCCGCTCCGGCCGCTCCGGCCAATTTGGTGACCAACGGCGGGTTCGAGCGTTTCTCGGCGAGGGACAACCTTTGGGACGGCGTGAGCAGTGACGGATTCATTGCCGGCAACCGAGTGGGAGTCGATGCCATCGCAGAAAGCGGTACCGTCCGCACCATGTCGATGCCGGTCTCGGTAACGGCAGGCGACCTCAACGGCGACGGCCTAACGGATATCATGATCGCTGATCCTTACGGCTATCTCATGGTCTATTTTAATAGTGGAAGTAAAACCGAACCCGCTTTCACCAACGGGGAACTGGTGCCCGTTTTCCTCTCCGCCGCACCGCAGAACCGCCGGAAAGCGCTCCGGATCAATCTCTACGACTGGAGTCGGCGCGGCGTTTTCGACCTGAGCGTCGGAAATTATTTCGGTGAGGTCTTTTTCCTGCAAAACGCAGGGAACGCCACCGCCCCTGTTTTCCGTCAGCCAGTCGATGTGGACAAAGCCGTCGTCCCGACCACGAAAGGTGGCGAGTTGTGGGGCAATCTCTTCGCCCCGGCGGCATTCGATTTTAATAAAGACGGAAGAACCGATCTCGCGTTGGGCGAAGGAAGCTACTCCGCCAATGCGGTCCATCTCCTCACTAATCAAGGATCGAATTCCGGTCCCAAATTCGACGAAGCCAACCGCACCTATCTCGCTTATGGCGACGGTAAGGAGCATCTCACCCCAACGGTCGTTGACTACAACGGCGACGGCGAAATGGATATTCTGGCGTCCAATCGCGACGGAAAAGTCGGTGTTTACCTGAACCCGGGTCCACTTTGGAAACCGGGCACCGAGTTTAAATACTCCACCGACATCAAATTTGGCGCCACCGATTCACTCGGAGGCTTGGTCACAGTCTGTGCAGCCGACCTGAACGGCGACGGTCTTTTCGACTTACTCATCGGCCGAGCCAACGGGCGCGTCTCTCTCGCCACCAACATCGGCAGCAAAACCGAGCCGAAATTCAATGCCCCGATCGAGATCAAAGGCACCGATACCTGGGGCCGCAACCTCCGTGCTCCCAGCGGCTGGTCCACCGAGACCGGTCTTGAGCGGGGCAATCTCTACAGCGCCGCCACCTGCTTTTCTGAGGAGGACGAGCCGAACATCGCTCCGCCGGAGGGAAAAAGCTGCCTGAAGATCGGCTATTTCGCGAGCTCTAACAAGGTCATCAAGGCCGCTCCGCTCCTCATTCCCGGTAGCCCAAACCCTAAGATTCTCTGGATACCCAACCTCGAATTCGTCGCGGTAAAAATGCCCAGCAACACCTTTATTCTCCAAAAAACCCTGCCCGATCTGAAGGTCGGCAGCACCTATAACTTCGCGTTCAAATCGAAAGGGTCCGGCGCGTCAGCAGTCAAATGGACCCTCGGCTGGCGCGTGATTAAGAAAATCGCCCCGGACAAGATCGAAAAAGGCGAGCGGAACAGTGCTAAAATCACCGTCTTCGAGGCCCGGGAAGAGAAAGAAGTCGATGGCAGCGTCGCCACCGGTTCGACTTGGAGTCCGAATACGAAGACGTTCACCGTCGATAAACTACGTGATAAAAATCTCTCCGATGTCACCAAGGTCAACGCCGTCCTGAGCATCCAAGGCTCGCTCACCCCAGGCACCGGCGCGATCTACTTCGACGATTTTCAGCTTTCCGAAAAACCCTAGCCCAGCCTTCCCGGCGGCGGCCCAGATTTTTTTCGCCTCGCGCCATGATCACAAATATCGCCGCTTATCGGTTCGTGCGGCTGGAAAACCTGCGCGACCTGCGCCAGCACCTGCTCTCCGAATGCAAAGCCTGGGGCCTAAAAGGAACTATCCTGCTCAGCCCGGAGGGTATTAACCTTTTCGTTGCCGGGGGCAGCCCAGAAATCGATCAACTCGTCTCCGCGCTGCGCTCTCTCCCCGGCATGGCTGACCTTTCCCCGAAATTCAGCCAGAGCGCCGATCAACCTTTTTCCCGGATGCTTGTCCGGATCAAAAAAGAGATCATCGCCTTTGGGGTCGAGGGCATCGAACCCGGTCAACGCACTTCGCCGAAACTCTCCGCCCGCGAACTCAAACAATGGCTCGACGAGGGCCGCCCTGTCACCCTGCTCGACACGCGCAACGATTACGAGGTCAAGCTCGGCACCTTTCGGAACGCCACCACCCTCGGGATCGATCATTTTCGGGAATTTCCCGCGGCCGTGGACCGGCTCCCGCAGGAAATGCGACAGACCCCAGTGGTCATGTTTTGCACCGGTGGCATCCGCTGCGAAAAAGCCGGGCCCTACATGGAGCGCGAGGGTTTTCAAAATATCTTCCAGCTCGACGGCGGCATCTTGAAATATTTCGAGGAAGTTGGCGGTGACCATTACGAGGGCGAATGTTTCGTCTTCGACCAACGGGTGGGGGTCGATCCTGCGCTGCGCGAGACGGATTCCGCGATCTGTTTCGCCTGTCAGACGCCGCTCGACGCCGCCGAGCAGGCCGATCCGCGATTTGTGCTCAACGTGAGCTGCCCTTACTGCCACCGTTCCAGCGCAGACGAAATGGCCACAAACATCGAGCGCCGGCACGCCCTCATCACCCAGTTCTCCTCGCCGCTCCCGGGTTCGACGCCTGTTCAGAACGAACGCCCTCTCAATATTCCGGCCATTCACGACGGCCAATCTCTGCAGGAAACCCTCGCCGCGATCTTCCCGCACATCGCTCCGGAAGAATGGGCGGAAGTCTTTGCTCACGGCTATTTTCTGCGCCCGAACCGTTCCGCTGCGTCGCTCGAAGACCGGGTTTGCGCCGGGGAACGTTACCTCCGGATCATTCCCGCACAGATCGAGCCGGAGGTGAACCCAGACATCCGGATTTTGCACGAGGACGAAGCGATCGTGGTTCTCGAAAAACCCGCCCCTTTGCCGATGCACCCCGGCGGCCGATTCAACCGCAACACCCTCCAGTTCATCCTCAACGCCGCCTACGCGCCGCAGAAAATTCAGGCCGCCCACCGGCTCGACGCCAACACCACCGGTCTCGTCGTTTGCACCCGCACCCGCCATTTTGCGCGCCTCCTGCAACCCCGTTTCACCCACCGCGAAGTGGAAAAAATCTACCTCGTTCGAGTGCAGGGTCATCCTGCGGCTAACGTTCTCTTTTGCGACGCGCCGATCGGCAACGTCGTGGGCCGGGCTGGTTCGCGCGAAATCGACGGGACCGAAGGGCAATCCGCCCGAACGGAATTCGTTGTGCTCCGCCGCGACGAAGACGGCACCGCGCTGCTGGAGGCCCGACCCCTGACCGGGCGGACGAACCAAATCCGTCTCCATTTGGCCCGGATGGAATATCCCGTCTGCGGCGATCCCACCTACCTCGCCGACGGCCAAACGGGCGACACGCAGACCCTTCCCGTCGGTGCGCCGCCGCTCTGTCTGCACGCTTGGAAACTGACCTTCCGCCATCCGCTCACCGACGAAATGCTCCACTTCACTGCCAGCCTTCCCGCTTGGGCCGAACCGGTCGCGGCGCAGTTTTAAGCGTAAGCGCCTCGGAGCGCGACTATCGCTCCAGCCAATCGCCAGACGCGATCCGCCGATACCCCGCCGCTGGCAGCGCAAACCAGTAGGTCCACGCGGTCATCGACTCGCCGTTTTCCATTTCGACTGGGATCATTTCCCGGCGGTATTCCTGAGGCTGCGGCGATGAAATATCGCAACCTTCATACTGGTCCAGTTCCGCCAGCACGGCAGCAGACACTTCGTAAATCTCCCCCGTTACCCATTGGCCCGGTTCATCCGCTGGAATCATCCCCGGATAATCGGCCAGATCGAGCAACCGGCCAGCCACGCGTCCGGTTCCTTGGCAAACGGAGTCTCCCAACCAAGCATTTTTGCCCGAGGGATCGCCTCGACGCAACGTTCCGTAAACAAAAACCCGCTGTTTTCTCAAATTTGAATCCATTTTATGAGAAATCCAGAGTTTTCAATCCGCTATTTAGCTGAATTTCTTTGCGAATGCTTCCTTTTTCCCCGGGGGAACGGGCGAGTGGAGGTGTTCACTGGCGCAATTTAAGCTTTTTCAATCGGTATGAAAGCTTTTCGCTCCTTCGCCCGATTGATTCCTCTGCTCTTGGTCTGCGCTTTACCTGCGTGCTCCAGCGTATCCGGTCCGCGTGGGCGGGTGGCTTTCGGTCGAGCGCACGCTCCCGAGGAGGCTCCGGGGCCCGTCAAAAAGTTGGTTCAAGCCGGCAATCAGATCGCGGGCAAACCTTACAAATGGGGTGGGGGACACGGTAGTTTCGAGGATTCGGGTTACGATTGCTCCGGGACGGTTAGTTATGCGCTGGGGCATGCCGGGTTGATTTCCTCGCCGATGGATTCGCGGTCGCTGATGAGTTTCGGGGAACGTGGCCGGGGCCGTTGGATCACGGTTTATGCCCGAAATGGGCACACTTTCATGGTCGTAGCCGGAATGCGTCTCGACACGACTGGCAACTCCGGGAACGACGGCCCGGGCTGGCGCGGGGCGCCGCGTTCGCTTTCCGGCTACGTCGCCCGGCACCCGATCGGGCTCTGATTTTTACTCCGGCAGTTTGCCGATTTCTTGCTGGGCGTCCTGCGACCAATAACTCGATGGGAAACGCTGCACGATGTTTTCGTAAATTTCCCGGGCTTTTTTCAGATCGCCAGACTTTTTGGTCAGGCGAGCTTGAGCGGACAACGCGGCGGGGGCGGCCTCGGTCGTGCTATATTGCGTAGATACCGTGGTGAGAGCTTGGAGGGCCTTGGCGGTATCGCCTTTTAATTCCAAGGTGCCAGCGTAGCTGAGCCAACCTTGGGCGATGAGCGGGTGGGTGCTGGCGGTTTTTGTGAAATCGGCGAGCAGCGCGAGAGCTTCATCGATTTTGCCGGCGTCGCGCAGTTTCTGGGCGAGGAGCAATTGGGCATTCCCGGCCACGACGCTGGTGGGGTAACGGGCGATGAGGGCTTTCAAATCATCCGACGTTTTCGCGGTGTAAAAAGCGGTGGACTCGGCGGCAAGGCGTTGGTTGTTCGTGTAATTGTAGAAAATCCAGCCGCCCAGTCCAAGCAGGGCGACGACGATAATTGCGAGGATTTTCCCCTTGTTTTCCTCAAAGAAAAAATCAACGGCGAGGTCGTTGTCCGGAGTGATAATTTGCGAATCGGCAGGCGACGGGCTGGGAACGGGCTTGGGCATAAGGAACGAGTGGGGTTGCGGCGCGGAAAATATCAGGCGCCGACTTCGGCCCGGGCCTCGTCAGCGAGCGCGGTCGAGAGGTAACGTTCGCCCGTGGAGCAGGCAATCGTGACGATGAGTTTGCCTTTGTTTTCGGGCCGCTTGGCGATTTGTAAGGCGGCATGGACGTTGGCCCCGGAACTAATACCACCGAGAATACCTTCCTCTTTGGCGAGGCGGCGGGCCATTGCGAAGGCCTCGTCGTTCGTCACGGTGATGACTTCATCGACGATATCGAGGTGGAGGTTGTTCGGGATGAAGCCGGCTCCCGTTCCTTGAATCTTGTGCGGGCCGGGCTTGAGTGGTTCGCCCGCGCGGGATTGGCTGATCACTGGGGAATCTTTCGGCTCGACGGCAATGGCTTGGAAGCTGGCTTTGCGGGCCTTCAGTGCCTCGGAGATACCGGTGATTGAGCCTCCGGTGCCGACGGCGGACACGAGGAAATCGACCTTGCCATCGGTGTCGGCCCAGATTTCTTCCGCGGTCGTTTTGCCGTGGATCGCCGGGTTGGCCGGGTTGTTGAATTGCTGGGGCATCCAGGAGCCGGGATTTTCGTTGACGATTTCCTGGGCTTTCGCGATGGCACCTTTCATGCCCTCGGAGCCGGGAGTGAGAACGAGTTTCGCGCCCAGCATAGCGAGGAGGGTGCGGCGCTCAACGCTCATTGTCTCGGGCATGGTCAGGATGAGTTTGTAGCCTTTGGAGGCGGCGACGAAAGCGAGGGCGATGCCGGTGTTTCCGCTCGTCGGTTCGACGATCAGAGTGTCCGGCTTGAGCGTGCCGTCTTGCTCGGCGGCCTCGATCATGGCCGCACCGATGCGGTCCTTCACGGAACCTAGCGGATTGAAGAATTCGCACTTCACCGCGATCGTCGCGTCGAGGCCGGCAGTGATGCGATTGAGTTTAACGAGGGGGGTGCGGCCGACGGTTTCGACGATGTTATTGTAAAGCATGGGAATTTGTCTCGGTTGACTGTTGGGAGTTTCTTAGTAAAGGGAGGGGCATTAACTGACACAAACGAAGCGAGACTTCAAGCGCTCCGTGCGTGAAAACCGACAAACCCACCAACTTCTCTCAAATATGTCCGACCTGATCGAAAAAAGTGAACTAAAAGAATTCCTCAAGCGCATCCCCGAATGGGAACTCGAAGGGAAAAAAATCGAGCGTCTTTTCGAGTTTGACGACTTCAATGAGTCGATCGACTTCGTCAACGGCGTCGCCGAAATCGCCGAGGAGTCCGAGCACCATCCCGATATCGACATTCGCTGGAACAAAGTCCGGCTGGTTCTTTCCACCCACAACAAGGGTGGATTGACCGAACTCGATTTCGAGCTCGCAGAAAAGATCGACAACCTCGTCTAGATGAAAGCCGCCGGCGAACCATCCGGGCGCCGGAAGTGGCTTGCTGCCGGGGCGGTCATTCTCATCGTCGTCGCCCTCCAAGGGTTCATCCACTGGCGCACCTTGCCGCCGGAGCCTGCCGTGGCGTTCCCAAAAACACTGCGCGACATTCCGCCCTGACCCGGTGTAAAACCTCCTCTCATGCGTCAGATTTCGTGGCTAATCGGCCTGAGCACGCTCATTTTTGGCCACACCATCTGGCAGGTCAGCCCGCGAAATTTTCTCATTCGCAAAGTGGACCGCACTTTCGAGGACTGGCTGGTCGATACTAACAAAACCCCGCTCCCAGCCCCGGTGCCAGTGACGTTGGTCGAGATGGAGGATGCCGCCAATTGGACGGCGCTGGAGTATTGTCTCTTTCTGAAAAATTTGCCCACGGAGGTGCCGCCGATTGTTATTTTAACTTCCGTGCCTCCTCCCGGCGAGACGGCTTTCGACCGGGCCTTCGTCAATTTGGCCCTGCGCCAGCCGCGACTGATCCTGCCCGTGAAGCTTGCCACCAAGCCAGCGGCTCCCGGGGAGTCATTTTGGTGGTTGAAAGGCTTACCAGCCTCGACATTCGCCGTTGCGGGGCCGGTTTTCGGCTCGGTCAAAAGTTACATCCCGGAAAGTCTCCAAGGCACGGTGGCGACCGGGGTTCTTACCCAGACCTACGAAGGCCGAGCGCCGTTGTTCGTTCCCTTGAACGACGAAATCATCCCTTCTCTCGGACTGCGCGCAGTCATGTTGGTGGAGAAAATCGTTCCGGACTTGGTTCATTTTGACGGTGATCTTTTTCTCGGGAATCGGCGCATCCGGGTTGAAAAGGATCACTCGCTCGCGGTCGATGAGAGTTTTCTGCCGGGTATCCGCCGTATTCTGTCCTCGGACTTGATGCTGGGATCGACCGACCAACGGACGGCGGAGGCCGTCTCCGCCCGGCTCCGACCCGATCCGCTCCAGGGCGTGGTTGTGCTCGGTGATTTCTCCCCAACCTCCCGTATCCCAGGGGTAGATCTCCAAACTACGCTGACCCCAGCGGAATGGACGGCGCTGACCGTGGCGACGATTTGTAACGGCTCTCCGCTCGCGCCGCTCGGCGACTTAGGGAAGTTTCTCATCCTGCTCGGCGGAGTTTTTTTTCCTTGGGCGCTTTCGAGGCAATCCCGGGGGCGGCAATGGTTCGCAGCCGCCTTATGGGTTGGGATATATCTTCTTGTCACCGTCTATTTGGCAGGCCATTTCGCGCTGGCCGCGCCGCTTTTTCTTCCTGTCGCCGTCGTGTTTTTCGGAACAGCCTTGCACCAGTTTACCATCCCACGTCAGACTCGCCCCCATGCCTGAACTGCCGGATCGCGTCACCGACCTTGAGATGAAATTTTCCTTCCTCGAGGAACATGTCGCCCAGCAGGACCGCGAAATCCTCAAATTCCGCACCCTGCTCGAGAAGCAAACCGCCGAGGTCGAGCGACTCCGCGACGCGGTCGGGGGCGACGGACTGACCGTGCGCGGCGACGAGCGGCCACCTCACTACTAACATGGGCGATTTTTTTGCCAACGGCTGGATCGGACGCGACTTGTCCGACCTCTTCGCCACCCAGGGAACCGACGCGCATCGCGTTTTCACTTCGCGCTCCGCCTGGATCGAACGCCTGGGAACGGACTTTCTCATTTCCCACAAGGACGCAGCCGACATCGCGCAACTTCAGAACGACCTAGGTGAATTCATCCGCTTTTGCGAACTGCCCGTCACCCGTGTTTTCGGGCGTCACCTCGCCGTGCAAAACAACGAGCGCAACGCCCCGGTGCTGCTCTCCGGCGACCCCGAGCTATCCCTTGAAACGGTTGTCCAAGAAAATCACCTTCGCTACGGGCTAGATTTCGCCGCGGGGTATTCCGTGGGGCTGTTCCCGGATCAGCGTGCCAACCGCGCTTTCCTCCAATCCGTCCGTCCCCAGCGCGTGCTGAACACCTTTGCCTACACCTGCGCTTTTTCCGTGGCTGCGGCTAGCGTGGGTGCGCAGACTGTGAGCATCGATCTCTCCGCCAAATCGATCGGGCGCGGCAAAGCGAATTTCGCTCTCAACGCCCTCTCCACCGACGGCCATCGTTTCCTCGCCGACGACGCCCTCGACGTGATGCCCCGGCTGATCCGCAAGATGGAAATGTTCGACGCCATCATTCTCGATCCGCCGACCTTTTCGCGCGGTGTGAAAGGGCGAAAATTTCAGGTGGAAAAAAACCTCGGCGACCTGCTCCATCTCGCCCTCGAACTAGCGGCGCCCGGTGCGCGCATTCTTGTTTCCACGAACTGCACCCGACTCGATGCCGCTGCCTTGCTCGCAATCGGCAAAGACGAGTTGCGGGTCGCCCGCCGCCGCGCAGAATTTCAAGCCGGAGAAGATCTAGCCGATTTCCCGTCCGGTGAGGGGGCAACGACGCTCTGGTTGCTGCTCCTCGATTGAGGTCGGCCGACGCTTCGCCTCGATTGAGGTCGGCAGGAGCTTTGGCTATTTTCCCTTCGCGAGGAAAATCACGTGGATCGTTTTCAGCACGATCATCGCATCCAGTTTCAGCGAGTAATGCCGAATGTAATAGAGGTCGTATTTCAGCTTCTGGATCGCATCCTCCCGGTTCGCACCATAGGGATAATTGACTTGCGCCCAGCCAGTGATGCCCGGTTTGACCAAATGCCGGAAGTGGTAGGACGGAATGTAATCCTCATATTGCTCGACACATTTAATCCACTCCGCGCGCGGGCCGATCAGACTCATGTCGCCGACGAGCACGTTCCAAAGCTGGGGCAATTCATCGAGCCGCAACTTCCGCAGCCAAGTCCCCGAACGAGTGATCCGGCTATCGTTTTGCTGGGTGTAAATGCTCCCCTCCTCCTCGCGCTCATACATCGTGCGAAACTTCAGCACGAGGAACGAACGCCGATGCCAGCCCACCCGCTCTTGGCGGAAAATCACCGGCCCACGGCTTTCCAGTCGAACGATCAGGGCAACGACACCCATGATGGGTGCAGCAAGGATTAAACCGATCAGGGCCACGAGGATATCGACCAGTCGTTTGACCGTGGCATAAGGCGTGTCGGTGGAGAGCGGAAAGCCGCGTTGCAGAGGCCAGACGGAATCGAGCGCATTCACCGGCACTTTCTGCCAGAACGTTTCGTAAAACGACTCCATCGTGTAAACCGGCACCTTCTCGAAATGGAGCCGGACCAGCGTATCGGTCATCTCGGGATTGATCTTTCCCGGTTCCTCCGCCAGCAGGACGCCAGCCACTTGCGGGCCGATCTTTTGAATTTTTTCCATCACCCCGGTTTCCACCAGTTGGGAGCCCTCGCCGTCGATCCAGGTCGGTGCGAGATCGTCCATATCGCTAACGAAGCGGAGTTTCTGGCGGAGATCCGATTTGCGATAGGTCTCGTAGAAACTCCGGGCGATCTCTCCCGCTCCGATCACGACGAATTCTCGGGCGCGGTTAAGCGAGCCATACCAGCCAGCCACCGCCCGCCGCCAGATCAATGAGAAGATCGGAAAAATCAGGAACGTCGCCAGCAACACGCTTCGGCTCGGGCGAATCCCTTGGCTGTAGGTCGCCATCGCATAAATCAGGACAAATGACACCGCTACCGCCCCGAGTAGGGCCAGAATGAATTCGGCGGCAAAAATCAGACTCATCATGTCGCGCCGGGGATCGTAGCCGCCAATCGTGGAAACAGATCCCACCGCCACCGCCAAGCCAATGAAACAAGCCGCAAACCAAGCGACCGGCGACGTGCCAGACATATCCCCACGGATATACATCAGGACCCGGAAAATGGTCACCCAACTCACCGCATCAAAGATAAAGATCGAAAGCCCCAAAAACCAGCGCTGCCCAAAAATAGAACTGTGAGCCCCGGTCTGGCTGACCCCGGAATACTCGAGGGCCTGGGGGGAGATGGCACTTTTCATTTGTTTGAAACTGTCAAAGAGGATCGCTGACCTGACAAGGGTTTTCTCGGTGACAATTCTGCGAACCGTCCGATGATTTTCCGTCTCAGCTTAAAAATCGGTGAATTCAAGTCTCGAAAACCTGCTCAAAAGCGTCCACCGCCCGGGAAACGGTTGCCAAGGCTCCCAGCGCTCGTGCATTTCGTCCTTCCGCCTCGCACTGCGCCGGATCGTCTCGGTAAGCTCGCAATACCCGCGCCAGCGCTGAGCCATCTCCCGGTTCAACGACCTGACCGGCCCTGTGCTCCCGGATCAGTCGCGCCACCTCGCACTCCGCGGGCCCGATGAAAATGCAGGGCCGCCCCGCCGCCATTCCCCCGTAAAACTTGCTCGGCACCACCAATCCACAGAGGTTTTCCCGCAGCGAAACGAGATGAACCCGGCCCGCTCCGAGGCTTTGCGCGAGGGCGTTCCACGGCTGCGAAGGGAGGAAACGCACGTTGGTCAATTGCCGCTGCGCCACCTCCGTCTCTACGTCCACCCGGCGCGGTCCCTCGCCAATAAACAGAAAAAGCACGTCGGGCGCGGTCTCGCGTAACTCCGTTGCCGCCTCCAGCATCTCCGCAAAAGAATGCGCCAACCCAAGATTTCCGGAATAGACCACGACAAATTTCCCCGCGAGCGATTCGCGTTGCCAAAAAGAATTTTCCGCATCCGGCACCGGTCGCAGCGTCTCCGGGTCGGTCCAATTTTCAATCTCGACGATTTTTTCCCGGGGTAACCCGCGCGCCAGCAGGCGGTCGGTCATGCAGCGACCGATTGAGACAATCCGATCGTGCCGCCGCAGTGCCGCTGTGGAAATCCAGCGCAAGAGGCGCGCAAGCAACCCATTTTTTTTCAACACGCCGGATTCCTCCGCCAGTTCCGGATACACGTCCTGACTCCAATGCACCAGATGGCAGCCGAACCGCCATTTTAAAAACATCCCGAGCACTGCCTGCAACGGCGGATCCGTCGTGGTCACGATCACATCGGGGCGCTGCTCCCGAGCTGCTGACAGCCCAAGCGCCGGATAAAGACTCAGATAACTCAACGCTCTTCGAAAATGATTCCGCCGCGTGAACGGGAGGGCGGCCACCCGCACCAATCGAACGCCGCCCGCCTCGGTCTGGCTCGGACCATTCCCCGCCACCACCGTTACCGCGTGTCCCTTCGTGGCCAATCCCTCCGCGAGTTCCCGAACGAGATGCCCGACCGCGCCCGAATCAGGCGGAAACGTGCGGGTTAAGATGAGAAGTTGCATTGGGAGGCAATGGATTTATCACCAAGACAACCCTGTGATGAATGATGAATGTTGGATTTTTAATGCAGCGCTTTCGCGCGATGACGTTTCCCTCTTCCATTCAAACTCCAAGATTTAACATTCAAAATCCATCATCGATCATCCAAACTCTCACCTGCGCTTTTGACAATGGAAACAAGGATCCTTTGGATAGTTTCAATTTCGGAGATGAGTGCTGAAAGCTCCTGTTCAGGGAGCACTTCACCATCGCGAGCCAGTCGTAGCCAGTAACGATTCTCCCGGGCCTCCTTCGAAGCAATGCTCATCTTCGAACGGAAATCTGCCCGACTCTGTCCAGCCTGAGCCTCCTCAACGTTCGCTCCAATGCTGGTTCCAGACCGCCATAGTTGCGATGCCAAGTCATATTCTCGTTTCTCACGGATCAATTTCGCAATGTGGATGATTTTCAGCGCAAACGCGTAGGATTTTTCCACGATAACGTTTCCTTCTTTCATTCAAACTCCAAGATTTAACATTTAACATTCAAAATCCATCATTTAAATCCGTCATAACGGCGAAACCCCATAGCGAACCCAGCACCAACCAGTCGTGAGGGTTCTTCTCATTCGTTTTCAAGTCAGTAACACACCCCTTCTGGCAATCGTCGAATAAAAACACCCTCCCTCAGACAGCCTTGCCTCATGTTCCAAAGGAGAAACAACCAGCAATTCAAAGGCGAGTGGTTTTCCGGCCCAACGAAGCGGCCGCCAAGCCTTCAGAATTTCCCGCCGTTCCGAAACGGAGGATTTTGCAATGGTTTTGACCACCAGCAAGTCCACATCGCTTTCCTGATCCGGTTGACCGTAAGCATAAGAACCGAAGAGAATAATTTTTTCGGGATGAAATTGATCCGCCAGCAATTTTAAGTATGGAAGAAGCTGATCCGCAATCCGGCTCATTGGATACTGGGGATCCCGCAGAACCTCTTCTTGGATTTCGGTTGCCATGGTCTCGCGGATAGTACCGTCCGCAAAAGGCTAAGTCAAAACCAGAATGAGAACCCTCCGGGTAGGGTAAACATCTTGACTGCCGCGTACCGCATCTTGAAGAATGCAATCTCGAACCCGATGGATTTACCAACAAGCTGCAAAAACACCGCGCCGATTTCGACGGGTCCGAAAATAAAAGCTAGGCGGCTTCCTTGGCCATTACGGAAGTAATTGTCAGAAGAGGCACAATGGCAAAACGATCCTCATTGTTTTCCTCGTAGGAAATATAGAGGGTGGTTTTCTTGCGCGAAAGATGCACGAAGTCACGCTGCGGCACGTCAAAGATCCGGCCAGAAGCAGTTTCGACCTGAAAAGGTTTGTTCGTCGCGATCAGTTCTTCCAGCAGTGATGCGTCCATGCGCACAGCGTAAAGCAATTCGTCATTTTGTAAAGATTCTGGAAAGGGGAGGGGAGTAGACAGTCTTCAGTAGGCAGTAGGCAGTCTTCAGTAAGCAGTGGGAAGTGGGAAGTGGGAAGTTTTCAGTTGGCAGTTGGCAGTCTTCAGGAGGGAGTGGGGAGTGGGCAGGGGAAAGGCTGAAAGGCTGAAAGGCTGAATGGGGAAAGGAGGCAGGGGGCAGGGGGCAGTGGGGAGTGGGCAGGGGAAAGGAGACAGTAGGCAGTCTTCATTAAGCAGCGAAGCAATTGCGGAATGTGGCTTGGGGCGGTAGGCAGTGGTTAGTTGCAAAATCAAATCCACCATCCGCAGCTTGCCGACGTAGAAAAATACGCCTGGGCGTCATTTGCGCTGGCCCCGTAACCAGAGGGCAACTTCTTCGTGGTTCATGACATCATAGGCAACGAGCGACGTTCCATCATGAATAAAAACCACACGCCATTGCAGATGCACGCGGATTTCGTAGGATCGCCTAGCGAGTTTGCGAAGCCCGAGGCCACGATGTTGATGAGGGTCGCCAAACGCCGCAGCCACTTTGGAGAGCGCGCGGGAAGCTTTTTCTCGAAGGTCAGGCGGCAACTTGTCCGCTGTTTTCCTGATTCTTTCCGAGAGCAGGACTTCGATCATAGCGCACCCGAGAAGGGTACCAGCCCGCCGGACTTGTGCGAGGAAGCGAATTCAGCCAGTGCGGCGTCTTCCGCCACTGTCGCCTGGGCCAGCGTAACGCCATATTCTTCCAAGGTGGGAAAATCACTGGGCCTAAATGGCAGGCCTCGCAGTTTGACCATTTGCGCAAAGAACATGGAGACGGCCGCCGTCGGCGTTATACCAATTTCGCGACAAACGTCGTCCGCGTCTGCTGCCAGTTGTCGGTCAATCCGGAGTCTAATCTGCTCAGTCATGTATCAACTGTGCTTAATGCTTGGATTAAGTCAAGAACTCGGAGAGGAGCGGCTGCCGGGGGATGCTGAAAGGCTGAAAGCTGGGGGATCGAGTTGGCAGTTGGCAGTCTTCAGTAAGCAGTCTTCAGTAGGCAGTAGGCAGTAGGCAGTAGGCAGTAGGCAGTAGGCGGTGGGGAGGGGAAAGGCTGAAAGGCTGAAAGGCTGAATGGGGAAAGGAGGCAGGGGGCAGGGGGAAGTAGACAGTTTTCAGTTTTCAGTTTTCAGTTTTCAGTTTTCAGTTTTCAGTTTTCAGTTTTCAGTTTTCAGTTTTCAGTTTTCAGTTTTCAGTTTTCAGTTTTCAGTTTTCAGTTTTCAGTTTTCAGTTTTCAGTTTTCAG
>JBBRPA010000047.1:0-27775 GCA_038228695.1 Chthoniobacterales bacterium
GACCAGAGCACAAAAAACTCACGTCCCGGCACATCGGCAAGCGGCTTAAAAGATCATAGATGTCATAGCCAAGTCATCTACGACATCTATGATAAAGCCCGGTCAAACGACAAAACCAAGGCACTCCGCGTTACGCTTACGATCTTCTAGCAATCGTCCAGATTTTCGCGCTGGCTTTGCAGAGCGAAAAGATTACGGGCAAATTGTGGATCGTGGAAAACGGGCGGGTGAGAATTTACCAAGAACCGTGAAACCAACGGAGAAAGATCCGTTCGCCCCCGGCTCGTCCACAAACAAAAAGCCCCGCGCTGCGAACAGGGCGGGGCCTTTGTTAGAAGAACTTTCGTTCCGCTGCCTTTCGGTTTAGCGGGAGTAAAGTTCGACGATGAGTTGCTCGTTGACGATCGGAGCGATCTCTTCGCGGCTCGGGATGCGGGCCACTGTGCCGGTGAAATTATCCTTGTCCACGCTGAGCCAATCGGGGATCGGCGCAATCTGGGTCAGCTCGACAAACTTCGCGCCGAGACGACGGGAAGCGGGCTTATCCTTGATCGAGACGATATCGCCAGCCCGGACGTTGAACGAGGAGATGTCCACCTTGCGACCGTTCACCGTGACGTGTCCGTGACCCACCATCTGACGGGCGGCATTGCGGGAATTCGCAAAGCCAAGGCGGAAAATCACGTTGTCGAGACGAGTCTCGAGAAGTTGCAAAAGGATTTCACCGGTGATGCCGCGGCGGGTGAGAGCGATTTCGAAATAGCGGCGGAACTGGCGCTCAAGCAGACCGTATTGGTAGCGAAGCTTCTGTTTTTCCGCGAGCGCGAGCGCGTATTCGGATTGTTTGCGGCGGGAACCTTTCGGGCCGTGCATACCAGGAGGGTAATTTTTGCGTTCGAGAGCTTTGCTAGGACCAAAGATAGCTACGCCAAAGCGGCGGCTGATCTTGGATTTGGGGCCGGTGTATCTTGCCATAGGTAAGTTATTTTAAAGGTAAAAGTGGATCAAACGCGGCGTTGTTTTGGCGGACGGCAACCGTTGTGCGGAACCGGGGTGACGTCTTTGATGACGCTAATTTCCAAACCAACAGCCTGGAGAGCGCGGACAGCGGACTCACGTCCTGAACCTGGACCTTTGACGCGGACTTCGACTTCCTTCAAACCGTGGCCCATAGCCTGGCGGCAGGCGTCCTGAGCGACCATTTGCGCGGCGTAGGCGGTGCTTTTGCGGGAGCCTTTGAAGCCGACCTTGCCAGCGCTCGACCATCCGATGACGGAACCGTTTTGATCGGTGATGGAGACGATGGTGTTGTTAAAAGTGGCAAGGACGTGCGCGACACCGCTGAGGATGTTTTTGCTGCCCTTGGCTTTAACGATTTTTGGCTTCTCGATGTCATTAGGATCGAGTGAAAGGTTTTCCTTCTTCGGCTCCTCAACGGCGGCCTCTTTTTTGGCCTTGGCAGCCTTGGCTTTCGGGGCCTTTTTCGCAGGAGCGGCTGGGGCTTCAGTTGCAGCAACTGGGGCTTCAGCAGCAACGGCTGGAGCTTCGGCAGCAGGCGCTAAAGGAGCTAGAGGAGTTTCGGCGGTTGGGGTTGCGACGGGTTCGTCGGCGGGTGAATTGGTTTCTTCGGACATGATGAGCGGGCAGGCTTGGGATGTTTACGCTTTGGCTTTCTGGACACCAACAGTCTTCCGCGGGCCTTTCCGGGTGCGGGCGTTGGTCGAGGTGCGCTGGCCGCGCACCGGGAGGCTGCGGCGATGGCGAATGCCGCGGTAGCAATTGATGGCCTGAAGACGCTTCAGGTTCCCTTGGATTTCGCGGCGAAGATCGCCTTCGATTGGCAGTTTGCTTGCGGTAATGGCGTGAATGATCTCACCCATTTGCTCGGTGCTGAGGTTTTTCGCGCGAGTATTCGGATCAATATTAGCTTGTTCGAGGATGCGCTTGGCGGTCGTCGGTCCAATCCCGTAAATATAGGGAAGGGAGGCTTCGATGCGTTTGTCGCCGGGGATTTCAACACCTAGGAGTCGTGGCATAAATTAGTATTAAGAGTGGTAGAGAGTGGCTTGGAAAACGAGTTAACCCTGCTTTTGCTTATGGCGCGGGTTCTTGCAGACGACGCGGACGACGTTTTGGCGCTTCACAATGCGGCATTGCTCGCAGAGGCGTTTGACTGAGGCTCTAACTTTCATGGTAAATTGGGTGGTTAAGTTCGTGTTGCCGTCTCATTTTTTCAGATTCAGCGGTTGAGGCGGCTCAAACCCTGAATTTTTTTTCCTTTGTCAGGAAAATCGCTGCATTTTTTGGTCCGAAGACCCTGCTTTCCCATCGGCAGCCGGAGTGTATCCGAGCCTCCGAAAAGTCGCAGGGGGAGATAACTACCACAAGTTTTTCGCGTGGCAAGGCAGGAATACGGCGGATTCGCGTTTTTTCCGGAAAAAAGTGCTGCGATGATAGGGTGCAAATGCATTTTCGAACTTTTAGGAGGGAAAATCATCCAGCGGTCGCGACCGTTCCAGCCGGGGCGATCATTTTTCCTAGGACGGTAAGAATTTCCGGTTCGCCGTCGGTGATGAGGACGGTGTGCTCAAAATGGGACGACGGGCGGGCGTCGGCTGAGACGACGGTCCAGCCGTCAGCGAGGATTTTCACGGCGGAAGTGCCCATGTTGACCATTGGTTCGATGGCGATGGTCATCCCTGGCTTTAGCTTGGCCCCTGAGGCGGGTCGGCCAAAATTGGGCACTTGCGGTTCCTCGTGCAGTTTGCGGCCGACGCCGTGCCCGACAAACTCGCGGACGACAGAGAATCCGTTGGCGATGATTTCGTCCTCGACTGCGGAGCTGATGTCGCCCACCCGTTTGCCGGGTATGGCTTGCTTGATCGCAAGGTAAAGCGAGGCCTCGGTGACTTCGAGGAGTCGCTGGACCTTGGGATCGATCGCGCCGACCGCGACGGTCGTGGCCGTGTCGCCAACAAAGCCGTTGAAAAAAACGCCCACATCAAGTTTGACGATGTCGCCGTATTGAATGCGCCGCTTCCCACCAATGCCGTGGACGACTTCTTCATTGAGCGAAATGCAAATATGCCCAGGAAATTTTTTATAACCAAGAAATGCGCTGATGCAGCGTCGCTCGGCCATTAGGTCCGCCGCAGCCGCATCCACCTCTCCCGTTGTGACTCCTGGACGAATGATTGTGCGAAGGCGGGCGATAATCTCAGCCGCATGCCGGCCCGATTCGCGCATCCGTTCGATTTCCTTGGCAGTTTTGATTGGAATCACGAGAGCAAGGCCCTTTCGATCTGCGCGAAAACTCCGTCGAACTCTCCATTACCATTGATCACGTGGAGCAATCCATTTGCTTGGTAGTGCTCGACCAACGGTTCGGTCTTTTGGGCATACTGGACCATCCGCTGTTGAAGAACTTCCGGTTGATCGTCAGCGCGGCGCTCCAGCTTTCCGCTACATTTTGGGCAAGCTTGCTCAGCGGATGTCACATGAAGGCCGACCTGAAAAATGGTCTGGCAACCAGAACAGGTCACCCGCCCGGAAACGCGTTTCTCGATCGTCGAAAAATCACATTTTAGAAAGAGCACGATTTCCAACGGGATGCGGGCTTCGGCGAGCATGGGCTCGAGCTGGACCGCCTGCGCAACCGTTCGAGGAAACCCGTCAAAGACATAAGAATCGAGGCCCGATTTCATCCATTGTTTCAGGACAGCCATGACGAGAGCGTCGGGTGCGAGCTGCCCTTTGGAAGTATAGGAGGCAGCCTGCTGGCCGAGTTCGGAGCCTGCGGCGGCTTCTTGGCGGAGGAGATGACCGGTAGAGACAGCAGGAATTTGATATTTATCCTGAATCATCCGGGATTGCGTTCCTTTGCCCGATGCGGGAGGGCCAAGCAGGACGATCCGACGCTTCACACCGGTCCCTTATTTATTTTGCAAAAAGAGCAGGATGACGACTGCGACAATGACTAACACTGCCATCGAAGTGGACAACCAGACCATTGCGCCGTCGCTGATGGTGCCGCCTTTGTTGTAAGCGGCGCGCTCGAAGCGGCCGCGAATTTTTCCCTTGCGGAGGAAACCGTCATAATGTCGCTGGATAAGGTGCGTCTCCACTTGGCGCATCGTGTCGAGCATGACACCGACCAAGATGAGCAAACTGGTGCCGCCAAAGAACCCCGCCACAACGTGAGGCACATGCATCGCCTCCATCATAATTTGCGGAACGATCGCAATGACCGTTAGAAAAATAGCGCCCGCAAACGTGAGACGGCTCATCGTGAAATCCAGAAACTCTGCCGTTGGCTTACCGGGGCGGACACCGGGAATATAGCCGCCGTATTTTTTCAGATCATCCGCGATCTGGTTGGGCTGAAACTGTGTTGCCACCCAGAAATAGCTGAAGAAGAAGATCATCACGCCATAAAGCGTGTAGTGCAGCCAGCCACTGACCAGCATTTGCGAGAGCTGCAACGCCCAGCCTTGACCTTTGAAGAGGAAGCCAAGAATCGAGCTCGGAAAAAGCAAAATCGCTTGGGCAAAAATGATCGGCATAACGCCCGCGTAGTTCACCTTGAGCGGCATGTATTGGGTCTGGCCTCCGTAAACTTTTCGACCAACAACCCGTTTCGCATATTGCACGCTGATTTTTCGCTGGGCCTGCGTGATAGCAATGACTCCGGCGATCACAATAACCAAGAATAATACCATCACCACGAGGAGGAACGGTGTGACTTGGCTGGCTTGCCCGGCTTCGGAAGGGACGAAAGTTTTCCACGCCTGAACCATGGCGGCAGGCAAACGGGCTGCGATACCCACGGTGATGATCATGGACATTCCGTTGCCGATCCCGCGCTCGGTAATTTGATCACCGAGCCACATCAGAAACATCGTGCCAGCGGTCAGGGTGATAACCGTGATGACAGAGAAACCCCAAGCGCTGGGGAAAATTACGAGCGGACCCGTTCGCTTAATCGTCTCGGCGATGCCGGGCAAAAAGGGACTTGTTTCGGGGTTGATGAACGACAGGGAGAGTAAATACCCTTGGAAGACGCACAGGATGAGAGTGGCGTAGCGAGTGTATTGGGTGATCTTTTGGCGACCGCCGTCCTCACGGGCCAATTTGCCCAGTCGCGGGATGACCGCCGTGAGCAATTGAATCATGATCGACGCGCTGATGTAAGGCATCACGCCGAGCGAAAAGATCGCGCAATTTTCTAAGGCACCACCGCTGAACAAACTAAAAAGCGCCGCCACATTCCCACCCGCCTGTGGATCCACCGCGGTCCGGAACCATTCGTGCAAAACGTGGGCATTGACCCCGGGAGTCGTGATGGCCGCGCCAACGCGAACGATAACCAGCATCCAGAGAGTGAACAGCACCCGCTGCTTCAGCTCCGGAATCTTGAAAATGTTGACGAACGCAGAAATCATCGACGCAAATTCAGGGTCTAACCGCGACTACTTGGCGGCTTTGACAGCCTTGGCGTCAACAACTTTGGGGGTGCGGATGGTAATGCTACCGCCTGCAGCTTCGATTTTGGCCTTGGCAGCGTCCGTGACTTTGTCGGCCTCGATGATGAGCTTTTTCGAAATCTCGCCACGAGCCAGAACTTTCACACCGACGTACTTTCCGCGGATCAATTTTTTCTCGAGCAAGGTCGCTTCGCTCACCGTCGCGCCGGAGTCGAACACCTCGAGATCGTCGAGGTTAACGATTGCGTAGTTCTTCTTGAAGTTCGCATTGTTAAATCCGCGCTTGGGCAGACGACGAATAAGGGGCATCTGGCCGCCCTCGAATCCGAGGCGGAGACTGCCGCCAGAGCGGGCCTTCTGCCCTTTGTGGCCTTTGCCGCTGGTCTTGCCATGGCCACTGCTTTCACCAATGCCGAGACGTTTGGTGCGATGCCGTGAGCCCGGACGGGGCTTCATAGTGTGAAGTTGCATGGGAATTTTTCCTTAAAGACGAAAATGAAATGTTAGGCGACGACTGCCTCAGTTGGTTTGGTCTGAATGCCGCGCAAGGCAAAAATCTGATCTTTCTGACGCAGAGCGAGCAAGGCTTCGATGGTGGCTTTGACCACATTGGCGTGGTTATCGGATCCGAGCGATTTCGCCAAGATATCCTTGATGCCAACCGCCTCGACGACTGCACGAACGCCGCCACCGGCGATGATGCCGGTTCCAGGAGAAGCGGGACGCAAAAGGACCCGGCCGCCACCGTATTCGCCGATCACTTCGTGCGGAATGGAATTTTCGCGGAGCGCGACGGAAACCATCGATTTACGGGCCGCGTCGGATGCTTTGCGGATGGCTTCGGAGACCTCATTGGCCTTGCCAAAACCACAACCGACTTTGCCCTTATGATCCCCAGCTACGATCAACGCGCTGAAACTAAAACGACGTCCGCCTTTGACGACCTTGGCGCAACGATTGATGAAAACAACTTTTTCGGTGGTATCGGATTTCGGGCCGCTTTTGTCTTCGCGGTTACGATCATTTCTACGACCTTGATTAGGATTTGCCATATTAGAATTGGAGACCACCGGCGCGTGCTGCGTCAGCGAGAGCTTTGACTTTGCCGTGATACATGAAACCGCCACGATCGAAAACGACGGCGGTGACGTTTTTCGACTTGCTGCGCTCGGCGATCAACGTGCCGACTTTTTCTGCAATCGCCTGATTGGCATGCACCGATTTGTTCTCGGAACGAAACGCCTTTTCGGTCGTCTGGACAGCGACAAGCGTCTTGCCGAGCGTGTCGTCGATGATCTGGGCGTAAACATTCTTTCCGGAAAAATGCACCGCCAGACGGGGGCGCTCCGGTGTGCCGGTAATCCGCTTGCGAATGCGGACGTGGCGAAGTTGAATTTTGCTTTTGGCGGTTTGGGCAGACATGGGAAATTACTGGACGGTTTTACCTTCCTTGCGCAGGACTTGTTCGCCCACATAGCGGACGCCCTTGCCTTTGTAAGGTTCAGGTGGGTAGTAGGCACGGATGTCGGCGGCAGCCTGACCGACCAATTGGCGATCAATACCTTCGACGGAAATTTTCGTGTTCTCGGTCACGGTAATTTTGATTCCCTCAGGAATCGGGAAATTGATCGGGTGCGAGAAGCCGAGGCTGAGATTCAAAACCTTGCCTTGGACGGCGGCTTTGAAACCGACTCCTTGGATTTCGAGGTCTTTCCTGAACCCGGTGCTAACTCCCAAAACCATGTTCGCAACAAGCGCGCGGCTCAAACCATGGAGAGCACGGACCTGACGGACATCGCTTTCACGATCGATCAGGACGTCGCTTCCTTCGAGACGAGCCTTAATTTGCTTGGGTAAAACCCATTCGAGTTTACCTTTTGGCCCCTCAATGCTAACGGCCCCCTCTGGACTAACTCCGAAGGTGACTTTTGCGGGAAGGGTGACTGCTTTTTTTCCGATACGTGACATTTTTCGTTCTCCTTTGACCTTGGATTACCAGATGTAGGCGAGAACTTCGCCGCCAACGTTTTCTTTTTTCGCTCTGTGTCCGCTCAGCACGCCTTTCGGGGTGGAAAGAATCGCCACACCAAGACCACCCAAAACGCGGGGAATCTCGGTCGAACCGACGTATTTGCGCAGACCGGGCCGACTGACACGCTTCACTCCGGTGATGGCAGCGGTTTTATTAACAAATTTGGTCGTCACCTTAATCTGGGGCTGGGCCAACTCAGTCTCTACGGAGTAGTCGGTGATGTAACCCTCTTCCTTGAGGATCTTCGCGATGTCGGCCTTGATGCGGGAATACGGGGCCTCGACCAGCGCTTTGCGAGCCGCGCTGGCGTTGCGAATCCGGGTCAGGAAATCAGAAATGGGATCAGTAACAGTGCTCATAATCTTCAGCCAACTCAGGCAGCTTTCGCAGGAGTCTTTTTGGCTTTATCGGTGAAAGGAACGCCCAACTCGGTCAACAGGGCCTTCGCTTCTTCATTGTTCTTGGAGCTGGTCACGATCGTGACGTCAAATCCAATGTTGCGTTTGATTTTATCGAGTTCGATTTCAGGGAAAATCGTCTGGTCGGGCACACCCAATGTGTAGTTGCCGTTACCGTCGAAGGCTTTCGGCGAGATACCACGAAAATCGCGAATCCGGGGAAGCGCAGTTCGAATCAGGCGCTCCAAAAACTCATACATTTTGTCGCCGCGCAGAGTGACTTTCGCGCCGATGGCTTGGCCTTCACGCAGTTTGAAATTCGAGATGCTCTTTTTCGAGATCGTTTCTGCCGGCTTTTGACCCGTGATCATACCAAGCTCATTCTTCGCATCTTCCAACGCTTGCTTAACGTCCGACTGCGACCCAATGCAGGTATTGATAACAACCTTTTGGATGCGCGGGATCTGATGAATGTTGGAGTAGCCCCGGGCGGCTTTGAGAGCCGGGACAACCCGCTCTCTGTATTCTTTTAAAAGTGTGGCGGCCATATACTATTTCTTCTTGCGAGGGGATTTTTTGACGGGCTCAGCGGCCCCAACGGATGCTAGTTTTACATTCGAGATGTGAAGGGGACCTTCGCGCTCAATGATTGCCCCGTTTTGGTGTTCCTGGGACTTCTTGATGTGTTTCTTGATCATGCGGACGCCCTCGATCAGCACTTGGTTTTTAGCCGTGATGACTTGGAGAATCTTGCCGGTGGCTCCGCGGTGGTTGCCGGAGATGACAATGACGTCGTCGCCTTTCTTAACGTGGGTTTTGACAGCGCTCATTAGATTTAGACGACCTCCGGGGCGAGGGACACGATTTTCATGAAGTTTTTCTCACGCAATTCACGTGCGACTGGGCCAAAAATGCGGGTGCCACGTGGGTTCAAATCTTTGTCGATGATGACGATGGCATTGTTGTCGAAGCGAAGGGCGGAACCATCCTCGCGCTTGATTGCTTGCCGGGTGCGTACGATCACGGCGCGAACCACGTCGCCTTTTTTGACGGTGCCATTGTGGGCGGCTTCCTTAACGTTAGCGGTAATCACGTCCCCGACCTCAGCGGTCATGGTGGCTTTGCCGATGACGCCGATCATGGTGGCCATGCGGGCGCCGGTATTGTCGGCAACATCTAATCTGGATCGAATCTGGACCATAAAATTTTTTAAAAAGGGAAGCGGGACTAGTGCTTGATCACCGACACGAGGCGCCAGCGTTTCAACTTGCTTAACGGACGGGTTTCCACAATCTCCACGGTATCACCGACTTGGGCAGTGCCATCTTCATCGTGAACATAGAATTTCTTCGATTGCTTGATGATCTTGCCAAATTTCGGGTGCGGCACGCGGACGGTGGTTTCGACCACGGCAGTCTTGGCGGCTTTGGTGGAAACAACCTGGCCAACACGCGTTTTACGCACGGCATGTCTTTCCGCGACTGGGGCGGCGGGTTTTTCGAGGGTGGAAGTGGATTCGCTCATTTAGCTGGGCTTAGATTGGTGGGGCGGTGATGATACACCATTATTTGCGTTCGGAAAGGACTGTTTCGATGCGAGCCACATCTTTTCGAATTTTGTGGAGCTGGCTCGGGTTTTCCAACTGGCCGGAGCCTTGCTGGAGACGGAGTTGAAAGGCCTCTTTGCGGAGTTCCCCTTTGCGGGTCACCAACTCGTCAGGACTGAGATCGCGGACTTCTTTAATTTTCATGACTTAGAATGATTAGGTAGCGACGTGGTGGCGCGAAATGAAGCGGGTGCGGATGGGTAGCTTGGTAGCAGCGAGTCGGAGAGACTCACGGGCAACAGATTCCGGAACGCCATCGAGTTCGAATAAGATATTCCCGGGGCGCACCGTAGCGACCCAGTATTCCGGCTGGCCCTTACCTTTACCCATTCGGGTTTCTGGCGGACGGGCGGTAACTGATTTGTCTGGGAAAATACGGATCCAAAGCTTTCCTTTACGCTTCATATTACGAGTTAGCGCAACACGGGCGGCTTCGATTTGGATATTCGTAATCCAAGCACGTTCGAGGGTTTGCAAGGCAAACTCACCGAAATCAACTTTGATATTGCGTGAAGCGGTTCCCTTGCGGCTGCCCCGCTGGGTTTTCCGATACTTCACTCTTTTGGGCATCATTGGCATAAAAGTCTCCTATATATCTGGCAATGGGTTAAGCGATAGTGCGACTACGCGAGCGCCTCTTTCTTCGCCGTGTCGGCGACCGCTGTGTCCTCTTTTTTGCAGATCCAGCATTTGATGCCGATCTTGCCGTAAACAGTATTCGCTTCTGCAAATCCGTAGTCGATCGGCATGCGCAGGGTGTGTAGTGGCACTTTGCCTTCGCGATACGCTTCGGAGCGGCTGATTTCAGCACCACCCAAGCGACCGGCACAACGAACTTTGATCCCCAACGCGCCAAATTCCATCGTCTGCTGGACGGTTTTTTTCATGGCCCGGCGGAACGAAATCCGGCGCTCGATTTGCATGGCGATATTTTCCGCGACCAACTGCGCGTCGAGTTCAGGCGTCTTGATTTCTTGAATATCGATCTTGACCTGTTTGCCGCCGGACATTTCGGCGATCTCTTTGGTCATGTTCTCGATCTCGGAACCTTTGCGGCCGATGACAATACCAGGGCGAGCGGTGTAAATAGTAGTGCGAATGCTGTTCCACGCGCGTTCGATGACAATCTTCGAGACGGCAGCGAGGGCGAGTTTTTTCTTCACGTAGGACCGGATGTCGATGTCTGCCTTGAGCAAGTCAGGCAACTCCTGACGGTTGGCATACCAGCGGGAACGCCAGTCGCGGTTCAGTGCTAAACGATATCCGATTGGATTAACTTTTTGACCCATAACAATTATTCTTTGGTTTCGGCAGATACTTCAGCGGCGGCCTCTGGCGCGGGAGCGGCAGATTTTTTTGCGGGCGCGGCGGTAGATTTTTTTGCCTTGGCTTTCGGCTTGGTAGATTTTTTGGTTTTTTCGCGGGACGGAATTGCGATTTCGTCGGTCAGGATAATCCGAATGTGCGCGGTGCGTTTCCGGATTGGACTGGCGCTACCGCGAGCCCGGGGACGGGACCGCTTGATCGTGGAGCCCTCGCCAACGACCGCCTCTTTAACGACGAGGTTTTCCGCACGCAAGTCATTGTTGTTCTCCGCATTAGCGACGGCGCTCTTCAGCGTTTTCGCAATCAGAAACGCAGCTTTCTTGGGGCTAAACATGACGATGTCGAGGGCGGCCGAGACGGGCAGTCCTTGAATTTCGCGAGTCACTTCCCGGGCTTTGAAGGCCGAGATGCGCGCGTATTTGTAAATGGATTTGACTTGCATGGAATGATTTCTAATTGGCGACGACTTTTAATCGGCACCCTACTCTGACGGGTGTGTTTTCAGATAATGTTTCTTGAATTAGCGCCCCGAAAATTTTTTCGCGAACATCTACGGTTCGCACTACTGCAATCGGTTTCTGCCCGTCATAGACCCGGAACGGCATGCCGATTTTTACGGCGTCGTCCGATCCGATGTTTCCTACGAGCAAACCCAGTTCTGGTTTGTAGCTGATGACACGGGCGTTAGTCAGGTTGGCAGCGAGCGCTTCGGCTTTGAGGGCCCCTTCGACTTCGCCGGGCGACTGCTGGTTAACCCGCCGAATCTCGGTTTCAACGGCCATTCTCGCCTCAGGGGAGATATCTTTGGACGTTTTAACGAGGGCAAGAATAGCCTCCGTGAGGGCCGCTAGGTTTCGTCGACTTTCGACAAGGGCAGTCTGGGCAACACTAAGGTCGTTGACCGCCTTGACGAGTCTCTGCTCCAGTTTCGAACGATCTTTGCCGACTGCATTTAAACCTAATGCCTCGAGCCGAGTTTTCAGTTCGCGATTTTCGGTCTGGGCAGCGTCGGTTTCCGTTCGCGCCTGGGTAAGCGCCTCGGAAATCGATCTGACTTGCTCAGTCAGAATCAGATTCTGCTTAAGCGACTCCTCTGTGTCGGAAACCACGCCGGCTATCGCCGCCTTGGGATCCGCTAATTCAATTTTATCTGTGAAAGAACCTTGGGTTTCCACGGTCTGCGCAGTAAGCGCATTCCATTCGAACCCGGGGAATGAACCTATGATGACTGCGACCCCGGTCCAAACTTTCCACGAAGGAAATACTGGACGACGGAAAAGCAGTGGCGCCATGGGGCCACTCCGAACTACTTGGAAACTTTGGCGGTGTGCGATCCGTGCTTTTTGAAGACACGAGTCGGCGAAAACTCACCTAGTTTGTGTCCGACCATGTTTTCAGTTACGAAAACAGAGGCGAAAATTTTACCGTTGTGAACGAGAAAAGTGTGCCCGACGAAGTCAGGCGTAATCATGGACCGGCGGGACCAGGTCTTGATCGGTTTTTTTACGGAGACTTCATTAAGCTTATCGATTTTCTCGAGAAGCTTGACGTCAACAAACGGTCCTTTTTTAAGAGATCTGCCCATAAATTATTTCTTTTTCGATTTGCGACGCTCGATGATGAAGCGGTTGCTTGGCTTGTGCTTGCGGCGGGTTTTGAAGCCCTTGGCCAACTGACCCCATGGGGACATCGGATGATGGCGTCCACCACCGCCCTTGCTCTTGCCCTGTCCACCACCGTTCGGGTGATCGACGGGGTTCATGACCATGCCGCGGACGGTCGGCCGAACACCGAGCCAGCGGGAACGCCCAGCTTTGCCGCTCGAGACGTTCATGTGATCAATGTTGCCAACCTGTCCAATCGTGGCGTAGCAGGAATCAATAATTTGACGCACCTCACCAGAAGGCAACCGGACTAAAGCATAACCTGCCTCGCGGTTATTTAGGACGCCGGATTGACCAGCGCTGCGGGCAATTTGGCCGCCGCGACCGGGAACGAGTTCAATGTTGTGAATGGTAGTGCCGAGCGGAATGGCCTTGAGCGGAAGCGCATTGCCAACTTCGGGCGCTGCGGATTCTCCAGCGGAAACCTTTGCACCGACCATCAAACCAATGGGGGCGAGGATATAAGTTTTCGTGCCGTCCGTGTAGGAGAGCAAGGCGATGCGAGCAGAACGATTCGGATCATACTCAATCGAAACCACCTCAGCGGTGACGCCGCGAAGTTTGCGCTTGAAATCAATCAAACGAAGTTTCTTTTTGTGACCGCCGCCGATGTGACGGGTTGTAATGCGCCCGTTATTGTTGCGCCCACCGGTTTTCTTTTTGGTGGTTAGCAAACTCTTCTCGGGCTTGCTCGTCGTGATTTCCTCAAACGACGGCAGCGCCTTGTAGCGGGAAGCCGGGGTGAGGGGTCGGAAAGTTTTTAGTGCCATAGTCTTGTGCGATCGATCCCGGAATTAGGCCAGTTCGATTTTGTCGCCCTCCTTAAGCGTGACGATTGCTTTTTTCCAATGAGCCTTGCGGCCGAAGTCGGCGCGGCGCTCCCGTTTCTTTTTACCGGCATAGTTCATCGTGTTCACACTCAGAACTTTTTTGCCGAACAGCTTTTCAATGGCCGTCTTAATCTGGATTTTGTTAGCAGCTGGGCTGACACTGAAGACATACTTGTTTTCCTTTTCGGAAAGCAAGGTGGCCTTCTCGGTCAGGCGAACCGTCTGGATAAAATCGTAAATCTCGTTCATGTTAGGCGACCCTTTCGGCGAGTTTTGCAAGCGCGTCTTTCACGACGACGATTTTGCGGAAAGCGAGCAGTTGCTCGGTGTTAACGTCTGTGGCGGTGTTGAGCAACGCGGTCGAGACGTTGCGAGCCGCTTTGTAAGTGTTCTCGTCGAAGGCGAGAGAGATCACGAGGACTTTTTCCTCAGTCGTCTGCTGGCCCAACAACTCGACAAATTTTTTCGTCTTTGGCTCGGAAACCGAGAAAGAATCCACAACCAAAACATCGCCGGCAGTGATGCGGGTGCTGAGAGCCTTCAGGAAGGCCAGACGACGAACCGATTTCGGAACGGTTTTGGTGTAGTCACGAGGTTTAGGACCAAAAACCACTCCACCACCGCTCCAGACGGGCGATGATTTATAACCGGCACGGGCACGGCCAGTGCCTTTTTGACGCCATGGTTTGGAACCAGAACCGCTGACTTCCGCCTTGGTTTTGGTATTGGCCGAACCGCTCCGGCGGGCCGCACGCATGGCGACTATGGCCTCGTGCACCGCTTGGGTGCCCCGACCGTTCTCGATGACGCCGATATTCGCAGCCTTGGCGGCTTCAATGGTAAAAACTGTTGCGCTCATAAATTAGATTGCCGCCTCCGTTGGGTTTGGACTTTTGATCGCGGGACGAATCACAACGTAACCGCCATTGGCTCCGGGAACAGCACCAGCAACGAGAATGACATTGTCCTCCTCACGAACTTGGACCACGCGAAGGTTTTGCACGGTAACACGCTCATCGCCCATGTGGCCAGGCATGCCCATATTCTTCCAGACGCGTCCCGGAGTCGAACGGTTACCGATCGATCCGTTGCGGCGGTGGGTGGTGTGGCCGTGGGTCATTGGCTGTCCGGCAAAATTGTGCTTCTTCATGACGCCCTGGAAACCTTTGCCCTTGGACTGACCGATCACATCAACCAGCTGGCCTGGCTGGAAGCGGGTCACTTTCAAGTTAAGATCACCGGAGACGGTTTCTGAATCTTCAAGACGGAATTCGCTGATATTCTTTTTTGGCTCCGAGCCTGCTTTTTTAAAGTGACCAAGTTCAGCCTTGGGAACACGGGATTCCTTTTGCTTATCGAAGCCAACCTGAACAGCCGAATAACCATCGTTCTCGACGGTCTTGACCTGAAGCAGGCTGTTGTCGCCGGCCACAATCACGGTCACAGGCGTAGCTCTGCCCTTGTCATCATAGACGCGGGTCATGCCGATTTTTTTTCCTAAAAGTCCGATTCTCATAAAAATAGGTGCAATCTCCAAGGTCAGATCTTGATGGTGATGTCAACGCCTGCGGGAAGGTTCAATTTGCGCAGTTCGTCCACCGTCTTGGCGGTTGGCTCAATAATGTCGAGCAAGCGCTTGTGGGTCCGAACTTCAAACTGCTCCATGGATTTTTTGTCCACGTGTGCCGAGCGATTGACGGTGAATTTTTCGATGCGTGTTGGCAGCGGGATAGGGCCGGCGACGCGTGCTCCGGTGCGCTTGGCGGTTTCCACGATTTCAATCGAGGATTGATCAAGCATTCGATAGTCGAAGCCCTTGAGTCGGATGCGGATGCGTTGGCCAGTGGTCATGTGAAAATGGGGTTAGGAATTGAAAAGAGCAGGGTTATTTTTCCTTGGAATCGATGACGGCCGCCAGCACTTGGGCGGGCACCTGCTCGAAGTGCGAGGGCTCCATGGAATAGGATGAGCGACCTTTGGAAAGCGAACGAATTGCGGTGGCGTAACCGAACATCTCAGCTAGCGGCACGGTAGCGTTGATGATGCTAAGATTAGCCTTGCTCTCGATGCTAACAATCTGGCCACGACGACGGTTGAGATCGCCCATGATATCGCCTTGGAACTCGTCAGGAGTGCTGTTCTCGACCTTCATGATTGGCTCGAGCAACACCGAAGCGGCATTCTTGAAAGCGTCTTTCATCGCGAAAATGGCAGCCAGTTTGAAAGCCATTTCGTTGGAGTCAACATCGTGGTAGCTACCGAAAACGATATCCACTTCAACGTCGATGACGGGGTAACCGCCGATGATGCCATTGAGAACGGATTCTTCGATGCCTTTTTTGGTCGGGGCAATGTATTCCTTAGGAATGGAACCGCCGACGACTTTGTTCTCGATGACGAGACCTTTGCCGCGTTCGCCTGGGCGAACATCGACTTCGACGTGGCCGTATTGACCACGACCGCCAGATTGCTTGATTAACTTGCCAACGCCATGAGCTTTCTTGGTGATGGTTTCGCGGTAAGCGATCTGTGGTTTGCCTGAGTTAGCTTCGACTTTAAATTCACGCAACATCCGGTCGCGAATAATCTCCAAATGCAACTCGCCCATGCCGGCAATAATTGTTTGGCCCGTGTCTTCGTTGGTGAAGACTTTGAAAGTGGGATCTTCCTCAGACAAACGCTGGAGTGCGTTGCCCATTTTTTCCTGATCGACCTTGGTCTTTGGCTCAATAGCCATCGAGATAACCGGGTCTGGGAAAGTTGGTGGCTCGAGCAGGATCGGATAGTCCTCGTCGCAAAGCGTATCGCCGGTGGTAATATTTTTAATTCCAACGATTGCGGCAATGTCGCCTGAGTAACAAACATCGATGTCTTCGCGCTTGTCGGCTTGAATTTGAATCAGACGACTAATGCGTTCGCGTTTGTTAGTACGGGGGTTGTAAACCGTATCGCCTTTAGCGAGTTTGCCGCTGTAAACACGGAAGAAAACGAGCTTGCCGACAAACGGATCACTCCAAAGCTTGAAGGCGAGGGAGCAGAACTTACCGAAATCGCTCGTGGGAGCTTCCATCGGAGTCAGATCGTCTGGATTGAGACCCTTGGTCGCTTCGATATCAACCGGACTTGGAAGGTAATCAACGACCGCATCGACGAGAAATTGAACGCCTTTATTTTTGAAAGCGGACCCGCCAACAACGGGCACAAATTTATTCGCAATCGTTTGGCGGCGAATCGCAGCCTTTAACATCTGGATGGTGATTGGCTGTTCTTCGAGAAAAGCCATCCCGATTTCATCATCGAGATCGGACATCGCGGTCACGAGATCGGCATAAGCTTTGTCCACCATTTCCGTGAACTCGGCCGGAATCTCTTCGATCAAATACTTCGATCCGGTCGCGTCGTCGTCAACATAGATGACAGCTTTCTTATTGATCACGTCGAACTGACCCTTGAGATAATCTTCGCGACCGTAAGGAATCAAGACGGGCCAGGCGTTCGCGCCGAGCTTGGTGCGCATATCGTTAATGGCGTTATCAAAATTCGCACCGGTGCGGTCCATCTTGTTGACGAAGGCGATGCGCGGAACGTTGTATTTGGTAGCCTGACGCCAAACGGTTTCGGATTGAGGTTGGACGCCCGCAACTCCACAGAAAACGGCGATAGCACCATCCAAAACACGCAGAGAACGTTCAACTTCCGCCGTAAAATCCACGTGGCCGGGAGTATCGATGATATTTACGCGCTGCTTGATGCCATCGAACATCTTGTAAACACCTTCTTCTTTTTTCTGCAACCAAGAACAAGTTGTCGCTGCGGAAGTAATCGTGATGCCGCGTTCGCGCTCCTGCTCCATCCAGTCAGTCGCGGTATTGCCTTCATGCACCTCGCCGATCTTGTGGATCATGCCAGTGTAGAAAAGGATGCGCTCCGTCAGAGTGGTCTTGCCGGCATCGATGTGCGCAGCAATCCCGATGTTTCGAGTGCGCTCCAAAGGGAAAGCACGATCCGGAGAATTCGGATTCGAAGAAGTGGGTTTCTCGAGCGTGGCGGACATGGCAGATTAAAAGCGGAAATGAGCGAAAGCGCGATTGGCTTGCGCCATCTTATGGGTGTCGTCGCGTTTCTTGATCGCGTTGCCCTGACCAGCGGCAGCATCTTTCAATTCACTGGAAAGCGCATCGACCATCGGGACTCCACGGCGTTTCTGAGCAAAACCAACGATCCAGCGCATCGCCAAAGCAACTTGACGGGCCTGAGGAACTTCCATGGGAACCTGATAGGTTGCACCACCAACCCGACGAGACTTGACTTCGAGGCGTGGTTTAACGTTTTCGAGGGCCTTGTGAAGAGTTTCAAGAGGATCAACAATGTCCGAACCTTCGCGGCTCTTGTCGATCGCACCATAGACAATGCGTTCAGCGGTCGATTTCTTACCACCGGTCATGATCGTGCTGATCAGGGCGGCGACTTCAGAAGAACCATAACGGCCATCTGCTTTGACTTCTTTGTGAATGGTTTTGCGGCGGCGGGACATGTTTAGAAAGGTGAAAGTGGTTGTTTCGCGCTCAAATTATTTCTTACCTTTGCCCTTGGTGGCTTCGGGTTGGCCCGGCTTCGGACGTTTTGCACCGTATTTCGAGCGACTGCGGCGGCGACCGTCAACCCCGAGGGCATCCAGCGTGCCGCGAACAATATGGTAACGAACACCCGGCAAATCCTTCACCTTGCCACCGCGAACGAGCACAATCGAGTGCTCCTGCAAATTGTGCCCCTCGCCCGGAATGTAGGCGATGACTTCCTGACCGTTGGTGAGGCGAACTTTAGCAACCTTGCGAAGCGCGGAGTTTGGCTTTTTCGGAGTGCGGGTCATCACTTGAACGCAAACACCACGACGCTGCGGGCAATTCACAAGAGCGGGTGATTTGGACTTCACCGTAACCTTGGAACGGCCTTTTCTTACGAGCTGATTGATCGTTGGCATCTGTAAATGGGTTCTTGTTAGTGGCTAAATTTGAGTGTTAGAAATTGTCTCCAGCGTTGGAATCCAGAGACAAAAACACCGCCTTGGCAGGTGAAAATTTCTTTGCCCACCAAGCGCGGGGGCCGAAATAATAAGTGCAAAGGCAAAGTGCGCAAGTGGATTTTGTGGAAAAACGCGAAAACTTTTCAGTTATTTTGAAGATTCTCCTCAACAATCCGCCGATCGAGGGTTCTGCCCCCTCCAAACCTCCGCAGATCTAGAATCCAAATACCTCTCTTCTTACGCATCAGCCTTTGAGAAATCGCTCTTTCAAACTCCCATTCCCATGATAACCTCCCACATGCACTCATTACTCGCCCTCTCTGCGCCCGGTTGGCCGGAAATCATGCTGATCATGTTTTTTGTTCTGATTTTCTTCGGGGCCAAAAAACTACCTGAACTGGCCCGCGGGCTCGGTCAGAGCTTGCACGAATTCAAGAAAGCCAAAGACGAGTTCCAGCGTGAACTGCACCGCTCCCCCGACGAAATCGCCGCCCAAGAGGCCAAGGAAAAGGAAACCGCCGGCAAGCCCTCCTAAGCCCCTCCCAGAATCACCCAGCCCTTTCCCCGCTAGAAAAGCCCGTATTAAGCCACGGGCTTTTTTCTTTTAACTATGAGCCGCATTGCCCTTTTTCTTCTATTCGTCCTCTGTTTCCTCCCCGTTGCCTTCGCAGAACCTCCGAAAGAGGTCAAACTGATGGCCTACAATTTGGAAAATTACGTCCGCATGGAGCGTTCTATCCCCGGCAAAGGCAAAGTCGCGAACGCCCCGAAGCCGGAAGATTCGATCCGGGCTCTCGTCTCCATCATCGTCGCCGAAAAGCCCGACATCCTCGGCCTCTGCGAGATGGGCGCGCCCGCTGAGTTTAAGGATTTGCTCGATCGCCTGAGAAAAGTTGGTCTCGACTACCCCTACACAGAGCACGTTCAGGCTCTGGATCTGGAGCGGCATGTGGCTCTGGCTAGCCGTTTCCCGATTTCTGTTCGCAATTCACAAACCAATCTCTCCTTCGATCTCAGCGGGAAGAAACAATATTACAAACGCGGTATCCTCGATGTGATCATCCAAGTGACCGACAGTTATCAACTCCATCTCCTCGGCACCCACCTGAAAAGCAAACGCGACGTCCCCGAGGATCAAGCACTCGTTCGCCGTTCTGAAGCCCACATTTTGCGGCAACACGTCCTAGGTGTTCTGAAAAAAACCCCAGACACCAAGCTGGTCGTTTATGGCGACCTAAACGATACGATCAACGAACCGCCGATCCGCGAAATCATGGGCAGCAAGAAAAACCCCGATTATCTCTCCCCAGTTTATCTTGCCGACAAAAACGGGGAGAAATGGACCCACTTTTGGGACATCGCCGATATCTATTCCCGCATCGACTACGTTCTTCTCAATCGCGCGGCGCTGAAAAATCTCGATCGCGAGAAAACCCACATCCCCTCCCCCGAGAACTGGAAGCTAGCGAGCGATCACCGGCCGCTCGTCGTCGTTCTCAAGGTGAATCCCTAGATTTTCCGCCTCATAAAAAGCGCAACCTGCCGCAGCCAGCGGAGCGATTGCAAAAATGGCGCGATTTCCCCTTTCCCGCAGCCCATTTCCCCTGTATTTCCCTTGGCCATATGCACGATCCCCGCTTTGCGCGACTTGCCGAGATTCTGGTCAAACATTCTACCCGTCTGCTGCCCGGCGAGAAGGTGCTCATCGACGCCTTCGACATTCCCGAAGACATGCTCATTGCCCTCGTCCGAGCAGTGCGGGACGCCGGAGCGGTGCCTTTTGTGCAAATCAACCGCGCGGCAGTGACCCGCGAACTGATGCGCGGCGCGATCGAGGCCCAATACGAGATTCTTTCCCAACTTGAACTGGCTCGGATGCGGAAAATGGACGCTTACATCGCCCTCCGCGGCAGCCACAACATCAACGAACTCTCCGACGTCCCCGGCGACCGGATGAAACTCGCGATGCGCCTGCTCAAACCGGTCCTCGATCATCGCGTGCAAAAAACCAAATGGTGCGTCCTGCGCTGGCCCACCTCCGCAATGGCCCAGCAAGCCAGCATGAGCACCGAGGCGTTTGAGGATTTTTACTTCCGCGTCTGCACTCTGGACTACGGCAAAATGGCACCCGGCATGGCCTCGCTCCAGGCCTTGATGAACCGGACCGATGAAGTGCGGATAAAAGGCCCAAAGACAGACCTTCAATTCAGCATTAAAGGCATCGGCGCCATCGTTTGCGGAGGCACCCATAACATCCCCGACGGCGAGGTTTTTTCCTGTCCAGTCCGCGACTCGGTCAAGGGGCACGTCCACTTCAACGCGCCCACCGTTTACCAAGGCGGCGCGTTCGACGACATCCGACTTGAGTTTTCCAAGGGAAAAATCGTTAACGCCACCGGCAACAACCCCGTCAAAATCAACCAAATCCTCGATTCCGACGACGGCGGACGTTACATCGGCGAATTTTCCCTCGCCTTCAATCCGCACATCCTCGAACCGATGCGCGACATCCTCTTCGACGAAAAAATCAGCGGCTCCTTCCATTTCACCCCCGGCCAAGCCTACGAACAAGCCGACAACGGCAACCGCTCCCAAGTCCACTGGGATCTCGTCAACATCCAGCGCGCAGACTACGGCGGGGGCGAAATCTGGTTCGACGGCAAATTGATCCGCAAAGACGGGATTTTCGTCGAACCCAGCCTCCTCGCGTTGAACCCGGAAAATCTGGCGTGAAACGCTTCCTCGCGGCGCTTTTCCTAGCGATCAGCGCTTTTTCAGCCCAGACGGCACCGATCGGCATTGTCCTTGTCATCGCCGACGGCACTTCTCTCGAACTCCTCACCGCCACGCGGGTCTATCACGGCGGCGTCTCTTCCCGGTTGAACCTCGATTCCCTGCCCCGTTCTGCGTTCGTCAGCACCTATTCCTATGACAGTATGGTCACCGACTCCGGGGCTGCCGCTACCGCCCTCGCCCGCGGCTTCAAGACGCTCAACCGCGCCGTCGGCGCACCACCCCCCGGCCAACCCTCCGTCCCCAGCATTCTCGAACTTGCCAAAAAAGCTGGCTGGGCCACCGGCGTTATCACCGACGACACCGTCACCGGTGGCACCCCCGCGCCATTCATCGTCGAGCACGATCACCGCGAGGAAGAATACCTCGTTGCCAAGCTGGAAGCGGAGAACCTCGGCAAAAACTGCGATTTTCTCCTCGGCGGCGGCTCGGAATTTTTCCAAGGCCCAGCCCCGGCCGATCCGAAGGTAGCGATCCTTTTCACCGAAACGACGAAAATTCTTGCCCAATCCGACGTCCGGGTTTTCGACCGCTGGGAAAAATGGACTGCCGCCCCTCCCTCCGACCTTTCGCGCCCCATCCTCGGCATTTTTGCCCTGAACAAACTCGATTTTATCGCTGACGGTGATCGCCAACCGCACCTCGAAGACATGGTTGCCGAGGGCCTTCGCCTCCTCCAAGGCTCCGGAAAAAACTGGCTCCTCGTCGCCGAGGCGGGCCTCCCCGACAAAGCCTGCCACTTTAACAACGCCAAACGCGCCCTCGAAGAAGTCCTCGTGCTCGACCGCACCATCGCCCTTCTCCGCGAAAAAATTGGCCCCAACGTGCTCCTCCTCGTCACCACCGATCACAACAACGGCGGCCTCACCCTCAACCCCGGCCAACCCGTTCAAGCCCGGGGCGACGCTCTCCTCAAAGCCAGCCCGATTACGAAACTGCCCGTCATCACCTTCGCCACCGGCCCCGGCGGCGTGATCGACGGCGCTCAGGTCACCCCGCCCGATCCGAACACCGATTGGACACGCCCCGACGCCGTCTCCCCCGCGCTCCTTAAAACCGGAAGTGCCTTCCACAGCGGTGGCGACGTCTGGCTCCTCGGAGAAGGCCCTGGCAGTGAAGCCGTCCACGGTTTCCTCGACAACACCGATATCTACAAAATAATCGCCAAAACGATCGGCGGAACTTAGCGCCCCAGACCGAACAGTCCTACCCTCCAGTTCTCGTCGGCGTTACGATTTGGAAAATGCCGAAAGCGAAAAGTGCTCCAACGATCGTCGCCCCGATATCGTGTGGATCAAAAACAAGCCGCACGCTACCTCGCTGAACGAATTCCCAGAGGATAAGGGCGGTCGCCGAGAGGAGATCGGCAGAGATGAACCAGCGTTTTGCGTCAGACCCGGGCTGGGCCTTCTTTTGATCGACCCAGACCGAAATGACGAAAAACGGAATGGCGATGGCGGCCAAGAAATTAGGCAGCACGCCCCGCAGGTAAGCGAAAAGAGGCGCCAAGTGACCTAAATGATTTCGCGTCCAATGCGTCAGGCTTAGTAGTGCCAGGGCCGTGATCAGGACTAAACTGTAACGTGTCGCTAGCTTCATTGGGTTAACTTTTCCTCTGGCGCAAACGGACTTTTCACTAGGGAAGCGCCGATTAAAAGCTGAATGTGGTGAAGATGTGTGTGGCAGGGATTTTTTGGGAAAATCGAAGCCCAAGGAATATCATAAATGCAGCCCTTGGTCTGGGATCAGGTCAAAATTGACTGCCGCACGGGTATTCCAAAGATTTTGGGGCGTTTTTCCACTCATGGATAGATGGTTTGGGCAAAGCTCCGGCGGGCCAAGATCAGGTTGGCCAGTGCAAAGAGCGTGTGAAGTTGGGCGGTGTTTTTCGCCAGTCCCCGGTAGCGGGTCTTTCTATGTCGGAAGAGGTTTTTGATAATGTGGAAGGGATGTTCCACTCGGGAGCGAACCTGCGCTTTGAGCTTTTCAAGTTCCTGGGTGAGTTCCTTCAGTCTGCCTTCGGGCATGGCTCGGATCGCTCCGCGTTTGGTCGCAATGTGCCACTTCGGCTGCTGCTCACGTGAGGTGGTCTCCGGGCGTTTTTCCACCCCGATATACCCGGCATCAGCGAACACGTCTGGCTCTTTTCCGTGCAGCAGTTCGCGCGTCTGGCTGATGTCGCTGATATTCGCCGCAGTCCCAATCACCTTCTGCACCAGTCCACTTTGCACATCCATCCCAATGTCGGCTTTCATCCCGAAATACCATTGATTGCCTTTTTGGTCTGATGCATCTCGCCGTCCCGTTGACGACTCTTATTCTTTGTCGAAGTGGGCGCTGCGATGATGGTGGCGTCCACGATGGCGCCTTCTTTCATCAGGCACTTTTGTTCGCTCAATACCTCGTTGATCTCCTCAAATATCCCTCGCCTCAAATCATGCCTTTTCAGCAAATACCGAATCTTCAAGAGCGTCGTCGCGTCAGGAACTCCTTCACTGCTGAGATCAATCCCAACAAAGAGCCTCATGGCCTGACTGTCATAAATGGCATCCTCCAAGGCTTCGTCCGCGAGTCCATACCACTGTTGCAAAAAATACACCCGCAGCATCCTCTCGATTGCACGCGGCGGACGTCCTCGTTCGGGACGAGGAGGCCGAGGGTTCAAATCCCTCCGGCCCGATACTGCGGAGGACTGGAAGGTTGCCAAATTTTCGCTTTTGGCGGACACTTCGCGGCGATGCCATCCCCGACCGTTTCCATTCCAACCCGCCGCCAGACGCGTGAGGTCATGGTCGGAAATATCGGTCTCGGCGGAAACCATCCGATCCGCGTGCAATCGATGATCACTTGCGACACGATGGATACTGAAGCCTCGATCCGGCAGACGCTTGATCTAGCGGAAGTAGGTTGCGAAATTGTCCGAATCACCGCCCCGACCGTGAAGGATGCGGCTAATTTGCAACACATTGTGGCCGGGTTGCGCGCCCAAAACTGCGACGTGCCGATCGTGGTGGACATCCATTTCAAACCCGATGCGGCCCTTGAGGCAGCCAAATGGGTCGAGAAGGTGCGAGTGAATCCGGGTAATTTTGCGGACTCAAAGAAATTCAAGGTGCTGGAATACACCGACGCGGAATACGGGGCGGAGTTGGACCGCATTCGCGAGCGGTTCACCCCGCTGGTGATGCTTTGCCGCGAGCGTGGCGTGGCGATGCGGATCGGGACGAATCATGGCTCACTGAGCGACCGCATTATGAACCGCTACGGTGACACGCCGCTCGGGATGGTGGAAAGCGCGCTGGAGTTTGCCCGGATTGCTCGCGACCTCGACTATCATCAGTTCGTTTTTTCGATGAAATCGAGTAACCCGAAAGTGATGATCAACGCCTACCGGTTGCTCGTCGCACGTCTGGACGCAGAGGGGGCGGATTGGAATTATCCGATCCATCTGGGCGTGACTGAGGCGGGCGACGGCGAGGACGGGCGAATCAAGTCGGCCATCGGCATTGGTAGTCTGCTCGCCGACGGGATCGGTGACACGGTGCGTGTCTCGCTGACGGAGGACAGTGTGCACGAGATTCCAGTGGCCCGGGCTTTAGTGGAAAACATCGTGCGGAACGGAGCGTCGGAGATGCTGAGTTACGATCCATTTAGCTACGCACGACGGGAAGCGGAGCGGTTAGAAATCAATGGGGTTGCGCTCGGCGGAGAGGAGACCATCCGGGTTTTTACAACGGCGGAAAAATGGCAGGCACTAGCGCATAAACTGGACAAGCTCGGTGATTTTCAACCGGAACTGGTTCTCGAAGAGACTCCCCTCCACGCGCTCGACCCGCGTGACGAGGTCGCTGTGCGCGCGGTGAATGAGAGTCCTCTAGCGCTACTGGTCACGGTGGCCGACGGGATCGAATTGCCGGTGATTGAGGCTTTCCGACTTCTAGCGGCACGGGTTCAAGCGCGGCATCCGATTTTGTTGAAAGATCAACTCTCCGAGGAAGGGCAGTCAGACTTTCTTCAGGCGTTGCTAACATCCGCGACTAACCTCGGTTCCCTTCTCTGCGATGGAATTGGCGACGCGATTCTCGTTCGGAGCGAAGCAGCACCAGGTCAATCGCTCCGGCTCTCCTACAATGTTTTACAAGCGGCCGGCGCACGAATTTTCAAAACGGATTATGTCGCGTGCCCGAGTTGCGGTCGGACGTTGTTTAATTTGCAAACCACAACGGCGAAGATCAAAGCGGCGACCGCGCATCTCAAGGGAGTGAAGATCGCGATCATGGGCTGCATCGTGAATGGACCCGGCGAAATGGCCGACGCGGACTTTGGTTACGTCGGCGGCGCTCCTAACAAGATCAATCTCTACGTCGGCAAGACACCGGTGAAATTCAATATTCCAGAGGACGAGGCTGTGCAGCGACTGATCGATTTGATTCAGGAACACGGCAAATGGGTGGAGCCAGCAGTGCCAGCGTGATCCACCAGACAGCAATGAAAATTTTCCTTATCCTTCAACATTGGCCGCGGTTTCTTCCGTTTCTCGCCATCGTCGCGCTGACGGGCTGTAGCGCATTGGAGGATCCGATGGTGAACCTGAATCCGTTTCGCAATCCAACCGGTCCGGCGAAGATCGTGATCGATCTTGGTGAGCAACGGGCCTGGCTCTATCGCGGACGCGAGGTGGCAGCGGTCTCCCGCATTTCCTCAGGGCGGGAGGGATTTGACACGCCAACCGGCCGATTCAAAGTGATCCAGAAAGACATCGACCATCGGTCGAGCCTTTACGGGGCGTATGTCTTGAAGGGCACTCGGAAAATTGTTGTGCCCGATGTAAACACACAGACGAGCCGTCCCCCGCGGGGCACCACCTATATTGGCGCGCCGATGCCTTATTTTTTGCGCTTTCAGGGCGGGCACGGCCTGCACGCGGGAGACGTTCCCAATTATCCAGCCTCGCACGGCTGCATTCGCCTGCCTTACTCCATGGCCAAGAAATTCTACATCGCCACGCGAATCGGCACTCCGGTGATCGTGAAACGTTAGGTTGACGGTGAATAGCGACCAGAACACCAATGTTAACAGCCGCTGGTGAATCCGTCTTAAGTGAAACTTGCGCGAGCAGGACGAGTCTGGTAGTTAAAAACTTCTATGTCCGCTGATCCGACCGCTCTCTATTCCCGCAAAAATCCGTTTCCCGCAAAACTCGTCGTCAACCGCAAGCTGACCGCCGAATCTTCGCAAAAGGAAACTCGCCATTTTGAAGTCTCGCTCGCCGGATCCGGTCTGCAATACGAGGTAGGCGACTCGCTCGGGGTGTTTGCCACAAACTGCCCTGAATTGGTAGCGGACATCCTCAAGGCGCTGCACTTGACCGGGGACGAACTGGTCACCAACCCGGACCAGCAAAGCGTCCCACTACGCAGTGCTTTGATCAAAGATTACGTGATCACCACGCCGTCGAAACAATACCTCGAGGCCATCGTAAGCAAAGCAGCCGCCGCGCCGTTGATTGCAGAATTGCTGCAACCGGACCGGAAAAAGGATTTAGAGGAATATCTCTGGGGCCTAGAGGTCATCGATTTTCTGCTCGATCATCCGTCGGTGAAATTTTCTGCGGAAGAATTTGTCGCTGTGCTACGCAAACTCCAGCCCCGTTTGTATTCCATTTCGTCGAGCCTGAAGGCGTTTCCGGAGCAAGTTCACCTCACCATCGCGGCCGTTCGCTACGAGACCCAGGGACGGGCGCGCAAAGGGGTCGCCTCCACCTTCCTCTGCGACCGCGCCAATGACGGCGTCCCAGTTCCCGTCTTTGTCCACACCGCGAAGGGATTCCGGTTGCCGGAAGATCTTTCGCTGCCAGTCATCATGGTCGGTCCGGGCACAGGCGTGGCTCCGTTCCGCGCCATGGTTCAGGAGCGGGCGGCTAGTGGGGCGAACGGCAAGAACTGGCTTTTCTTCGGAGAGCAACGCGCGGCGTCGGATTTCTTCTACCAAGACGAATGGGAAAGCGCGATGACGAAAGGTGTCCTAACCAAGCTGACGACGGCTTTCTCGCGAGATCAGGAGCAGAAGATTTATGTGCAGCATCGCATGATGGAAAACGCGGCAGAAATCTGGCAATGGTTAGAAGCAGGAGCGCATTTCTTTGTCTGCGGCGATGGCGCGCGCATGGCTAAGGATGTGGACTTCGCGTTGCATCAGATCGTTGAGAAAGAAGGCGGAAAAACTACTGAAGAAGCCGCGATCTACATGGAGCAACTGAAGAAAGACAAACGTTACAAGCGCGACGTCTATTAGCAACGCTGTGCAAAGGACGATGGACCCGATTCACTTCGCGGGCATGACTCCTCCGAAATGACTAGGACTTTCCAACCTAATGACATGAAGCGATGACGGGAGATGCCTTTCGAAATTATAGAATGCCGCGCAGGAATTTTCGAAGATAGACCGCAGGCCTCAAAAAATTGGCGACTAAGATTTCGCTAGCCCAAGTTCCGCAGTTTGGTCATCGTCGAAAAATAGTTTACCATAGCAGTCCGTAAGTGCGTCGAGGGAGCTACGAAGGAAGGATGGTGAAACCGGGCATGTAGTGCCGAAGAGGGGGTTGTCGGGCTGTGCAGGGA
>JBBRPA010000048.1:0-26927 GCA_038228695.1 Chthoniobacterales bacterium
CACCTTCTACAACCCTTCCAGACTTCATTCCTCCCTCGACTATCAATCGCCTCTGGACTTTGAACACAACCTCAACCAGTCTCTAACCATCAACCAAATCTAACACCTTATCCGTGTCCGTGTTTTCGAGGCCAGATCAACACGGATACATCCGCCGTGTTGTGGGAGGATGATAAATGGCTTAACCATCCCACTGGCTCGACTCTGGCTTCCGTGCAAACGGCTCTCGAAAATACACCGGGAAGTTTCTGGACCGACGGCACCACGATGTATTGCCACCCTTTTGACGATACAAACCCTGCAACAGACGGAAAGATCTACACTCGCTCCTACTACCGTAACGGAGGAAGCGCATTACTCATCTCAGCCCCCGATGTCCATCTCGACGGCTTCAAAATCCGCAAGACTTGCATCGCCGATAAATCGACGAACGATCCCGGCTCTAACTATTGCTTTCAAGGCCAATCAGCCTTCGGTGGCACTAGCCTAATTGAGAATTGCTATGGCGATTATGGCTCGAAACATATTTTCGGATTTACTGATAATGATACCGCTCGCCAAGTCACAGTGCGCAACTGTCAGGCGGAACAAGGTACTCCATACAACTCTCAATCGCCTTGGGTGGATTACTCCAGCTTAAATGTCACAGGCACCGCAACGACAAATTACGTCACCTGCACCACCACAAAGTGCGTCGGACTGATTGGCTCCACGCTAGGTAATAATGGTGGCGGGCAGGCATGGCTTTCGCACAACAATGGCAGCGCTAATTTCCAGTTTGCTCAAATCAACTTCACCAATTGCGATTTTGGAAGTGGCACCGTTGATACCTACGGAGCAGTCCATACCGTGCGTTGGAAAGGAGGTTCGTGCGGAGGTGGGGTTTTACGTTCTCCCGACAGCCTGATCGAACAGGCTTTGATTGTAACCGATGCGGCTTCCTCCAATGTCCCGACCAATGACACACCTGCGGGTACGACCCGGGTTCGCAACTGCATTATCATCCCTGCCAGATTGCAAGCTGGGTTTGAATCTGTCCTGCAAGGCAACCTTGAAATCGAAGGTTGCACCATCGACCTCCGTAACACCGCTAGCAACGGAAACCAACTCGCCCTTTTCAAACGCTACGCTGCATTTAATCTGACGTGGAAAAACAACGTCATCCTGTTTTCCAATGATAAGACTTTCGGGGTTTTGCGGGACGGCAGTAGCACCGACACCATTACCTTTTCAAATAACGCCTACACAACCGCGTCCAACATTATCGTTTTTAACTACAACGATGGCACCACCACTGCCGACCGCACCCTCGCCCAATGGAAAAACCTTGGGATGGATACGGATAGTATCGCCAGTAATGATCTTAAACTGGCTACGGCCACCTATTTTCCCCTCGCGGGATCGGCAGTCATCAATGCGGGGAGCAATCTTGGCCCACTTGCCGATTACAGCGGCTTCCTCTACAGCACTCGCAACGACATCGGGGCGTGGGAATTTCTGACTCCGGTAGAAACCTGGCGGAAACAGTATTTCAACAACCCTGACAACGTCGGAACCGGAGCAGATACCAACATCGTTGCCAACGATAATCTCCCCAATCTTCTCAAATACGCCACCGGACTCAATCCATTGGTCCCCGGCGTTGCTCCCATCATGTATGACATCGACTCAGGCTGTTTGCGTCTCTCTGTTCAGAAAGATCCTCAAGCCACTGATGTCACCTACCTCGTTGAAGTCACCGACGACCTCACCTCCGCAGAAAAATGGACAACCGTTGGCACAACCGCAGAGGCAGATACGGCCACGGAACTCAGTGTGCATGATAATACCCCCGTCACCGATTCAGCGTCCCGCTTCCTGCGCTTGCGAGTGATCCGCCAGCCATAGCTCAAAAGGCTGGTCACCTCCCGAGAGTTTTGCTACTAAGTATTCGCCGCCACACAGTTACTTTTCCTTGTCTGAGTTTATCCACCCATGAGCGACCAATATCAAGATTACGGCTTCGCGAGTACGGCTCCAAGGCACATGCATGTACATTTTCTACCCGCCATCTTTGCGCTGGCGGGTCCACTCAAACCAGGGCTGCGTGTTCTGGATGTGGGTTGTGGAAATGGATTTACCGCTGGCGAATTTCTCAAGCGTGATTGCCAAGTCGTGGGTGTTGATCTCAGCGAACAAGGCATCACACTGGCAAAAGAGACTTACCCGACTGGTCGTTTTGAAGTTTTGGCGGCGGACGACCATCTCCTCGAAAATCTCGGTGAAGAACCCTTCGATTTGATTGTCAGCACCGAAGTTGTCGAGCACCTCTATGCACCCAAGGCTTATGCCAGGGGATGTTACGCCGCCCTGAAACCGGGCGGTCATTTCATCTGCACCACTCCCTACCACGGTTACCTGAAAAACCTGCTTCTCTCCTTGTTCAACAAATGGGACACCCACGCCAACCCGCTTTGGGACGGCGGTCACATTAAACTCTGGAGCCGCCTCAGATTAGAAGAGCTGCTCACCGAGGCGGGTTTTAAGAATTTCGCTTTTCGCGGGGCCGGACGCGTTCCCTTTGTTTGGATGACGATGGCCGTGCGAGCGAAACGGCCATCCGATTCGGCAAAATAGCTTTTGCGGTTACTGACCGCTTGAGTTTACGATTTGCGCCTTTCGCAAATTCCGTCGCTTTGTCTGCCACCGCCTCAACACCTCCCACCAATCTGGGCCACCGCACCTTTCAAGGGTTCGCATGGATGCTGCTGAGCACGTTCGGAATTAAAACCGTCACCCTCGGCAGCCAACTCATTCTGGCTTGGAAACTCTCCCCTGCGGATTTTGGATTGGTCGCACTAGCTTACTCGGTCACGGCCTTCACCGCAGTCATCCAGAGAAATGGCTTACGCGAGATCCTCGTTCAACGAGCCCCTCGTTTTTCGGAATATGCTAACTCCGCCTTTTGGCTTTCTGTCGTCATCGGCCTCACGGTCACTCTGCTGACTCTGGCCGCTGCTCCGTTGGCTGCCCACGTTTACCACGAACCGCAAATCATCGGAATTCTGTCGATCTTGGCAACCGGTCAGTTGCTTCTCGCTCTGCAAAGCGTGCCGGGCGCAAAAATGCAAACCAGTCTGAAGTTCCGCGAACTGTCGCTGGTCAACCTTTTCGAGGGGGTAGCCACCGCGCTGCTAACGGTTGTTTTTGCTTTTGCCGGCTGCAAAGCGTTTAGCATCGTTCTCCCCATCCCGATTGTGCAGACAGCCTCGCTGCTCATCCAATTGCGGATCAGCGGATTCCGGCCTCAGCGCGGCTTCTCTTGGCCGATTTGGAAAGAAATGATCGGCTCCTCTGCTCTGCTGCTCGGTGCGGCTCTGCTCTACGCCTTCAACATGCAGGGAGCGAACATCGTCCTTGGGCTCTTTCACGGCGCGGCGGTGGTGGGTGTCTTTTTCTTTGCCTACAATCTCTGCAATCAGGCCACCTCGTTGCTAACCAATAACCTCTACTCCGTTCTGCTACCGACGCTGAGCAATTTGCAGGATAACATCGAAAAGCAGACCCAAGTCTTTCTTCGAGTCACCCATTTGGTTAATTTGGTGGGAATGTTTTCATGTTTCCTCCTTGCGGCGGTGGCCGATCCACTGATCCGTGCGCTCTATGGGGAAAAATGGATTGCAGCGATTCCCTCTCTGCAAGTTCTGAGCATTGGAATGACCTTTAGTTTCTCATTCGCACTGAGCATCAACCTCATCACGGCCCAAGGACGTTTCAAAGAAATGCTTTGGTTCAATGTCTGGCGAGCGCTGGGATTCATCACGCTGGTTGCCATTGGAGCGAAGCTGGGTGGAGCCTTGGCCGTCAGTTGGGCAACGGCGATTTTCACCCTGCTTTTCGGTCCGGCAATTACCTTCATTGCGGTTCGACCGGGCGGTGGTGGTTGGAAGGATATTTTGCGAGGACACGCCGGGCCGTTTCTCGTAGGTTTCGCCGCTTGTGGTGCCGCCGTGATGCTGGATCGCTTTTTGCCCACGCAACCCGGTCGACTTTGGAAATGGGCTCATGTCGCTGCCATCAGCGGCATCGCAAGCATTTTCTGGCTAATTCTTTGCCGCTGGTTGCAACCCAGCGGCTGGCACGACTGTGTGGGGCGCATCAAACAAATGCTAGGATCGCGACTTGCTAAATCGCCAGAGCCGGGCCCGCAAACTTTAACGCCCGATTTATGAGTGTTATCCATCGTGGTCAACTTCGAGGCTACCTTCCATCATTGGATGGTTGGCGGGCCATCGCTGTTTTGCTGGTGGTTTTTTACCATGCCAAGGATTCGATGCTAAAAGCCTATGGCTCCGCTTTCGAAGGGGGGGGGGGGGCGTTCATCAGCACTGGCTGGATCGGTGTAAATATATTTTTTGGAATCAGTGGTCTATTGATCACCAGCCGATTGCTCGAAGAAAGGGAAGTCAGGGGGCAGGTCCATCTAAAAGGTTTTTATATCCGTCGTTTCTGCCGCATTCTCCCACCAGTTATCGTCCTACTGGGCACGCTGGCTATATTGAATGGGTGCGGCATTATTCCCATCTCGGCCTTCGACTGGTGGAGGGCCTTGCTGTTTGGCTCCAATTACGGTCCGCAACCAAGCTGGCATCTGGCTCACACTTGGTCGCTCTCTATCGAGGAGCATTTTTATCTGTTGTGGCCGGCTCTGCTGGTCTTCATCGGCGCACGGCGCAGTCCGCTTGTTTGCCTGGCTCTAATCGGACTCATAACGGTTTGGCGAATTGCCGATATTCATTACATGATTGTCCCCGAGCGATTCGGCATCAGCGGATGGCGCACCGACACCACCGTCGATGGACTACTCGCCGGTGCCCTGTTTGCCTGCCTGCTGGAAAATCAAATAGCTCGCAACCTCATCCAGCGACTCGCCCGGCCCTCGGTGACACTTTTCCTCATCGGCCTCATGGTATTTTGCCTCTATGCTTGGGAACATTTGCTTGCCTTACGGCATCCCGTCCGTCTGGCTTTTGTTTTCATCATCCCTCTTCTGCTTTTGAGCACGATCATGGCTCCCAAAAGTCTTGTCTCCGTGTTTTTGGAGTGGAAGCCTCTACGTTGGATTGGCCGCATCTCTTACAGCATCTACTTGTGGCAACAGCTTTTCATGGTTCCGAACCGAGCTATCACCAACCACCTCGGTCCCTTGGAAAACTGGCCTTGGAACTTGGCCGCCGTGTTGGCCTGTGCGACAGCAAGTTATTATTTGGTGGAACGCCCCTTCATGGCACTTGGCCACCGTCTCGCCAAACCAGCCAGCGAGGGAAGAATTTGAGCTTATGAAGGAGATCAACAAACAACCTTTGCGTGTGGCTTTACTCTGCACGGGGGTGGACGGTCATCGTGGAGGCATCGAGACATTTTTCGACGAATGTTTTAAGGGATTAAAAGAAGCCGAGGGAATCGACGTGGTTTTATGCCGGGGACCGGGGAAAACCAGTGTGGGCGAATTTGCCATTCCCTGCCTCTTGCGCAACCACCGTCCGGCAAAATGGCTGGGCGTTTTGCTGCGCAGAAACAGCTACATCGTTGAGCAACTGACCGCATTCCCGTTTTTTGCCCGTTTCGTCCGCCAGTGGAAACCCGACATCATTTTTTACAGCGATTCTAACCACGGTTTTCTCCTACATCGCTGGCGCAAGCAAATGGGCGTTGATTACAAACTCCTTTTCTCCAACGGCGGCCCCTGCCATCCGCCTTTCTCGCGGACAGATTTTGTCCATCAAGTCGCTCCACTTTACAAAGAAGAAGCTTTGACCGCCGGGGAACCTGACGCCAAACACATTATGGTGCCTTATGGCATTCAGCCTCCGGAAAACGTGATCTTTCTCAATGAATCGGAGAGAAAAACTCAGCGGAGCAGACTGAATCTCCCGCCAGACCGCAAGCTGGCGGTGAGCGTGGGTTGGCTGAGTGCCACCCATAAGCGGATGGATTATACTATTCGCGAAATTGCAGCATTAGGTGAAAATCGGCCGCATTTAGCTATGGTCGGACGCATGGATGAAACAACCCCACCGATCATTGCGCTGGCTCGCGAACTTTTGGGCGAAAGTGGGTTCACAGCGGTATCCGTCCCGTATGACCGGGTGGCGGACTACTATCAGGCAGCAGATGTTTTTGTACTCAGCTCACTGTTCGAGGGATTTGGGCGCGTTTTTTTGGAGGCTCTCGGGCAAGGGCTACCTTGTTTGATTCACGATCATCCCGTCATGCATTATGTGCTGGGCGATGAGGGCCAATACGGGGATTTCAGCCAGCCGGGAAATTTGAGCGGCTTACTTCGTTCCACGCTCGATATTCCTCTACGGCTTGAGGATCAGAGGCGGCGGCACGAAATAGTGCAAGCGCGGTTTAGCTGGGAAGCCTTGCGCTCGGCGTATGTCCAGATGTTTCAACAAGTAGCTGCCACTCCCATCCCATGATTGTTCGCGCTTCTGATCTCTCGGCTCGTGCCCAAATCGAGACTCACACTTGCATTGTCGGCGGTGGCCCTCTCGGACTACTCCTGGCAAACAGACTGGCCTCTGCCGCACGCCCCGTCATCGTGCTAGAGGCTGGTGGTCTAATGGCTCAACCCGAGAAAAAGGATCTACTCCTCGGCGAGGACCTAACTGGAGAGTATGATAATTTACAAGAATCCCGTCACTGCCAACTAGGCGGCACCGTCAATATCTGGAACACACCAGTCAATCAGCAGTTAGGAGCGAAATATGTTCCTCTTGATGCGAGTGATTTCGAGCATCGGAGTTGGGTCGATCAGAGTGGATGGCCAATAGTTTATGACGAGCTGGTTCCTTATTACCGAAAAGCACATGTTAGCTGCGGTCTGGGTCCTTTCCTATACGGGGCAAACGAGTGGAGCGATCCCTCTCTACCGCCTTTTCCCTTTACTGATGACACCTTTACGTCTGAGGTGTATCAACTGGCGCAGGGTGTTCCGATGTTAGGTAACTTAATTGAGTGTGCTAGAAGCAACCCCCACATCAAATGCGTCACCGAAGCCGCAGTAAAAGAACTGATCGGAGAAAAAGGCAGCCCGATCACTTCTCGTGCAAGGGTAGCCATCTCCGCAAATGAGTCTTTCGACATCTCCGCCCAGCGATTCATTCTGGCCAGCGGAGGAATCGAAAATGCCCGTCTGCTTTTGGCTTCGCAAACTCAAAACCCGAGTGGTTTGGGGAATGAGCACGACTGCGTCGGCCGTTACTACATGGATCATCCGGTGTATCATTTTACAGAATTTATCCCGCGTGATCCTCAACTATTCGCTAGGGCTGGCTTCTACGATATGCATCAGCTCCATTCCACGACCCTACTAGGCCGCATCGCCCCGTCTGCGCAGACCCTGCGAAAGGAACAACTTCTGAATTTTTCAATCGCCCTCTATCCACAGATACCGCACTACCGTTCTCGTGGAGTCGAGGCTGTTCGGCAGTTGCGTATTCTAACCCGGCAAAAAAAATGGCCAGCTGCCAGTCGTTATTTGCCCGCCGCCATGCTTCATTTCCGCAACTTGCTTGCCTACCAACGGCAACTACGGAAAACGCCCGCCCTTACAGGTTCCCACTACTGGCAGAAAGCAGCCGCCGCTGGGACACAATACGCCACTTTCGAGCCGCAATTTTACTTGGAGCAACCACCGCTCTCAGAAAATCGTGTCACGCTCTCGTCGCAACACGACACACTGGGGCGCCCCCGCGCCGCAATTACTTGGCATTGGGGAAAACAAAGTGAGGATACTGCCCATCGTGCGGCAAAATTGTTCGACCATACTCTTCGTATAAGTGGTTTGGGAGAACTCCGCATGCTGCCGAATCCTCGGCTTGTTCCCAGTGCCCATCATCACATGGGAGCAACGAGAATTTCCAGCGATCCGAGAAACGGCGTCTGCAATGCGAATGCCCGCCTTCACACTAATCAGAACGTGTATCTCGCGGGTTCCTCCCTTTTTCCCACCGCAGGATATGTGAATCCCACCCTAACCGCACTGGCACTGGCCTTGCGTTTATCAGACCATTTAGAGACAACTGATTAAGATATTTTATTGCCCACCCACTATCGGACATCGTTACCGATCTGAGGGTGACGGTCCAAACCGTCCCTCTCTGGAAATACTTGCATCGGCTCACGCGGTAATGTTTCTCTAGGCGATCAGACTAGCCCTGATAAAATCTCCCCACACATGCGTTTCCACGGACTTATGCTTCTCCGCGACGAAGGCGATATCATCGCCGAGACACTCGCGCATTTATTAACCTGGATCGATGTCCTGCACATCTACGATCTCGGCAGCACGGACGAGACGTGGGACATCGTGCAGGATTTTGCGAAGAAGGATGCCCGCATCCAGCCTTTTAAGCACGAACCGACAGTCTATCAGGACAGCTTGCGTTGCATCATGTTTGATCGGTTGCGGAGCGGCTTTGAAAAGGGCGACTGGGTTCTGAAGATCGACGGCGATGAGTTTTACCCGGTGCCGCCGCCGCAATTTGTGTCGGAACGCTTGCACCCCAACGAGGGAATGGTGCATTTGCAATGGTATTTTTTCCGCCTGACCACAGACGAGGCCGCGGCCTACGAATCGGGCGCTGTGTCCATCGCGGAGGATCGGAAGCGGTCAATTATCGAGCGTCGTCGCCACTACAAAGTGTCGCAATATTCCGAGCCGCGGCTTTTCCGCTACCGCCCGACGATGCAATGGCCGAGCACGACCCACTGGCCGTATAATGCGGGATTGCTCGCTTACGAGCGCATCCCGGTTTTGCATTATCCGCACCGCGACCCAATCCAATTGACACGGCGTTTTGCCCTGCGTGCTGCCATGAAGCAACGTAAGGCAGCGGCAGGTGATCATTGGAATACGGCGGACTGGCATGGGGAATTGGTGGACCCAGCGACGGGCATCGCCTTGGGAGCGAAAAAAGATAAGCTCGAAGGTTTGGCCGGAGAAAATGGGATCGATACCGGACCACTTTTATATTGGGAACCAGGCACGACGCTCCCGGAAGTGCATCTGCATCACCAAATCGCCAAGCCGCTCACTCGTCTCGCACAAAAAATCACCCACTCCGCGTTGCTGCCACTGCTGGATGGCCGACGACCGGGCTATAACGACAGCTATGTGCCGGAATTAATCTCTCCAGAGGATAATCTACGCATCGGCGAGGCATGCGCCGGAGCGGCGGCTGAGGCCTGATTCTGTTTTTTTCAATTGCCCCTCCCCTGACGATGATTCCGGCAGCCACGCTTACCATTCCGACTCGCAATCGTTGCGACATCCTCCGCGAGTGCCTTCTGGCCGCTCTGCGCCAAAGTGTGCCTGTGGAGATCATCGTCATGGATGACGGCTCGACGGATCAGACCGAGGAGATGATGCGGACCGAGTTTCCGCAAGTGCGTTACGAACGTCTCCAAGGTCCAAATGGCCCCTGCGTTTTGCGGAATCTGGGGGCGAAACTAGCCACGGCGGAGATTCTTTTTCCAATCGATGATGATTCGGTGATGGTCTCGCCCACGACAGTGGAGGAAACGCTGGCGGAGTTTGACAACCCTCGCGTGGCCGCTGTGGGCATCCCTTACATTAATGTGCGGCAGGACGACGTGGTGAGAAGTCAGGCTCCCGATGACCGGGAAATCTATGCGTGCCCAGCGTTTTTGGGAGCGTCGTATGCTATCCGACGCGATGTTTTTTTGAAGTATGGAGGTTATCGCGAAGCACTCTTTTATATGGGCGAGGAAAGAGACATCTGCCTGCGGATGTTGGGCGGTGGCTACGTGGTGCGTCTGGGCCGGGCTACGCCGATTGAGCATCATGCCTCGCCCATCCGCAGTGTCTGGCGGCAGCGGATGCTGGAGCGACGCAATAATATCTGCCATGCGTTTTGGGATGTGCCGTTTCCGCATGTGCTTTATCATTTGCCGGGGACGATTCTAAGCGGGCTGGCTTTTGCGCTAAAAACTCAATGTTTGTCATCCACGGTCATGGGCTATTTCAACGCGCCCGCTCATTGTTGGCGCTCGCAGACAGCCCGCCATCCGGTCAGTTCCCAAACTTACCTCCTCATGCGCAAGCTCAACGAGCGCCGGATCATTCCTCTCAATGAACTCGAACCCTTGCTGCCAGCGATCGAACCGGTGCGCTCTCTCAAATGAAAACGACCATCGACGCAACGCAGCCGACGGTCAGCGTGGTTTTTGCCACCAAGGGGCGAAAGGAATTTCTGCGCCGCGCCTTGGCTTCGGTCTTCCGGCAGCAAGGAGTCGGCTTGGAAGTGATCGTGATGGACGACGCCTCGGAGGACGGCACGCCGGAGATGGTCAGGACCGAATTCCCCACCGTCCAACTCCACACCCATGCGGTCTCGCGCGGAGTGGCGGTGCGCCGGACCGAGGGAGCCCGATTCGCCTCGGCTCCCTTTATTTTCTCGATCGATGATGACGCGGAATACAGCTCTCCAAACATTATCCGCGCTACTCTTTCCGAGTTTGACCACCCACGGATCGGCGCGGTGGCTATCCCGCACATCGACATTCTGGTCGGCCCGAAACCGATTTTACCTACGCCTCCAGCCGAAGGCAGGTGGGTGGTCTCCGCTTTTGTGGGCACTTCGTATGCGGTGCGGCGCGAGGTTTTTCTAAGTGTCGGCGGGTATCGCAGTATCCTTGTTCACAGCACGGAAGAGCGCGACTTTTGTGTTCGCATGCTCAATCGCGGATGGGTGACGCGTCTGGGTCGAGCGGAACCCGTCCACCACTTTTCCTCCGCAATTCGCAATGCCTGGGTGGCGCGGATGCTCGAGCGGCGCAATGATATTTGCCATGCAGTCTGGGATGTGCCCTTTCCCGATTTTCTCTATCATTTCCCAGGAACGATTTTGAGCGGGCTGGGTTTTGCCGTTAAAAATCACTGTCTGACGGCCACCGTGACCGGTTATCTAAAGGCTCCCGCTACCTGCTGGCAAGGCTGGGCGCAGAGGTCGCGATTAAGCCCACGCATGTATCGTTTGCTTCGACGATTGAATCGAGCGGCGCTATTGCCACTCGAAGAAATCGAACCCGAACTACCGCCGTTGCCAGAGTCTTCCCCTCTTACGCCAGCCGATCCTGTTTATGCGTAAAGTTACCCTCGGAAACACAAATTTGAGCACCACAGCTCTCGGATACGGCTGCGCGGGGCTGATGCGCCCAGGAGTGGAAGCGGAACGTCAGGCGTTACTGAAAACGGCTTTTGACGCGGGCATCCGGCATTTTGACGTGGCCCGCTACTATGGGCACGGGCAGTCGGAGGGAGTCTTGGGGCGTTTCATCGCCGACACGGGTTGCCGCAATGAGATTACCGTGACGACGAAGTTTGGCATGGAGCCGCCCGCCATCGGAGGGTCCTCGCGGGGGAGATTGTTGATGAGCGTGGCTCGAAAAGCGGCCTCGCTCCATCCGGCAGTGCGCCAGTTTCTCTCCAAGCGCGCCAACGCGGGAGTTAGCAAAAACCGTTTCGATGTGGAAAGTGCGCGCCGAAGTCTGGAAACGAGTCTGCGAGAATTGCAGACCGACCGGATTGATTTGTTCCTACTTCACGAAGCCAATCTGGAGGATTCGCGCACCGAAGGCTTGTTGGAATTTTTGGAAGCCGCCAAACAGACTGGGAAGATTCGCGCATATGGCCTCGGCAGCGATTTTCCGCTTGTGCCCGCCATTCTGGAGCAAAACCCAGCGATGGCCCGTGTTCTCCAGATTGCCAACGGCCCCGGTCAGTGGAACCGCCGCAAACTGGCCAAGTATCCTGGGCTCACGATCAATACTCACGGGGCCTTGAAGGTCCTGCCCACGCTGGAAAAAGCCTTCGTCATGGCCACAGACGAGCGCGCGGTGGCGTGGAAAAATCTTGGTTCGCCGCTCGGTCCGCAGCTTGCCGGGTTCATCCTCGGCTTGGTGATGCACGATAATCCACACGGCATCACGCTATTTTCCAGCACGCAACCCGGACGCATTGCCAGTAACGTCGCCGAAGCTCTACGGTGGGAGAATCTAAACTCAGCGGAATGGCAAGAAATTGAAACTGTAATCGAAAATATGCTCTCGAACTATTCTGCAAATACTAATTCAGAATGAATAACGGACATCCCAAACATATTCCGCGCGAGATCGAGTTGGATTTTCTAAGAGGTATCGCGATTTTAGCTGTGGTGGATTTCCATTCCAAGATTGCTACTCTTTCATATCCCCTATTGTTTCTTGGGTTCCCAAAATTGGGATGGTTAGGGGTTAGAATTTTTTTTATTCTCAGCGGCTTTCTCGTAGGTGGCTTGCTGATGAAGGAGTGGAAATCAAAAGGACTTATCGACGGAAAGCGATTCCTAATCCGTCGGGCATTCAAAATCTGGCCACAGTATTATGTATTCATTCTATTGATTACGGTAACGGGCCACCATTCGTTGGGCATTATGTGGGGTAGTTTTGTCCATTTGCAAAATTACTTTATCGGCGTCCCGCATCTATGGACACTCGCGGTGGAGGAACATGCCTATCTATTGCTGGCTGTTTTGCTTACTTTTGCTTCTAAGCAATCTGTTGGAATTTGGAAGATTTTCGCATCTCTCGCAGTCACAAGTCTTTTGGTGGCTGTATCAAGATGGTTATCTTATAAATACGAGTGGCCGTATCTTGATGGAACGCACAATAACATCGACGGAATATTTTGGGGCGTAATGTTAGCTTTTATTTATCACTACAAGGCAGGTTTATTTCAGAAATTGCAATCCATGCGTTGGCTCTGGATTGCCATTTTTGCGCTAACTCTTTCGCAATACAGATTTAATTGGTTGCCCCAATTGGCTGGCTTGCTGGATTCGGAATTGCCAAATCTTTTTAGCATTAGCCTGTTCATGCTTGTTTACCGACATCAACCGGGCAGGGTATATCATTGGCTTTATAAATTGGTGGCGTGGATTGGTTTGTATTCTTATGGGATTTACTTGTGGCACGTCTCCACAGCCGCTCTGGTTTTCAAAAGCGGCCATCTTTTACCTGGTGCATTTAGCACTGCATGGATTGCAATTGCTCAACCAATTTCCGGCATTTTACTTGGCATCATCACGACTAAACTCATCGAGTTTCCCATGCTACGTTTGCGAGAGCGGTTGTTTCCTGCAAAGATACCGTCTGCGGATGTTGGAGAATTCAATAGCGTAACTCCAGCCTCCTGATCCGCCTTTTCTGAATTTTATTGGAATTTACCACCTACGCATTGCTCGCCAGATCATTGACATGGGTTTTCTTAGGTCATCAACCACTCTTATCTGAATAAACTATGATTATCGAGAATCTTGAGGGGCTGGAAACGCATGGGGAAGAGAAGTATCAGACGATCATTATCGGTGGTGGTACGGTCGGACTTTATGCTGCGATCGAGTTAGGTAAACGCGGACAAAAAGTTCTCGTGATCGAATCCGGCGGGAAAGAGTTGGGCAGTTTTGCGCCAGAGACATTTGCCGTGGCCGGCCTGCCCCATGAGGGCATCCGCATTGGTCGCAGTCGCAGTCTGGGCGGGACCTCCAATCTCTGGGGTGGACAGCTTGTGGAGTTTCAACCGATTGATTTCGAGGGAAGAGATTGGTTGCCAGATTCCAAATGGCCGATTGGTTACGACGACATCGCCCCTTATTATGGGAAGACTTACACGAATCTAGGTTTTTCCGAAGAGGTCCAGACCGATCGGGGCGTGCTTGGCAAAGTTTTTTCAGAGATTCCGCGTTTCGCCGAGGGGCTGGAGATGTTTCTAACCCGTTGGCTCAAAATCCCCAGCTTCGCGGTCTCCTACGCAGAGGAAATTCGCTCCAGCAAAAATCTGCTCGTGCTCCTTCAGCACACCGTAGTGGGGTTTGCTGGGAACAATGGTCGTATCGCATCGGTCCGAATCATGGACCGCCAGGGTCAAGCACATGAGCTATCAGCCGAACGTTTTATTCTAGCATCGGGAACGATTGAAATTTGCCGATTGATGTTACATGCGGCAGCCACTCCGGGTTGGGATTGTCCGTGGCGAAATAATCCTAACATAGGAGCCTATTTCCAGGATCACTTTGTTGGCCGAGCAGGCACGGTGCAGCCTGTCAACAGCAAGCGTTTTTTCAACACGTTCTGCAATTTCGTTTACGCCGGTTATAAGTTTCAACCCAAGCTGCGTCTAACCAATGATGCGATGGAGAAAAGTGCGATTCTCAATGTGCAAGGCACGTTTTGTTTTGAAAGTTCGATCTCGGAAAATTTGGTGTTTCTGAAACAATTTCTCAAGGCGGCAGTCTATGGCAGGAAAATAACCGGGCTCGGAGACTTGATGCGGAACCTCATGGCTTGCGCTCGGCATCTCCCGCCGCTGATGTGGAAATACGTGGTCGAGAACCGGATATTTGTGCCGAGCACTTCTAAGATATCCTTCGGAGTGCAGACGGAGCAGGTGCCGCTGCGGGAAAGTAAAATCACTATCGATCCTTCATCCAAAGATGCCTCTGGTTTGCCTAAGGTGATTTTGGACTGGAGGAGCGGCGAGAAGGAGATTTCTTCCATTCGGGAATTTGTCATCCGCTGCGACAAGGCTCTGCGAGAGGCGGGACTGGCCTCCGTGACAATCTCGGAGGAATTGATGAAGCAGAACCCCTCCTTTCTGGAAAAACTGCACGACGTGTATCACCAAACGGGTGGAACTAGGATAGCCGAGTCCGAATCCGACGGCGTGGTGGATCGTAATCTCCGGGTTTTTGGAACCGAAAATCTGTATGTGATTGGTGCGTCCACTTTCCGAACCACCAGTAATGCAAACACCACTTTTCTGGCTTTGTCCCTAACTACCCGTTTGGTGGACCATCTAGCGCCTACTCAGTGAAAATACCCCAATCGCGCCCGTTTCCCGCTCAATGGGCAGGCATCTCAACCAAAGTCACGCCGGTTTAAAGAGTCCGCCCCATTGAATTCCCAACCCTCCAAAAAATCCGTAAAGCCTGCGGTTGTTTCGGTGCAAGATGGTGCCCGTCTGCATTATGCTGTTCCCCGCGCGCTGGCAAATTTAGGCTGGTTGGAAAAAGTTTTTACGGATTTCCTGATTCGTCCCGGTTCTGTGGATGCTCTCATGGCCTTTGCGGCCCGCGCATCGGGATCACTGGGGGCGCAGCGCATGAGGGAAAGACGTTGCCCAGAGATTGCAAAATGGGCCGAGACGATTCCTCTGCGGAGCCTCTGGTGGCGAACCCGCCGCAGCCGTTTTGCCACAGTAGAGGATTACTTCGAGTGGGTTGCAAAAAAGACTGGCCAGTGGATGGCCGATAGCGGATTTGGCAAGGCCAACATGGTTCATGGATTCATCCGCCATCTGGACCCCGAATTTTGCGCAGAATGCCAGAAGAAAGGATTGCGCACGGTGGGCGACCAGATGATCGCTCCCGCATTGATCGAACGGCGAGAAATGGAGCAGCAGCGGAAAAATTGGCCCGGATGGGAGATGGCGCCGGCTTCCTCCACGAACCGGCTCGAGAAAATCGAGGAAGATACTTGGACCAGTCTCGACCATGTCACGTGTGCTTCGGACTATGTGCGCAACGGCCTGATTGGTTGCGGAGTGGATGCCGGAAAAATCTCGATCATCCCATATCCTGCGCTCCTCATGAAACGACTGGATGGATATTCCCCCGCTCGTAGGGGGGACAAACTGCGCGTTGGGTTTCTCGGTTCGGTTAACTTGCGCAAAGGGGCCCCGGTGTTTCTGGAAATGGCCAAACGACTGGCGGGCAAAAACGTGGAATTCAGCATGGTCGGCCCGATTTCCATTCCAGCAGATGCCGCCGCGCAAATGCGCGGCTACGTGCAACTAACTGGCCCGGTGCCTCGTTCCGAAGTTGCCCGGCATTTGCAATCGTTTGATATCTTTTTTTTCCCGTCCGTGTGCGAAGGCTCCGCCAGTGTGGTGATGGAGGCGATGGCTGCGGGGTTGCCGGTGGTAACAACGCCAAACAGTGGAACCGTAATTCGGCATGGCATCGAAGGTTTCATTCATGAGCCCACCGATTGGGATGGCATGGCCGACAGCTTGCAGAATCTATTGGAAAATAAATCGCTTCGGGTAAACTTGGGCGTCGCCGCGCAGTCCGGAGCCAACCAATTTGATCTACTAGATTATCAAGGAAAACTGGGGCAGCTTTTGCCGACGTTACTCTAATTTACACGACCCCTCCTTATGCATTATCCGCCCGCCCTTTTTCTAGCCGGTATTCTTCTCATCGCCCTCGTCGTTGAGATGCTGACGAAATGGCGTCAACCTTGGGCGGCACCCATGCTGATGGTTTACATCACCGTGTTCGCTTGGTATTTCGTCGATCCCTTCCAATTCCCCGAGGCCTACAAACAATTTTCGACCTCAATTTTATCACGGTCCTATTTACAGGTAGCGGCGTTTCTAGCTGTGTTCCGCTGGGCGGTGCCGAGATTTTCGAATCTCCAGTTGAAAAAACTCCATCTAGAAGAACTCAAGACGAAATCCCCCACAGCAGGAGCGGTTTTTTTCATGTTACTGGGGATTTGGATTCCTTTGATTACGATCGGTATTTACCGCTGTAATTGGGATGCGTTTGCTGCGCTTTTACCACTTGGAGGTCGAACCGAAGGGACTATGACGATGTGGGGCCGGGGCGCGCTAGGTGGAAAATATGATTCTTTGGTATCCGCCGGAGGATACCTCCACCTGATTGTTTGCAGCCTCCTAGGTGTGACCTTGATTTTGCAGAAAAAGGCGGGCATGGCTTTACTGAATGCCAGCTTTTATCTCATTAGCATTCCCGCGTTCCTATTGACCGGGAACCGAAGCGTTTTTCTGGCGATGATTTCGCCCCTGTTGCTGACCTATTTGATCGCTGGCCGGCAACAATTGGCAGTTCGGGTTATGCTCACGGCCATTTTTGGAATTTGCCTCCATTTCACCTTGCTGCTCGTCATGGAAAATCGCGCTCGCGGCTATGCGTTCCTCTTCGATGAACAGGCCCGAGAAATCAAGGCTCAAGAAGATCAACTCCAGCAAGACAATCGCGGACTGGCTGTGGATGAGGAAAGCAAGACCGGAAAACAAATCGGCCTGAACATGATCCAAGAGCTTTGTTTCATCAACGAGTTCGCCGACTCTAAAACATTCGATCCGAGTTATGGAATGCGTTACCTGACGGAGATCACAAACGTCGTGCCCCGCGCACTCTGGCCCAACAAACCCATGCTCGGAATCGACTACGCCATCTGGCGCGGGTTCGGCACGAACGACGCTTCTGGCATCGGTGTGGCCGCGACAATTGCAACGGGTATGATCGGAGGCGGCTTGCTCAACTTCGGCCCTTGGCTCGGGGCCATTGCTCCCGCCTTGCTGATGGCAGTCTGGGCCTCTTTGTTAACTCGCTGGTGGATGCAACGCGTCTCCATCCTGCGGCTGAGCCTTTTTGCGGCAGGACTTGGTCTGACCTTCAACTTGGGTCGCGACATCACGCTGCTGGTGCTCTGGCCGATCGTCTTCGGATTTATTTTTGTAAAGATTGCGGAATTCTTTTTGAAGAAAAACGGCCCAAGGCAGGGTGAGCCCCAAGGTCGTCGTTGGAAGACATCCGCCCCGCATATGGCGCGGTCGTAACCATTGCGTGAAGGGTTTAACCACCTCGGAATGACCACAAAAGAAAGATCGAGGGGGGTAGACCTCGGAAGGGTGATCGTATTGGTGGCTTCCCTGTTGGATGCTCAGTTCCTCACTGGAATGCTGTTGCTTCGGAAGTTAGTTCCGACCTGACCCCGCGTCAGATTTACCGTTTACTCGTGTTAGCTAAACGCAGCCCCGAGATGATTTGCTTTTGGATTCCTTTTTGGAGTGGCGAATGAGTTGAAACCTTGCAAGTCGGAGGGGCTCTGTGGATAGTCTTCTTATGAGACTTCCGATCGATCGACTCGTTGAGGAAAACAAGACCGAAATCGAACAACTTTGTTCCAGCCTTTCCGTGCGCGAGCTCCGAGCTTTTGGTTCGGTGCTAACGGAGCGGTTTGATCCGGTGAAGAGTGATATTGATATCCTCGCGGATTTCTTTGATTCGGACGCGGCAGGAATAGCTGATCGTTTTATGAGCCTCGCCAACGGCCTGGAAAGTATCTTCCATCGACCAGTGGATTTGGTGACAAAACCTGCCATGAAAAATCCCGTCTTTCGTGAAATCGTGAATCAAAGCAGTGCGCCCATCTATGCAGCCTGAGGCATTGAAGTTAGCGGTGGATATCCAATAAGCCTTGGCCGACATCTGTGAATTTACCGCAGGTTTGAATCTGGAAACCTATCGAATGGATTCAATGTGTCGCGCAGCCTTAGAGCGCAAATTTGAGGTCATTGGAGAAGACTGCACCAATCTGCGAGATCAATTTCCTAAACCCTTTTCGCGATTAAAGGAAGGTGCGCAAATCATCGGTTTTCGGAATCGCTTGATCCATGGATATGACAACGTGGACGACGCGATTGTTTGGGATGTTGTGAGTGGAAAACTTCCCCTTTTATCTAATGAAATCGAAGCTTTACTCCGATAAATGATGGCGCCCCAGCAGCCCGGTCCTTCCTATAAAGTAGCGGTTTTAGTCGATAATTTCGGGCCTTACCACTTGGCCCGGTTGTCGGGCGCGGGGCGGGTGATGGAGGTGCTGGAAGGGATGCCTATTGACATGATAGATCCACATGATAAAACTCCGGAATGAATGATTCCCTGATCACTGAGCGAGGGCAGGTTTCCGTTCCCGCCAGTTTACGTAAGGCAATGGGGTTGCGGCCTGGTCAACGATTGCACTGGGAGCAAATCTCCAGTCAGGAAATGCGGGTTTCCCTACGTGTGGAGAAACCAGTCGGCCCCCTGTCGGTTCTGGGCTATGCGCGCAAAATGCGCCAGGGACCACCGCGCAGAACGCAGGAGTGGATGGATGAACTCAGGAGTGGCGAATGAGTTGGGTAGTGGATACCTGCATCGTGCTGGATGTATTGGAAAACGATGCGGAGTTTGGACTGCCGTCCGCTCAACTTTTACAAAAATATTTGCCGGATGGCCTGTTGGTTTGCCCGATCACATACATTGAGTTGGCCCCGGCCTTTGGCGGAAATGGCGAAGAACAAAGAAGGTTCTTCGATCAGGCAGGAATTGATTACCAGAGTGGATGGACGGTGGTGGATACGGAAGCCGGCCATCAGGCATGGCATCGACATGTGACTGCCCGCCGTCAGGGGGCTGCTGCCAAACGTCCCATTGCGGATGTCTTGATCGGGGCTTTTGCAAGCAGTCGTCGCGGTTTGATGACACGGAATGCGGATGATTTTCGGAAGAATTTCCCCAATCTAATGATACTCGAGCCTGAATGCGCAAGGCCTTGAATACCATACCCGATCCACGCTTTCTTGAATATGGATTTTTTTTCGCTTCTGAGGGATAGAAAAATTGCCGCAGCGTTTGAGGCGGGAGGGAAGTTGGCCGCGCAAATGCTCTCGGATCCATCCGCTTCTGCCGGGTCGCTGGAGAAGATTCAATCGGTCTGGGCCGATGCCACCCAAGATGTGGTCTATTACAAGAATCTCGTGGAGGCGGGCGAGGCTCCCGCCGCCTTAGAAACATGGGATGATTTTCACAAAATCCCGTTGTTGCGACGCGAAATCTTGCAGTCACGTCTGAGTGAATTCCGGCGGTTGAGTGGACCTCCTGAGGACTATCGGATGACGGGAGGCTCTACGGGCGAACCTGTGCGACTGGGCGTCTGGAAGAGCGAAGCGGAGCCGCAACGAGTGGCCAAAATGGCCCTGTGGTCGCGCTGCGGATATAAGCCGGGGAAAAAACTCCTGCTGATCTGGGGCCATTCCCATTTGCTTGGCACCGGGTGGACGGGTCGGAAGAATCATGTCCTGCGAAAGATCAAAGATCGTCTGCTGGGCTATATCCGGATCGATGCCTATACGCTGTCGCCCGCAAAATGCGAGAAAATAGCTAGAACCATCCTCGCGACGAAACCGACGGGAATTATTGGTTACGCATCGGCCCTCGACTACCTCGCGCGAACGACGGAAAACTTCCACCAAGCATTCGCCAAAGTCGGGGTTAGTTTTGTGATGCCAGCTTCGGAGAATCCCCCGCACGAAGACACTTTTGATCTCTTGGAGCGGATTTTTAACTGTCCCGTGATTCAGGAATTTGGCGGTGTGGAGTTTGGTCAGGTGGCGATGAAACACGGGCATGAGCCGTTTCTGGTTTTTCCACATTTGAATTACTTCGAGACCATTGCCGGGGTGGACTCAGGAACAGAGGGAGAGGGTGTGGTGCTGACCTCGTTGATTCCGCGCTACATTCCGTTGATTCGTTACGTGCAGGGCGATTCGATTGCGGGGATCGAGCGCTTGGCGACCGGTCACGTAAGGGCTTTCGAAAAATTAATGGGACGGACTAACGATTTTCTAACCCTCGCGAACGGCACGGCGGTTCACAGTGTGGCCGTTATGCATTGTATCCATCAGGAAAAGGCAGTGGTGAACATTCAACTCGCATGGCGCGATGAGGGCTTGGTGTTGCGGCTTGTGACCTCACCCGTTTACGACGTCGAGTGTGAGAAGCGAATTCGGAGTCGGCTTGCCCAAGTCTCTCCGACTTTGGGAGATATTCCGTTTGAATTAGTGACTGACGTGAAGCCAACGCGAGCGGGCAAACGCCGCTGGGTGGTCGATGAAAGAACCAGTAAATAATTTGGGGACAGCGATTATCATGAGGATTGCAGTTATTTTTCATCACATCGGCCCGTATCATGTGGCGCGAATGGAGGCCGCCGCCCGGGATGCAGAAATCATCGGGTTGGAGTGGTCTGCCGATGATAATTTTGGCTGGGGCAACCAAGATCGTCCGCCTCTTTTTCAGAAGCAGTCTTTGTTTCCCCTTGCCAAACCGGGCACCCATTCCGCCGGGCAGTTACGCACCGCCCTGCAATCGGCGCTAGAGAATTTTAAACCTGATGTGGTTGCGGTAAATGGCTGGAATGATTTCGGTTCTTTGATCGTGATCGAGACCTGTAACCGTCTCAGGATTCCGATGGTCGTGATGTCGGAAAGCACGGCTTGGGACGCGGCGCGGTCAGACTGGAAGGAAGGCATTAAACGCCGGTTGATCGACCTTTGCTCGGCTGCGCTAGTGGGCGGTAGTCCGCATCAGGCGTATCTCGAACAGCTTGGAATGGCGCCGGAGCGGATTTTCCAAGGTTATGATGCGGTGGAGAATGGGTACTTTTCCGCTGGCGCGGAAAAGAGTCGGCAGTGGGCAGTCGAAAGTAGTCAGGAGGGAAGGGATGAGGAAAAATTGCGGAATGGAAAGAATTTGCCGGAGCGGTATTTTTTGGCTTCGGCCCGGTTTATTGAGAAGAAGAATTTGAGCCGATTGATCGAGGCTTACGCGAAGTATCGCAAAAAATCCATCATCCATCATCCACAATCCGCAATCTGGTCTTTGGTTCTTCTGGGCGATGGGGAGTTGCGTTCCGCTCTCAACGCTCAACTTTCAACCCTCAACCTCTCCGACCACGTCCAGATGCCCGGGTTCAAACAGTATCCAGAGCTGCCGATCTACTACGGGCGGGCCGGGGCGTTCATCCATGCCAGCACAACAGAGCAATGGGGGCTGGTGGTGAATGAGGCGATGGCGTCGGGTTTGCCGGTGCTGGTTTCCAATCGTTGCGGTTGCGCGGCAGACCTCGTGCAAGACGGTTGCAACGGCTTTACCTTCGACCCAGAAAACGTCGATCAGCTCGCGGCTCTCATGCTAGAACTCTCATCTCTCAACTCTCAACTCTCAACGATGGGTTCTGCCAGCCGCGCGATCATTTCCCATTGGGGGCCGGAGCGTTTTGCGGCGGGATTGCTGCGCGCGGCGACGGTCGCGAAAAAGCTTCCCATTCCGCAGGTCGGCTGGTTCGATCGCGCCTTGTTGTATTTCCTGATTCGTCGCTAACTGTCGCCCCCCCTCGTGTGAAAATCCACAGTGCCAATCTGATTCACAGCCTGTCGCGCAACGCCGGCGGTCTCTACGAAAGCGTGCGGCGACTGGTCCAATCGCTCGAGGACGAGGGCGTCGGCGTGGGGGTCTTTGGCACTTCGGATAGCCATACCGCAGAGGACATCGGACTCTGGGCTCCGACGGTGGTGAAGATCTTCAAACCAATCTGGCCAGAATCGTTTGGGTATTCGCCGGGTTACCTGAATGCGCTGGAGGAATATGCGCCGGACATCATTCACACCCACGGAATCTGGCTTTACCCGAGCATGGCGGCCAGGCGCTATTGCCTGAGCACCGGGGCTCGTTCGATCATTTCCGCCCACGGTATGCTCGACCCTTGGGCGGTCAATAATTCGAAGTGGAAAAAGGCCATTGCCTACGCCCTTTTTGAGCAGGCTCATTTGGAAAACGCCGATTGCCTGCGAGCCCTCTGCCCCTCGGAGGCGGAATCAATCCGCAAGGTGGGATTGAAAAGCCCGATCGCCATCATTCCCAATGGCATCGATCTGCCGGAGGGACCGCCCGACCTTCCCGCACCGTGGAGCGGACGGATCGCCGCCGACCGTAAGGTGCTGCTTTATTTGGGCCGGATTCATCCGAAAAAAGGTCTGCCCGAATTGCTCCGTGCTTGGGCCGAGTTGCGCAAGGAGAACCAAAAGCGATCCGCAAACTGGGTGCTGGTCATTTGCGGTTGGGACCAGAGTGGACACGAGGCGGAACTCCAGCAAATCTGCGACACCCTCTCGCTACCTTGGGCGGACCTGCGCGTGGCCACGCCGTCTGGGGTTGCCGAGCCTTCTGTGTTGTTCACCGGACCTCAATTCAATGACGCCAAATCGGCCGCTTACCACCACAGCGATGCCTTTATTTTGCCCTCTTTCAGTGAGGGTCTTCCCATGGTTGTGCTGGAAGCTTGGGCCTACGGGCTGCCCGTATTGATCACTCCGGAGTGCAATCTCCCAGAAGGCACGGAAACGGAGGCCGCGATCGGGATCGCGACGAATGCGGCAGCGATCGCGGAAGGGATGCGCCGTTTGCTGGAAATGACCGACGCCGAAAGGAAGGCGATGGGCCTGCGCGGACGACTCCTGATCTTGAACAAATTTAACTGGCGGAGCATTGCCCAGACGATGAAACGACTCTATGAATGGATGCTCGGCGGTGGTGACTCCCCAGATTGCGTATTGCGCTAACGGATGAAACTAAAGCCTTCTTGAGAAAATATGTATCGTCGTGAATTTTTTATTTTGACCGTTCTCGCGCTCCTCGCGGTGGGATTGGTCGCGGGCGCGACCACGGTCCTGATTCATCGATTGAACAACGCGGTGAACGAGGTGGCCGAGATCACGTTGCCCGATTTCCTAAGTATCGGCCTCCTGAACCAGAAGTTGCTCGAAAACTGGTCTAAAGTCCTACTCATTCAGCAGGCCACCTCACCTGAGAACCGCCTACGAATGATTCAGGAGATCAAACAAAACAGCACCGATGCGCAGATTGCCGCCTTTCAAAAAACCCCGACCCTGCCGGAACAAGAAACGGTGCTGACAGAGTTGCTGGCGACCCGTAACCGGTTCATAGAAAAGCGCGCGTGCTATTTCGAGTTGGTCCAGAAAGGAGACATGGACGCTGCCAGAGTTTACTTAAACGACTCGCTCATGCCCGAATTTAAGCTTTATCGCGCGTCGGCAGAAGGTCTAAACGACGCGACTGCGGAGATCGGCAAGGTGCGAGCCCAGCGCGTCGTAGAGGTGTCGCGAACCGTGGTGGTCGGCGCGGGCTTGCTAACCGTGGTGGTCTTCATCGCTGGATTTTTTGTTGGATTCCACACTCTCTTTCGCGGTCTGGCATGGGCTAACCGAATCGCTCGGAGCTCCGGAGCGAAAAGGCCTGCCTGACCTAACCGCCGCCCAAACTTCAATCGCCGCCTGACCTTGGACGCTCCGAAAACCACTCTTTCCGTCCTCATTCCGGCGAAAAACGAAATCCGGAATATCGCCGACTGCATCGCCAGTGTCTTGTTTGCGGATGAGATCGTGGTTGTCGATTCCCACAGCACCGACGGCACGATCGAGACCTCTGAACGACTCGGTGCTCGGGTGGTGCAATTCGATTGGAACGGCCAGTTTCCCCGGAAAAAAAACTGGGCTCTGGAAAATGTCGCATGGAAAAACGAATGGGTGCTGATCCTTGACGCGGATGAGCGGATCACCCCGGAGTTGCAGGCGGAGATTAGGCGCCACCTCACCGCGCCAAAGCACGATGGTTTTTACCTGAACCGACGCTTTTGGTTTATGGGGGGATGGATTTATCACAGCGGATATTTTCCGAGCTGGAACCTGCGGCTTTTCAAGCATCGGCTTGGCCGCTACGAAAAGCTCGAGGTAACCGGCAACGGCCAGAGCGGCGATAACGAAGTCCACGAGCACGTCCTGCTCGAGGGGCCGGTCGCCTATCTCGTCGAGCCGATGCTCCACTACGCGTTTCCTAACCTCGACGTGTGGATCGAAAAACACAATCGTTACTCCGCCTGGGAGGCTACAGTGATCGGAGCGCTGCACGAGCAGGCAGGTGGAAAAACGCTGCGGAGTTCTCCTTTCGGAACCGCCCTAGAGCGCAAACGCTGGTTAAAAAAAATGGCTCGGTTCCTGCCCGGCAAACCGTTGTTGCGGTTTTTCTATCACTACGTTTTGAAACAAGGTTTTCGCGACGGCTATCGCGGCTGGGTGCTCTGCTGGCTGCTAGCATGGTACGAGTTTGTTAGTGCCGCCAAGGCGCGGGAAAACCTATGGTTGAAAAGACTCAATCCGTAGCAGTGCCACGCCGCACTCCTCCGCGAAAAAGCGCGCACCGATGGATTCTTTCCGCCATCGGGCTGCTGTTGATCAGTGTCTGGATCTTGCTGGAAAATTCGCCCGACATTGTTAGCCTGCCGGAGGTCGTGCCCACACGCTGCGATGTCATCGTCGTGCTGGGCGGCGAACCTAACAATCGCCCCAAGCTGGCCTCGCAATTGTTTCAGGAGGGCCTTGCCCCGGTGATCATCGTCAGTGGGACTGGGGACGCCGGGGAGAATGCCGTCAAGATGGCCCGGCGCGGCACGCCGCTGGATAGCATGATCTTAGAAGATGAATCCAGCACGACCTTTGAAAACGCCCGCAACACCGCGCCGCTGCTCGATCACTTACACGCCCGGCGGGTTATTCTGATCACGTCTTGGTTTCATGCCCGAAGAGCGCGGGCGTGTTTCCAACATTTTCGTCCGAAATTGAATTACACCGTGGTGACCACCTCGCGCCAATCGGAATACCGCTATTCGGATTCGAGTTGGGCTTGGCAGGAGCTGGCGAAGACAGGCTACTACTGGGTGCGATATGGGGTTAGGCCGTTGTGAGGGAGAGGGATGTTAAATTTTGGATATTGGAGGATGAATTTTGGGTGTTTAATGTTGGATTTTGAATGAAAGAAGGAAACGTTATCGTCGAAAAAACCTATGCGTTTGCAAAAGCCTGCGCGGAATGCTGCATTCAAAATCCATCATTCGTCATCCATAATCATCTTCTTGTCTTGGTGCCTTCGTGGTGAATTCTTTGGGTTGGAAAGCGGTAGCCAGGATGTCAGCCCTTGACACCCCAAGCCAAAAATCGTATCTACATAGAATTATGAGTACTTCTACATACTCCGTGAGCCAAGCTCAAGCTCGATTACCTCGGTTGATCAAACAAGACAGCTTTGCGATTTCCGTTCACGGCGAAGTGAAAGGTTTTTACCTTTCCAAACATCGCCTGGAAGCCATGCTGGAAAGCCTTGAATTGCTGGAAAATCCAAATTTCACCTCCGCCCTCCGTGCTCACCAAGCCAATGAAAGCAAGGTTTACACTGTTGAAGAGGTGGATGCAGCATTTTCCTCGTGAAATCCCGGGTGGTCGTTCGCCAACAGGTGCATGATTTTATCACCGCCCTCGCCCCGGAACCGCGCCGCAAACTCTGGGCTGGCATCAAAGGTTTACCTCTGAAAAAAGGTGACGTGCTTCAACTGGAAGGCAAGCTGGCTCCGTATTTTCGATTGCGTGTCGGCAAAATCCGAATCGTCTTTGAGGAAACATCCCTGGCAGGTGAGCGCATATTGGTCTGCTTTTTTGCCGACTATCGGGCAACGATCTACCAAGCGTTATCTCAGTTGATTGCCAACGACCTCCTTGAAGAATTGAGCGAGTAAAAATGATGAAGAGGGAAAGATGGTAGTCTTCAGTAGGCAGTAGGCAGTTGTGCTTGCAAAATTTGGGTCGTCTAATAAAACCCTGCCATGCCCGGGTTTGAAGATTTGGAGGTTTGGAAGCGTGCCGTTGAGCTCACCGCTGAAGTCTATCTAACAACACAAGGTTGCTGTGATTTTGGGTTTCGAGATCAAATCACTCGATCGTGCCTCTCGATCCCGTCCAACATTGCTGAGGGGTTGGAGCGGCAAAGCGTGCCAGATAAAATCAAGTTTCTGGATTACGCCCGAGGGTCATCGGGCGAGTTTCGCACCCAATCGATCGTAGGTCACAAAGCAAAGCTTTTGCAGCCAGAGAAATCTGCCGAGTGGGTGGAGGAGAGTCGTCAGATCTCCGCGATGATCCAAGGACTCATCCGCTCCCTGCGCGACTAGTTTCCCTGCCCACTTCCCACTGCCCGCTGCCCGCTGCCCGCTGCCCGCTGCCTACTGCCTACTGAAAACTGAAAACTGAAAACTGAAAACTGAAAACTGAAAACTGAAAACTGAAAACTGAAAACTGAAAACTGAAAACTGAAAACTGAAAACTGAAAACTGAAAACTGAAAA
>JBBRPA010000049.1:0-26462 GCA_038228695.1 Chthoniobacterales bacterium
GCGCAACACGGGCTTTAAATTCAGGTTCGTGTCTTCTTCGTTTTGCTTTCATTTTGTGTGGCTTAGGTTCGGGTTTAATGCCCGCACCCGACCACCACAATCATAGCTTAACCCCTGGCCCGATTTTCGGGGTCCGCCTCACTACGCGAGAGATCTTTCACGATCTGAATATAATCTTGAAGCGGTTTCGAAGGATTATCGGCGCGCCATGCGATGGTCGATTCGCGGAGGAGCGGAGGAGAAAGCGGGCGAAAAATGACACCTTCGTGCGGCAGTTCGGTGATTTGCTCGGGCAGCAGAGCGACGCCAAGTCCGTCCGCAACGAACTTTATTGCCGCGATCTCGCTGTCCACTTCTTGCAGGATGCGAGGGGCGAACCCGGCGCTCCGGCAAGTTTCCGTAAGCCACTCGCGCTTGCCGGGATACATCTCCGGAGACAGGCCGACGAAAAATTGCGGTGCCAGCTCTGCCAGCTTGATTTTCGATTTTTTTGCCAGCGGATGGCGGACGGGGAAGAGGACAGACATCGTGTCATGCGCGAAGCGCTCAGAAAGCAGTTCGCTTCCAGAAAGAGAGGGAGCCAGGCCAACGAAGCCGAGATCGATTTTATGGGCGTCGAGCGCTTCAATTTGCGCGGCGCTGCCCATGTCGAAAAGGTTCAGCGCTACATCCGGGCAAAGCTTCCGGAAAGCTCCGAGGGTGGCGGGAAGCAGGTTGTAATGGACATTCGAGATGTATCCTATATTGAGCTGCGAACTTTCCCCGTGTTCGATCGCTTGCGCAGCAGTCACACTTTCAGCGCACATCGCGAGCACTTTTTTCGAGTCGAAAAGAAACCGTCGGCCCGGTTCGGTGAGCGTTACCCGGTTGTTGGAACGATCGAGCAATCGCACGCCGATCTCGTCCTCCAGATTCCGCACCTGCCGGGTTAGCGACGGCTGGGCAAGATGCAACCCCGCAGCGGCCTTCGTAAAGCTCGATGCCTCAGCGACTGCGATGAAATACCGCAGATGACGAAGCTCCATTTATCAATCATAAGGTCGTAATAGCGGAAAGCTATTAGCATTTTTCCTACGCGACTTCGGGGAAACGTATCCAAATAGTTTTTAGCTATTGTGCGCGGCGCTCGAAGTCTTAACTCAGAGCCGCAATCATTCCAATGATTGTGACCGCTCTCCCTTTGTCGCCAAACCATCTGGATTTCCGCAAAAGGCTTATAGCTCCCGGCTATGAGGAACGCGAGAGGGAGGTATTGGCAGGATTGGGAATGAAGGCAGAGGTTCACACCGGCGTCTGGAAAGATGGGAGAGAAACTCTCCACTCTACGGCCACACCGAAAGGACTCATCACAATGACCAAACTCAACTTCAAAGGCACTTGGAACGAAATAACCGGCAAGCTCAAGCAGCAATATGCCGACCTCACCGACGACGATCTGCTCTTTGCCGAGGGCAAGGAGGAAGAACTCCTCGGCCGACTGCAAAAGCGCACCGGTCAAACCAAGGAAGCCTTACGCAAACAAATCGCAACTATCTAAACCAACGTGGCCAGCAAAGGCTTCGCAGCCAAAAGCTAACCACATCAAATCAAAACAAAGAAAGATACCTCTATGGGAACCATCCTACTCATTGTGCTCGTTTTACTACTGCTCGGCGCCATTCCCACTTGGCCTCACAGCAAGAGCTGGGGCTACGGCCCAAGTGGAGGACTCGGCTTAGTGCTGGTCATCCTGATCATTCTGCTCTTGCTCGGCAAAATCTGAGCAGGTGCCAAAACCACTTATGCTCTTCCAACTAACCACTAACAAAACGGTGAGTGCCGCGGCGGCTGCTTTGCAGGCAGCGGTCCAAGCCAATCACTTTGGCGTCATGCAGGTTCACAACCTCCAGGAAACCATGGTCAAGAAAGGTGTGGAATTCGCCCACGAGTGCTTGATTTTCGAGGTCTGCCAGCCGCAGCAGGCTAAGAAGGTGCTCGACGAGAATATGAGCGTGTCCACCGCGCTCCCTTGCCGCATCTCCATTTACGAGGACGGAGGTAAGACCATCCTCGCCACCATCAAGCCGACGACTCTGCTAGCGATGTTCAACACGCCACAATTGGAAACTGTGGCCAAGGAAGTCGAGGACACCCTCTTCAAGATCATGAACGAGGCTGTCGCCGGGTGATTCTCCAAGCCCCTTAATCATGAGCAAAAAAACGAACCAGTCAAAGGAGGTTCCATGAGCGGACAACTTCAAGTGGACGTGCTGGAGAAAATCGCGACCGGGATCGAAGGTTTCGACGACATCACAGCAGGCGGATTGCCCCTTCGCGCCACGACACTGCTCATGGGTGGACCGGGCTGCGGCAAGACAGTCATCGCGCTCCAAATTCTCGTCAGTGCAGTCGAACAAGGAACGCCGGGAATCTTCGTCGCGTTCGAGGAGAATGTGCGGCAGGTAGCAGCCAATGGGGAGACGTTCGGCTGGAACATGGCAGAGATGGAAAAGAAGCTTCATTTTATCGATGCGCGCCTCAGCTCCGACACGGTAAAAAGTGGCTCCTTCGACCTAACCGGATTGCTCGCCGGGCTGGAGGCAAAGGCAATCGAAATGGGCGCAAAGGTGATTGTTTTCGATGCGATCGACGTGCTCCTCAGTCTGCTCAACGATCCAGAGGCGGAATCTCGCGAACTTTATCGCATTCATGAATGGCTCATTCGGCACGAGCTAACGGGCATTCTCACGACGAAAATCGACGACAATCAGCCGGGCACCGCGCAGCGCTACGGCTTCATCCCGTTCATGGCCGATTGCGTGGTGCTCCTCAGCCAGCGGGTCACCGACCGGGTTACCGTCAGAGCGGTCCGAGTGTTGAAATATCGGGGCTCGCCACATGTCCTGAACGAGGTGCCCTTTGTCATCGGCCCGACGGGTGTGGAAGTAGGCTCTTCAAATGGAGTGCACCCCGAGCCGCAACCTTTCAACGAACGTATTTCGACCGGCATCGAGAGTCTGGATGCTATGATCTGCGGCGGTTTCTATCGCGGCACGAATGCCCTGATCACCGGAAGCTCCGGCAGCGGAAAATCGACGCTAGCGGGTGCCTTCATTCATGCGGCCTGCCAACGCGGTGAACGTGCGCTCTTCATTTCCTTTGACGAAAACTCCGGCGACATCGTGCGCGATCTCAGCACGATGAAAATCGATCTAGCAGCGCATCTCGAGAGTGGCCTTCTCCGCATGGAGGCGATCCGCACCGAAGCGAGATCTTCCGAGGAACACTTCATGCGCATCAAACGCTTGATCGCCGAGCAGAAGCCGCGTTGCCTTGTCGTTGATCCCCTTTCCGCACTGGCGCGCGTGGGCGGCGGAATCGCGGCGCGCTCAGTAGCCGAGCGGCTGATTTACATCTGCCGTAATGCTTGTATTACCGTTGTCTTCACCAGCTTGCTTGAGGGAATCGACCCGCACCTAGAGACGACGACGCTGCACGTCTCCACCATCGCGGATTCGTGGATTCAGTTGTCTTATGCGCTGCTCAATGGCGAGCGCAACCGAGCTCTCTCGATCGTGAAATCGCGCGGATCAAAACACGCCAACCAACTCCGCGAACTGATCTTCAGCGATCAGGGAATCACCCTCACCAATCCCTACACGGCGGGCGGAGAAGTGCTGATGGGAACATTGCGTCGGGAAAAGGAGAATGCCTCGTGAGCGAAGTTTTATCTACCAGTGACTGGGAGACCGGCGCGTATGTCTTCCGTCTCTACATCGCTGGCAACGCGCCAAATTCCGTGCGGGCCCTGGCTAACCTCTACGCGATCTGTCGCAAACACTATCCCCAGAGCCACCGCATTGAGATCATCGATGTCTTGAAAGAACCGATGCGCGCCCTCGCCGAGGCGATCCTCGTCACTCCTACGGTGGTGAAAGTTTCCCCCGTGCCGGAAATCCAAATCATCGGCAACCTCAGCGACGAGGGAGAAGTTCTCCGCGCATTGGGTCTGCCGCAGAAGGGAAGTGCAATTTGAAAGCTACTAACAACCCGAACCTAGCTCCTCCGCGCAGCAGCGAAAAAGCCATCACGCTCGCCCTAACCTTGGCACAGGCCGAGGAAGCGATTCACGCATTTTCCGAAAATCAGGTCGATGCCATCGTCGATCAGGAGGGTCGCACGCATCTCCTGCGCCCCGCCCAAGAGCACTTGCGGCAGCAAGCGCAGCATCTCCTCAACCTACTCGATAGCATAGGCGATGGCATCACCGTCCTTAATCAAGGAGGCATGATCGTCTCCCAAAATTTAGCCGCAACTAGAATGCTCGGCTATGGAAGCGGCGAGTTAATCGGCCAGAGCTTTTTCGATTTCGTGAAAGCGGAGGAACTGTCCGGATTCTACGCTGCTTTTTTTAAGGTTATAGAAAACTTTCTGGCCGACGAGGTGGTGGAGTTTCAACTGTTGGACAGCAGCGGGTTGTATCGCAGGATCGAGGCCACGGTGAGCAAACTGCGAGACCCAACCGAGATGGGCGTAGTCCTAAACTGCCGTGACGTGAGCGTGCTCCGGCCCGCCCACGCGGAATCGATGCGGCGGGAGAAGGAACTTGCCGATTCATTGGTCGACCGAGATCGCTTTTTGGCGGTGCTGTCGCACGAGTTACGCGTGCCTCTTTCTCCCATTCGATTCGCACTAGACGATTTGAGAAACGAGGAACTATCGCCTAGCGTCCAATCGAATTTGGAGATGATCCGCCGAAACCTCGACGTGCATCAGCACTTACTGGACGACCTGATCGATTTCACCGCGCTTGGGCAGAGTAAAGTCCGATTGCGCCTGGAGGCGATCGACGCGCATGAGACCGTGAGAAATGTGCTGGAGACTTGCAGGAACGCGGTCACTGCGGCGCGGGTCGAGGTGCGCCTCGATCTCCAAGCTGCGGACAGGCTAGTTCTTGCTGATTCCGTTCGGCTCCAGCAGGTCCTCTGGAATCTGGTCAAAAACGCCGTAATTTTTTCGCCTCCGGGCAGTTACATAACCATCACAACGGCCAACCAAACAAACAGTTGGCTAACAATCGAAATCACCGATCACGGAACGGGAATCGATCCCAAACTGTTGCCATTCGTGTTCGATTCCTTCCGGCAAGGCGATCTTACCAGCGCGCCGTGCCACGACGGACTTGGCCTAGGTCTCTTCATCGCGAAAGAAATGGCCGAGGCTCAAGGTGGCACTCTCACCGCTTTCAGCGAAGGCCGAGGCAAAGGCGCGATGTTTCGCTTCACTCTGCCCACAACCCCGCCAACACGCGTCATTGCCCCTCAAACTCCAAACTTATGATCACTACACTTATCACCCTCCTCATCGCCGCTCTTGTCCTTTACGTAATCTACTACGTCGTCGGCATTTTCATTAAAGGTCAACCGCTAAAGATCATCGGCATCATCCTCGGCCTGATTTTTCTGCTCTACGCACTCCGCGCTTTTCACTTCATTGCGATCTAACTACCACCCTTGGAAACATCTCCAAAAACCAGAAACATCGCGTTCGTCGGCGACTACATTCCGCGGCGCTGCGGTATCGCTACTTATACATCGGACATTTGCGAGGCGGTGGCGGCAGAGTATCCCGAGACGCAGTGCGTTGTCGGCTCGGTCAACGATCGGCCCGAGGGCTACGACTACCCCGAGCGGGTGCGTTTTGAAATCGAAGAGCAGAAACTCGATTCCTACCAGCGAGCCGCGCATTTTCTAAATATTAACAACGTCGAAGTCGTGTCCGTGCAACACGAATTCGGCATCTACGGCGGTCCCGCTGGGAGTCATCTGCTTGAGTTTTTGCGCGATGTCCGCAAACCGGTTGTAACCACACTCCACACGGTGCTCCGTGATCCCAACGCCGATCAACGTGCGGTGATGGAACAACTCGACCTGCTCTCGAACCGCTTCATCGTCATGGCCGAACGCGGGCGAAACATGCTGGTGGATATTTATGGCGTGGAAGTCTCCAAGATCGATCTCATTCCACACGGCGTGATCGACATGCCGTTCATCGACTCAAACTTTTACAAGGACCTCTTCGGCGTCGAAGGGAAGACCGTCCTGCTAACCTTCGGCCTACTTTCTCCTAACAAGGGTATTGAATTCGTGATCGATGCGCTTCCCGCCATCCTTCAACTCCATCCAAATCTTGTTTACATCGTGCTCGGCGCGACCCATCCGCAATTGCTCTCCCGCGAAGGCGAGACATACCGCCGGAAGCTGGAGCGTCTCGTGGAGGACCGGGGCGTCAAGGAGCATGTCATCTTCCACAACCAATATGTCTCGCTCGAGCAACTAAAGGAATTCATCGGTGCTGCCGACATCTACATTACGCCGTATTTAAATGAAGCCCAGATCACGTCCGGGACGCTGGCCTATACTTTCGGAGCTGGAAAAGCAGTCGTATCGACACCCTACTGGCATGCTCAGGAGCTCCTTGCGGGCGAACGCGGTGTGCTAGTACCATTTCGCGATTCGCAAGCCATCGCGGAGGGCGTGAACCATTTTCTTTCCAACCCAATGCTTATGACGGCGATGCGAAAACGTGCCTGGAAAGCTGGGCGGGAAATGATCTGGCCTGCGGTGGCGCGGCGTTACATGGAGAGCTTCGAACAGGCGCGTGCGGGGTTGAGCGAGCCTTCGATCGAGACTCGCGCGGAGCGAAAGATCGAGAACGCAAACTTCGCGAGACCGCGTCTGAAACTCGACCATTTGATCAAGATGAGCGATCACACCGGTATCTTTCAGCACGCCATCTACAACGTTCCAAACTATCACGAGGGTTACTGCACCGATGACAACGCGCGGGCTTTCATTTTCACCGTGCTGCTCCAGCAGCTCAGCGAGCCGGACCCGGAAATCGACCGTATGACTAGCAGTTATCTCGCTTTTCTTTGGTATGCCTTTGATGCCAACACCTGTCGCTTCCGCAACTTCATGAATCACCACCGCGAGTGGATCGAACGCGCGGGCTCGGAGGACAGCCATGCGCGGGCGCTCTGGGCTGTCGGCACTGCGCTCGGGCGCTCGCACGACGATGGTCATCGCAACCTCTGCGCGTTGCTCTTTCAGCGGGGATTGCCACCGGTCGCGCGATTCAGTTCGCCACGAGCGTGGGCGTTCGCGTTGCTCGCGATTCACGAATATCTTCGAACTTTCTCGGGCGACCGCGTTGTCAGCCAAATGCGCGATGTCCTTGCCGGGCAACTGGTAGGTTTGTTCCGTGCGAACTCATCGCCCGGCTGGCAATGGTTCGAGCGCACCGCCACTTACGACAATGCCAAACTCTCGCATGCGCTCATCCTCAGCGGCCACTGGACTTCCCATGGAGAAATGTTAGACATCGGCCTCGACTCGCTGCGCTGGCTGCTCGAAGCGCAGACCGCAGAAGGCGGACACTTCGCGCCCATCGGTTGCCACGGCTTTTGGTCGCAGGGCAGCGAACGGGCGCGCTTCGACCAGCAGCCACTCGAAGCCTACGCCATGGTCTCCGCGTGTCTTGAAGCCTTCGCCATCACTCGTGACCCTTATTGGGAAAAGGCAGCCAACCGTTGTTTCGAATGGTTCCTCGGACGCAACGACCTCGGTCTGCCTCTCTATGACTCCACAACGGGCGGCTGTCGCGACGCGCTGCTCCAAGATCACCTGAACCAAAATCAGGGTGCCGAATCGAGTCTCGCCTTCTACCTTTCGCTTGCAGAACTCATGCGAGCCGACAGCGTAAAACTCACCCTGTTTCAGCCATGCGCAGCCTAACCTTTCATCCGAGCGGAATCGATCTGCGGCCCAACTGCGCACGGGTGTTGATCCGGCCCTTTATCCCCGGCGATCCGGCTCGAATCGTTAACATCATCGGCCGCGCAATGGCGCTTAGCGAGGCCGAGATTGAGGAGCAATTGATCGCCGTCACGGAAGACTTCGGCACCCGGCACTTGAATCTGCGCACGTTTTGGCGGCGACATTTCGACTGCGTGAAGAGGCACGTCTTTAGTGGCCGGCCCCTCTCCGAAGCTCGCCAACTTTACATCGGCGCGCTTTTCTCTGGCGAATATTCGTTGGAAGCGGCAGCTCTCTTTAATCCCTCCATCGTTCCCCATCCCGATCAATCAGGACTCGCAGATGGTGATCTCCGCTTCATTCTGAGCCTGCGCGCCACTGGCGAGGGACACATCTCCTCGATCGAGTTTCGCACTGGCATGATCAGTGCGGACGGAGGCATCGCCATCGACGAACCCTCGCGCTTCGTCACCGCACCGGTGCAGAATCCAAATCCTACCTTTCGGAAAAAAGTCTTTCTCCACAAGCTCATGGAGATGGGCTTCGAAAGCGATTGGTCTTCCGCTGTCATGGGCAAGCTGGGCGATAACTTCACGCTGAGCGAACTCGAGGACGCTATGCGCCGCGCCGCGCCGGGATCCGGCCCCGTGCCGCGTGAAGTTCAGCGCACCTCGGAGTGCGTGCGTTGGCTGGCGGAGTCAAACTACCAAATTCATTTCGATCCTTCGGTGGCTGTCTCCGAGCGCATTATTTTTCCGACCTCATCGAACGAAAGTAATGGCATGGAGGACGCGCGCTTCGTTCGCTTCGTTGAGGACGATGGCACCGTTCTCTACTACGCCACTTACACCGCCTACAACGGCCGGGCGATTCTGCCGCAACTCCTCGAAACCACAGACTTCCTCGGCTTCCGCGCCGTTACGCTCAATGGGAAGGCCGTGCAAAACAAAGGGATGGCCTTCTTTCCCCGCCGCATCGACGGCCGCTACGCAATGATCTCGCGGCAGGATGACGAGAATCTCTTTCTTATGTTTTCCGACAATCCCCATTTCTGGAGCGACCCCCAGTTGCTGCGCCGGCCGAGTCTGGCGTGGGAAGCTATTAAGATCGGAAACTGCGGCTCCCCGATCGAAACAAGCGCCGGATGGTTAGTCATCACCCACGGCGTCGGCCCCATGCGCAAATACAGCATCGGCGCGCTGCTTCTCGACCTCCATGATCCTTCTATCGTGCTAGCGGAACTCAGCGAACCGCTTCTCCAGGCCGTGGGAGCAGAGCGCGAAGGTTATGTTCCGAATGTCGTCTACACCTGTGGCGCATTGTTGCACCAAGACCGACTGATCCTGCCTTACGGAATTAGCGATACCGCCACGACTATCGTTTCATTAGAGATCGATCAATTGCTAGCTGCCCTCGTTAGTATTTAATCAACTAACCAGAGCGGCGATACTGGAGAGAATGCGAAAATGAAGTCTCAGCTGAATTTGTTGATCAACAAACGAACCTCCCGGCCCCGTATCCGAATATTTTTTATCTGAAAGGTGCTGGGTTCGGAGTATTGGCTGGGAGCCGCAATCATTCCAATGACTACGGCCTCTGGGATTACGGCCCAAGTGAAGGACTCTATGGTCACGAAATACGCTTTCCCCGGCCGATGGAATCTGCTACACATGGTGTCGTGAAGAACGACACTCTCCGAACGGTCGCGCTACCGCTTGTTGAAAACGGTTTCAAAACTCTCGCCCACGATTGGCGCAATTCCCTCAACGGAATCAACTTGCGTATTCTTGCGGCTGCGGCAGCGCCTGATGACGCCGCACGGGAATCTGACTTTGCCGAGGCGCGCCGGCTCATCGTCGAGGCCACCGCCAAAATTACCCGGCTGAGCGAGCAGATTGCGGAACCGGCCGTTTCCCTAATCCCTTACCCCGCTCGCTTCTTGATCGACGATCTGGTGGTTGCAGTAACCCGCAAGCTCGCTCCCGAACCCGGCCTCCTTGACTGGGAGAACCGAGCACCAGAGCAGAAAGTGCTGGTCGATTTCGCGGCTTTCGCCGCAGCGGTTTCCGAGTTGTTGGAAAATTCCCTGCGTCATATCGCAGCCAACTCTCCTCTCACAGTCTCCGTTCGTGCAGAACGCGGCGATTTAATTATTTCCTGGATTGAAAAAAACCGCCAACCCCTCTCTCCGGAGCAATGGGGCACAGAACCGTTTCTAACCAATGAACGTGGTCATATCGGACTCGGAATTTACTCCGCAAGACGCATGCTTCTGGCCCATCAAGGCTCGCTCAAATTTCACTATTCCCCAAGCGAGCAAACCCTGCGCACAACTTTGGGCATTCCCCTAGCATGAATCTACCTCCCACCCATTCCGGAAAAATTCTTGTCATCGACGACGAGCGGCCGGTTCTACTCACGCTCGAAGCATTGCTCACCCGCAAAGGTTACACAGTTCATTTGGCAAACAGCGCCACAGCCGGCCGCGACTTGCTCGACCGCGAAAAACCGGACCTCGTGCTCCTCGATCTCGGGTTGCCCGACGGCGACGGCATGGAAATGCTTCGCGACATGAAAAAAGCCCGACCGGAGCTGCAGGTGATCATTCTAACCGGTCAGGATTCGCTCCACAACGCGATCGAGTCGATCAAACTGGGCGCGTTCCATTTCATTAGCAAACCTTATTCACCCGAGGAGGTCGTGAGCCTGCTGGGACGCGCTTTCGAGGCCTTGCAGTTACAAACCGAGACAGCTCATCTCCGCGAGGAAACACAATCGTTAAAACAGCGACTCGAACGAGCCGAGTCCTTTCTTTACCCGCAGGGCCGCAGTCGGAAAATGCAGGAGATTCTCGACCTCACCCGGCGGCTCGCCAACAGCGATGCGAGCGTGTTGATTCTAGGCGAGAGCGGCGTGGGTAAGGAAGTGTTAGCAAATCACATCCACCGCACCAGCCGCCGCGCGAATGGGCCCTTAATCAAACTAAATTGCGCCGCGTTCCCTGCCAACATGATCGAGGGAGAACTGTTTGGCTATGTGAAAGGCGCTTTCACTGGAGCCCTAGCTGATTTCCCTGGCATGATTCAGGAATCGGCGGGCGGCACACTGTTTCTCGACGAAATCGCGGAGATGCCGACCGACTTACAAACGCGTTTGCTGCGCGTTTTGCAAGAGCGGGAATACCGGCCACTTGGCAGCACAAAAACACGGCCGGTTGATTTTCGCTTGATCGCCGCGACAAACCTCGCCATCGACGAAGCGCTCGAGAGCGGCCGACTCCGTGAAGATCTCTACTATCGCCTGAACACGTTCCAACTCGAGTTGCCGCCGCTCCGCGAACGGCGCGAAGATATCCCCAGCCTTGTCACTCTTTTCATTGAAACCTTCGCGGGGCCGCTTGGACGTACCGGTCTCGCCCCGAGCCGCGCGGCGATGGAAAAAATCATCGCCTACCACTGGCCCGGAAACATCCGCCAGTTGCGCAACGCCATCGAATACGCGGTTGTTCTTGCCGACGAAAAAACCATCGAGGAATCCCATCTACCCGCCGAAGTTCGACTCCCGACTGGCTTGCAAACGCGCCGCAAACCGTCCGCTAGCAGTGTGCAAAGCCTAGTCGAAAACGAACGACATACTATCATCAAAGCGCTTGCCGCGACCCAAGGCAACAAAAAGCGCGCCGCCGAGATGTTAGGCATCTATCGCCCGACCCTTTACCAGAAAATTAAGCGCCTCGGCATCGAATGCTAACCTTTCCGCCGATCTCCATCCTCGTCAGACCATGTTGCTAACCTATCTTTCGGTCATGGCCGGCGGTGCTTTCGGCGTCGCCGCCCGCATGGCTCTCTCCCATTGGATCGGGGACCGGCTGGGTCCACAACTCCCTTGGGGCACCATTCTCGTGAACATTATCGGGTGTCTCGCGATCGGCTTGGTCAGCGGACTGGGCGAGTCTTCCGGTGGATTTTTGACCTACCCACTCGGACGGCAGGTGGTCATGATCGGTGTTCTCGGCGGCTTCACTACTTTTTCCGCGTTCAGTTTGCAAACCGTCACGCTCCTCGCCAATGGCGATATTTTTTCCGCAGCAACCAACGTTCTCGTCAGCGTCGTGTGCTGCTTCCTCGCAACTTGGGCCGGACTCGCCCTGGCCGGTGTCCTTCACTCGAAATAAGAGGCTCGCCTTGCCGTCACGCGAGCCTCGTTTAATATCCCACCATGAACCAATCGCACATCAAACAGCTTCTCGATTTTCTCCGCTTCCCGAGCATTTCCGCTGACCGCGCCTATTCGGATCACGTTGCAGAGTGCGCGGCCTGGCTGGTCGAAAAACTAACCTCGATCGGTCTCTCTGCGGAATTGCGCGACACACCCGGGCACTCGATTGTTCTCGCCCGGAATGAGCACCGGCTTGGGCTGAAAACGGTTCTAATTTACGGCCACTACGACGTGCAACCGGTCGATCCGCTCGAGCTTTGGGATTCGCCGCCGTTTGATCCGAAAATCGTCGATGAGGTCGTTTACGCTCGCGGAGCAACCGATAACAAAGGGCAGATTCTCGCGCATATTTTAGGTGTAGAGGAAGCGCTCAAAGCGGGGCCGCTGCCGGTGAATTTGATCTTTCTGATCGAAGGCGAAGAGGAGGTCGGGAGCGAGCATCTCGGTGATTTTTTGAAAACCCACCGCGACGAACTAGCCTGCGATGTGATCGCGATCTCCGACACCGGCATGATCGGACCGGGCGTGCCCACATTCACCTACGGCCTGCGCGGCGTCGCAGCCATGGAGGTGGAACTCACCGGACCGAAAATGGATCTTCACTCGGGCATTTACGGAGGAACGGTCGCCAACCCACTCACTGCCCTTTCCCGTTTGCTGGCCACGTTGCACGATGACGCTGGCCGGGTGGCGATCGAGGGCTTTTATGACACCGTCGCGCCACTGCAAGATTGGGAACGGCAAGCGTGGAAAAAATTGCCGGTGGATGACGCCTTTTTCCAGAATCTCACCGGCGTCCCTGCGCTCTTTGGGGATCCCGATTATTCGGCTGTCGAAAGGGTCTGGGCCCGGCCCACTGCCGAGATCAACGGCATCGGTGGTGGCTACCAAGGCGAGGGATCGAAAACCGTTATCCCGTCCCGCGCTTTCGCCAAACTAACCTTCCGCCTCGTCCCGTCCCAATCGCCCGCAGAAATTCTCGCGCTCGCCCAGAAGCACCTCGAAAAACATTGTCCGCCGGGCGTGCAAATCAAGGTCACCCTGGGACACTTCGGAAGCGCTTACGTGACCGATCCGCATCAACCGTTTGGGATTGCCGCCCAAGCTGCGTTGCGCGGGACCTTCGGTTCAGAGGTTGCGCTCATTCGCGAGGGAGGCAGCATCCCGATCGTGCAAACTTTCAAGGAGGTGCTTGGTGCCGACACGTTGTTGTTAGGACTCGCCCTGCCGGACTGCCGCGCGCATTCGCCGAATGAGAATTTTCCGCTGGCCAATTTCTTCGCCGGCATCGAACTCAACCAGCATCTGCTCAATCGGCTCGCTGCGGTCTAACAAGAGCGCTCAGACTGCGGCGGCCGCACGGGTTTTTCCGTCGAGCATGCAACTTACATTCATGTCGCCCATGATGTTGATCGCCGTGCGGCAGCGATCGAGAAACCAATCGACCGGCAGAAGCAATGCGATGTATTCCGGCGGCAACCCGACGGCGCTGAAGACCAGCGTCATGGTCACGAGACCTGCCTCGGGAATGCCTGCTGCTCCGACCGAGGCGATGACCGAGGTTAGGACCACCATCAATTGCTGGCCGATGGTTAGTTCTACGCCGAGCAACTGTGAAACAAAAAGTGCAGCCATTGCCTCGTAAAGTGCGGTCCCATCGTTGTTGAAATTTGAGCCCACGAGCGCGCCTAAGCTGGCAGATTTTTCCCGGAGCCCGAGGCGTTTATAGAGGCATTCAAATGTCACCGGCATGGTGATGGTAGAACTCGCCGTGGAGAAGCCCATGAAGAGCGCATCGCGTCCCGCATCTAACAATTGGCCGGGGCGCACCCACGTCCCAAACCGAACCCGCAACAAATAATAGGAGGCCTGAAGAACCAATGCGAGCAGCACGGCGAGAATGAAGAATCCCAACGCATGGAACGGCGCGAAGCCTTTCGTGCCGATGATGCTCGCGACTACCCCGAGGACCGCGAACGGAACCAAGTCGATAATCCAGTGCAATATCGTGACGAGCACTTCGAGCGCAGTATCCACGAGATCCTTCACTGTCCGCACGGGCCTGTTCGGATTTTTCCGCAACGCTAGGCCGACCGCGACCGCGATAAAGATCACTCCGATGACCTTGCCATTGTCGGTCAGAGGGCCAAGGAGGCTTTGCGGAACGTTGTCCAGAAACTGCATGAGCATCCCGGGTTTTTCGGCGACGACGGCCGCGCCTCCGCTCTGCGGACGGAGTGCGTGGGAGTGACTTCCGGGCCGGACGACGTTGGCAACGAACAACCCGATCAGGATCGCGACGACCGTGTTTAGAACGAGCAAGCGCAGCAGGCGGCTCGCCGTGCCTTTTTCAAACTCTGCCGTCATCAGCGCCTGGACGACCGCAAACAAAATCAACGCTGGGGCGAGCGCTCCTAACAATCGCAGGACGAGCTTGCAGGGAATGGCCAGTGGGGCCGCCGCCGGACCGAAAGCCACGCCGATAAGAACCCCGCAGAGCATGCCCCCGAGGATGCGCCAGTAGAGCGGGATTCCATGCCACCGCGCCAGCAAACCGAGTTTATTTGCAGATTCCATGCGGCGGAGCATGGGCAAAAGCGCTGCCTATTCCAAGGGTTTACTTCGCCGAAAGGGCGAGGCGCGTTTCCTCTGCCAGAATCTCGTTGAGCGGTTCCCAAACCGGATCGTTCATGCTTTGGAATGTGTGCAGATAGACAGTCACGTTTTCGTGTGGGTATTTTCCTAGCAACGGCTCGATAGCGGCGGTGAGTTTTTCCTTGTCGGGCGATTCGGGCATCTCCTCCACGGCCCCTTTGCCGTCGTGCTCGATGCCGAGGGCATCCAGAAAATCCACCAGCATTGGCTGCTGAGAAGTGAGTAGCCAAAACTGGAGCAGATTCAACGCGATCTCGTCGCTCACCTTTTGTCCGAGCGCCTGCTGCATCCAAACATGCCGCTCCCCGCGCGGCTTCCGTTCGAGATAGATTGGGCGCAGTTTGCGCTGGTTGCCAAGCGCGGTGAGTGTCGCTTTGTAGGCCGGCTTGTCGCTGGCGAATAGCGCAGAAAGGAGGCTTTCGTTGAGGTCGGGGGAAATGCGTTGGTAAATCTCGTGGGGTTTCATCGGCCTGCTAGGAAACCAGAAATTCAGAAAATAGGGAGTGGTTTTTTTCGAGTGCGCGAATTTTCCTCAAAAGGTTGCGGATGCGGTCAAGTGTGGTTTTGTGGGCGTTGTCGATGAAGCCAATTCACATTCTGGGTTTTGCCGTGAGCGCGGCGCTGCTTTCGGCGCGCGGGGAAACCGTCGAAAAAACCATCCCTCTTGAGAAGGAGGAAAAACCCCAAGTCGCGCTCGTCGCCTTCCGACAACCCGGCCTGAGTGTGACAATCGACCCAACCACCGCTGCGTCACAACAAAACAGCGGCAGCATCACCAACTCGCTCCAGCAGCAGATGCGCCTAACCATGGAGCAGGCGCTGGCGCCATGGCTCAGCCTGGCCTACGGCGCAGGAATCGGTTTTCGCACGGAGGAAATCCAATTGATCCGGCAGGAGGACCAGACCGCCGCTTGGCTCTCCATGCTCAACCGGCCCGCGCTGAATTGGAAACCGCAGGAAAACGTCAGCGTCGAGGTCGCCTACGAGACCCGGCAAAGCCTGAACAATGAGTTCGCCACCGACCACACTGGCACGACGGCCGTGCAGGGAAAAATCCAAGTCACACCCGGCTCGACCCTTGGCGTTGCCTACACGAACCAAGAGCGAACCGCCGGAAATGGTGACCGCTCCGCTTTTGAGTCCGCCCGCCTGACCTCGTCTCACGATCTCGCGGAATTTCCCGTCACGCTCCAATTCAATCCCGGTGCAGAGAAGACGACCTCCGCTAACGGCACCCAAGCGATCCGCGCTTTTGTCGAGAACGCCGTGATCTGGAAAGTGGATGGCAACACTACTTTGACCGTCGGCTCCGGGTTGGCGGGCGGGCGCAACTCCGCGCTTTCCGAATCGGGCTACCTCCTCGTTCAACACGTCGTTTTGCCCGGGACAGCCCTCGAATTGCGTGCCGCCATGCTCAATGCGGATCAAGATTTGCCCGGCGAAGGTTTCGCGGTTTCCGCGGGATCGAGCATCGCCCTGGCACAGGCACTCAGCGCCGGTCTCAATGTCCGCTACCGGATGGACGAGAACGCGACTCTGGACCGGCCAAAAAACGAAACCTTCCTCTCGCTCTCGGTTAACGGGCGCTTCTAACCTCGTGGACGCCGCCGACGCCTCCCGGCTTTGCAACGCGTGCGGTCTCTGCTGCAACGGCGTGCTCTTTCATCATGTCCGGCTTTTGCCCGGCGATGACCCGCAGGCGCTTGTTCAGGCCAGTCTTCGCCTGAAACGAAAAAAAACCGGCACTCACCTCCTGCAACCGTGTCCGGCGCATCGCGATTCCTGCTGTGCGATCTACGCTACGCGGCCGCAGCGCTGCCGCCTCTTTGCCTGCCGCCAGCTTCGCGCGGTTGCTGCGGGCGCGATTCCAGAAAGCGCCGCTCTCGAAAAAATCCGGGACGTCAAGGAACGCGTTCGCATGATCACCGGAATGCTAGATGCCGCAGGACGAACCGACCTCAAGCGTCCGCTCAGCAAACGCTGCGAGAAGATTCTTGCCGAACCAGCATTTGAACCGGAACTGGTCGCGCTGCACGAAAATATCGCCCGCGAGTTTGCCGCGCTGGACGCCATCCTCGACGCCGACTTTCGCGTTTCCGATTTCGAGACTAGCAGCGAATCCAGAAGCGAATAGGATCGGACTTACATGAGCAAAAGGTGCCTCCTTTCTTTTCTGTGGCTGATTGCCCTGCCCGGCTGCGCGCTCTGGCATCATGCGGAAAAAGAGAAACCTCCCGAGCCCGCGTCAGCAGCTGCGGAGAATTTTCTCGGAACAATCGCAACGGTGAACGAGGCGGGCCGCTTCGTGCTCGTTGATTTCGGAGGGTTTGTGGCGCCCGAGCCCGGGGCGGAACTCGAGGTGCGAAGGGCCGGCGAAAAGGTCGCGACTTTGAAAGCCGGCGGAGAGATGCGGCGGCCGTTCGCAGCGGCAGATATCACAGACGGCGAACCACAACCGGGAGACGATGTATGGTCGAAGAAGCCGAAGCCCTAGCCCGAATTCTTGCAGCCGCGCGGCCTCTGGAAATCGTGGAAGCGCCGTTGTCCAGCGCGCTCGGGATGTTTTTGGCGAAGCCCATTCGCGCGGCGATGGCGCATCCCGCTTTTGATAATTCGGTGGTGGACGGATACGCCGTGCGATTCGCGGATGGCCAGACGCACCGAATCATCACCGGAGAGCAACCCGCTGGGCGCAATCGGAAGCTGCTGGTGAACCCGGGCGAAGCGGTGCGGATTTTCACTGGTGCACCCATTCCATTCGGCTGCGACGCAGTTGCCATGCAGGAGGATGCGCAAGTCGAGGACGGCCAATTGATTCTGAGCGAACCGGTTGACCTCGGGGACAACATCCGACGCGCTGGGGCAGACCTTGCAGCGGGCCAGTTGATCGGCGAGCCCGGGGACGAGTTGACTCCGCAACGCATCGGGTTGCTGGCGAGTCAGGGAATTTCCGCCGCGCCGGTTCATCGGAGGCCGGTGGTGAGTATTCTCTCAACCGGCAACGAACTGCGCCCTCCCGGCGAAACACTCGCAGATGGGGAGATTTTCGATTCCAACGGCGTGATGCTGGCCGCACTTTTGCAGTCGATCGGAATTAGTGCGGAAGTCCGTCACTGCCGCGATGACGCTGCGCAAACCGAAGCCGAAATTCGACGCGCGGTGGCAGGCAGCGATGTCCTAATCATCAGCGGCGGCGTCTCGGTGGGCGATCACGACCATGTAAAACCGGCGCTCCGAGCGGCAGGTATCGCGCTCGATTTGTGGCGGATTCGGATGAAACCCGGCAAGCCACTGGCTTTCGCCACGTCGGAAGGCAAACTTATTTTCGGCCTGCCGGGCAACCCAGTCGCTGCGTTCGTCACATTTCTCGTCCTCCTTCGTCCTGCCCTGCTGCAAATGGTCGGTGCGACCGGACCGGCGCGGTTTTTGCCGGAGCGAAGCGTGACCCTCGCCACTCCCATCAGCAATCCCGGAGATCGCCCCCACTACATCCGGGGGACTCTCGCCGAAGATCGGTTTACCGCCACCGGCTTGCAGGAGAGCCACGCCCTTTTCGGTCTGAGCCGCAGCCAGGCGCTCCTCCGCTTGGAGCCGGGTCAACAGCTTTCCGCCGGGGACGCCGTTTCCGGGTTGATCTGGTAAAAAACCGACGGTTGTCGGTTGCGTCGAAACGTTTCGTGGCTACCTTTCCGTTCCGTTGATAATCAAGCTCCTTAACTAATCCCTGAACCCATGCCCGCCGCCATTTTCCCGATCGATCAACACCGCGATGCCGAGGAGCTAGCCAACATCATTATCGTTCTGCAACGCTGCTTTTTGCTGAATCTCTCGAAAGAGTTGGCGAACGGAAATGTGTCGTTTCCACAATATTTTCTCCTCGGTTACCTCAGCCAAAATGGATCAGCCAGCATGACCGAGATCGCCCAGAAAATGGGACACACCACAGCTGCCGCCACCGGGATGGTCGATCGCTTGGAAAATCTCGACTACATTTCACGCCGCCACGCGACCGATGACCGACGTAAGGTGATTGTTGAAATCACCGAGAAAGGCGAATCGCTCGTCCATCGTATCCGCGAGGACATGGTTAAAAACGTGCAAAAAGTCATGGGCCATCTCACCCCTTCGGAGCAAACCTCGTGGCTGCACATTTACCGGAAGATTTTCACTTATTGCCAGAATCAGGAACATGAATAAAACCATCCTCACGACCCTCGCAACTACGTTTGCGTTGGGTGGACTTGCCGCAATCGCACAGGACGCCCGACCCGCCTTGGAAAAGCCCGCGCCGACGCCAATGGAGGCGGTCGCGGCTCCCGACGAATCGACCGTTGCCGACGAATCGACCAAAGCAGGCGAGGACTTACTCGTCTCCGATTCGCTCCTCCGGAAACCCGGCACGGCGCTGACCCCTTTTGAAAAACTCGATGAGAAACGACCGTTCGCCGCGCAACCGCCCAGCCCGGAAAACGGCATCTCGCTTGACCAAGCAATCGAAACCGCAATAGGCCGCAATGCGGACATCCTCAAGCAAATCGCCGAGATCAAACGCACCCGCGGGCAGGTCGTCGAAGTCCGCGCCCAAGCCCTGCCGCAACTCGGTGTTAGCAGCAACTACAGCGAAAGCCGCACGTTCGGCAGAAACTCCTCTGGCTCATCCTCCGGAGCGACTTTTCAGACGGTGGACGCGGACGGCAACGTAGTGACAACCAAATCTTTCAACAGCTCTTCTTCCAGTTCCCCCTCGAACCGGTCGTGGAATGTTAGCTTTGAAGTGCGGCAATTGATCTACAGCGGCGGCCAAGTTGGCGCAGCCATACGGGGGGCTCGCATCGGCGAAGACAGCTCGTTTTACGAACTCCGCAACGTGGTAGATCAGGTCATCGCCTCCGTGCGCCAGCAATTTTACACGGTGCTGCTCAACCGCGCGCTGATCAACGTTCAGGAGGAATCGATCACCCTCCTCGAAAGCCAACTCCGCGACCAGCGCAACCGTTTTGACGCGGGCACTGTGCCGCGGTTTAACGTCCTCACCGCCGAGGTCGCTCTCTCCAACGCGCAGCCCGATTTGATCCGTGCTCGCAACAACTACCGCACCGCGCAGCTCACCCTCGCCAAACTCGTCGGCGTCTCTTGGCCGACGACGACTGATCTGACGCCATTCCCCATCAAAGGCCAGCTCGTCTATAATCCGATCGCGGTGAATTTGCAGCAAGGGATCGATCTCGCCCTCGAGCGCCGCGCGTTTTTGAAAGTCCAACGCCAATCCATCCTCGCCCAAGTCGAACAGGTCCGCTTCGCTCTATCGGGATATCAGCCCACGATCACTAGTAACGCTGGTTATCAATATCGTAACGACAGCAGCTCGAGCAGCCTCTCCGATTCGGTCGATGGCTGGTTCTTCGGGGTCAGCGGCAGTTGGGCAATCTTCGACGGCCTAAAAACCGCCGGCCGGGTCCAACAGGCCCGCGCTTCCCTCGAATCCGCCCGTGTCATCTACGACGACAGCGTCCGCCAAGTCGAACTAGAAGTGCAAACCACCTACTCCAGTTTGATCCAAGGCCGCGAATTGATCGAGAGCCAGCAGAAAACGGTCGAGCAGGCGCAGGAAGCCCTCCGGCTCGCCGAAGAACGGCTCTCCGCCGGCGCAGGCACCCAGCTCGATGTCCTTAATGCTCGCGTCTCCCTCACCCAATCTCAAACGACCGCCCTCCAAGCCCTGTCCGATTATAACTCCACCCTCGCAGAGTATGACCGCGTGACTGGCGCAGTGACGGTTTACCATGACACGTTCCGCGATCCTCTTGCCGACAAAGCCGCGCGTAAAAAATGGATCGCCGAGCTTGGCAAGAAAAAGCCAGTCTGGACCGACCAAGAGATCCGCGATTTTCTGCTCAAGCGTCGCACGGCTCCTAGCCAATAAAAAATCGCACCATGCCCGGCGCGCCAGTTGAGCAGTTTGCTAGTCTGATTGCGGCAAACTGGCTGCGCCACGGATTTCTCCTCCGCGTTCCCGGTCTGGACGTTCGACTCGGCAAAGAGGAAGCCCTCGCAGCGCTCAGGGCGGATCATGACGCGGCCCTCGATCAAATCGGTCTGGGCGGACGAAAAAGAATCACCTGTGAGCAGGTTCACGGCTCGCTCGTTACTCGGGTCGATCGTCATTCTCTGGACATCATTCCCGGCTGCGACGGATTACTGACCGACGATCCCGAAGTCGTTTTGGGAATTTACACGGCCGACTGCGGCGCGATCTTTTTAGCCGATCCGATGCGGCGTGCGATCGGCCTTCTGCACTCGGGAAAAAAGGGCACAGAGCTAGATATCCTCACTACGGCGATCACGGCGATGACCGCCCAATTTGGTTCTCAACCGAACGATTTGATTGTGCAACTCGCACCCTGTATCCGCCCGCCTCATTACGAGATTGATTTTGCCGCCACGATTGCCCGTCAAGCCCGGGAGGCCGGGGTCGTAAACTTCTTCGACTGCGGCGTTTCTACCGCGTGCGATCCCGCTCGCTATTATTCCTACCGGGCAGAATTCGGCAAAACCGGACGCCACCTTGCAGTCCTTGGTTATGCGGATTGACCTAACCCAGCGCGACTTCGATCCGCTCGTCCCTGAACTAATGGACGTGGCCGGGGAAGCCGACGCCGCGCTCGTTTCCGATCTCGATAGTCTGCGTCAGCTCAACCGCTGGTTTGGCAGTCACCGCCTCATCCTGCATTATCTCAAACGACTCGTCCCACAAGGTTCGTCGCAGCGGTTTCTCGACCTCTGCACGGGTTCCGGCGACATTCCCCGACTGATCATCGATTGGTGTCGAAAACGCCATATTAACATTCAGATCGACGCGTGGGATTTTCAAGAGGCGACGCTTTCCGTCGCACGATCTCTCAGCGTGGATTATCCCGAGATCACCTACCACCGGCGCGATGTGACTAAACTTGATGTTAGCAATGGTTATTCGGGCGTCTTTTGTTCACTCGCTCTGCATCACTTTAGCGAGAAGGATGCGATCCAGATTTTACGCCGAATGTTAGCCGCCACGAATGGCTTTGCCTTGCTGGCCGATTTGGAGCGCAGCCAACTCACTTGGCTTGGCGTCCGATTCATTACTAGCACCGTCTTCCGCGAACCGATGACTTTGCACGACGCGCTTCTTTCGGTGCGACGCGCCTTTTCCTTTACCGAGTTAGAAAACCTCGCGCACTCTGCCGGATGGAAAAACCCGACGCATCGACGCTTTCTCTACGGTCGGCAAGCGATCATTTCCCGAGTCGGGTAGTCTTCTAGCCTTGCCCTACTCGCGAAAATATTAGGCCGCGGCCAGTTCCATCGTTCCTTTGAAGCGCGGTTCCTCGGGTTCGACCCCGAAATTATCCGCATACAAGTCGGCGATCCGCTCCATTTCCTCGGATGTTAGACGTGCCGTGTCGGGTGCCTTGGCAAACTCGATGACCTGCTCCTCGTTGTAGATGTTAGGAAGCGTGGTCGCGACGCGCTCGTCGTCTAGCAACCATTGCAAGGCCGCTTGACCTAACGTGCGCTCGCTGTTTTCAAGGAAGCGCAACGTCTCGATTTTTTTCACGCCGTTGAGCAACCAACTCCGCGGACGATGATTGCGGTGATCGTTCGGCGGAAACACGGTATCCACCGTGTATTTTCCCTCGAGCATGCCGGAAGAATGTGGCACGCGGACCATGAACATCGTATCGCGCCCCGCATCAGCGGCTGCTTGCTGAATCGCCTTGCCCGGGTGTTGCTCGAGCAGATTATAAATGTGCTGAACCGAGTTGATCTGCCGCTCGCGAACGCAATTGATTCCCTCATACATCCAGCCGATTGCCGGCCCGAGGGCGATACCCGTGGCGAGGACTTTTCCGGCCGCTTGCAGATTTTCCAGCGTCGTCCAGATCGCGTCGTCCTGCACCTGCTCCATGCGGATGTTGTGCAATTGCAAAATATCGATCCGATCCGTCTTCAGTCGCTTCAGCGCCGCATCCGTCGCCCGCACCAGCGCATCCGGGGAAAAATCATGGGGAATCTCCCGCTGGCCGCGACGTTCGTCGCCGAAATGGGTGAAATCGTAGCCGATCTTCGTCGCGATCACGATCTCATCGCGCCGGGTGGGAAACGCCTTGGCAATCAATTCCTCACTCAATCCGTTTCCGTAGGTGTCAGCCGCGTCAAAAAGCGTGATGCCGAGATCGAACGCCTTCTGCATCAGCGCAATCGCCTCGCCTTCCGTAAACTGCCCCCACCAGCCCGTGGAAACGGTCCAAAGACCAAAACCCACCTCGCTGACTTCGACTTCCGTGCCTTGATATTTTCGATAGCGCATAGCGTGAATATAAATCAATCAGCGCGTCCGCAAACGAAGAAAAGCAGAACTTTTTATCCCGTCGTGCGCAGACCAGCGGCGATCGCGTTGATTGAGAGCATAACTTCTGGCAGGAGCGCATCCGACTCGGCGGTGTCGCCCGAGGAACGCAATTTCCGCCACTCCTTTAAAAGCACGATTTGCTGCTCGTGGAGCATTTGCAGCGCGTGCGCCCGAACCGCCAGCGTCTTATAGAAGCGCGGGCGACGGCCAGTCGATTCCGACCCGAGCACTTTCTCGATCATGGTCTGGGTGAGTAAAAATTCCTCGCGGATGATGCCGAAGACCTTCTCCCGCAACGTCTCATCACCGACGAGCGACGCGTATTTCTCCATCAGCGCGAGGTCCGCACTGGCGAGATTGGTTTCAACATTCGTCAGGGTAAACCGCAGAAACGGCCAGTTCTTTTGCTCCTTGGACAGCCAGACAAAACTTTCTGCTTCCTCCTGCTCGAGCACCGCGAGGGCCGATCCGACTCCAAACCATCCGGGCAGGTAGTAGCGCGATTGGTTCCAGGAAAACACCCATGGAATCGCCCTCAAATCGCTCAGCTTCCGCTGACCCGTTCGTCGGGAAGGACGCGATCCAATACTGCTCCGCTCAAGCGCGTCGATCGGCGTCGCCTGACTGTAAAAATCCATAAACTCCGGCAATCGCAGAAAGCTCTGATAGGTCTCGCGGCTGATGTTAGAAAGACGGTTGACCACGCCTTTGAGCGGACGCTTTTCGTCCCCGTTTTTTGATTGGCGCGCAGTCACCCCGGTCACACCGGCGAGGAGCAATTCGAGGTTGTAGGCTGCCGTCCCGAGATTAGCAAATTTCTGGGCGATCGTCTCGCCCTGTTCGGTCAGACGGATATCGCCATTCAGCGTGCCCGTGGGCAGCGCGTCGAGAAAGCGATGCGTCGGACCCGCTCCCCGGCTGATCGTGCCGCCGCGCCCGTGGAAAAACCGAATGCGGCAACCCATCTCCGCGCCAATCGCCGTCATCGCCTCCTGCGCCATTTGCAGGGCCCATTGGCTCGCCAGAATGCCGCCCTCCTTATTGCTGTCGCTGTAGCCCACCATCACCTGCTGCACCGGCAGCGCATGGCGCGATGGACGCAAGGCATGCTGCCGATGGAGGCTGCGCCGCGTGACCGGATGCGCGAGGAAATCCCGGATAATTCCCGGGCTTTTTTCGAGATCTTCCGTCGTCTCAAACAATGGCACCACCGAGAGCAGGCAAGCCAGACCGTCCGGAGAATTCTCCACCAGACCCGCCTCGCGACAGAACAAATAAACCATCAACAAATCCGACACACTCCGTGTCATACTAACAATCAGCGCCCCGAGACCATCCACTCCGTAGCGGGTGCGATGCTCTGCTAGCACCCGATAGCAGTCGATCACCGCGTCTGCCTCCGCCCCGGCCTTTACCCCGGGCAACAAAAAGGGACGCGGGCTCTTTAATTCCTCGTTCAGAAACACCATCCGCCGCTCCTCATTCCAATCCGCAAACTCATGCCCCGGCAACCCCGCCTTGGTCATCATCTGCGCCAGCGCGGCCTCGTGAAATGCACTGTTTTGCCGGATGTCTAACCCCGCCGAATGAAAGCCAAAGACCTCCAGCGTGCGCATCAGCGGTCGCACCTCGATTTTCGCTAGACGTGCCGCCCCGACCTCGAGTAGCGACCCGTAAAGGATCCGCAAATCCGCCCGCAACTGCTGCGGATAACGGTAGCGATTTTGCTCGTCGCTTAACCGATCGTCATCGTCGAGCGAACGATCGAGCGGAATCTTTTGCTGGATCAACCGGACAAATTGCCGCCACGGTTCATCGGGGTGATGACGGAAGATCGGTTCTGCGATTGCCGTGCCCACTTCGCGGGCCAGCGACTGAATTGCTTCCTTTAAAAAACCGGGCGCAGGATAGACATATTGCGAGAGACTCAGCTCGTGCGCAGCCCGCTCGAGTTGCCGGTCGATCACGGTTAATGCATTTCGCCGCAGGTCGAGCAGCGTCTCTCTCGTCACCGACGCCGTCACGAAAGGATGCCCGTCGCGGTCGCCCCCCACCCACGTGCCGAAGCGGAGAATGGGCAGACTCCCTTCGACCTCGAGCAACGCCGGGTCGAAGCCCGCATCGATCCAAGAAAGTTCCAGATTCCGATCCAGTCGCGGCACCACATTGGGAAACACTTCGTGCAAGTAATGCATCACGTTCCGGCGTTCGTCCGCCACCTCGGGTTTCTGCCGGGGAATCTCACCCGTGCGCCAGAGTCGCTCCAAGGTCGCCTTCACATCCTCGCGGATTTTTTCCAGCTCGCGCGGCGTCCACATTTTGTTTTCTCGAGCCAGCAAAAGTTGATAAAGCTCGCGCAACTGCTCGAGCACCGTGGAGCGTTTCGCTTCCGTCGGGTGCGCGGTTAGCACCGGCTCGACCTCCACTTCGCTCAGCACGGCAGCGAGATCCGATCCCTCCATTCCCATCTGCTGCAAGCGCCGGAGTTCCGCTGCCCACAGACCCGGCTCGCTCGCTGGTCCCATCTCCGATTCGCGCAACCGGCGAATCTGCGACGAGGCGTTTTCCTCGACAATGTTGAGGAGCTGAAACGCTATCGAATAGACCTGCGCCATCCGTTTCGGAAATGGTTCGTGGATTTCAGAGTCATCGAGCCAGGGCACACATTTCGCCAGATCCGTGTCGCCGAGATCCGCCAACACTTCGCGAAAGCATTCGACCAGAAACCGCAGGTCGTCTTTGATTTTATCAAACCCGATCGTGGTAAAGTCTGACCTTTCGGCCGCGGTTTCAGCGTTACTTTTTTCCATAATAGTCCCTGTTACGTGGCACCGTGGCCAAAACGTCCCTGTGGTATGCCGATTTCCCCGCCCAGTGTCAACGCCGAGAGTGGGAAATTCATGATGGGTCATCATCAAGGTAGCAAAATGAAGTGAACCTGATTCCGCGAACAACCAAACCGACGCCCATACCAATGGAGGGGTCACCTTCGCCAAGATCGGGTGAGCCAATCCATCGAGTCGCGGCGAGGGTGTAAAGCCAGAATTACCATGAAGAGCCGATTCCTCCCTCTGCTCCACCTGCTCATTGCCGGGTGTCTGATCGCGATTACGTCAAGCGCCGTCGCTGGCAACGGCCAATGGACGCTCGTCGGCTGGAACAATCTCGGCATGCATTGCATGGACGACGATTACTCCGTCTTCACCATTCTGCCGCCCTATAACACGGTGAATTCTCAGCTCATCAACGCGCAAGGCAAGCTTGTGCTCGCCCCGACCGGACTAACAGTCACTTACGAACCTGTCGCTGACCTCGATGGGTCGATCAACCGCACTTCAGCTGGAAAAACCAACTTCTGGGAGACTCTCACTGCGGCCTACGGTGCGGTCTTGCCGATGGACAAA
>JBBRPA010000050.1:0-25946 GCA_038228695.1 Chthoniobacterales bacterium
AAACGCACAGGGGAATGCCATGGGCAAGAAAGGCGGAGTAGTTCGTCGCTGACGAGTTGATAATTGGGAGGGTGCCCAATCGGCAGGAAGGACTTGAGAAACGCGCGAATGTCCGGCGTCCACGGGGTGTAGTGGTTGCCGGCGCTGGCCCCCGGTTGAAACGAGCTTTGGTTTTTGAGCCAAAGGGTTCGCAGTTGGTAAAGGCGCGACTTGCCTATCCCAAGCTGATGGCAGGCCAATGCCGCGTCGAGCAGTCCTGAGTTGAAGTCGGCCCAGGTGCGATGGAGAAACTCTCTGGGTAGGCGATGAATGATCTGTGACTTTTCAAGGTGTCAATGTCGGCGCCCGCTCCCAGTGGCTCAAGCGCAGATGGTGGCAGTCCCCGGCGGCGATCCGCTCAAAGCGCCGCCTCTGCGTCGGCCTCCGCTACGCTCCGACCTCCTCCGACGCAGCGCTTTGAGCGGAGTCAATAGTAAATCGGGTGCGTAAGAGCGAACTCCACTTTTGTTCCGGCCCCGACACAGAAATGTGAGGGAAGGATGGTGTTTTGGCCGAGTCAATCGCGAGGGCATTCCCGTAAATCGACCTTCGCTGGCTTCAAGAACCCACACTCGCGCCTTCACTCTAAGCGCGGTTTCTGATATAACCTGACACAATGTCTCCAGAAATTGTTTTCCTGAAAGATAAAATCCCGCTGGCGGAGCAGGTGGCTGGTTTTCTTTTGAAGGGACGGACGAATCTCCCGCTCGATTTGGGCGACACGCAGGTCTGGGTGCCGACCGCGGGTGCCGGACGTCGGATTCGGGCGGCTCTCGCGCGGTTGGCGTCGGAGCGTCGGACCGGGGTGCTTTCACCCGCCTTTCGGCAACCGATGGAGGCGCTTTTGCCCGAGTCGGTCCCTCTGGCGATGCGAGCCGATCGCGAGGCGGCTTGGGTGGCGGTTTTTCACAATTCCAATAGCGAAACGTGGGACCAACTTGTGCCCAACGCCGACGCTTTTTCCGATCCAGCGGGTTCTCTCGGGATCGGCGGGATGCTTTGCGATCTCTGTGATCTGCTTGCCGAGGGAGGAATCACTCCCGCCGACGCTATTTTAGTGAGAACCTGCCCTGACGACGCCGGGCGCTGGGAGCAATTGCGCGATCTTTACCAAATCTATCTCGCCTTGTTGCGTGCTGAGAACTTGGCGGATCCTAACGAACTTCGGTTGCGCCCGAGCGTTCCGCCCGGCATCCGGAGGGTGGTCGTCGCCTGCATTTCCGACTTGGCCACCGCGGCGGCTCATTACCTCGAGTTTCTCGGGAAGCATCAGGTCGAGGTCGGCATCCTCGTTTGGAATCCAAGCGGACTGCCGGCTGGTTGGGACGATTGGGGGCGACCGCTGACCAGCGAATGGTCCGAATGCGCGTTGGAGACGGGTGATAACCAGATTCGCTTTGCGCGACAGGTCGATGAAGAGGCGGTCCGGACCATTGATTTTCTGGCGGCGGCGGAAGTTCCCGGTGATTATGCGGTGGCTCTCGCGGACGAAACGCTCGGTGCCTCGCTGGCGGCCGAAATCTCGCGACGCGGTGGGCTGCCCTTTGAACCGCAGGGCAAGACGCTCGCGGCGGACGAATCCGCAAAAATTGCCGTCGAGTGGGAAAATTTCCGCATGGGTGGCGATCTGCGGGTCTTGCGCAACCTGCTCCAATGTCCGCATTTTTTCAGATGGCTGGGAGGCGCTACGAAGCTTTATCCCACGCAATTGCTTCAGGCGTGCGATGACCTGATCGTCCAGCGTCTGGCGGAAACCATCGAGCAGTGCCCCACGTCCGATTTCATGGATGCGGTCCAGCGATTGCGCGCCGAGCCGTTCACCAAAATTCTCGAATCCATTGCGTCGGAGGCTGCGCAGCGGGTTTTGGAGATTTGGGACGAAATCAACCGATCGTCCTTCTACAAACGTTGGACCGAGGGCCGGCTGGCCGCGTTTTCCCGGAGTCTTCGCTCGGAAAACCTCTTCACCGGCTCGCCCGAGGGCGCGGTCGAACTGTCCGGATGGTTGGAAACCCCTTGGTTGGAGGCGACTCGTCTCGCGGTCTGCGGATGCATTGAAGGAAAACTACCTTCATCCGTGGGCGAGCATCCCTTTTTGCCCGACTCCAAACGGGCCGCACTTGGCATTACGGATAACGCCCGCCGTTTGGCACGGGATTCCTATCTCCTGAGTTGCCTGCTCGTCCGCCATACCTCGGACAACCTATGTCTGACTCTCAGCCGATTCGACGCGGATGGATCACCGGTTCTTCCCTCCCGGCTGCTCCTGCGCACCAGCGACAAGAATTTGCCCGGCCGGGTCAAGCGGCTGTTTGCGATTCCCGAAAGTGATAGTATTCCTAACTCTCGAGTCAACGCCTGGCGCTGGTCCCTGCCGAATTTTTTGCGGAAGACCGGCATCTCCACCATCAGCCCCTCCCAATGTCGCGATTACCTCGTTTGTCCCACCCGTTTTTATTGGAAGAATACCCTTCGTCGCGATCTCTACGAACCGGATCCGCGGGAAATGGATTCGCGGCAGTTCGGCACTCTGATTCACAAAGCGTTGGAAGAGTTTGGGCGTCGCGCACCGGACGAGTCCAAGGCTGGACTGATCGAGAAATTGGTAATTGAGGAGTTGGAACGTGAGGCGTTGAATATGTTCGGATCGTCTCCCACCGTCGCCGTGCGCGTTCAACTGGAAGCCGCCCGGACCCGACTGCGCGCATTCGCCAGAGTCCAGGCGGGCGAATATGAATCCGGTTGGCGCATTCTCGAGGTGGAGAAAAAAATCACGCCGGCGACCCATCCTTCCATCGTTCTCGAAACGCTGGGTCTCTCTGCAAAAATCGATCGCATCGAGCGTCATGCCGAATTCGGCCTCCGGATTGTCGATTACAAATCCTCCGCCGACGGGGACGACCCTGCGAAGAGTCATTTTGGCAAGGCACACCCGGACCACTTTTTGCCGGAGTCTCAGGTAACCGTCGGCGGGAAAGCAAAAACATGGAAGGACCTACAGCTTCCACTCTACCGCTATATCGCAGCCTCCCTTTATCCCGACGCCGTTATTCGAACGGCCTATTTTCTCCTGCCGGCGGACCCTGACGCAACCAAGGTTGCGGCCCTTGAGATCGACGACGACGTTTACAGCTCAGCCGTTCTCTGCGCCGGTGAAATCGCCGCACGGATGGCACGCGGAAATTTCTGGCCACCCCAAGAAATCAACACCCGTTGGGGCGATGGCGCCGCCCCACTTTTTCTCAATGGGGAACCGGAGAAATGTTTTGACGAATCCACCATCACTTTTCTGAAAGGCACGCTATGAAATTCTCCCACGAGATGCTTATCGCCAACGCGGGCAGTGGAAAAACATTTCGACTAACCATCCGCACGATTCAACTTCTCGCCGCGGGAGTTGAGCCAGAAAAAATTGCCGCACTCACCTTCACTCGCAAGGCGGCCGGTGAATTTGTCTCCGTACTTTTTATTCGACTGGCGGCCGCGGCAGCCGACCCAGTGCGATTGCGTGACTTGCAGCGCGACGCCGACTTGCCCGGGTTTGATCAGACTGCCTGCGAAGCGATTTTACGCAAACTGACCCAGCGGTTGCATCGCGTTTGCATGGGCACAATTGATAGTTTGTTCGGACGGATCGCGAGAGCTTTTCCATTGGAGACGGGACTTGCAGATACTTTTAACGTCCTTTCCGAAACCGCGCGCACCGCCGCGTTACTGGAGACGTTGACTAGCCTTTTCCGCGAACAGGGCCGGGGCGATGCAGCGTTTACGGAATTTCTAAATCTCGTCCGACAGCAAAGCCGCAAACAAAGCGAGTTGGCTGTTTTTCACTCCTTGCTAACATCGGTCGGAAAGCTGCACGAAAAATTTCTCGCTACTCCCTCCGGCACAGTTTGGGGAGATGAAAATCTTATCTGGCCGGATGGGTGCGCGATGCTCAACGCGCCCGCGCCTCTCCCGGCCGCAGAGGCTCTCTGGTCCGCGATCGAGTCCACCCATCCCGATCTGGATGCGGTCGCGACTGCATGGTGGACTGATCTGGTTGAGCAGGTGCGGTCATGGACGCAGGGAGGGAAAGAGTCCGAAAAAGTTACAAAGCTGATCAAAAAAGATCCCAGCTTCGATGCCGATTCTGGTAGGCATTACTATCCGACTGGCGGTGGGCGAAAGGCGCGGGTTTACCTCAATCCAATGGTTAGCAGTGCCTGCGAAGCCTTTCATTTTTCCATGCTACAACCGCTTTTGCGTGAAGCTCTGAGACGGAGTGATGCTCTACATCGTTTGCTAACGGGTTTCGAAAAAATTTACGGACGCCAAGTCCGGCAACGCGGGATGCTAACCTTCAGCGACATCACCGCGATCTTGGCCGAACAAGTTGATGCACCCCTCTGGCGGGCCAGCGTCGGCTATCGGATTGACGAGAAATTTGATCACTGGCTGGTTGATGAGTTTCAAGATACCAGCCGTTTGCAGTGGCGGGTGCTGGGCGGGTTGGTTGATGAAATTATCCAAGACACCGACGGAACCCGTTCTTTTTTTTACGTCGGCGACACCAAGCAGGCGATCTATTCGTGGCGCGGTGGCGATCCACGCTTGTTCTTCGAAATAGCTAACCACTACAATCAGAGCGGAACAGAGCGCATCGTCGGGTCGAAGCCGCTCGATGTCTCGTTTCGATCAGATCCGGAGATAATTGATGTGGTGAATTCCGTTTTCGGAAATCTCCGAGGCGTGGCGGACGAATTGGAACTTCCGTCTCGCGCGGTGGCCGAGTGGGAGAGTGCTTGGGTAAAACATGCCGTCGCGGAGAAAAACCAGGCCGGGCGCGGTTGTGTTCGCTGGCTCACGGTCGATGACGATGAAGCGGAATTCGATGACCCAGTGGACGAGGCTGTCAGGAAAATCCTCAAAGAGGTGCGCCCGTGGGAGCGCGGTTGGGTTTGCGCAGTCCTGATGCGAGACAATAAGTCGCTTGCCGAACTCGCGGCTCACCTCTCGGCAGCACAGATTCCGGTGGCGGTGGAGGGGAGTTCAAATCCCTGTCTGGACAATCCTCTTGGAACGGCTTTGCTCGCTGCGTTTCAATCGGCCGCATCGCCCGACGATCGACAGGCGGAAGCGCTTTTAGCGTGTTCGCCCTGTGCCAGCGTTTGGTTGGACGGGGGCATCGACAGCTTCCGTGAGCGCATGCTTTCGCGAATTGCAGGGGAAGGATGTGCGCCGACGGTGCAATCGTTGCTAGATCAAATCTCATCCGGTCTCGATCCCTTCCTCACCAGCCGCGCCGGTGAATTTGTTAGTGCCGCTATGAGTTTTGATTCCGGACGCCAGTCCACGGATGATGTCGGAGCCTTCGTCAATCATATTGCAAACTACAATCGGCAAGAACCCGAGGGAACGGGACTTGTCCGGCTCATGACGATTCACCAAGCCAAGGGATTGACCTTTGACATGACAATTGTGGCCGGGATGGGAAACCGCTTCTCGGGTGATCGCTCCGGCGGTGAACTGGTGCTAGGAAAGAATCGAAATGAGGCAATTTGGGGATTACTTCTTCCCTCGAAAGAGCTAACCAGTCGTGACCCTGTTCTCGACGAGGCGCGGGAGGAGGCGCTGGCGACATCGACTTATGGTGAGCTCTGTGCCGCCTACGTGGCGATGACCCGACCGCGCCACGGACTTTATCTAGTTACCAAAAAGCTGAAGGAAAAAACCGCCTCTAAAAATCTCTCACGACTGCTAACACTCACGCTGGAATCATCGGGCGACGGATTTTCCTGTGGTGACGAAAAATGGTTTGAATCCCGCGCCCGAGTGGATGACGCCGTGCGGACTGCAGTTGCTCCCGTTGTACACTTGCCTGGCCCGCTTTACCGCACCCCAAATTCGGCTGGGCCATCTCAGGCGGGAAAGACTGATTCCTTTCTCGCCTTCTCAGCTCTGCAAATTGGGCGGGAAGTTCACGAGGTTCTTTCCACTCTTGAATGGTCCGTTAAAGTGACCCTGCCACCGCAACTTCTCGTGGAGTCACGAAACAAACTGGCGCGCTTTCTGAAATCGGACCAGGCGCGCGAACTTTTCACCGCTCCGAAAACGTTGCATCATTTGTGGCGGGAGCGGTCTTTTGAATGTGTGATCGACGGGAATTGGGTTGCCGGAATTTTCGACCGCGTGCTGGTTCACTTAGGTGAGGACGGCGTGCCACAGTCTGCCGAGATCGTGGATTTTAAGACGGATGAAACCGATTCCGCTACGCTGGAAAAACGTCATGCCGGCCAGATGACCATTTACGAAAAAGCTGCAGCGCTATTGCTCGGACTCCCGTCGGAAAAAATCCGGGCGCGACTGGTGGCCGTGGCCTAGATGTCGCTGGCGTATGAAATTAACCTGCGGTATTCGGCGAGGATGGCAGTGAGAGCGAGGACAAAGGACTTCTGTTGTAGTTCGAGCGGTGCCAGCGCAGGTGTTTCCAAAACAATCTCGAATGGCTCTGGATGCGTTCCCGGAGGAGCCGAAAGGATGCCGGGATATCCGCTCCGAATGATTCCTTCGACTGCGTGAAAGCCGTCGATTTGGCTGGAGAAATTTGTTGGGAGCAGTTGTGCCGCCGCGCCCAGCGACGGTTTTAGCAAGTGTTCCGTGAGCGTCGCACCTTTCACAAATCCATACACCCCCTCACTGGTGTCATCGCTGTGCAAAGCGATCAGGCCGTCGAATTTCTGGGAGCGTATTTCCGCCTCGAGAATCTTGATCTCCGGTTCGGATGAATTTTTCCAGAATTCGCGGTTAAGATCGACTCCTCCGCGCGAAGAGCGGGTTTCATCCACGAATCCAGTGGGGTTGCACAACGGATAGAAACGAAGGTCGTAATCCCGACCTAACATAGGGTCGCGGAAAAGCATCTCCAAAAAGTCTATCAACGCGTGCAGGCCGGCCGGTTCGTCGCCGTGAACGGTCGCGAAAAAACCAATTTTGATTCTATCTTTTTTGAGCTTGGTTCTCTGGAAAGTAAAACGTGGCAACCAGAAACGCTCGTCGCCTACTCGCCAGAATCCGATGGAGTCCGCTCGCAAAATGTCGGACTCCCCAGCCTGCAGAAAAAGCGGCAGGAGGATTTCCTTGATAATAGCAGGATGTGGCACGGACGAAAAAAATGGCACAACCCGGTGGATTGGACAGGGAAAAGAATCAAGTTGAAGGAGGAATGCTGGCCCCTATTATTGGGCCGAATGTTTGAACTATTAGGAACGGATCCAGAATCAATGGCCCGACGCGGCCGTCTGACGACGGCACACGGGGTGATCGAAACGCCGATCTTTATGCCGGTGGGCACACAGGCGACCGTGAAGGCGGTGTCGCCCGACGAGCTTCGCGAGTTGCAGGCGAGGATCATTCTCGGGAACACTTATCATCTCTTCATTCGCCCGGGGATGGAGGTTATACGCCATTTTCACGGCCTTCATCAATTCATGAATTGGGACGGTCCGATTCTGACCGACAGTGGTGGCTTTCAGGTTTTTTCGCTGGCGAAGCTGCGCAAGATTACGGAGGAAGGAGTGGCTTTTCAAAGTCATCTTGATGGCGCGCCGTGTTTCATCGGACCGGAGACTTCCATGCAGATTCAGGCCACGCTGGGTTCCGACATTGCGATGGTTTTCGATGAGTGTCCTCCGTATCCTTGTGAACACGATTACGCGGCGAATTCCCTCGATCGCACCCTGCGCTGGGCCAAGCGGTGCCGTGATTGGTCGGCGGAGCACGCCCCAGCGCATCAGCGCGTTTTTGGGATTGTCCAAGGATCATCTTATCCCGAACTGCGGCGGCGCAGCGCGGAGGCTCTAGCAGAGATGGATTTTCCTGGCTACGCGGTGGGTGGTGTGAGTGTTGGCGAACCGGAGGAGGGGATGATGGCGGCGGTGGAATACAGCACGCCTTATCTGCCGACTAACAAACCACGTTACGCGATGGGTCTTGGCACTCCTCCGCAGATGGTAGAAATGATTGCGCGTGGAATTGATATGTTTGATTGCGTCCTACCCACGCGGATTGCGCGCAACGGAACCGCGTTCACCGATGCAGGCACGATCAATTTGAAGAACGCCCAGTTCATTATGGACAAGGGGCCGATCGAGACCGGTTGTGAATGTTATGCCTGCAAAAATTTTACGCGCGGGTATCTCCGGCACCTCATCAAAGCCGAGGAAATTTTAGGTCTGCGTCTCGTTAGCCTGCATAATTTGCACTACTATCTCAACTTAATGAAACGTGTGCGCGACGCCCTTGACTCAGGTGAATTTGCCGCTTTTCGCCGGGGCTTTGTATCTAACTATCGGCCGAGCCATTCGGTTTCCGAGAACGACGGTTAATCGAAGTCTTTTCTGCCGTGACTGACTCTTCGAACGACTCTCGGATCCGTTGCCAGAACGTCTGGAATTGGTTGGTTTTTCTAGTCACCTTGGCGATGACTTTTTTAACCATTGCAAAAGAACGGGTAATGTTCCAGAACGAGCATCATAACTGGCGCGTCCTGATTTATCTGGTGGCGACGCAACTTTATTACCCGTTGCTGTTTTTAAATTTGATTCTTATTGCGGCTGCAGCGTGGCAGAGCGCGAGGAACCGAATGGATTCGGGTGCGCTGGCGGCGGCTTGGTGCGTTTTTGTTCTTAACGTGATTCTTTTCTCGGCAAATAACGTGGTTAATCTGCTTGAGGGTCGCCCCCTGCATCGGTTTCCGCACGGGATCGGATGGTAAGAAAAGTGGTCCAAAATGGCATTTCTCGGTTGTCTTGGGGCGAAATCGACCCACAATTAGTTATATGCAAATTCACGTCAGTCCCCGACATCTTAAACTCACCGCAGCCATTCACGGATACGTCGCCGAAAAGGTCGAGCACCTAGAGCATCTCGCCGGTGAAATCATTGGCGCGCACGTTGTCTTAATCCACGACGAGACTTCTACTAAATCCTATGGGGTCAAAGTCCATCTTGCCGTCCCGGGACCGGACATCCACGCGGAGGACAAAGAAAACGATCTTTACGCCGCGATCGACAAGGTGATTGACAAACTGGCCCGCCAATTGCGCAAGCGGAAGACGCGCCGGACTGACAAAACCAAACGTATTGCCCAAGTCGCTTCGGAGCGGCGAAAAGGCAAGATGACTCGCTAGTTGCTTCCAGTTCCCGGTTTTTTCGAGGCCAGTGCAACTGCGCAAAGAGCGAGCATCAGCCCGTTCAGGGTGACCGGATTAAAAGCCGCGTGGAGCAGTCCGGGCGAAAACCGGGCAATAGGTAATAGGCTGCCGATCATGATTCCGATCGTCGCCCAAAGCGGCCAACAGAGGCGTCGGAAGGTGAGGATGAGTAGTCCTAGCCCGATTTCTAGGCATCCGACGTTAGTGAGCAAAGCTGGGACTAGTTGGATATCCACGCCCATTCGCACAAGTAGCGACATTTCGGACCAGTCCCGGAATAGAATTTTCGGGACGAGTCCATGATAGATCCAGACCAAGCCGACAGCCGTCCGGCTGAGGGTATGAATCTGCCCGAGGCTTTTCTGAAGTTGTCCGGCGGTCGCTTCTTCCAAAATCGCTGAGGTTAGAGAAATCGCTCGCGAAGTTCGGGCGTCGGCATCATGCAGGAATCCCTCCGTCCAAACCAACGATAGCGGTGGCTGGCAATCCAATCATAACCCCAGTCGCGCAGGCTCCGTGGAAGCACGAGGAGTAGACCCAACCAGTTCCACGGGGCGGATAGTTCTTTGATCACTCTCAACGCCGCGTTGCTCTTCACATAAAAGCGATCCCCGTCACTCAACACCACGGACGAGAGCTGGTCTTTTGGCAGATTGTGCTGTTGCAGGATTTCGGCACCCACCTCCGACTGGAGGGATGCAAAACGGAACTTTCCAGCCGCATCGTGACGGATGACAAATTGCACAAAGCCATCACACAGATTGCAGACCCCGTCGAAGAGAATAATGGGACGATCGCTCACGGAGAAAGGTGGCCCAAAATCTGGTCTGGTGCAAGTTCTGCCGATCAATCGCAATAGCGATCGGAGCGGTAGTAAACTGGGGCAGGCCGGTAAACCGGTTGCCCGTAGTAAACCCTAGTTCGGCGGGAAGAGCGGTAATAACGCGGTCCCTCTTCGTAGTAACGCGGTTGCGGACGATAGTAACGGACTACTGGGCGATAACAGTCGTCGTAGTTCCGGTAGGAATGAAACGGAATCCCCAAGGAAATGGAAAAATCAAGTCCAGCCCGGGCCTCGGTGGTGATCCCAGAAATGATCGTGAAAACGGCGATTAAAAGCAGAAACTTTTTCATGTTAGATGCGGGTGTTACAGAGAGATGGACGCATCGAAGTCTGAATTCTTCAAAATCTTTATTCGGCCACGGCAGAGGAGGTCGGGGCCGATTTTTTCAAACTCGACCGACTCTAGGCGAATCGCGTTCGCGTTGGCGCTGACACCGTTTCCGGCCACTGCCGATTTGTCTCCGCCGACGAGGATTGGGGCGTAGAAAAACTCTACGCGGTTGACCAAATTCGCGTCAAAAGCGTGCCCTAGGAGTTCGCCGCCGCCCTCAATCATCGCGCTGGTCGCACCACGTTTTCCGAGTTCGTCGAGGGCTGCGGTCAAGTTGTCGAAAACGAGCGTCCGGTGGTGCCAATCATCCGTCAAAAGCGCGCAATCCGACGGAATCTGGCCACTCCGTGAAATGATCACCCGCCAGGGTTGCCGCTTCGAAGGCACGCCGCTCTGGCTGCGAATAGTTAGTTTGGGATTGTCTCGCCGAACCGTCTCGGCTCCGACGATGATGGCGTCCACCGCGCGACGGATTTTCTGCACCCGCTGGCGGGCGGCGGCGGAAGTTAACCACTGGCTTTCGCCCGGTGGACGGGTGATGCGGCCGTCGAGCGACATCGCGCATTTGGCAATGACGAGCGGCCGACGCGTGACGATCCAATGATTGAAAGCCTCGTTCAGATCGCGACATTCCTCCTCCAGAACTCCGCTGCTGACTTCGACACCCGCCGCTTGCAGCAGTTCCAGTCCCCGGCCTGCGTGGGCGGGATTCGGGTCGGCTGTACCCACCACCACGCGGGAAAATCCGGCTCGCAAAATGGCCTCGACGCAGGGAGGAGTGCGGCCATGGGTTGAGCACGGTTCTAGCGTTACGTAAATCGTTGCTTGGTGGGCGAGGGTCACGTCGGGCAGCGAGCGAATGGCCTCGATTTCTGCGTGGGGTCTTCCGGCCTTCCGATGCCAGCCTTTTCCGAGAAGTTGCTCGTCCCGAACAATCACTGCGCCAACCGCCGGATTAGGGGAGGTCTTTCCGATCCCTTTGCGCGCCTCCGCCAACGCGAGTCGCATCCAATGCCGATCGCTTTCGTCCGTCATTCGGCAGGGACGGGTTCTTCCGTCGGTTGGATCCGAAGGCGAATCGACTCGCTCATTTTTTCAACCACTCCGGACCGGCCGCGATCGAAGGCCAGCGAGTAGCGCCTTTTACCTTCGGCATCAGCTAGGCGGATTTCGTCAAAAAGAAAGCCGGGAATTCGCTCGATGGAGCCCCCGTCGATTTCCAAAGTTTGCACCACTTTTGTCCAGCGGGATTTGCTAATGAAATAGAGTCGATCTGTTTCCTCGACCGTGGCGACGAGAACTCCGAAAAGATTCGAAGGCAATCGAGGTCCCTTCCGACTGATGCAAGGCACTGCCCAGAGAACGGTCGCTTTGAGCAGGTTTTGTTCGTTGAAACGATCGCGAACTCGCTCCGGCATGGTCGCAGAGAGGCCTTCGGTGCTGCGGCTGCCTGCAGGGAGGTTGAGTTTGCGAAAAGCGAGCCAAATACGGGCTTTGACCGCCCGAAAAATGCGCGGAGCGAAATACATTGTGGTTAGCAAAACGAGCAGAAATACGGCAAGTGCGACCACGGGATTGAAGTGCAGCAGCGCGAGGCCGCCCAGCACCGCGAGGTCCTCGCCTACGCTTAGTCCGATGTTAGTCAACGGCTCGGGGGAACCATTGGCGATAATGCGCGTCCCGGCCTTCGCACTGTGAGTGGCGAAACTCATGGTGCCCGCCATCAATCCGACGATGACCAGAAATGTCGGCGAGGCATCGCCGAGGACGCGCGTGGCGAGGAACGCACCGCCGAGGGGGCGAATAACGGTATGCAAAGCGTCCCAGAGGGTGTCCACCCACGGAATTTTGTCGGCGAAAAATTCCAGCAAGAAAAAGATGCCCGAGACGCCAAGGATCCAGTGGTCACCGAGAAAGGCGAGTTGTTGAAAGTCGCCACCCAAAGTAATCCAGTGCATTCGGATCGCCAGCCCGGTTGCGAAAACCGTCAGGTAAAGATTCAGACCCGAGAGCATCGCGAGGCCAAAGGCGACACCCAAGAGGTCCAACGTTTCCATTTCGATTATTTAGCAGAAAAGGTTTCTTTCGCCAAAGCGCAATATTTTCGCCTTAAAAGCGGAAACCTGCTTTGCACTCGTTCATGATTCTGCCATAAAAGTAGTGCAATGCAGGACAATACGACCATTGAGCCCGCGGTTTTGGATGATATTCCGCAATTGACGGAGCTTCTTTACGACCTGTTTTCGATCGAGCCTGACTTCCGGCCCGACACGGATTTGCAGATGCACGGGTTGAAAATGATTCTCGAGCAACCTAATCGCGGGCGGATCTTTGTCATTCGGAGCCAGAACGCCATCATCGGCATGATCAACCTGCTTTTCACCATCAGCACTGCTGAGGGCGGCATGGTGATCTTGCTCGAAGATCTGGTCATTCGGCCCGCCCACCGCGGGCAAGGCTTTGGCGCGCGTTTGCTCGAATACGCTTTCGAATTTGCTCGGCAAAAAAATTTCCTCCGCATCACGCTGCTGACAGACAAAATCAACGAAGACACCATTCATTTTTACGAAAAACATGGGTTCGTAAAATCGGAAATGGTTCCGATGCGTTACTGGATCAAGCGGAAAGCCTCATGAGCGCCGAACCGGGCGCTGGGCCGCTCCCGTTCGTCGATCTGGGGCACACGCGAGTCGATGTTAGTCGTCGGGACCGTTGTGGGTTTCCCGAGGTGGTTTTTTGCGAAAGGAAAACGCCCCAACAAGTGGCGGACATAGCCGGAGTGCTTGCGGAGGTAAACGGCCTTTTTCTCGGCACGCGTGCGGGAAAAGAACACTTTGAAGCAGTCTCCGAGCGTCTGCCAGGCACGATCTATCATGAACTCGCCCGCTGTATGGTCTGGGAAAAAACTCCCGTGCAACCCGTTCGCGGGACGGTGGCTGTCGTCTGCGCCGGCACCTCCGATTTGTCCGTAGCTGAGGAGGCGCGAGTGACACTGGAGGCTTACGGAAACACGACCCGCTCCTATTCTGATGTCGGTATCGCTGGCATTCATCGTCTGCTAGCGATTCGGGACGAACTGGAGGCTTGTGATGTGATCATCGTGGTCGCTGGAATGGAAGGCGCGCTTCCTAGCGCGGTGGCGGGGTTGGTTAGCAAGCCAGTCATTGCGGTTCCGACTAGCGTTGGCTACGGGGCGAACTTCGGCGGACTCGCCGCTCTTCTGGGAATGTTGAACAGCTGTGGCAGCGGTGTGACGGTGGTGAACATCGACAATGGCTTTGGCGCAGCGTATTCCGCAGCCTGCATCACCCGACTGTTAGGCTAGAGTTTCCAGACCGTTTTTCCCGCGACGATCGTCCGGACGGCGCGACCGGTGAGTTCCCGACCGTGGAAAGGTGTGTTCCGGCTTCGACTAGCAGATTGCTCCCGGTCCACTGTCCACTCCAGAGTCGGATCGATCAGCGTAATGTCGGCGGCTGCGCCGGGCGTGAGCGTGCCGCGGTCGAGTCCTAACAAGCGGGCAGGTTCAATGGTTAGCAGTGCAATCAACCGGGGCAGATCGATTGCTTTCTTTTGCCGAACGAGAATGTCGTGGAAAAGCGCGAACTCAGTTTCCAGTCCGAGAATTCCAAAAGGTGCCTGATCGAATTCCACCTCTTTCTCATAGTTGCAATGCGGTGCGTGATCGCTCGCGAGAATGGTAATCGTGCCTTCGGCGATTCCCTCGATTAGAAGATCCACGTCGCGCTGGGTGCGGAGTGGGGGATTCATTTTGAAATTGGTGTCGAAGGCGCGAATGGATTCATCAGTCAGCGCGATGTGATGCGGGCAAACCTCGCCGGTGAGCGCGACCCCGCGTTTGCGAGCCTCGCGCAGAAGGCGGACGCTGCCTCCGCTGCTTAAGTGCTGGCAATGAATCGGCGTTTCGCAGAGCTCCGCTAGCATGGCGTTTCGCTGCACGATGATTTCTTCGCCGATCGCCGGCCAGCCCGGGAGTCCTAACTCCGTGCTAACCCGGCCCTCGTGCATCACTCCTTTTCCGACCAGATTGTAGTCTTGGCAATGGTCCATCACCACGAGGCCAAACATCCGGGCATACTCGAGTGCCCGCCGCATTAGCTCATGATTTTGAATGCAGTGCCCGTCATCGGTCAAAGCAACAATGCCCGCCTTTCGCATCGCGCCAACGGGCGCTAGTTCCTCGCCAGCGATTCCCTTGGTAATGGCGCCTGCCACGAAAACATTGATCACACCCTCGGCGGCGGCCTTCTCGCGAATCCAAGAAACCACGCTCGGGTTGTCCACCGTCGGCGACGTGTTTGGCATGCAAACAACCGAGGTGAATCCTCCGGCGGCGGCGGCGCGGGTGCCGCTAGCGATTGTCTCTTTCGCAGACTGTCCTGGCTCGCGCAGATGGACGTGTAGATCGATTAGCCCGGGCGCGATGACGAGGCCGGAGCAATCGATGATGTTCGCCGGTTGGGTAGAAGACTTCGCGCTGGCGATGACTCCGTCAGAAATAAGCAGGTCTCCGATCTCGTCGCGAGCGCTTGCAGGATCGATGATGCGGCCATTGGTTAGAAGAACTGATTTCATAAAAGGTTAGCTTTTTTCTGGAGTGCCGTTCTTGTGCAGGGCCTCGCGCAAGAGATCGATTTGGATCTGTTGGATTTCGAGGAGGCGCTGGGATTGTTGCTTGAGGAGGTGATCGACCTTTTCGTGCAAGTGCCGGATCTCTAACTCGGCTTTCAGGTTAATTTTGTAATCGTATTCCGCCCGAATTCTGTCCTTCGTGTCTTGGCGGTTCTGACTCATCATAATAACGGGTGCTTGGAGTGCGGCCAGTGCGCTGAGTAGCAGATTAAGGAGAATGAATGGGAACGGATCTGGCGGATGAGTTGCGATGATCACCGTGTTAACAATGATCCAAAGCACAAGAAAGCCGGTGAAGCTGAGGATGAAAGTCCAACTTCCTCCAAAGCTAGCGATTTTGTCGGAAAGCCTTTCCCCGAAAGTAAGAGCCTCGTCGAATGAGGCGTTAATGTTCTCGTTTAGAATCTCATGCTCGCGCAGGCTGCGCACCCCGTCCTCCTCGAGTGCGGTGATCTCGCCGATGTCGTCTTTCAAGGCCTGGCTGATGTAATCGGAACGGAATTTATTCAGCTCGTCGGCGGAGATCAGGCTGTTCTCAACGAGATCGGGATAAGCGGCGGTGATGAGTGTGGCGACGCCAGGGCGAATGACCGACAACGGCACTAGCTCACTCATCGGAAAAGCCAGGTGGGTGATCGCGCAGACGCCAGATTTGTTTGTCATGATCGGAGGCTGCTTCCGCAGAGATAGAGCACCGCCATTCGCACCGCGAGCCCGTTGGTTACCTGTTCGAGGATCACGCTCCGCCCGCTGTCGGCGAGGTCGCTGTCGATTTCGACCCCGCGATTGATTGGACCCGGGTGCATGATTAGACACTCGGGTTTCAGCATTTCGGCGCGGGCTTTTGTGAGTCCGAAAAGCGAGGTGTATTCTCCCAGCCCCGGAAAATATTCCTTACGCTGGCGCTCGTGCTGGATGCGGAGAAGATTGACCACATCAACTTGTGGAAGGACCGCGTCGATGTCGTGGGTCACCGCGCAGCCCATTTCCTCGAAAACCCGAGGCACGAGAGTTGGTGGGCCAACCAGCGTCACCTTGGCGCCGAGTTTGAGGAGGGTGTGGATGTTAGAACGCGCCACGCGGCTAAAGAGAATATCGCCGATGATAGCGACGTGAAGTCCTTCGATTTTTCCGAGTTTCTCGCGGATCGTAAAGGTATCGAGCAAAGCTTGGGTGGGATGTTCGTGCGCGCCGTCGCCCCCGTTGATCACGCTGGCCGAAAGTCGATCGGCAAGGAACTTGGCCGCCCCTGCTGAGCTGTGACGGAGAACGATGATGTCTGCTTGCAGTGCCTGCAGGTTGAGTGCGGTGTCTTTCAGCGTCTCGCCTTTAGTCAGGCTCGAACTAGTCGCGGAAATGTTGATGACGTCTGCGCTTAGGCGGAAGGCGGCGAGTTCAAAAGAAGTGCGGGTGCGGGTGCTGGGTTCAACGAAAAAATTGACTAGGGTTTTCCCTCGTAGTGCGGGGACTTTTTTTATCTCTCGTGTGCCGACGGTTTTGAAGGCGGCGGCGGTATCAAGAATCAGGCGAATTTCGTCGGCCGAAAGTTCCTGAATGCCGACTAGATCCTTGCGGGTCCAGTTTTGGTGGGAGAGTTTGGATGCGGTCATGGTTAGTCTTTGCGAAGCCAGACGCTGTCGCCCTCGGGATCGACATTTGCGAGTCGAACCATCACGCGCTCGTGGCGGGCGGAAGGAACGTTTTTCCCGACGTAATCGGGTCGGATGGGAAGTTCGCGATGGCCCCGATCGAGGAGAGCGGCGAGCTGAATGCGGGAAGGTCGACCAAAGCTGGAAATTGCGTCCATGGCTGCGCGGCAGGTTCGGCCGGTGAACAAGACGTCGTCCACGAGAATCACGGTCCGTTCGTTAATGTCGAGCGGGAGGATCGTCTCCTGTGGCGCCGGTAGTTTTCCGCGCAGGTGGTAATCGTCGCGATGCATGGTTACATCGACTACGCCGGTCTCGATTTGGGCGCGTTCGAATGTATTGATTTGCGCCGCAATGCGCCGGGCTAGTTCGATGCCCCGCAGCGGGATCCCAGCAAGGATTATGGAGGTGAGGTCAGGATTTTGCTCGACGATTTCGTGAGCGATGCGTTTGAGCGCTCGCTCGATCGCATTCGCATCCATGAGGAGGGTGCCGTTTTCTTTTTTGGTCATTTAATTTCCTTTCGCGGTCTCACAGGGCCGGATTAAAGGATCTTGCGGATGCAAATTGCTAGGCTTGACTCCTCCGCTTGTCGCGCCAGGTGGAGCGAAATTTCACGATCCAATCCAATAATGCCTTCTCGAAACCGATGTCGTGCCCCAACTTTTCGCTCTCGATCCACTTATGACGGAGAATTTCCTCCCGCTCCGCAAGGAACTCTCGGTAGAGCACAGAATTTTTGACCAGGTCAGACGAGTCGTCGTTTTGAGGGCCCATGAATACGTATAGTTGGAGAGCGCGCGGACGATTGCAACAGAAAAACCGTTAGTTCAACGTCGGATCGTCCGGCATTTCGGCAAGAAGTTTCAGCTCTGGGGAGATTTTAGAGAGAAGTGATTTCCACGTGTTGGAGTCGGCGCAGGCGAGAAGTCCACCGTTTTCCGACGGATCGATCACCAGCCAGGCATTCTCTTCCAGCTCTTTTTCAAGTTGGCCCTCCGACCAGCCTGCGTAACCGCGCAGGGCCATGGCTTTGGCTGGATTCACGTCGTTCGGGTCGGTGTTGTATTCGATGAAGAGCTTTCGTTGGAATCCATCCCAATCGATCGAGACAAAGAGGATGTTGTCCAATCCCACCGGACCACCAAACTGGAGGGGAATATCGGCCAATTCTTCCGGGCAGTTTGCCGCAGCAATCGATCCCAAAGGTTCGTTCAGCGGCCGGTTAAGAATGAATCCGAAGGCGCCGTTGGCAAGGTCATGCCGGGCAATGTAAATGATACTGCGTCGGAAATTCGGATCGTACAGGGAAGGGTGGGCGAGGAGAAGCTGACCAGTGAGATTGGGGGAACCGGATTTCACAGAAATCATTTTAGACCCGTGCGAAATGGAAGCAACGGGGCAAATAATTTCTTTTGCTGAAAAACCGGATGATCCTGTTAATTTGATATTTCATGTCCAGCTCACTCTTGCGAATCGCCGGCCGGGAATTTTCCTCGCGCCTTTTTCTCGGCACCGGGAAATTTTCCAGTAACGAGACGATGCGCGACGCGCTCGCGGCGAGTGGCACACAGATCGTCACGGTTGCGTTGCGGCGGGTGGATTTGAGCGGGAAGAACGATCCCTTCGCCAATATCTTGGATTTTATTGACCCGACGAAATACCTCTTGCTGCCCAATACCAGCGGCGCGATGGATGCGGTCGAGGCCGTGCGTTTGGCCCGCCTCGCCGAGGCTGCGGGAATGCCCAAATGGGTCAAGCTCGAGATTCATCCGGACCCGCGTTATTTGCTGCCCGATCCGATCGAGACGTTCAAGGCGACCGAAATTTTGGTTAAGGAAGGGTTCACCGTCCTGCCCTATATCAATGCGGACCCGGTTCTCGCTCGGCGTCTGCAAGATGTCGGTGCGGCGACCGTCATGCCATTGGGTGCGCCGATTGGCAGCAACCGAGGATTGCGCACCCGGGACCAGATCGAGATTATCATCGAGCAGGCCACGGTTCCGGTGGTGGTGGACGCCGGAATTGGAGCGCCCAGCCAATCCGCAGAGGCCATGGAAATGGGTGCCGACGCGGTTTTAATTAACACCGCCATAGCCGTTGCGAGCGATCCAGTCCGAATGGCGCGCGCTTTCGCAAACGCGGTTGCGGCTGGTCGCGAGGCATTCGAAATGGGACTGTCCCCGGTTCGTTCGGACGCGAGTGCCAGTAGTCCGTTGACCGGATTTCTAGCTGCGATATGAACTTGATCGAGGTTAGAAAACTGCGGGTTTGGTTTGAGAAACCGAGCGGACTGTTCACAGGCAAAAGCGACCCGGTAAAAGCCGTCACGGATGTGAGTTTTTCCATTCCCCGCGGCACTACAGCAGGATTGGTCGGGGAAAGTGGCAGCGGAAAAACAACCGTGGGCAAGACACTTTTGAAATTAGAAAAAGCAACTTCGGGAGAGGTGTTTTTTGACGGTAAAAACGTGCTCCCGCTTTCCGAAAATGAGTTCCGTCCCTACCGACGTCGGATGCAAATGATTTTTCAGGATCCGTTTGGCTCGCTCAATCCACGGATGACCGTTGCCCAAATTCTTGGGGAGCCGATCGAGATTCATTTTCCGGAAATGACGCTAGGCCAGAGGGAAGCCCGCATTGCCGAACTCCTCTGCCTAGTCGAGTTGAAGCCTGATCTGGCGAGACGCTATCCCCATGAGTTCAGTGGTGGACAGCGTCAGCGCATTGGCATCGCCCGCGCGCTGGCCGTCGAACCCGATTTTATCGTCTGTGACGAGGCAGTGAGCGCGCTGGATGTTTCCGTTCAGGCTCAGGTCGTCAATCTACTTCAGGATTTGCAGGAGCAGTTGGGGTTAACCTATCTTTTCATTGCTCACGACCTCGCTGTCGTCGAACACATCAGCGACTCGGTGTTGGTTATGCATCGCGGCGAAATTGTTGAGACTGCTTCGGCCTCCGAGATCTACGAAAATCCGCAACATCCCTACACCCGTCGACTGCTGGAGGCAGTTCCTTCCATCTGATGCATCCGCTCCTTAAAAAACTTCTCGGCCTCAATTGGGTTCTTTTTGGGCTCATGCTGGCGCTCTGCATTTTCGGCGTTTTTGCGATTTACAGCGCGACTTGGATGCGGACCGACCGATACCTCGTCGAGTCGTGGTCGAAACAGACCACCTGGATGTTAGTCGGAATGGTCGTTTACTTCGTCCTCGCTTTGATCGATTACCGGTGGCTGAAGTGGGGATCGCTACCGCTCTACGTTCTCGGTATTCTCGGGCTTGTGGCGGTCATGCTAGTGGGCGTCACCCGTTATGGCGCGAAGAGTTGGCTGGATTTGAAAGTGCTCAACTTCCAACCTTCGCAGCTCGCCCTTATCGCATCCATTATGGTGTTGGCACTAGCCCTCAGCCAGTTTCAGAAACTTCACGCTTTGTTGCGAATTCTCATCGCGGGGGCCGTCGTGGGTGCGCCGTGGCTGATGATTCTGAAACAGCCCGACCTAGGTTCCTGCATTGTCTGGGTGCCGGTGGTCATGGCGATGTTTTTCATCGGTGGAATTCCCAAACGCTATTTACTAACCATGATCCTGATTGGCTCGGCGCTCATTCCCGTCGCGATTACGTTTATTTTGAAGCCCTATCAGGTCGAGCGACTGACCACGTTTCTTCATCCTGAACAGGATAAGAAAGGCGCAGGCTGGACGATCAACCAGTCCCTCATCGCGATTGGCTCAGGAGGTTTTGAAGGCAAAGGGTTCAAAGCTCCGAACACCCAGAACGAACTCGGTTTCTTGCCGGAGACAATCGTTCACAACGATTTCATCTTTGCGGTCATCGGCGAGCAGCACGGGTTTGTTGGGGGAGTGACTCTGATGCTTGTTTTTAGCGCATTTATGATCACCGGGCTTTATATGACTACCCAGGCTTCCGACACGTTCGGGCTGCTCCTCGGCACTGGTTTTATGACCCTGATATTCACTCACACCTTCATGAATATCGGCATGACTATTTCCGTGACGCCGATCACTGGACTGCCGTTGCCGTTTATCAGTTACGGCGGCTCGTTCGTCCTCATCATCATGGCGGGAATGGGCATTTTGCAAAGTATCTGGATTCATCGCGAGCCCGTTGACCGGACCCGGAAAGACCGGTGACACGATTGGGCGCGACGTTTTGCTTGCCATCAGGTCTCAAGGATGTTTTTAATGAAGGAGTGGAACAGTATTTGGAATTTGTCATCAAAGGCTTGGTGGATTTCCCGGATGAAATCGTGATCGTGAAACATGAAGCCGAGCAGCGAGTGCTCTTCAATGTGCAAGTCAACCCTGCTGACGTTGGCAAGGTGATCGGCAAACACGGCCAGACCATCGAGGCCATCCGCGCCGTCCTTTCCGCGGGTGCGGCGCGTCACGGTTTGAAAGTAGCCGTCGAGCTCATCTAGTTCGTTCTCCTTGGGACCCATGTCCGTCGCCACGCTTCTCGATCAAACCCGCGCCCGTTTTCCTGGGATCGTGTCCGATGAGATTACGGTGACCGCACTCGAAAAAGGCGGGTCGGACCGCAAATTTTACCGAATCCAAACCGGGTTGAATCGCTCGTTGATCCTTGTGAAATACGGACAGCAGCGGGAAGAAAATCGGCACTATGTGGAGATCGCCGGGTTCCTTCTCCAGAACGGAATCCAAGTTCCAGAAATCTATCATCACGACGGCACCGAGGGCCTGATCTGGATGGAAGATTTGGGCGAGACCGATATCTGGGCGTCGCGCGAGATGCCCTGGGCACAGCGACGCAAAGGCTACGAAAAAACCCTAGAGCAAGCGGCCAAACTGCATTGTCTTCGGCCCGAATCCGCAGCGGGGCTTCTCCTCCAGCCCGAATTTGACGAGCGCCTGTATCGATGGGAGCAGGAGTATTTTTTCGAGAACTGCCTAGGTCGTCATTTTTCTGCCTCAGCTAACATCCACAATTTTCCCGCGCTGGCCCAGATCGCCGAGACCTTGGCCACCCGACCACGCGTTCTCGTGCATCGCGATTTTCAGTCGCAGAACGTAATGATTCGCGATGACCGGGCATGGTTGATTGATTTCCAAGGACTTCGTCCGGGCTTGCGCCAATACGATTTAGCATCGCTTCTTTACGATCCGTACGTGCGGCTTTCAGCGGATGAGCGAACGGAACTGCTCAACTTCTATCAGTCGATTGCGAACATTACCGAGCCCGATTTTTTGACCACCTTCGATCTCTGTGCGCTGCAGCGTTTGATGCAAGCTCTCGGGGCCTATGGCTTTTTGGGCCACGAAAAGGGAAAACCCGATTTTCTGAGACACATCCCGCAAGCGCTGAACTCCTTGCGAGCCGTTGCGGAGCGTATCAAAGGATTGGAAGATCTCACCGTTCTGCTAGCTTCCCTGGAGACCTAAAATGGACGATCTTTTTTCAAGCGAACCGCTGGTGATCACGGTGGGCGATCTCACCCGTCGGGTGCGCGAATTGCTGGAAAATGGCGTCGGCACCATTTGGGTGAGCGGAGAAATTTCTAACCATCGCAAACAATCGTCCGGCCATCAGTATTTCACGTTGAAGGATGACCGTGCGCAACTCGCCTGCGTGCTTTTCGCACGTTCCGGTGCCAAGCAAAAACTGGAGGACGGAATGGCGGTGCAACTCTTCGGAAACATCACCGTTTACGAAGCCCGGGGTCAGTATCAAATGGTGGTGCAAAAAGTGCAACTCCAAGGCCAGGGCGCACTTCAGGCGAAGTTCGAGGCCTTAAAGCGCCAGCTCGATGCCGAGGGATTGTTTGACCCCGCGAGGAAAAAGGCACTTCCGAAATTTCCGCAGGTCATCGGATTGGTCACTTCACCGACCGGTGCTGCCTTGCAGGACATGCTGAACGTCCTTTCCCGGCGCGCGCCTTGGCTGCGAATTCTGCTGATTCCGGTCCGCGTGCAAGGAGGAGAAGCGGCAGAGGAAATCGCTGGGGCGATCCGGCAATTTAATACGGAATATCTCGAGGAGGTTGATGTGCTAATCGTCGGACGAGGCGGTGGCAGCCTGGAGGATTTGTGGCCTTTTAACGAGGAGGTAGTCGCGCGCGCCATGGCTGCTAGTGAGATTCCCGTGGTCTCGGCGGTGGGCCACGAAATCGATTTTACCATTGCTGATTTTACGGCTGATTTAAGAGCACCAACACCCAGTGCCGCCGCTGAGTTGGTCGCTCCGGACGGCGGTGAACTCCGCGAGCGCCTGTCGCTTCTGCAAGGGCGCGTTCGGCGTCAGTTGCAGGGTGCGATCTTTCAGGAAACGGAAAAACTCAACCGCATCCTTGCGCCCGCTTTGCAACGGGAGACGCTTCGGTTGCTCGGCAACCACGCCCAAGGCGCGGACCAACTCGCAGGCGACCTGAAACGATTGACGGACGAGCGACTGGGTGCTTTTCAGCAACGACTCCAGCAAGCGCGTGAGGCAGTCGAACGGCACCGTCCAGATCAATTGCTGGCGTTGCGCCGCCAGGCGAGCGAGAGATTGCAGGAGCGGTTCCTAGCGATATTTTCCCGCGGAATGCTCGACCGCCAACAGCGACTGGACCGACTCGCCGGAATGCTTCGCGTGCTAGGCCCAGATTCTATTCTGCAGCGCGGCTACTCCATCCTTACCCGCGCCGACGGAAGTCTCATCACCTCGACGAAAAAAGTCACAACTGGCGAGACCGTTCGTAACCGATTAAGCGACGGCGAAATCACTTCCACTGTTAGCTAACCCCCACAACCCCACCCAATATGAAAAAACCTGCCGACATCCGCCGCTTCATCGCGCCTTATCGCATCAGTAACGGAAAGAAATTTCACCTCGAAAGTCACGACCCTGATGAAACCGGCGAATTGCGCGAGAAAAGTCACGCTCGCGATCTGCTCGAAGCCGGAGTCGCTCGCATTGCCGAATTGCAGGATAAACTTTACGCGCATGACCAATGGTCACTCCTGCTCATTTTCCAAGCGATGGACGCCGCGGGCAAAGACAGCGCGATTAAGCACGTCATGTCCGGCGTCAACCCGCAGGGCTGCCAAGTGTTTTCTTTCAAACAGCCGAGCGCGGAAGACATTGATCACGACTTTCTCTGGCGCTGTCAAAAATGTCTTCCCGAACGCGGACGCATCGGGATTTTTAATCGCTCCTACTACGAGGAAACTCTCGTCGTTCGAGTCCATCCGGAGTTTCTCGCTAAACAAAAACTCCCCGATCGGTTGGTCACGAAAAGTATTTGGGAGGATCGTTTCGAGTCGATCAACGACTTCGAGCAGACCCTCGCTAGAAACGGCACAATCGTCCGGAAATTTTTCCTGAATGTTTCTAAACGAGAACAGAAAAAGCGGTTCCTAGCGCGGCTCGACGATCCGGCAAAGAACTGGAAATTTTCCCCAACCGACATCACTGAGCGAGGGCGTTGGAAAGAATACATGGCCGCCTACGAGGACATGATCCGGCACACCGCGACCGAACGCGCCCCGTGGTATGTAGTGCCCGCGGACAAAAAATGGTTCACGCGTTTAGTGGTGATGGCCGCCGTCATTGACGCGTTAGAATCTCTCGATCTCTCTTATCCAACGGTGAGTCCGGAAATGAAAAAAACCAACGCCGAAGCCCGCAAACAACTCGAGGCGGAGAAATAGGTCTTCTGTATTCTTGCGGATCTATTCGGCAGTGGATCATTCTGGACATTGCTGCTCGAACGCTCTGAATTTTCCGGCCCGGTGACGATCCTGAACGTGTCTTTGTCGTCCTTGAACCGGTTCGCCAGCTTGCGGCGCTTCTCTTTGTTGCCGATATGCCGCTGCCACTCGGGGCCGTCCTCGGCGCCGCCGGTCATCACGACTTTCAACGTCTCCGCGCCCCACTCGGGCCGCAGCTTGATCAGCGCATCGAAGAGATCCACGCAACCGAGGGAGGCAAGCGGGCCGACCGAGATAGACAGCGCGGAGCGCTGGGCGAAGCCCGACCGAGCGGGGCCGCGAGGGAGTCAAATGCGGCGGCTCATGCAGACAACCGGAGCGCAGCGGAGATGGCCAGCCAAACTGACTTCAATTCAACGCTGGCAATCATCGACTTGCCGTCCATCGCCTCCACCCGCTTCTCGAAATGCGTCACCAGATCGGCGGCGATGAGCGCGATGCGTTTCGGATCGCCCACCAGCGCCTCCAACGCGGCCCATTTGCTTTTCAGCTTCTCCTTCTTCGTCAGCTCTTCGCCTTCGGTGATCTCCTCAAACTCCGCGTCCAGCTTCGGCAGCTCGGCGGCGTTCAACGCCAGCTTGGCGATGCGGCTCTCGTAGTAGATCGGCTTCGTCGCCTCATCCGCCACGGCGCGCTGGATGTCGTAGATGCTGATGTAATCGCCGAACACTGTGCGCGTGTTCGCGTCGGTCTTCTCGATGGGCGTGCCTGTGAATCCGATGAAGAGCACCCGAGCTGTCGGAGCATTTAAGGAGTCATTCGAAACCTACCTCTCGGAGTAGCTCCTCCTTGTCAGGAGGAAGTTTGCCGGTTTTCTGACGGTGCCGAAGGTTGGTCACCCACACACCAAGCTGCGGATTCTCTGGCCACTTCACAGGGACAAGGCAGTGGCCGAAACGTTGCTTGTAGGCTTTCAGTTGTTCAAAACGAGTGGCCCAGTCCTCTTTGTGGCTGTCAGAACGCCAGTCGAACCCGATTTCATCGAGCCGTTGCTGCCGTTCTGGTTGGAGCGTCCCATTCTTTCGGTTTTGCCGTTGCTGACTCACCCAACGGCCAAGGAGCGGATTCTCATCCCATCGGGTGGGAACGTTGCAGTCTCCGTGACTGGCTTTGAATGCCTGTAATTGCGAAAAGCGACTTTCCCACGCCTCAACATTGCTGGCTTCCCGAACTGCCCATTGAAAACCGATGCGCTCTAAATGCTCAATTCGCTCCTGACTCAACACACCATCAGATTTCTTGGTTCGCATCGAGTTTACGAACGCGCCGAGTTTTGGCACTTCTTCGTAGGCAAACGGGACGTTACAGTGTCCGTGGTTGGCTTTGAATTCGATTAGTTCTTGGTAGCGGTCTTCCCAACGTCCGCGTTCACGATGCTGCCAGGTGAAACTGAGCGTCTGCAAAAGCTGAATTTGCTGATCTGTGACTAGTTCTTTCTTCCGACGCTCTCGCTGTTGTCCGACCCAAGTGGCGAGTTTGAGGTCTTCTTTCGATCGATTAGG
>JBBRPA010000051.1:0-24885 GCA_038228695.1 Chthoniobacterales bacterium
CCTGCACAGCCCGACAACCCCCTCTTCGGCACTACATGCCCGGTTTCACCATCCTTCCTTCGTAGCTCCCTCGACGCACTTACGGACTGCTATGGTAAACTATTTTTCGACGATGACCAAACTGCGGAACTTGGGTTAACGCCAGCAAAGAAAATATCAAAAGCATCGTCAAGAACGACGGCAACGACGAGACGCTCCTCGAGGGCCACGCCGGCATCGGAGTGGAATACCGCATCACTCGTAACTTCGGCGTATTTACAGACGGCCGCTGGACCGTGGTGGAAGACGGCCAAAACAACTTTGGTTCGGTGCGCACCGGATTTCGGTTCGCGTTCTAATTTAACGGATATCCGTTGACAAAAAGCCGGGCTGCTTTCATGCGGTCCGGCCTTTTTGTTTTGAAGGCGGTCGGCTGTCTCCCGCACCTTTGCGAGTTACTTTTTTAGGAGGTTCGGGAGGCTCTTCCTCGGTCGAATAATATTCGGAATAATTCCGCACGATCTGCTCGAGATCGCGCCGCAGGTCCTTGTGAAAAGTGTTAGGCAGCGTTGGCTCAGAAACGATCGCCTTACAAAGTTCGATCAATCCGACGTAGTCGCTGTAGGAGACATACTCGCGCACGATCTGCGTACTCGGAGAGCAATTGTGGTAGTTCGCCAAAGCCACGCAGAGCGCGCCGGTGCGAAACCCGAAATTTTGGTAGGCTGTGCCTTCGCAAGTGCCGCCGGTCATGAGGCAACGCTGGTGGAGTATTTTCTTTTTCTTCGCGAGGAGCGTGAGCTGAAGCGTGACTTCGGCGTCGAAGATTGAGGATCGGTCGCCGACCCGGATGATGGGGCCGCCGCCGATTTTGGCCGGGGGCTTCTCAGCGCTGGTCTCAATCGAGAGCACCGTGATGTTTTTCGGTAAAAACCGGGAGCGCGCCAGATGAATTGCGCCGATGAATCCAACCTCTTCGGCCCTGGTAAAGACGACCATTACCGAGGCGTTAACGGCCTCCTCGTCGAGGTCGCAAAGCATCGCCACCATCGCGGCGCAGCCGATCAAATCATCACAGGCTCGGCCATAAATTTTGTCGTCTTTGACGTCGTAAGCGGGCAGGTTCCACATGCCGAATTCGCCATAGGACTGGACGGTGCCCTTGTCGAGAAACTCCTTTTTGATGCCGCCGAGAAAGGTCATCTCGCCTGGCTCCGCTCCGGGTTTCTGGACCCAGCCGGGGTGATCCATGTGGACGCTGAAGGCAAATTTCGGCCGCACATTTCCGCGGTTGTAGCGGGCGATGAGATTACCGAAGGAATCCTCCTGCAACGTGACGTAGCGCAGTTTTTCCAGATGCGACCGGATTTCCGTTCTGACTAGGCCCTCGTGAAATGGAGCCGTGGGCTGAGAAAGGAGGGAGCGAGTGAGGCGATTGAGCTTTTCCTTGTGCATCGGAAGGTTTGCAGGCGAAATGAGTGTAACACATGCATTCATATTGGAAGAAAATTCGGCACCGGCTCGAAGTTGCTGGGATGCGAGTTTTTGTCTTCCTAGTTCCGAAGCTGAGCCGCCCTGCGTTGCTGAGTTTGGCAAATGTCGCCGGGGACCTTGTCCATGCGCTCGACCGTCGGGGCCGGACCGTCGCACTCGCCAATCTCGATGCCACCTACGGCGACCGCTATCTGCCCTCCGAGAAGGCAGCACTCGCGCGCCAATCCTTTCGCAATCTTGCCCAGACTTTCCTCGATCTATTCTGGGCGAAGAACCTCACCGCAGCTAATTTTCGTGATCTCGTCGATGTGAAAGGCTGGGAGGCTTTCGAGCGCACTCGGCGCGCCGGACAAGGTTGCCTGTTTTACTCCGGTCACCTCGGCAATTTCGAGTGGTTACCTCTCACCCTCAATCTCCTCGGCATCTATCCGGTCGCCGTCGCCCAAGACATCAAAAATCCAGCAATCACGCCATTTTTCACTGCCGCACGCTCCGCTCAAGGCGCGGTTCTGATTCCGCAAAGCGGGTCGGTTCTCCGCATTCTGAAAGCGCTCAAACGCGGGGAGACCTGCGGATTTCTCACCGATCTCACTCTCAAACTCGATCAACCTGGGCACATCGTGGAGGCGTTCGGAATGAAAAAGTGGGTCACGAAAGTCCACGTCTCGATGAGCGCCCACACCGGTGCCCGCCTCGTGCCGCTGATGTTTCTGCCGATCGCGAATGGGCGATATGAATTCCGTTTTCTACCAGAGACCAAAATCACTTCAGAAATGACAGAGCAGCAGCTAGCGCAGTATTGCTGGGACCAACTCGAGGCCGGTATTCGCGAGCGACCCGAATGCTGGCTTTGGAATTACAAACATTGGCGCTACCGGCCCGAAGGAGCCACGGGCTATCCGTTCTACGCCCAAGCCAGCCAGAAATTTCAGAAATTGCTCAAAGCTTAGCTCCGCCAGCTAACCTACGAATTCGCGAGTTGACTACCCAAGTCTGGAAAACGTAACTTACCACTTTAACAGTCTGCCGATCGCCCATTGGCCGACTTAAATTCCCGGGCAAACCCTCAAATCCAAACTCATGGCCAAAGTCTCCCTCAAAAAAGTCTTCAAAATCTACCCCGGCGAAAAAGGCAAAACCATCAAAGCCGTCCGGGATTTCAACCTCGAGGTCGAGGATCGCGAATTCGTCGTTTTTGTCGGTCCCTCCGGCTGCGGCAAATCCACCACCCTGCGCATGATCGCCGGGCTCGAGGAAATCTCCGAGGGCCAGATTTCCATCGGCGATCGTGTGATTAACGATATTCCCCCAAAGGATCGCGACATCGCGATGGTCTTCCAAAATTATGCTCTCTATCCGCACATGAGCGTTTACGAAAACATGGCTTTCGGACTCAAGCTGCGAAAATATCCGAAAGCAGAAATCGACAAGCGAGTCAAGGAGGCGGCCGCCATTTTAGGCATCACCGACTACCTCGATCGCAAACCCAAAGCCCTCTCCGGCGGCCAGCGCCAGCGTGTCGCCGTCGGTCGCGCCATCGTTCGCCAACCCAAAGTTTTTCTCTTCGACGAACCCCTCTCCAACCTCGACGCCAAGATGCGCGTGCAGATGCGCACCGAGATCATCAAACTCCACCAACGCCTCCAAGCCACCATGATTTATGTCACCCACGACCAAGTCGAGGCGATGACTATGGGCGACCGCATCGTGGTCATGGCCGCCGTCGAGGACAAGGCAACCGGCGACAAGGAAGGCGTCATCCAGCAAATCGACAAGCCGCTGAAAATCTATCACGAGCCCGTCAACCTTTTCGTAGCCGGTTTCCTCGGCAGCCCGCCGATGAATTTCATCCACGGCAAACTTCGCGAAAAAGGCGGCGCACTCATTTTCGAGGAAAACGAAAACGGCGCGATCAAGGTCCAATTCACCGACCGACCGGCCGCGAAAGCGTTTGTTGATCAGGAAGTCATCCTTGGCGTTCGCCCAGAGGACGTGGAGCTAATTACTGGAACGATCAAACCGACCCCCGACTCTTTTCAGGCGATTGCCGACATCATCGAACCGATGGGCGCGGAAACTAACATCTATCTGCAAAGCGGCGTCCACACTGCGATCTGCCGGACGCAATCCATTGTGGACAGTCGCGAAGTCGGGCACCGGATGATGTTCACGATCAACGCCGCCAAAGCTCACCTGTTCGATCCCGTCTCGACCAACCGGATTTACTGACCGGATTTACTGACCGCAGCCAAGGCTACTACGTCGTGCTGGCGTGCGTCGCGCTCACCAAAACGTCAGAGAGCAGAGCAGTAAACGTGTCCAGCCCAGTGCTCGGGACAATGATGGTATTGCGACGGCCATGGGCTTCCTCCGTGATGCGTAAAAAACGCCCACGTTCGTTTTCACGATACTCGATGAAAAAATGCTTCCGTTCCACCTGCAGCTCGCGCGATGCAATTACGTTGTCCATTCGGATGAGACCCTTTTGTTTCCTGCCACCTTATTTGCCATAAATTACTTCACTGGCAAAGGTCTTTTTTTACAAACCCGCCCAGCGGTCAGGGTAGAACTAGCTTCCGGCTTATTTTCCGCGATCAAACTGCAAGCTGGAAGCTTGTTCTACCTTATTGTTCCGCAAAATCGGCGTCGTTGACCGCGTCAATCAGAAGCCGAAGCCGTCCGAAATTCCGGCGGTGCGGACAAAAGACGAGTCGCGGGAGATGCGCGATCTCCTTCTCTGCAGCTTCGACCTCCAGCGCGGAGCCTTGGGTGATTTTTTCGCCCTGCAGGAGATCGGAAAATTCCTTCTCCATCGCTTCGATCGTGGATTGGGCGATCGCCCGGCGCAATCGCAGCACCAACTGATGTCCAACCCAGCGGAACGAATGGAAGTTACTGTAAAATTTCACGATCTCCGCCACCGCCGCATCCACGCTGTCCATCACTTTGAAAAGGTGAAAATCGTCCGCTGAAACAAGTCCCCGGGCGAGCAAATGGGTGCGCATAAAGCTAACCATTCGCTCCCAAAAATCATCGCCCGGACGGTTTATCAGGACCACCGGCAGGAGTCGCGCCTTGCCCGTTTGCATGAGGGTGAGGCACTCGAAGGTCTCATCCATCGTGCCGATTCCACCGGGGAAACAAGCCAAGGCGTGAGTCTCTTTGACGAAGTTGAGCTTGCGGGTGAAGAAATAATTGAAGTTGATCAGCTTGGCGTCGCCCTCGATGAAGCGGTTGGCTTTTTGCTCGAAGGGCAGCCGGATGTTCAATCCGAAGCTATGCTCGCGACCCGCGCCTTCGTTCGCCGCGCCCATGATGCCGTCCCCGCCTCCAGTGATGACCATGAACTGGTGCGCGACCATTTTCTGGGCAAAATCGACCGCGCACAGGTAGTTCTCGTCGGTGTCGGGCGTGCGGGCGGAGCCGAAAACCGCGACCTTCCGCAAGCCCTCGTAGGGAGCGAAAACTTTCGCCGCGTAACGCAATTCCTTGAGCGAACGATTGAAAAGCTTTAAGTCCGCTTCCGAGATTTCCGGGTCGGCCATGCGCAGGGCGGTGCCGATCATTTCCTCGACCAGCCACGGGCTTTTTCCTCCGCCCCAGTCGGCGACAAGTTGTCGAATCCGCGCGTCAAACTCCGGTTTCCCGGTCGCGTTGTGGTTTCGCGACGCGTGGTGGTGGCTGGTCCCGATAAAATCCTGCACGCACCGAATCAATCGCGATTTCCGGTGAAACGCACGGAAATTCTGATACGATCGGCTTCCGATGAGAATAGTTCGTTACGCAGACGCGACCGGTCGCACAGGGCACGGTGTGGAGCACGCTGGAGGCCGCGTCACCCGGATGGTCGGCGATCTGCTGGGCGAATTCCACGACAGCGGGGAAGACGTCGAAGTCGCCCAAATTCTCGCACCGATCGTGCCCGCGGCCATTCTCTGCATCGGGTTAAACTATCGCCTGCACGCCAAGGAAACGGGCGCTCCCTTTCCGCAATGGCCCATCCTTTTCTCCAAGGGAATTGGTACGTTGCAAAATCCGGGCGGGCCAATTCTCATCCCCACTCATCTCCCGAGCGACGAGGTTGATTATGAAGGCGAACTCGCGGTGGTGATCGGCCGGGGCGGAAAAAATATCCCTCGCTCCCGCGCCCTCGAGCATGTGCTCGGCTATACCTGCGGGAACGACGTTAGCGCGCGCGATTGGCAGAAAAAATTCGGCGGCAGCCAGTGGTGTAGAGGAAAAAGCTTCGACACCTTCTGTCCGCTCGGCCCGGTCCTAGTCACGACCGACGAGATTCCCGATCCGAACGCGCTCCGCCTTCAGACCATTCTCAACGGAGAAACGGTGCAAGACTCGAACACGGGCGATATGATTTTCGACGTTCCCGCGCTGATCGAATTTCTCAGCGGCAGCACGACACTTTTTCCCGGCACGGTTATTTTGACTGGCACACCGAACGGCGTTGGCATGGCCCGCAAGCCACCCCTCTGGCTAAAACCTGGGGACGAAATCACGGTTGAAATCGAGCGCATCGGACGGCTGACTAATCCCGTTGCCGCAGAAAGGGCTGCGTCGTGAAGAGGTTCGTCTACGTTGCGCTGCTGCTGCTCTCCGGCCTTCCTGCGCAGGCCCGGGAACCGCTCCCACCAGACCTCAACCGCGTCACCGCAGAACTGGCCGCGCCACCGATCGAGGGCACGGTGTCGATCGGCGTTTTCGACAAAACAGGGAAGTGTGTGCGCGTGCTTTACAAAAACACCGTGCAAGATCGCATCCCCGCCGCGCTCAACGGCTATCTCGTGACGTGGGATGGGAAAAACGATGCCGGAATGTTAGTAGAGAAAGGGGAATACGAAATTCGCGGGGTGACGGTGGGCGACGTGACCATCGAGGGTGAAGCCTGGCACTTCAACGACTGGCACACCGATTCCGCCGAAAGAAATCCCTCGCAGATCGCTGCCGTCCGTTTGCTGGAGAACGGAGATTTCGTGATCCTCGATCCCGCTGGGTGGCTCTTTCGCTATCACTTCGACGGCCAACTCGCTTGGAGCACGCCGGTGCCCGAAGAGTCCTTTGGATTGGCGGTGCTGGCCGATCGAGTATGCGTCTGTAGTCCGCGCAAAGTGGTTTGCGTCGATCTGGAAACAGGGTCGGCCAGCGAACCCTCTCCCACCATCAGTGGCCTGATTTCCCTAGCATCATCGAACGATGCCCTTCTTGGCATCATCGACGGCAACCTGATTCGTTTCGATCCGGTCAGCCTCGAACCCGCCCCAGTCGCGATCATTCCAACGGGTGCCCGTCTGCTCGCCGTCCGCAGCGGTACCGTGATCGTCTCCGACGGGACGGATGTCTTCAAAAATGTTACGGGACAATTTGAGAAACTATCACTGCCTCCGCACGGGCCCATTACGTGGCTAGCGATCGGCATCGAGTCCACTTTTTGGGTTTCGACAGTGGATGCGACACTGACCCAGTTTGATTTGAACGGCAACGCACGGCGCGGTCTCGACGCGGAGGGCGAGGATGCGTTTACCGCGTTCGATGTCAGTCGCGATGACCGGCGGATCGCGTTGGTTAGTATCCAAAAAAAACGCCTCCGCTTACGCCTCCTCGAACCGGCACCCTCCACCACGCCGGATGTGTCGCTTTGGAAAACCACCTTGCAACGGGATCTCGAGCCGTGCGCTTCCTTCGGAATTGATCCGGCCACCGGCGAACTTGTCGCAATCGGCGAACTGCCGCGCGAAAGGACCGCGACGGTTTCGTTGATCGAAAATCCGCTTTTCCCGGGGCGAAAAGATTCGCTCGAAATGACGGCATCCGCGTTACCCAATGGCGTCTGGCTAGCAACGTCGGGAGGGCTGCCGCTGGTTCCCATCGCCGCGAACCTCACCTCGCAACGAATCGTGCTGGTCTGGAAAAACAAGTCGGCTGCCTTTCGTTGCTACTTGGAGAACAGCGGCGCGGTGGCCGAGTTTTCCATCAGAGGACTTGCCAACATGATGCAGTTTTCTAGTGGAAAACTTCAATGGCCACCCGGTCCCCGCCAAGCCGCCGACGAAAAAAATGTTCCTTCCAACGAACCTGCTCCCACTCCTGAATAACTTCTAACTTATGTCCGAGATTTCCAAAACGTATGAGCCTCAAGCGATCGAAGAAAAATGGTATGCCGACTGGCTGGCCAAAGGTTGTTTTACTGCCGATCCCACTTCTAGCAAGCCCGCGTATTCGATCGTCATCCCGCCGCCAAATGTCACGGGTGTGCTAACACTGGGTCACGTTCTGAATAACACGATTCAGGATATTCTCGCCCGCCGCGCCCGCATGTTAGGAAAAGAAGTGCTCTGGCTTCCCGGAACCGATCACGCTGGGATCGCTACGCAAAACGTCGTCGAGAAATCGCTCCGCAAAGCCGGAGAAATGAAACATCGCGACGATCTCGGACGCGAAAAGCTGGTCGAGAAGATCTGGGAGTGGAAAGACGAATACGGCGGTAAAATTCTCAAGCAACTCCGCGCGCTCGGAGCGTCCTGCGATTGGTCGCGCACCCGTTTTACGATGGACCCGGAATACTCCGCCTGCGTCCAGCGTGTCTTCGTTGATCTTTACCAAAAAGGAATGATTTATCGCGGCAAACGCATGGTGAATTGGTGCCCCGTTGCACTCACCGCCTTGAGCGACGAGGAAGTCATCATGAAGCCGACTAACGGCGTTCTCTACTACTTCAAAGTCGAGGTGATCGAGTCGCCCGGCACTTTCCTAACCATCGCCACCACGCGCCCGGAAACCATCCCCGGCGACACCGCGATTGCGGTTAACCCGAACGATCCGCGTTATGCCCATCTCATCGGCAAAACGGCACGCCGTCCGTTGCCTTTGGAAAATCAGGCCGCCATCCCGATCGTCGCCGAGGAAAGTATCGACATCGCCTTCGGAACCGGCGTTTTAAAAGTCACCCCCGCGCACGACAAAGCCGACTTCGAAATCGGCCAGCGTCATCAGTTGGAAACCATCGAAGTCATCAACGAACGCGGCGCGATGAGTGACCTCGCGGGTAACGATCTCGCTGGTCTGGAGCGTTTCGAAGCCCGCAAACGCGTCGTCGAACTTCTCCGTGAAATGGGTTCGCTGGAAAAGGAAGAGCCGTATCAAAACAACGTTGGCTACAGCGAACGCGCTGATGCCGTGATCGAGCCGCGCCTCAGCGAGCAGTGGTTTCTAAAATACCCGAGCGTAGAGCAGTCTCGCGAAGTCGTCGCGAACGGCGGAATGAAGTTTCACCCCGATCGTTGGGCGAAAGTTTACGATCACTGGCTAGGTGGTTTGCAGGATTGGTGCATTTCCCGCCAGCTCTGGTGGGGCCACCGCATTCCGGTGTGGTATCATCAGGAAACGGGCGAGGTTTATTGCGGTTTGGAAGCTCCTGCAAATGAGGCGAATACGACAGATAGGTCCTATGAGTCCTCTTCATCCCCTTGGCTGCAAGATCCCGACGTGCTCGACACTTGGTTTTCCTCGTGGCTCTGGCCGTTTGCCACGATGGGTTGGCCGGAAAAAACACCGGAACTCGCCAAATTTTACCCGACGACCGATCTTGTCACCGGACCGGACATCATCTTCTTCTGGGTCGCTCGCATGATTATGGCCGGCTACGAATGGATGGGCGAGATGCCGTTTCAGAACGTCTATTTCACCGGCATCATTCGCGACAAACAGGGACGCAAAATGTCCAAATCGCTCGGCAATTCGCCCGATCCGCTCGACATCATCGCCCAATTTGGAGCCGATGCGCTGCGTTTCGGGGTAATGCGTTCTGCGCCGCTCGGAGCCGATGTGATGTTTGACGAAAAAAACGTCGAACTCGGGCGTAATTTCTGCACGAAACTCTGGAACGCCGCCCGCTTCCGCCAGATGTATGAGGGCGACACCGAAGGCGAAATCAATCCGGCACTCCTAACCTCAGACGACCGCTGGATTTTGCTAAAACTCGACGCCGCGATTCGCGAAGTCTCCACCGCGCTCGACGAATACCGTTTCAGCGACGCCGCCAACGCACTCTATCGTTTCTTTTGGAGCGAATATTGCGATTGGTATCTCGAGGCCAGCAAAGCCGCGCTCGGTCGCGTCCCGCTGCCGACGGAGCCCGCAATGTCGCCCGCCGAAGCCGCTATCGCCTATCCATTGCGAGCGAACACGCTGGCCGTGATCGACTTCATCCTCGCGCACACTTTGCGACTGTTTCATCCGTTTTTACCTTTCATCACGGAGGAACTTTGGGAGAGCCTCGGTTTCCGCAACGACCTCCCTGTCGGTCAAGGCGGCGACACGATTATGTTTGCTCATTGGCCGCAGTCTTTCGATGACGATTTCACCACGCACTACGGCCTCACAACCGACGCCGAAAAGGCTGCGAACGCCAAATACGATACCGTGCTCGCCGGACGCAACCTGCGATCCACCTACAACATCCCGAGCAACAAACGCGTTCGCTTCGTTCTCCAACCATCGGCTCAGTTGGAACCCCACGACGCCGAAGTCCTGAAAATTCTCCTCAACGCCGAAGCTCTCGACATCGAATCCAGCTACGCCGCACCGCAGGGAACGCCAACTAACCTCACCCCGCTCGGCCATCTTTACCTGCCGCTCGAAGGCCTCATCGATGTCGCCGCCGAACGCGAACGTCTCGGCAAAGAAATTGCCAAAGTGACCGACGAACTAACCAAAGTCCGCGCCAAACTCGCCAACCCCGGCTTTGCCGAAAAGGTCCCCGCCACCGTGCTCGAAGAACACCGTCAGCGCGAACTCACCTGGCAGGAAAAACTCGCCCAGCTCGAAAAGATGCGGTCCGCCCTCGGCTGATTTCAGAATGAAATGACTTCCAAGCCGTTCACCCGCTGAAATTCATCGACGTTATTCGTCACCACAGCCATGCCTTGCACCAAAGCGGTGGCCGCGATCCAGAGGTCGTTGGTGCCAATCAAACGACCTGAAACTTGTAGTTGGCGATAGATTTCTCCGTATTGCCAAGCCACCTCCATGCTCCAGGGCAGCACCGCATACGGGCGACATAACCGTTGCCAGTCGCGCATCTCGGAGGCTGACTGGCCACCTGCCAATTCTCCGGCCACGGTGAATGTGATGTAAAATTCCTCCGTCTCGTGCGCCGCCAGAAAGCGATCCACCGCCGCCGGTTGACCACGCTTGGCTTCCCGCTCGGCAGCGATTACGAAGTTCGTATCGAGAATGAGCGCCATCTCAAGCCCAGGGATTGTCCGGTGGAAGATCGTTTTTGTCTGCCGTCTCCACTGCATCGAGATACCGCTCACTCACCCCGCTGCCACCTTTGCGAAAATAATCCCGCAACCCGGCTCCATTAACGACTGTATCCGAAAAACTCGCCCGTCGAACCACTTCCGTAAAAGATTCGCCCGGACGTTTGGAACTGCGCAATTTCTCATACGCATCCAATTCCAGCGTAATTGTTTTGGTAGCCATGCACGAATCATGCACGAAAAATGAGAATGCGCAAATATTTACCGTATTTTAGTCGACCTCTGTCGTTTCGATTGAGCTTTGACCCATCAGAACCAACCTGTAGAATCATAATTTCACCTGCAAACCATCGCTTATTTTACGCTCCTACTGGTCGGAAAAATGGGTCCATCACAAACTGCCTGAGTATTCGTTTCTATGGAAGTTGACTGTCCAGTTTGCCGTGGCCCGGGACGACATGGTTTCCGCCCGAGACCCTGCGAGCCATCGATCATGTATCGCTGCGACAAATGTCATTTCGCATTTACACAACCGCTTCCGCTGCCCGAGGAGTTTGCCGCGGTTTATGCGGAACATTACTCGAGCACCGAAGAGTGGCTCGTTCGCAATCAGCGCTCGGCGGAAATATTTTGGCCGCAGCTCACCCCATTTCTTCCAACGAAACACTTCCGGTTTTTAGAGGTGGGCGGAGCCTACGGGTATCTCTCGGCCAAAGTGAAAAATGAGCGCGACGCGGATGTGGTCATGCTTGAGTGCGGAAAACAGGCCGCGCGCCATGCCTCCGATGAACTCGGCATTACGGTGGTTAGTGACTTTTTCGAAAACTATCTTCCTGAGGAAAAATTTGATGTGATTTTTTCCAGTCACGTTGTGGAGCATCTGCGAGATGTTAAGGGATACTTCACCCAATGCGCGGATCTCCTGAACCCGGGTGGCGTTTGCATCGTGGTCACGCCAAATGCCAGTGCTTGGAAATTCCGTCTGGGCGGCTCCTGCTGGTGCTGGGCCATTCCGGAGCACCTCTATTTTCTGTCCGCCGCCTCGGCACGAGAGATTGCCCGAACCAGCGGATTTGCCTCGTGTGAATCACGCGATCAACGGCCGTTCGGCGGCTACCCAGGTATTCTGGTTGGAGTCTTTTCGAGGATGAAAAATCTCTGGAAATTTCGCACCATTGCAGAACAGGCCGCGCCGTCTCCCCATCTGCTCTCTCAGGAAATCGCCCCCCGCAGTTGGGTTTCCCGGCTCTTTGCCTGCCTCAATTGGCTGGCTTCCATCGAACAAAAACTTCTCGCCCCGATCGACCTCGCCTTCGGTTGCGACGAGTTGCTGATCTGCGCCAGAATGCCAAACCCGACAGCAGCCGAAGCCGGCACCCGCTCAAATTAATCGCGTTCGTTTTCCTTAAGGAATGGTGCTCGGATGATTTTCCCCTAGACCACCCCGGCAATCCAGCTTTCAATTCCCTATCTATGAGCGAACTGAAAATTGGAGATGCGGCGCCAGATTTTTCTGCCGCGGCGGTGGGTGGCGATTTTGGATCGGGAAAAGCGGTCAGCCTGAAGGATTTCGCAGGCAAACACGTGGTGCTTTATTTTTATCCGAAGGACGACACGCCCGGTTGCACGACCCAAGCCTGCGGGTTGCGCGATGCGTGGGCAGAATTTGCGGAAAAAGCGGTGGTTTTTGGTGTTAGCATTGACCCGCCAAAGAGTCACACCAAGTTCATCGAGAAATTTTCACTCCCTTTCCCGCTTCTCAGCGACGAGGACAAAAAAATTGTCGAAGCCTACGGAGTCTGGGTTGAAAAAAGCATGTATGGGAAAAAATACATGGGCACCGAACGGAGCACGTTCGTCATCGGACCGGACGGAAAAATCAAAGCCATTCTGCGGAAAGTCGCCCCGGCGGAACACGTGGACTTACTCCTCAAAGCTCTCGCCTGATGAATCAGGAAACGCTTTTGGGTTGGTATGACCGGTTGGAAAAGCTGGCCGCCAAACTGCCTGGCCCGCTCCAAAAGGCGGTGCTCAGCGAAATGCGCCCGATCCGGGAACTCTTTCTTGAGCAACGGCCCGCCCGGATTCTCCTGACCGGCACCAGTGATGTCTCCCGCGTCGAAATCGTCAATTCGCTCTTTCGCGAGCAAGTCATTTCCCTCGAGGGCGAGCATCCCCTGCCCCTCGCACCTGGCTGGGAAACCTTTCACCGAATCGCGGGAGGGTCCGTTCTGCTCCTCGACGCACGCGAGCAAAAGACCCTCCATTGGGGCAGTGGTCGGGATTTTTTTGCGCCCGACATCGTCATTTTTGCCTGTCACGGGCACCCGGAACAAGCCGATCTAACGGCTGCCGTTGAGCGGCTCGCCCAAGCGCTGGTGGAGATCGAGGCGAAATTCGCCCATCGGCCGGCGGTATTTGCGATTATCGACGGGATTCCCGAACGTCCGGTTGCGGCGAGCGGAACGTCCCAAGCCACTTTCGCGGTCGAAACGGCGCTTCGGGAAAACGCCGCAATCAATAGAATTCTGGCAGACGTCCTGACCATTCCACGCTGGAGCCGATTCCGAACGGATGGCACCCCGGACGAGACACTGGCAGGCGGCCTGCAGGATTTCCTGTCGCAATTGGTGGACGAACTGCCCCCGCAGGCCAGACTGGAAATGGCCCGAATCACTGGCATGCGCCCGGCTCAGAAAAAGATCGCCGAAACCTTGGTCAAAGCGACCAGCGCGATTTCGGCCGCGATTGGGGCACAGCCCATTCCTTTGGCCGACATGCCGATCCTGACCGGACTGCAGGCGGGCATGGTCGCTGGCATTATTTACATCAGCGGCGGCAACATGAACCTCCGCTCCGGGCTCAAATTTATGGGATCGCTTGGGATCACAATCGGCTTGGCTTTTGCTTTACGCGAGGCAGCGAGGAGCGTCGCAAAATTGGTCCCTGGCTTCGGCTATGCCGTTTCAGGCGGATTCGCTGCTGGAGGAACCTTTGCCATCGGACGCGCCGCGACGGCGTTTTTCATCGATCAGGTTTCCTTGGCTGAGGCAAAAAAAATCTTCCGCCGGAAACGCCGAACCGAGCTGCCCGGAAATCCTCCCGGAACAATCGGAAAGACATGACACGTCATATTTTATACGATGTGAACAACGTGTGAACAAATATGGCTTTGCCAGTCAAAATTTTGTGAAAAAACTGTGACTCTGACCGAAATTAAACAGAATTTGGCGGCATCGGACGCCTCCCCAAGGAAGAGTCTCGGACAGAATTTTTTGCACGACCAGAACTTGGCAAAGTGGATGATTCGTCAACTGGAACCCAATTCCAACGATCAATTTATCGAGATCGGACCGGGTTTGGGCGCGCTAACCGAGTGGCTCGTGCCGCTGGTTGGCAGGGTGACGGCGATTGAGAAGGATGGGAACATGGTTTCGTTTCTAACAAAACGCTTTGCTGACTACTCATCTTTTCAAATTTGGCATCAAGACGCTTGTGACAGTGACTTACGACAGTTTATATGCAAAGGACCGCATAAGTTAATCGGTAATCTTCCGTATTATGTGTCCACTGCCATCCTGCTCAATTTTCTGTCTGCACCGACTTCGGTGACCAACGCCCTGTTCACACTCCAGCGCGAGGTGGCGGAGCGATTGACCGCGAAACCGGGGAGTCCCGCCTACGGTTCGCTGACGATCGCCGTCCAGCGTCGGTGGCAGGTGAAGTATTTGCGGACACTTCCTCCGTCGGTTTTTTACCCCGCACCTCACGTGGATTCGGCGGTGGTGTTATTAACCGCGCTCGCTCCGGAAAATATTGCTCCGGTGGACGGGCGGGTGTTTGAACAGACCGTGCGACTCGGATTCTCCCAGCGCCGCAAGCAGTTACGCAAGCTGCTCGACATTCCAGCGGATGATTGGTCAGCTTTTTCATCCATGTTGGGCGTCTCGTCCCAGTGTCGTGCAGAGGAGCTTTCGATCGATCAATGGGTGCAGCTCGTCCAAGCTCTGCATCCGCTCCATCAGACCGACGCGCAGGATGTTGCGGGGGAGATTTTCGATGTCGTGGATGATCAAGATACGGTTGTTTCCCAAGCCCCGCGCGGCGAGGTCCATGCCCGCAATTGGAATCATCGGGCGGTGCATATTTTCGTGACAAACCAGCAGGGCGAACTCTTTTTGCAGAAGCGCAGCCACCTCAAAGACCGCGAGCCTGGCAAATGGGATTCGAGTGCGGCGGGTCATCTCGACGCAGGGGAATCCTACGATGAGGCTGCCCGCCGGGAGATTGTGGAGGAATTGGGCGTGGCTGTGGCGGTGACTTTTATTGAAAAACTGCCCGCCTCGCCCGAGACGGGGTTCGAGTTTGTTGGCATCTACCGGGCGGAATCGGAGGGTCCCTTTCACCTGCATCCGCTGGAAATTGAGACTGGGGCGTTTTTTCCGCAGGGGCTGCTGCGCGAATGGGTAACGAACCGTCCGCAGGATTTTGCCCCCGGTTTTTTGAAATGTTTTGCGGTTTTAAACCATTCCCCGAATCCAGACCCGACGGTTCCAGTAAATACTGGGCAAAGCTCATCCTAGGCCCTAGGTTTTTTCCATGTCCAAAATGCTTTCCAGTTTGTTTCTGCTCATCGCCCTCGGTTTTGCTACTCTTAGCCCGCTCCTTGCTCTAACGCCCGAAGAGGCTGCAGCGAAAGAAGGAGAAATCATCAGCGTGACCTCGCAATGCAGCAACGCCAAGAAAACGAAAAGCGGCGCAGTTTTCCTGAATTTTGGCGGTGATTATCCGAACCAAACCTTCTCGGTTTACATCAGCCCGGCCGATGCGGGAGCGTTTGGGGACATCGAGGCCTTTTCCGGAAAAACCTTCACGATGACGGGCAAGATCGAGCTGAAAAAGGGCAAGCCCTCGATGCAACTCAATAAACTGGAGCAACTGGTGGCAACTCCAGACGCCAACGACGCTCCAGCGGCCCCGACGCCCGCAGCCAAGTAACGATCTATTCGCTGACGACTGCGGCGGAGAAAGGGAGCTGGTGTGCCTCGGCCACTTGCTGATTGGTCAAGTGCCCGTTCTGGACATTGATGCCACCAACCAGGGTGGGCTGTTTCTGGCAAGCACCAGCGAGGCCATAGTCGGCGATAAATTCGATGTAGCGATAGGTGACGTTGGTCAGCGCCTGAGTCGCCGTCCGCGCATAAGCGCCTGGCATGTTAGCCACGCAATAATGGATCACGCCTTCCTCGGTGAAAACCGGATCATGATGCGTGGTGGCGCGCGAGGTCTCGGCGCAGCCGCCCTGATCGATGGCGATATCCACGAAGACACTGCCGGGTTTCATCATCCGGAGCATTTCACGATTAACCAGTTTGGGCGCGCGGGCACCGGGAACAAGGACGGCTCCGATCAACAAATCGGTATTCGGCAACAACTCCGAAAGATGTGCTTCGCTGGAGTAAAACGTGTGTACGGAATGCATCGTGATATCGAGGAAACGCATCCGCTCCACATCGACCTCGAGAATGGTCACATCCGCCCCAAGCCCCATGCCCATGCGGGCGGCGTTGACGCCGGAAGTTCCACCGCCCAGCACGACGACTTTGCCGGGCAAAACCCCGGGGACGCCACCGAGGAGCACACCGCTGCCCGTGGTGTGTTTGGCCAGAAAATATCCGCCAACGATAATCGACATGCGGCCGGCGATTTCGCTCATCGGCTCAAGCAAAGGGAGACGGCGGTTGACCTCGATTGTCTCGTAAGCAATGCCGGTGACTCCCGAGGCGAGAAGGGCATCGGTTAGTTTTCGGTTGGCTGCGAGATGCAGGTAGGTAAAAAGCAACTGCCCTTGGCGCAGGAGCCCGTATTCGGAGGGGAGCGGCTCCTTGACTTTGACGATCAGGTCCGTCTCGGCAAATACCCCCTCGTGGGTGTCCACGATCCGGGCGCCGGCCTTAATGTAGTCCTCATCCAAATAGCCGGCACCGATACCCGCGCCGACTTCCACGAGGACTTCATGGCCTTTTTTAGCTAGCTGATAGGCACCGGCGGGCAGTAACGCCACCCGATGTTCTTGTTCTTTGATTTCCCGCGGAACGCCAATTTTCATATGGATGAGATTTTACTGCTTTAGTGTGCCCTACTCGACTCCGATTTACAAACGGGACTTGCGGTCTGCAATTGTTGGACCGTCTGGCTTAAGCCTTCAATTCCACGTTAGCGACGGCGTCGTTGATCGTGAAATGCTCGTGGTGAAACGTCGGATCGCCGCGGAAACTGAGGCGGCCAGCGTATTTGCGCTCGATATCGACGAGCAAATCCTCGTCCTCATTGCGCAGCCGCTTGAGCACCTCGGGATTAACCACCACGCGGATTTCGTGAATTTCGTCCTGATACTTCCGCATCACGAGGTGAAGCTGGCGCTGCAATTCGACGCTCATGGTCATGGCGCTCTTCACCTTGCCGCGTCCGCTGCAATATGGGCAGGTGATGAAGACGCTGCCGCTGAGGCTTTCCTGCGCACGTTGGCGGGTCATTTCCATCAAACCAAGCGGTGAAACGGGCAGGACGTGGGTCTTCGCTTTATCGCGCTTGAGCCGGTCCTTCATTCGCTGAAAGACCATTTGCTGATCCTTGCGGCTTTTCATGTCGATGAAATCGCCAATGATCAGGCCGCCGATGTTGCGAAGTCGAAGTTGGCGGGCGATTTCGTCCACTGCTTCCATGTTCGTGGTAAAAATGGTTTTATCCATTTCCTTGGAGCCTTTGTTGCGCCCGGTGTTGACGTCGATGGCGATGAGCGCCTCGGTTTCATCAATGACGATGTAACCGCCGCACTTCAGCCAGACTTGGCGGTGAAAGGCGTCGTCGATTTGTTTCTGGACGCCGTAGCGCTCGAAGATCGGATAGGGCTCGGTGTAATGTTCGATTCGATTGCGCGCACGGCGGGAAATTTGACCGACAAGATCCTGCATTCGGTTGGTCGCAGCGAGGTCGTCGCAGACTACGGAGTCGATTTCATCGGTCAGGAAATCGCGCACCGTGCGGTCAATTAGATCGGGCTCGCGGAAGAGACAGGTGCCGCCGGGTTGATCCTGCATGGCCTGTTCGATTTTGCGCCATTGCTCAACGAGAAGGCTGAGATCGCGGACAAAATAACGGGAGCGCTGACCCTCGCCGACAGTGCGCATGATCACGCCCATGCCCTCGGGGATTTCGAGTTCTTGGAGAATTTTGCGAAGGCGCTCGCGTTCCTTGGGATCATCGACCTTGCGGGAGATACCGCTTTGGTCGCTGTAAGGCATGAGAACGAGGTAACGGCCAGCGAGACTGATGTTCGTCGTGATGCGCGGCCCCTTACTGCTGATGGGTCCCTTGGTGACTTGGACGATGACGTCGGAGCCGACGGGGTAGATGCTCGGGATGTCTTTCGAGCTGATGTTAGACTTCGCCTTGCTGCGAGCGCGGGAGACTTCCTCGATGCCGCTGTCGAGAGCGGCGGGGAGAGCGTCCCAGAAGTGGAGGAAGGCGTTTTTCTCGAAGCCAATGTCCACGAACATAGCCTTGAGGCCGTGCTCGATGTTTTTGACTTTGCCTTTGAAAATGCTGCCAACGATGTTGCGATCGTTGTCGCGCTCGATGGAGTATTCCTCAAGGCGGCCGTTTTCGACGAGAGCGACGCGTGTTTCCAGGCGTTCGCAGTTGATGACAAGCTGGTTGCCGGTCTTTTTCGGAGCGAGTCCGAACATTTGTTTTACTTTTTCAATCATTCCTCTTAGGCCTTTCTGCCGGGTTGGTGAGGTGGAGGGAACGTCCAGAAATTCGCTGCTCATGCCGTTTAACCGCGAGGGTTTTTCGGTTTGGGCAGGGATTTTTGATCGCGCTGAAAAAGAAGGAATTTCTTTTTCAACTCATCCTCAGTCTCCGGTTTTGGAGTGGTTTGGGGATGATCTTCGGCCTCGGTTTCGATGTTAGGAGCGTCCTGGTCTGACGGGCGGGACCGGTCCCGGGCAACGGATCTTTCGTTGCTGCCGGAAACCATCTCGGCCGTCTCGCCATCCCCATCGCCGGATGCGGCAGGGAGATTACGCTCGAAGTCAATGGATTCTACAAATTCATAGCTGCCAAGGGCAGGTTTGAGGGGTTTCAGGTCAGGGTTGTAACCGCCTTTCATAGCAGTGACGTCCTTGATGATTTTCGCGGCGATAGGCGCTGCGGTGCCGCCGCCGGATTTGGCGCCTTCGATGAAGATGCAAATGGCGAGGGTGGGTTTGTCATACGGAGCAAAGCTGACAAACCAGGTGTGGTTGTCGGGCTGGCCTTTGCGTTTGAATTGAGCAGTGCCCGTCTTACCCGCGACGACAGTGCCGGGAACGCGAGCTTTCTTGCCGGTGCCATCCGGGTCGTTGACGACTTTCCACATGCCGTGGCGGACTTTTTCGATTTGTTCTGGGGTCAGGCCATTCTGGAGGAGATTGGTCCGGATGCGGGGCGGGTGAAGCGTTTCTTTGCCGTCGGGGCTGACCGTTTTATGGATGAGCGTGGGGTAGTAACAGATGCCGCCGTTGGCAACGGTGGCGCCGACCATGGCCATTTGCAGCGGGCTGGCCTCGACGTATTGCTGGCCGATCGAGGTGAGGGCGGTGTTGGCGTTACTCCAGCGATCTTTCGGGTGGTATTTGGCGAGCCATTCTTTGCCCGGGAGCACGCCGCCGTCTTCTCCTGAGAGCTCGATACCGGTGGGTTGGCCGAGTCCGAGCGAGGCGCACATTTGATCGATCGGTGCGATGCCCGTGGCGTTTCCGTATTGGAAGAAAAACGCATTGCAGGAATTCTTGAGAGCGTTTTCGAGGTCTTGATCGCCGTGCTGGCCCCCTTGCTGGCCGATCCAGCAGCGCATGTAGGTGTTGCCGTAGGAGACGCCGCCGGAGCAGTTGAAATGATCACTCCCGTTCCCAGCTTTGATGCCGGCGAGCGCGATTGGGATTTTGTAGGTGGAGCCGGGAGCGTAGGCGCTGATGGCGCGATTGGTTAGGGGGTCGGCGTCGGCGTCCTTGATGGCTTTCCAGTTTTTCGTGGAGATACTAGGGATGAAGTTATTCGGGTTGAACGACGGGACGGAGACCATGGCAAGGACCTCGCCGTTGTTGGGGTTGACGACCACAGCCGCGCCGCGACCCACGGCTCGCATCGCTTTTTCGGCGATGTATTGAATTTTCGCGTCGATCGTAAGGTAAACATCGGAGCCGCGCTGCGGCGGGTCTTCGCGAATCTCGCCTTCGATCTGTCCTTTGACGTTTTTCTTCAGCACCCGGGCGCCGGGGCTTCCTTTCAGAAGTTCGTCCTGGGTTTTTTCAATGTTGGTTCGGCCTTGGACATCGGCTTCGTAATAGGTGAAATCGTTAATGTCCGGCAGGGTGGTAATGTCGCGGGTCTCTCCCACGTAGCCGAGGAGTTGCGCCGCCATTGCCCCGTAAACGTATTCGCGGACCGGTTTCTGACCCACTTTAATGCCCGGAAGACCGATGTCGCGCTCAGCATATTTTGCAAACGTCGGAAAATCAACGTCCTGCCGGTAGGTGAAGGGAACCAATTGTTTGGTTTTGAAATGAACCCGGAGTTTGTTGGCGTTGTAAGGCTCGTCGAGTTTTAATTCCTTCAAGCGCGGTTGGATGGCCGAATCGATGATCGTGACGATGTCCGTCTCCTCCGCCGGGCGGGCGAGACCGCGGGCATTGGCTTTCTCGTATTTCAGCTTCGGAACGTCGTGGTTCTGCTTTTTGTAGTTCTGCACCATGGCCGGAAGCAGAAAATCGACCTCGTAACTGGCGCGGTTGCGAACGAGCGAAAGGCCGTTGCGATCCTTGATCTCGCCGCGGACCGACGGAATCCGGACGGTAACCTGCGAACTATTAAGAATCTGCTTGGTGTAATAATCGCAGCGCAGCACCTGGACATTCCACATTTGCAGAACGAGCAGGCCAAAAGCGGTCAGAAATAACAGCGCCAGAAGGTGCACCCTGAGCAACGGCTTTTTCGCCGTCGGCCCCTCTGTACGACGCGCGGTCATCCGACGATCTCCTCAAAAAAAGGCGCGTCTGGCTCGTAATGAACGAAATCCGCCAACCGCCCGAGCAACCAATAGAAAATCGGGCTCAACAACATGGCCACCAAGCCCGCTCCGAGCGTCAGCCACCAAACACTCGGCGGAAGGACCGCGTGATGCCGCCGAAAAATAATGAAAAGATACTCCACCAGCAAACTACAAGACGTGAAAATCCCGGTCATCAAACAGTGAATCTCCCATCTTCCCCTTAAAAATAATGGCCGGAACCCATGCATCATTGACCCTAAAATCGAATAAACGATTATCGACCACCCGAGCGATATTTCAACTGTCGAGTCAACGACTTGAACGGAAAACAAATCCCACATTAATCCGCAGCAAAACGTCAAAACCATCGTCGCCGGAAACGGCAGTGCCAGCGCCCCGTAGAACATCACAATCGGCATCAGCAAAACCTGCGCCCCATGCAGCCAAGGCAGAGGCGGAATGAAAACTTGTAGGACCAGAGCCAAAAAGCTGCAGACGATCAGCAAAAAAAGATAAAGCAGCACCATGGTCAGCCTCCAATCACGACGAAAACATCCTCGATCTCCGACAAATCCACCGCCGGCATGAGCAGTGCCTGCGTGTCCAGATCCCGGTGATTGGTCGATTTCACGGTTCCAATCAACAGACCGGAGGGAAACACACCGCCAATCCCGGAACTGTAGACCTTCTGACCCACGGACAACTGAGCTTCCTTAGATAAAAAATTCAAAGCCAGCAGCGGCGACATGACTTCCGACAATTGCGCTCCCTGGACAACCCCCTGCTCGCGCGAGCCTTCCACGTCCGCCGCGATCTGCAATCGTTCGTCGGTGATCAAAATCACCTCGGAAATGCTTTCTGAAACGATCGTTGTTTTCCCAACAATCCCTTCGTCAGTCACTACCGGCATGTCCGGTTTCAGGCCTTTGTTTTTACCGCAATCAATCGTGAAGCTGTTCAGCCAAGTGCCGGCTTCGCGGGTCACGATCCTCGCTGGCACCAGTTTGTAAACCGCCCGTTCGCGGTAGTTCAGAGCCCGCCGGAGCCGATTGTTATCCTCCTCCAGATTGCGCAAGGTCAGGTTGATCGCCTTTAGATTTTTGTTCTCGATCAGCAGTCGCTGGTTGTCCCGCTCCATTTGATCGAGCGACTTGAGTCCGGTCGTCACGGTGGTCACTTGGTTTTGGACCAAGGCGCCCGTTTTCAGAAAAGGGGAAACGGCCTGCAAAAACGCCCCCTTCATCGCCTGAACCCTTCGCGGTCCTAGCGTCAGAAGTCCCACCGTCAGAACGAGCAAGATGGTGAGGACGACTATGTTAATCGGCTTCAAAGCTCGATTCTCCGTGAGCAGAAACTAGCGCCACTGCCGCTCGTTCGTCGCCACCTGGCGGAGGAATTTCAATTCGTTCAGCGCCCGTCCGGTGCCCTCAGCCACCGCGCTCAATGGATCTTCGGCCACATGCACCGGCAGTCCGGTTTCTTCCATAAGCAATTTGTCGAGGCCACGCAGTAAGGCTCCCCCTCCGGCGAGCACCAAACCGCGATCCACCAAGTCGGCAGATAATTCCGGCGGGCAGCGCTCCAAGGTCACGCGGACTGAGTCCACAATCGTCGAAATCGGTTCAAGCAAAGCTTCGCGCACCTCTTGCGAGGTCAGCATGAGAGTTTTCGGTAAGCCGGCCACCAAGTCGCGGCCTTTGACTTCCATGCTGGTCTCTTTTTCCTGAGGATAGGCAGACCCGATCTTGATTTTGATCTCCTCCGCTGTGCGCTCGCCAATCATCAGATTGTAGGCGCGCTTCATGTATTGGATAATCGCCTCATCCAGCTCGTCACCAGCTACCCGAACGCTTCGGCTGAAGACAATTCCCGAGAGGGAAATCAATGCGACCTCTGTCGTGCCGCCACCGATGTCGATGATCATGTTTCCCGCCGCATCCTGCACCGGAAGACCCACGCCGATTGCTGCCGCCATGGGCTCTTCAATCAAGTAAACCTCCCGCGCACCTGCATGGGTGGCGGAATCTTTCACCGCCCGCTTTTCGACTTCGGTGATGCCAGAGGGAACCGCGATGACTACCCGGGGGCGGACCATTTTTCGGCGATTATGGACTTTGCTAATGAAATGTCGGAGCATCGCCTCGGTGATCTCGAAATCGGCGATCACTCCGTCCTTGAGCGGACGGATGGCAACAATGTTCCCTGGAGTGCGACCGAGCATCCGCTTGGCCTCGTCGCCAACCGCGAGAACCTTGTTCGTTCCAGCCTGAACAGCGACTACCGACGGCTCGCGCAGGACAATGCCGTGATCTCGAACGTAAACAAGCGTGTTAGCCGTGCCGAGGTCGATGCCGACATCGTTGGAGAAGAATCCCAAAATTCCGTTAAACATTAAAAAGGCGTGTTAAAATTGCGTGTGGAAGTGAAGCAAATATCCTGTCGGGAGAAATTCATCTCGAGTGGAGCGCGGCGCGCAACAAAATATTCAGCTTTATAAGTTGAACCTGTTATGTAGGGCGTAGCAGTCTCAGGCGTCAAGGTAAAGGTGCGGTTAATCCCACTAATTTCGTCTAAATCAGTTGCAAATCATTCTCCAAGCCAACTTTGAGTAAACGACAGGCATCTCAACTCCTCGATGCGATCCAGTCGCTCTTTTTCTTTGGAGCTGCCGGCTTAGTCGCGATGGGGTGTTATCTGAACCAAATCATGGGTTGCCAAGTCTCGGTTTACCCGGTCGTTTGGTTCGCCGGAAGCATCTTCGTTTATAACCTCGATCGCTGGATCCCGGATCCATCTGACCAGATCAATCACCCGAACCGAGCGAATCATCAGCGGTGGCGCCGGTGGCTCATTCTCTTGTCAGTGCCGACGCTCGCCCTCGCAACTTTCTGGCACCAACAGTGGCGACTTGCTGCTTTCCTCGTTCCGGCCCTTGCAATTTCCGTATTCTACTCCGTGCGCCCACCCGGCATGCGGACGCGGATCAAAGACTTCATCTTCCTGAAATGGTTAGTGCCTCCAGCGGTCATCTTGGCAGCTTTGACCGGACCGGCGTGGATCCCGGCGGGAAACAGTTTGGTAACCGCTCGGCACTGGCCTGTGCTTGGCTGTATTTTTGCAGGTTTGCTGATCAATATACTGCTATTCGATCAGCGTGACCGCTCTGGGGATCGGGCGGCGGGAGTTGCGACTATGGCAACGGCGTTAGCTAAAGGATGGTTTCGAGGTCTGTTGGGATTCCTAGCAGCGCTCCAGATACTTTTTTTGCGGCTCGATTTTCGCCCCGAACTGGCCCTCTTTGTCGGTTATATCGTCCTGTTGTTGCCGGTATCGCAGATGACGAAAAATCCAAATTTTTACCACTGGCTGGTTGATGGAATGCTCTTAATCCCTCTGCTAGGACTCTGGGTCCTTCCCAAATGACCCTCGCTTTTACAATGGAAGTTCCGGAAGCTTCATTTCAAAGACAGTTGGAGCCTCGTGCTTGCCCACTCCGACTCTAGGCTCAAGATCAAGCGCACGGTAGGCTTTTTCCAGCGCCACCGGGTCTCCGCGCAACACAGGATAGACCACAGCCAGCCTTTGTTTGATGTATTTGCGAGCCATTCCGTGATCTAACGGATGGAGAGCGGGCTCAAACGCCCCTCGGAAAAGGTTTAGCCATCCCTTGGTCATGCGCCCACCAAAGCATGGAGCGCAGGAGAGCGCAACTCGGATAAGGGGAGCATTTTGGAAAAAACTGACAACAATCTCGTTGAACCGGAGCGAAGCGGAGATAGCCTCGCCAATACCCCACCGAGGCAACCCGCGATTCGGCCGACGGCGATTGGAAAGAGAAACTGGTTGTTCATCGGGGACGCTGGGGCCGGGGAACGCAGTGCGATCATTTACACCATTATAGAGAGCTGCCGCCGCCAGCAAATCGATCCGGTTGCCTACCTGCGCGACGTGCTCACCCGCCTGCCGACGATGACCAACTGGCAAATCCAAGACATCACCCCCGCTGCCTGGGCCAAGGCGACCAGAGCACAAAAAACTCACGTC